>CALFAV010000021.1 GCA_937946835.1 uncultured Verrucomicrobiae bacterium | reverse complement strand
CCGCGGGACGACGCGAAACGCCTGCCCGGGCGGTGGAGAACTCTCCCCACATCCCAAGACCGTGGGGCTGCCACGGTGGCGGGGGGCTGACCGGGGCTGAGCATGGCGTCAAGGTACCGGGGCGGGAATGACCTGTCCAGCCAGTTTGTCAGCCGGGGATGGGCATCGAGTTGGCTTTGGTGGAAGGCGCTTGGGCTCCCTCCCCGGGCCGCGGCGCAGCGCGGCCCTACCGAGAACCATTCAGGGTGGGACGCCGCTGCGGCAGCGCCGGGGTTTGGAGAAAGCGCCCCTGCTTTGGCGCGGTTTTTCGCATTGTCAGGCGCCCGCTGAAAGCAGATAAGCCACGCCTTCCGGCCTCGCGCCGGGCGACTGATGCGGTTCTTAATGCTCAACTGGCGCGACCCGCGCAACCCCCAGGCGGGCGGCGCCGAGCGGGTCACCGAAGGCTACCTCCGCGCGCTGCGGGAACGCGGGCACGAGGTGTACTGGTTTGCCTTCGCCTTCGAGGGATCACCGCCGGAGGAAGAGCTGCCGGGGGGGGTGCGCATCGTGCGCGGCGGCGGCAAGGGCACGGCCATCCTGGCCGCCTGGCGCTGGTACCGACGACAGCCGCGCTTTGATCTGGTGGTGGATCAGCACCACGGCCTGCCCTGGTATGCCCCGTGGTGGTGCCGCACGCAGTGCGTGGCCTACATCCACGAGGTGCTCGGTCCGATTTGGAACGCCTTTTACCGGCCGTTGACCGCGGCGGTGGGCCGTTTCCAGGAGCGCTGGACCCACTGGTTGTACCGGCGCGTCCCCTTCTGGACCGCCTCCGCCTGCACCAAGGCCCAGCTCGAAGCCCACGGGGTCCGGCGCGTGTACCTCATCCCCTACGGTGTGGACACCCGCGCCCTGCCCGTGCTGCCGGACAAACCCCTGACCCTGCCGTTGCGCCTGGTGGTGGTCTCGCGCCTGGCCCCGAACAAACGGGTGGACCACGCCATCCGGGCCTACGCGCTCCTGCGCGAACGCGGCGTGGACGCGCGCCTGACCATTGTGGGCGACGGGGTGGACGCCGCCAAACTGCGGGCCTTCGCCGCCGCGGCGGCGGCGCGCTGGCCGGTCGAGTTCACCGGTGCCCTGCCCGAAGCCGAAAAGGACGCGCGGCTGCAAGAGGCGCACCTGCTGTTGCACACCTCCCTGCGCGAGGGCTGGGGACTGAACGTGATCGAGGCCAACGCCCTGGGCACCCCGGCGGTGGTCTATCCGGTGCCGGGGCTTGTCGAGTCCACCCTCCACGATCAAACCGGGGTGGTGGTGCGGGAGGAAACCCCGGAGGTGCTGGCCGAGGCGATTGCCGGTCTGCTTCGCGAACCGGCGCGCTACCACCGCTACCGCGTGGCGGCGTGGGAACGGGCCAAGACCTATCACTGGAGCCGGGTTTTGCCCGTGGCCTGTGATTGGTTGGAAGCGATGGCGCGCAACACGCCGCCGCCGGTTCAGGACCGGCCCAGTTCGTAGTTCAGCAACGCCAGGCTGACCAGGGCCGCCGTTTCGCAACGCAGCACGCGCGGCCCCAGCGAAATGGCCAGCACCCCCGCCCGCTCCAGCGCCGCCAGTTCCGCGGGCGTGAAATCGCCTTCCGGTCCCACCCAGATGGCCGGTGACTCGGGCGGTCGGCCGGTCCGGGTGTGGTACTCGGCCAACCGCGCGCGCAGCGGGCCGGCCCCGGAAGTCAGGGCGGCCACCAGGGCCAGGTCCGCACCGGCCATCTGGGCGAGCACGGCCTCGAGGGGCGCCGGCGGCGGAATTTCCGGCAGCCACGGCGTGCCGCACTGTTTCATCGCCTCGAGGGCGATTTCGCGCCAGCGCGCGGCCCTGGTCCCGGCTTCGGCCGCGGCGAGACGCGGCACAGAACGCTCGGTAAACACCGGCACCAGCCGGGCCGCGCCCAATTCGGTGGCCTTTTGTACGATCCAATCCATGGCCCGGCTCTTGGCCACGGCCTGGCAGAGAGTGATCCGGGGCCGGGGCGGGGGATGCTGCCGGTGTTCCCGCACGGTGAGGCGCACGGCGCGCCGGTCCACGGCGGCCACGGCGCACACCAGTTCGCGCCCGGCGCCGTCGAGCACGGTCACCGCTTCGCCGGGCCGCAGGCGGAGGACCTGGCCGGCGTGGTGTGCCTCCGTGCCGGTCAGTTCCAGCAGCGCGCCCTCGCAGGCTGCGGGCGGCAGGTAGAAACGGTGCATGGCCGGGGCGGCGTCGGCGCGGGCTCAAGCCCCGCGGAACAGGTCGCGTGCCCGTTCCCAGAAACTCTTGCTGCGGGGGTTGGTGCTGGCGTCGCACAGGGCCGCGAACTCCTCGAGTTTCGCCCGCTGCGCGGGGGTGAGGCGGGTGGGGACCTCGACGGTGACGCGCACGTGCAGGTCGCCGCGGCCGTAGCCCTGGACGTTGCGCACGCCCTTGCCCTTGAGGCGGAACACGGTGCCGGTCTGGGTGCCGGGCGGGATGCGGATCAGGGCCGGGCCGTCGAGGGTGGGCACCTCCAGTTCGGCGCCCAGCGCGGCCTGGGTGAAGCTGATGGGCAGTTCGCACAGCAGGTCGTCGCCGTCGCGCTGGAACAGCTCGTGCGGTTGGACGTGCAGCACCACGTACAGGTCGCCCGGCGGCCCGCCATGCAGGCCGGGCTCCCCGTTGCCGCTGGAGCGCAGCCGCGTACCGGTGTCCACCCCGGGCGGGATGCGCAGGGTGACCTGGGTGGTTTTCTCGCGCCGTCCGGTGCCGCGGCAGGCGCGGCAGGGTTTTTCGATGACGCGGCCGGCGCCGCCGCAGCGGGGGCAGGTTTGGCGCACGCGCATGAAGCCGCCGAGCACCTGTTCGACCTGGCCGTAGCCGCCGCAGGCCGGGCAGGTGCGCCGGCCGGAGCCGGACTCGGCGCCGCTGCCGTGGCAGGCGTCGCAGACCGCCGGCTTGGTGAGGGAGATGGTTTTTTCGCAGCCCCTGACCGCTTCCTCGAAGGTGATCTCCAGATCGTAGCGCAGGTCGGCGCCGCGCTCGGCGCCGCCCGCGCCGCGGCGGGTTTGGGGGCCGAAGATTTCCTCGAACAGGCCGCCGCTGCCGCCGAAGACCTCGCGGAAGATCTCGAACGGGTCGTGGAAACCGCCGAAGCCGCCCGGTCCCCCCGGGCCGCCGCCGGCGCGGGCCCGCGGATCAAAGGCCGCGTGACCATACTGATCGTACGCGGCGCGCTTGTCCGGGTCGCTGAGCACCTCGTAGGCCTCGCCCAGTTCCTTGAACTTTTCCTCGGCGGTTTTGTCGCCGGGGTTTTTGTCCGGGTGCAGTTTGATGGCCAGCTTGCGGTAGGCCTTTTTGATCTCCTCCGGGCTGGCGTCACGGCTGACGCCCAGGACTTCGTAGTAATCGCGCTTGGCCATGCCGGGGAATCAGGCGGCCGGCTGGCGGGCCACGACCACGCTGGCGGGACGCAGCAACCGGCCGTTGAGGCGGTAGCCCTTGCGGACCTGTTGGAGCACGTGCCCCTCCGGGACCTCGGTCGAGTCCTGGTGGGCCAGGGCCTCGTGCTGCGCGGGGTCGAAGGCCTGGCCGCGGGCGTCAATTTCCTGCACGCCCGCGGCGCTCAGCACCTGCCGCAGTTGCGCGAGGATGAGGCCGACGCCGGTTTTGAAGGCCTCGAACTGCTCGGCGGAGGTGGCCGCCGCCAGGGCGGCCTCGAAATGGTCCAACACGGGCAGCAACTCGCGGATCAGCCGTTCGTTGGCCTGCTGCATCCACTCGGTGCGCTCGCGGGCCATGCGCTTGCGGTAGTTGTCCAGCTCGGCCACGGCGCGCACATACCGGTCCCAGTTTTCCTCGGCCTTGGCGGCGCGGGCGGTCAGGTCTTCGATTTGTTCGGCGCTGAGCGTTTGGGGAATGGCCAGCGGCTCGGCCTGCCCGCTTGCCGGGGCCTCTCCCGCGGCGAGGGCCTCCGCCGGGGCCGAAGCCGCCGCGGCCGGGGTTGGGGTGGTTTCCGACGACGGGTCGGTGGGGACTTGCACCGACTGAGGTTGGTTCGGCTTCATGGTCGCAGTTTCCAAATTCCAGAACGGGCAGCTTACACAACCGGCGCAGCGGGGGCAACCAACCCGACGGGTGCCCGCGAAAACAGGCCGGCGGTTTCCGGACGGCGGCGATTATTGCCTGGGATTATTGCCAAGGGGCCGGTCGCTCGCCCTGCCAGATCGCCTCGATGGGTTGCCGCTCGCGGACCAGGGCGGCGCGGCGCCCGTGCACCAGCACCTCGGCCGCCAGGGGCCGGGTGTTGTAGTTGGAACCCATCGTGGAACCGTACGCGCCGGCGCTGAGCAGGGCCAGGAGGTCGCCCTCGCCCACCGGCGGCAGGGGCCGGTTTTTGGCGAAGTAATCCCCGGACTCGCAGATGCCGCCCACCACGTCGCAGCGCCGGGGCGCTCCCGGGCGCGGCCGCACCGGGACGATTTCATGGTAGGCGTCGTAAAAGGCCGGGCGGATCAGGTCGTTCATGGCGGCGTCCACGATGACGAAGCGTTTGCGGGCGGTGGCTTTCACATACTCGACGCGCGTGACCAGGATCCCGGCGTTGCCCACCAGGAAACGGCCGGGCTCGAGCAGGATTTTCAGCCCGAGCCGGCGCAGGGGCGGGACCACCGCGGCGGCGTAACGGTCGGGGGTGAGGAAGCGCCGGGCGGCGGCGGTGCGCCACCAGGCCGGGTCGCCGCTGGCCAACGCCGGGTTGTACACGATGCCCAGCCCGCCGCCGATGCTGAAGAACTCCAGGCCGTACCGGTCGGTCAGTTCCCGGGCCAGCGGGGCCACGCGTTCGACCGCGCGGCGGAAGGGCGCGGCGGAGGTGAGTTGGGAGCCAATGTGCATTTGCACCCCGCGCAGCCAGAGGTGCTTCAAGCGGGCCGCGCGGGCGTAAACGCCGGCCACGTCCTCGAGGGCGATGCCGAATTTGTTTTCGTAGGTGCCGGTGGTGATCTTGGCGTGGGTGTGGGCGTCCACGTTCGGATTCACGCGCACGGCCACGGGCGCGCGCCTCCCCAGGCGGCCGGCGATGGTGTTGATGCGCGCCAACTCCGGCTCGCTCTCGACGTTGAAGCAGTAAATGCCCTGCCGCAGCGCGTATTCGATCTCGGCCGCGGTTTTGGCCACGCCGGCGAACACGCACCGGGCGGGGTCGCCGCCCGCGGCGAGCACCCGGGCCAGTTCTCCGCCGCTGACCACGTCGAAACCGGTGGCCCGGCGGGCGAAGGCGGCCAGGACGGCGAGGTTGGAGTTGGCCTTGACGGCGTAGCAAACCATCGGGTCCAGCGGCGCCAGGGCGGAGGTCAGCTCGCGCAGGCGGCTTTCCAGGGTGCGCTGCGAGTACACGTACAGGGGCGTGCCAAAGCGCCGGGCCAGCGCCGCGACGCTCGCGCCCTCGCAGTGCAACACCCCCCGGACGTAACGGAATTCGTGCATGGCGGGGCGGTTATGCCAGAGCCGGGCGGGCGCTGTCACGGGCAAGGCGCGCCGGCGGGGGATGCCGCGGGGCCGCGGGCACGGGGGCGCCGCGCCCGGACTCCGACAGATGGAATTGGCCCGGCCGGACCGGGAGTTCAGTCAAAGGCGTGGCCCGCGCAGCACAGGACGTTTTTGACCTTGTGCCGGACCAGTTCCTTGACCTGTTGCCGGGCGGGGCCGAGGTACTTGCGGGGATCAAACTCCCTGGGGTTTTCGGCAAAGACGCGGCGAATGGCGGCGGTCATGGCCAGGCGCAGGTCCGTGTCAATGTTCACCTTGGTGCAGCCGGTGCGGCGGGCGATTTCGATGTCGGCCTCGGGCACGCCGGCGGTGTCGTCGCCGAGCTTGCCGCCGTACTTGTTGATCACGGCCACCAGGTCTTTCGGCACGCTGGAGGCGCCGTGCAGGACCAGGGGGTAATCGCCCAGGCCGGCGTCCACCAGGGCCTTCTTGATGGCCTTGAGGCGCTCGATGTCGAGGTGTTGCTGGCCCTTGAATTTGTAGGCGCCGTGGCTGTTGCCGATGGCCACGGCCAGGGAATCCACGCCGGTGAGGCGGACGAATTCCACGGCCTCGTCCGGGTGGGTGTACACGCCGCCCTTGGAGTAGCCGCCGCCCTCCTCGCCGTCGTCATGCTGGGCGCCGACCAACTGGCCCAGCTCGCCCTCGACCACGCAGTTGTGTTGGTGGGCGTAGTCCACCACCCGCTTGGTCAGCTCGACGTTTTTCTCGAAGGGCAGGTGGCTGCCGTCAATCATCACGCTGGTGAAGCCCTCATCAATGCACTGCTTGCACAACTCGAAGGAATCGCCGTGGTCGAGGTGCACGGCGATGGGGATGTTGGTCACGCTGATGGCGGCTTCGATGAGTTTTTTGAGGTAAACCGGGTTGGCGTACTGGCGGGCACCCTTGGAGATTTGCAGGATGACCGGCGCCTTTTCCTCCTCGCAGGCCTCGACGATGGCCTGGAGCAGTTCCATGTTGTTCACGTTGAAGGCCCCGATGGCGTACTTGCCCTTGAGGGCCTTGGCGAACAGGTCGCGGGTGTGAGTCAATGGCATAGGCTTGAGTGGTTAACGGTCCGACCGACCGCGGGCCCAACCGGCCCCGGCCGGCCGACGGGCAGTATAACCAGAGTCCGGACCCGGCAAAGCGGAAAGCACCGAGCCAGTCCGATGCCCCGGGCCGGCCTGACGATGCCGCAGCAGGTGGTCCCGCTTTTTCGGGAGCCGGACTGCCCAGCCACAGGGCCTTCCGGGGGCATTGACCGCCCGGTCGCTTCGGGAAAGCACGGGCCCGCCAACCCGGCAGGATTCAGGGTTGGCGCGACAGCTCGGCGCGCACCTCTTCGAGGCGGCGTCGCTGGGTGGGGAACAGGGGCGCGTTCTCGAGGGCCTCGAGGCACTGCCGCAGGCCGACCCGGTCTGCTTGCGCGTGATAAACCTCCAGCCAGGCCAGATACCAGGCCTCGCGCTGCATTGGGTTGAGGTCCTCCGGGTCTATCCCGTGCAGGATTTCCTGCGCCTCGCCAAAGCGCCGGTTCAGGGCCAGGGCGATGGCGTAGTTGATCTGCCCGCCGGGGGTGGCGCCTTCGCCGGAGAGCAGTTCGAAGGTCAGTCCCAGCGCCTGCTCGGGCCGGCGCCGGGTGATGAGCAGGGCGGCCGCGTAATTGAATTTCCACTCCGGGCTTTCCGGCGCCAGCTCGTGCGCCCGCAGCGCCGCGCGCAGCAGGAGCGTGTCGTCGGTCCGTAACGCGTAACAGGCCCGGAAGACCATCCGCCAGTATTCCACCAGGTCACCAAAGCGGGCCTCCAGCGGTTGGAGGGTTTCCAGGGCCAGGTCCGCGTAGCCCAGTTGGAGCAGTTGCGTGGCCACGCGCAGGCCCACCCGCCCCACCGGAAACCCCAGGCGGATGGCTTCCTCGAAGGCCCCCCGCGCCGCTTCCCGGGAGCCCTGGGCATGTGCCACCCAGCCCTCGAGGAAGTAGCTGAACCCGGCGAGCACGGACTGGGTGCCGCCCACCATGCGCATCTGGCGCGCGGCTTCCTTCAGGACCTCCCACTGCCGTTCCTCGATGAGGACATCCGCGTAGGCCGCCCAAACGGCCACGGACCACACGTTGGGGCCGTAGCCGTACTCGAGCACGTGGCGTTGCAGGAAAGCCACCAGTTCCTCCTTCAACCCCAGCGCTTGCAGGGCGTCGGCCACCTGCACCACCTCGAAGGCCGATTCCGGCGGCCGGTTGAAGCTGCGCGCCAGCTCCCGGGCCCGGCCCGACAGTCCGGTGCTGTGCAACAGGCGCCAGTAGCGGGCGTGGTCCGAGGCCCGGTCTTCCGCCCGCGCCTCCAGGCGCTGGAGGGCCGCCCGGTAGCCCTCGACGTCCTGGCGGCGGACCGCCACCACCATTTCGAGCCGGCAGGCGTAAGGGCCGCGGTCGGGGTCGTCCAGCGCCGCCTGCAAACGTTCCCGGTGCTCCCGGTGGATTTCGGGCGGCCCCCAGCCGGCCAAATACGCCTCGCGGCACAGGGTCAATTCCGGGTCCGGGGTGCCCGAGGCCGAGAAACGTTCCCAGCGCCGGCCGAATTCCTCGTAGCGGCCCACCTGAAAAAGGGCCTTCAGGTAGGCCGGCTCCAGGTGCGGGGGCAATTGGTCCGCGCGCGGGGACAACAGGGCGAACACATCCTCGGCCAGCCCGTACCGGTCCAGGGTTTGGGCCGCCAACTCCAGGTCCGTCTGGTTGGTGCCGCTCAGTTGGAGCATCCAGTTGATTCGGGACAGGCTGCGGCTGACCTGGCCCAGCGGCAGCACCGGGGCCCGGGCCAGATGTTGAAACAGGGCGCGATGCAGCTCCAGATTGCCCGGGTCATTCAAGGCGGCCCCCTGCCAGGCCAGGGCCGCCTCCCGGTGTCGCCCCGCGGCGGCATGACGCCGGGCCGCGGCGCTGAGCGTGCGGGCCTGGAAGCGGTCCAAGAGGCTGACCCGCATCACCGGTTTGAAATCCGGGGGGGTGCTCACCCAGAGCTTCGGCACACAGACCACCGCCCCCAGGCCCAACAGGCCCACCGCCGCGAAGGCCAGGGCGAACCAGGGGTTGAACAACAGCGTGCGCAGCAGGGGATAATCCGCGAGTCTTTCCCCCCAGCGCTCGCGCCAGGTCGTTGGTTGCATTGTGCCCGAAGCATGGGCGGCGACGGCCCTCAGGCAAGCGCGGAGTAAGGGCGGGGCGCCCCGCGCTTGGGTGCCGGGGGTGATGGCTCGGCCAAACCCGGGGTCGGGAGACCGAACCCGGATGCAGTCCGAAGCCCGCAGGGCCGGCCCCCCGGCGGAGTGCGGAATCGGGCCGGCCGAGACGGGGCGGGCCGCCCTCGGGTTGCCAAGACGGGAACGCCTCCGGCATAATCGGCTTCGGTCGCCGGGACAGGGTCCGGCCGACTCCGGCACAGCTTTGACAACTGACACCCCAGAACCCCAGGCCCGGCAGCGTTGGTTAACCTTGGGAGCGCTGGGCGTGGTGTTCGGCGACATCGGCACCAGCCCGCTTTACGCGCTGCGGGAGTGTTTTGCCGGCCACTCCGGGGCGGCCCTGACCGCGGCCAATGTCCTGGGGGTGCTCTCGCTGATCTTCTGGTCGCTGATCTTCATCATCTCGATCAAGTACCTGGTGTTCATCTGCCGGGCGGACAACAAGGGGGAAGGCGGGCCGTTGGCCCTGCTGGCCCTGGCCTTTCCCGAGCGGGCCCGGCGCGGGCGTGTGGCGCTGGCGTTCACCGGCCTGGGGGTTTTTGGGGCGGCGCTGATGTACGGCGACGGCATGATCACCCCGCCGATCACCGTGCTGGGCGCCATGGAGGGGTTGAAGGTCGCCACCAGCCGGCTCGCGCCGTACGTGGTGCCGCTGGCGCTGGGCATTCTGGTGGGCCTGTTTTGGATTCAGCGGGTGGGCACGGGCGGCGTGGCCCGAATTTTCGGGCCGGTGATGCTGGTGTGGTTCGTCACCATTGCCGCGCTGGGATTGGCAGAAGTCGTGCGGCATCCCGGCATCCTTCTGGCGATGAATCCGGTTCACGCCGTCGAATTCTTCGCGCGCGAGGGTTGGCTGGCGTTTCGGGTCCTGGGCGCGGTGTTTTTGGTGCTGACCGGCGGGGAGGCCCTGTACGCGGACATGGGCCATTTCGGGCTCCAACCGATCCGGCGGGCCTGGTTTGGTCTGGTGTTGCCGGCCCTGTTTCTGAACTACCTGGGCCAGGGGGCCCTGTTGTTGCGCGCGCCGGACGCGGCGGTGAACCCTTTTTACCGCCTGGCACCGGAGTGGGCGCTCTGGCCCCTGCTGATCCTGGCCACGGCCGCCGCCATCATCGCCTCCCAGGCCCTGATTTCCGGGGTCTTTTCCCTCACCATGCAGGCCGTGCAACTGGGGTACCTGCCCCGCGTGGAAATCCGCCACACCTCCCCCACCGAGCGGGGCCAGATTTATGTGCCGCTGGCCAACTGGCTGCTGCTGCTGGCCTGCGCGGGGCTGGTGCTGGGCTTCCAGAGCTCGAGCCGACTGGCCGCCGCCTATGGCCTCGCCGTCACCCTCACCATGCTGGTTACGACGCTGTTGTTCTACTTCGCCGCGCGGCGGCGCTGGGGGTGGAGCAACCTCCGGGCGCTGGGCCTGTGCGCGGGGTTCTGCCTGCTGCAACTGCCCTTTCTGGGCGCCAACCTTCTCAAGTTTCCCGAGGGCGGCTGGTTCCCCGTGATCCTCGGCGGCCTGATCTACGGCCTGATGCGCACCTGGAACTGGGGCCGCCGCCGCCTGCGCGAGCGCCTCGAGGCGGCCCTCCTGCCCTTTGACATGTTTCTGGCCGAGGTCGAGGAGCGCCAACCGCACCGCGTCGGCGGCACGGCGGTGTTCATGTCCGGCAGTCCCACCGGCACCCCGCTGGCCCTGTTGCACAACCTCAAGCACAACCGCGTGCTCCACGAGCGGATAGTGTTACTGACCATCAAGATCGAGGAGGAACCGCGCGTGCCGGCGACCGAGCGCCTCGAGATCATCCGCCACGGCCAAGGCTTTTACCGGGTGGTGGCCCGCTTCGGCTTCATGGAAGAGGCGAACATGAAGGACATCCTGCGCCTGTGCAGCGAGCAAAACCTCCAGCTCAAGCTGTCCGAAACCACGTTCTTCCTGAGCCGCGAGACCATCGTCTGCCGCGCCGGCACCCCGTGGTATCGCGCCTGGCGACAGCGCCTGTTTGCCTTCCTGTCCCGCAACAACCTCAGCCCGACCGCCTTTTTCGGCCTGCCGGCCAACCGGGTGGTCGAGCTGGGGATGCAGGTGGAGATTTGAACCGGGAAAACCGAGTCCGCCCGCAGCCGACCCTCAACGCGCCTCGCCCGGACGGTCCCACCGCGCGTTGAGCCGGCGCAGCGCCTGCCGCATTTCGTCCACTTCGGCGCGCAGGCGGCGGAGCTCCTCGTGCAACCCCCGCAGGGGTTCCGGACCCGGGGGCCGTTCCGGGCGAAGCAGGCTTTCACGCTCCCGTTCCAGCCGTTCGGCCAGCTCGTGCAACCCGGCGGCGTGCAGGTTCTCGATGGCCGCCTGCAAGTGCCGCTGACGCGGCTCCGGTCCCGGCGCCGGCGGCACCGGACGCGGGGCATGGGCGGGGCCGGGTCGCGGGAGGTGGGCCTTCACTTCGGCCATTTCTTTGTCCAGAGCCCGGAGGCGTTCCTTGAGTGCGGCGGCGTCCTCTTCCCGGCCCTCGGCCCGCAGGCGTTGGAGCTTGGCCAGCATTTCGGCCCGCTCCACGCGCAGTTGACGGAAGCGCTCCTGCTCCGCCGGAGGACGTTTTTCGCGCGCGGCGGCTGCCCACCGGCGCGGTTGCTCCGGTTGGGCCTCGGGTTTCGGGGGACGGGCCTTTTCGTCGAAGCGTTCCGAACGTTCGCGTTCGGGCGGGGGGGCTTTCTGCGGCTCGGCGGCCAACGGGGTCAACCCCGCGCTGCCGGCGGCCAATAACAGGGAGCAGAGGAAGGCTGGTTTCATGGCACCGGGAATGTTGTTGCGCAACCAATCGGCCCGCGCCCCCGCGAAGTCAAGCCGGGAGCAGCGGGCTGCGGTGGGGGCTCAGGAGTGGAGGGCGCTGCTGTAGGTTCGCAGATGACGCTCCGTGACAGGGTGCCGCGGACCCAACAATTGGAAGATCGCCCGGCACGCCGCCTTTGCGCCCTCTTCGTGGTAGTGCCGGTCCCGCTCCAGCACCTCGATGAAGGCCGGCAGGGCGGCGCCCCAATCGCCCCGGCGCACCGCTTCGACCCCGGCCAGGTAACGGTCACGCTCCGGGCCGGCGGGCAGTTGCTCCGGCCGGGCGGCCAGGTCGGCCAGCCGGGCCAGCACCCGCAACGCGGCGGCGCGCTCCGCGTATTCTGAATCTTCGCCCACCGGGGTGAGCAGGGCGGCCACGCGCTCGGGGGCGGTGGGCAACAGGGCCTGTGCCAGCAACACCCGCGCGCGGTGATTGGCCGGTTCCGCCGCAACGATGGGGTCGAGCACCCGCGCCGCCTCGGCAGGCCGCCCCTGGTCCAGAAGGGCCTGGGCGGTGTCCAACTGTTTCGCCGCGGGCGAGGGCAGGGCGTGTTCAAGCCAGCGGCGCACCTCGCTTTTGGGCAGCGCGCCCACAAATTCGTCCACCACTTCCCCGTTTACGAACAGCTTCACCGCCGGGATGCTGGAAATGCCGAACGCCGACGCCAGGTCCGGGTGCTCATCGGTGTTGACCTTGACCAGTTCCCAGCGCCCGTTGGCCTCGGCGGCCAGGGCCTCGAGCCCCGGGCCCAGGCTGCGGCAGGGGCCGCACCACGGCGCCCAAAAATCCACCAGCACCGGGACGTGGCGGCTGCGTTCGAGCACCTGTTGTTCAAAATCGCGCACTTCAAAACTCATGCAGTCAGGGTACGGGCGGAGCGGCCGGTGGGAAAGTACCGCGTTTCCGGAGGGCGGTTGCACCCCGGCTTCCAAGCCGCGTTCCGGATGGAGACAAGCCGCGGGCCGGTCGGGTGTTCGTGGTGCGGAGTCGGTGCGCTTCCGTCGGACCATCCCGGAAACAAAAGCCAACGGAAGGTGAATCTTGAACAACCGGGGGTGAGCGCCCGACCGGGAGAGTGGCCAATTCTGCCGTTGATTCGGCCCTCCGTTTGTCCGGAAGGCGCCGGGACAAATTCACCATGAACCTTCCCCACTTACCTTCCCGCCCCAAGGTCCCAGCCCATTTCGCTGCCGGCACCTTTCGTCGGACTCTGCCAGCGCTGGTACGCTTTCTGCGGATCAGCGGGGGCGCGTGTCTGGTGTTTTGGGCATCGCAGCTCGGCCGCGCCCGGGCCGACACGCATTCCTTGTGGCTGCCGGAGTGGACGACGCCGGGCTGGAGCGTCGAGGTGCGGGTCGAGGGGCAGGATGTCCGCTTCTGCGAGGAGGGCAACATCGGGGACGAAACGATCAAGAACCAGGTCATCCTGTACACCGCGCCGAAGCAGGCGGAGGTGTCGGTGTTCGCCAATTTCACCGGGTCCCTGCCCGACGGGATCGAGCCGGTGAGCCTCACGCTGGAATTGCACGAGCAAACCGACGTGACCTGGTCCCTGGAGGGCGGCGTGGCCACCACCATCATTAACCTCAGCACCAACCGGGAACTGCTTAACCGGGTCATTCTGCTGCAAGGCCGGGCGGTGCTGTACACGACCAACCCCAATTGGACGTACACCGCCGGCTTCACGGCCACGCTGTACCTGATCCGCCCGCTGACGGTCGCCGCCGGCGGTGCGAGCGGCGGGTTGCTGCCGATTTACGCGTACGACCAGAAGCCCTACATCCGCACCGGCACCGCCGGACTCCGGTGGGTGGATTACCGCCATGAGCCGCTGCCGGATGCCTCGGTGAAGGCCGAGCCGGTCGAGGGGGTCGAGTCCGGTTCGGGCTGGTTGACCACCGACAGCAACGGCCGCGCAATGGCCGAAATCTGGGCCCCCACCTCTTCCGAGCCGGATGCCGCAGGTCTGGTGCATGGCCGGGTGAAACTCAAGGCGCAGAAGGACCGCGCCACCGCGGAGAGGGAGGTGGACATCCGCATCCCCTATGCCCTCGTGGCCGCCGCCAACGGAGCCACGTTGGTCGCCCGAGCCGGCGCGATCATCGAGCCCAGCCCGATCATCGCCGGCCAAAACCTTTTTCCCGGCGACGTGGTACAGGTGGGCAACGAGGTGATTTGGTCCGGCGCCTACCTCACGGTCAGCTTCTGCAACGGACAGCAGCTCACGCTCCAATCCGATACCGTCAGCGGTCTGCGTGCCGTGGTCGGCCAGGGCAGCTTGGACCACCGCACCCCGGTCTTGCAGGTGTCGCTGCAAAACCTCGTCCAAGACATCCGTTCTGACCCGCGCCGCTACGGCCGGATGCTGGTGTACAAGGCGCTGGGCAACGCCGTGGACGGCTTCCTCGGCATCCCCGACCCCGTGGGCTGGACGGTGACGACGCCGGGCGGGGCGGTGGAAAACTGGTTGGCCAACTTTGGCGAAGCGGCCTATCAACCCCGAAATCTGCTGGGCCGGGGCCTGCACGGCGCCGGGCTGATGGCGGGTGATCCGTCTCCCACCGACGCCGCCTGGTCGGCGGGGAACGTGGACTTTTTCAGCGACGGCACCGCCCGCATCTACAACCGCGGCGGCACGGTGCGCGTTCAAGGGCCCTCGACCGCCGCCGTGTTGCCCCGTGGCGGCATGAGCGTGGCGCGCCTTGACGCGCCCGGAGGCGCCTTCTCGGCGGTGGGGCTGGCGCCCGTGACCGGCTTTGCCCCGCTGGTTTATCTGAACCCCGCAGCGGACGCGACCGACCTGCCGCCCCGGCCGGACTTCGAGGTGCGAGTCACCGAATTCGGGGGGAACACCGTGTTGCCGGGCGGTCTGGCCGCCCGGGTGGATGGCACTCTGCTCCGAACGGCACCCCGCATGGAGAACCGTTACCTGCTCACCTTGCCGCCGGGTTTGGCCCTGACCCCTGGCGCGCATCAATGGGATCTGGAGCTGGCGCTGAACGGCGGCGGCATCGTGCGCACCAGCGTGACGTTTCAGGTGACGTCGAACCTGCCCGCACCGCCCGCCGTGCGTGCCGCGGCCGGTGCCCAAAACGTTGCCCTGCGCTGGGACGGCGCGGCGCTGGACTGGGCGCGCCGCGGCTTCCGCGTCTATCGCACCGCCCCGGGTGGCGCGCGGCAACTGGTCAGTGGCTCCGCACCCCTGCGCGAGCCGAATTTCGTGGATGCCGCGCCGGTGCCCGGCGCCGTTTATGAGGTAAGCGGCCTGGACGCCGAAGGGCGTGAGGGCGCCGCCAGCCCGGGCGTGACCGCGGCGTTTCCCGGACCAGCCCCCGCCGTGCCGCGAGCGGTGAGTGTTCTTCCGGAGGTTCTGGAAAACGGGGCCGGGCTTGCGCTCGCCATCGCAGACACCACGCCCGGTTTCACTCTGTGGCGCATCGAGGCGGGACCATCGGCGGACGGCCCGTTCACCGACGTGCTCAACGGCGAGTTGACCAGCCGCACGCCCTGGCCGATTCCCCGTCCCTTCGACGAGACACGTCGCTGGTTTCGCGTCACGGCCGTCAACGTGGACGGCATCGCCGGTCCACCCGTGGTGGTGGGGCCGCTGGACCTGCCGCAGCCGTTGCCGCCGGTGGCGGGCTTGACCGCCAGCCCGAACCCCGATGGCACGGCCCTGCTGCGCTGGAATCCCTGGACTATGCGCGCGCTGGCCGGCTATCGCGTCGAGCGCTGGGCCGGCGGCGCCTGGCAGACCGCCGCCGAAGTCGGCGCGGGAGTCGTGGCCTGGACGGATGCCAGTCCCTCGGCCGGCGAGCTCCGGCAATGGCGCGTCCGCGCGCGGTTGGCGGGCGGCGGAGAGTCGCCGGCTGCTTCAACGGTGGCCTTGCGCACCCTGAGTGTGCCGGCCGACCCGGGCGTCGTGCGCTTCGCCAGCGGAACCGCCGGTGGTCTCGAGGGCGAGACGGTCGCTCTGCAGGTCGTCCGCCAAGGTGGGCTGGACCTGCCGGCCTTCGCCACCTGGTCCACGTGGCGCTGGAGTGGCACCGCCACGCCCGAGCAGGATTTCACCCCCGGCGGCGGCCTGCTGATCTTCGCGCCCGGCGAGGCCCAAAAGGTCATTTCGATCCCGTTGCTGACCGATGCGGTGGCCGAGCAGCCGGACGAGTTTTTCTACGTCCACCTGCTCGGCGTCGAGGGCGGAGCGGCGCTGGGTGAGCCTTCCGCCGTGCAGGTCACCATCGCCGAGGGCGCCAAACTGAGCTGGGAGCCGGCCTGGCTGTATGCCCGCGAGGGTGAGACGTCGGAAGTCACGTTTACCGTCGTGCTGTCCCGCCCCTCCGCCCAGGAGGTCCGCGTGGATTACCGGTTCGAGCCGGAACGCAGCACGGCCACGCCAGACGCCGACTTCACCGGGCCGTTATCCGGCACGCTGGTGTTTGCGCCGGGCCAGACCAACCGCAGCTTCTCCCTGACCATCCTCGACGATACGCTCAAGGAGGGTGCCGGCTTTGAACAGGTGGTCTTCCGGCTGCTCAACCCGCAGGGCGCGGCCCTGGACGAACTGGACCCGTTCCGCGTCTTTGCCACGCTCCAGATCGGGGACGACGACACCCGGCCGGGCACGGTGGTCTTTGCCGACCGCACGCTGCGGCTGCGCGAAGGGGAAAGCCGCACCCTGACCCTGCGCCGCGAGGGCGGTACCGATGGCGCCATCGAGGTGTTCTTGTTCCCCGTGAGCGGCACCGCCGTCGAGGACGAAGACTGGACCCTCACGCCCCGCTTCCCGCGCTTCGAAGACGGCCAAACCGAGGCCACCGTGACTTTCACCGCGCTGGTGGATGGCCGGGCAGAAGGCGCGGAGGTGGTGGTGTTGAACCTCCACGGCGGCATGGGACCGGGTCAGGGAAGTTCCCTGCTGGTGACCATCGCTGATCTGGACGGAGCGCCGTCGGGTTACCCCGCCTGGGCGGAACAGGCCCTGGCCAATCAGCCCCCGGCACTGCGTGGTCCCACCGCCGACGCGGACGGCGACGGCCTGCCCAACTGGATTGAGCTCCTCTGCCTCACGGACCCGAATCGGCCCGATCGCCCGGCGTCACCGCAGTCAACCCTCAACGAATGGGGCGAATGGCAGGTGCGCGTGACCGTGCGCGAGGACGCCGGCGCGGTGGTGTGGGCGGAATTTGCCACCGACGTGCTCTGGAGCCGGCCCACCTTCGACGCCGGCACCTGGCAGAGCCACGGCGACGGCACCCGCACCGGCACCTTCCGGTATTTCAACTTCGGCGCATCCGGCGGCTTCCTGCGCGTGCGGGCCGAATGGCTGATGGATCCTTAAGTGCCGCCGCGCTCTCTGATACCGGGGGCACAACCGCGTCGAATTCGCAAACCACCGGTCAACCAGGCCGAGGGCACAGGCATGGCCTTTTATCGCGGGCCGACACGCTGAGCCGCGTCGCAGGCCCAAGGTGCGCCGCAAAAGCGCGTGGACTTCGCGGGGGCGGCGGTGTTTGATGCCCGCCCGAGTCGCATGGACGAGACGCACAGCCTCATTGCCCAGCGCCGCGCCAAACTGGAGGCCCTGCGCGCGCGCGGCCTGGACCCGTTCCGGAACAAGTTCACCCCCACGGTGGGCTGCGGCGAGGCGCGGCGCCGGTTGCTGCTCGGGCAGGCAAATCCCGCCGACCCGCAGGCGCTGGCCGAGGGTGCCCCGGTGGCGGTGGCCGGCCGCATCACCGCGCATCGCGACATGGGCAAGAGCCAGTTTCTCGATCTCAAGGACCAGTCCGGCCGCATCCAGATCTACGCGCAGAAGCAGGTCCTGGGCGACGAGTCGTACGAGATCTTCCGGCACCTGGACCTGGCGGATTTCATCGGCGTGCGGGGGACGCTGTTTCGCACCCGCACCGGCGAGCCGAGTGTGAAGGTCGAGCAGTTCACCGTGCTGGCCAAGGCGCTGCGCCCGCCGCCGGCCAAGTGGCACGGGCTGGAGGACACCGAGATTCGCTACCGCCAGCGGTATCTGGACCTGATGGCCAACGACGCGGTGCGGGAGGTGTTCCTCAAGCGCTCGGCGCTGATCCGCGAGACCCGCGCCTTCTTCCACGCGCGCGGCTACGTCGAGGTCGAAACGCCCATGATGCAGGCCATCCCGGGCGGCGCGGCGGCGCAGCCGTTCAAGACCTGGCACAACGCGCTGGGCTGCGAGTTTTACCTGCGCATCGCGCTGGAGCTGCACCTGAAGCGGCTGCTCGTCGGGGGCCTGGACAAGGTGTTCGAGATCGGCCGGGTCTTCCGCAACGAGGGGCTTTCCCGCCGGCACAACCCCGAGTTCACCCTGCTGGAGGCGTACGAGGCCTACGGGGACTACGCCACGATGATGGAAACGGTCGAAAGTCTCATCGGCCATCTCGCCGACACGGTGCTGGGCACGCGCCTGCTCGAACAACGTGACGCGGAGGGGCGCGTGGTCCGGACCATTGACCTGCGGCCGCCCTGGCGCCGGGTGCGTTACAAGGACCTGGTGCGCGCGGTGGCGGGGGCGGACTGGTTCGAGGTCGGCCCGGCCGAGCGGCGCCGGCGGGCCCTCGAGGACCTGCGGCTGGCCGGGGACATTGCCACGGGCTACGAAGACTTCGAGGTGACCGGGGCGGTGTTCGAGAAGCTGGTCGAGCCCACGCTCCTCCAGCCGACGTTCGTCACCCACCTGCCCAAGGAGCTGGTCCCGCTGGCCAAGTGCGCGCCGGAGGAGCCGGACACCGTCGAGGTATTCGAGCTGTGCATCGGCGGGCAGGAGATCGCCCCGGGGTACACCGAGCAGAACGATCCGATCGAGCAACGCGAGCGGCTCGAACACCAGGCCGGGGGCGAGCAGCAAAAACTCGACGAGGACTTTCTGTTGGCCCTGGAGCACGGGATGCCGCCGGCGGGGGGCATCGGCATCGGCATGGACCGTCTGTGCATGTTGCTCCTGGGTCAGGAGAGCATTCGCGACGTGATCCTGTTCCCGCAGCTCAAGCCGAAATAAGCCCGATCAGGTGTAACGGCGTGGGCCGCAGCGGCGCGCGGCGGATGCCGGGGACCGCGCTTTCAGTCCCGATACGGCGTGAACTTGAACTTTTGTCCGCTCACGCTGGACTCGCCCGTGAAGGCGCGGCGGCCAAAGGCGGCTCAACGGGACCGCAGGTCGTAGCAGAGCAAGATGTCCTGGTCGCGCAGGTAGAGCCGGCCGTTGGCGATGACCGGGTGTGGCCAGGTTTCTTTGCCGCTCTGATCGGGCTGCTCGAAGACGCCCTTTTCCTTGTAGCCGGCCGGGCGGGCTTCGATCAGGGCAATGCGACTGCCTTTCTTCTTTTCCTCGCGCAGCACGAGGTGTCCGTCGGCGTAAACGCAGGAGCCCTTGCCCAGGCCCTCCTCGGTCTGCCAGACCGCTTCGCCGGTCTTGAAATTCTGACAGGTCCAGCCGCGGCGGTCATCGTGACCGTAAAGGTGGTCTCCGACCAGGATGACCCCGCCGTGGTGGTTGATGACCACGCGATTCTTGTACACCTCGGTCGCGGTAAACGCATCGCTGGCGCGGGTCACTTGAAACAGGTTGCACCCGATGTTGTAGCCGGAGGTCACGTACACGAGGTTCCCCGCCACGATGGGCGTGGGAATGACGGCCACCGCCCCTTTGCGCGGGGCGCGCCAAAGAACCTTGCCCTCGGGGGACACGCCCACCACCGTGGCCATGGTGAGCTGCACGTACTGCGCAACGCCTTCAATCGTGGCCGGCATCAGGGAGGCGTACTGGGCTTCGTCGGTAAAATCGCTCGTTTGCCACAACAACGCGCCGGTGCGCTTGTTCACCGCCACGATGGCCCCCCGGGGGCCGCCGGGGGTAAACACCAGCTTGTCACCATCCACCAGGGGCGATTCACTGAAGCCCCACTCGGGCAGCTTGGCGCCGTAATCCTTGAGGAAATCCCGCCGCCAAAGCTCCCGGCCGCTCGCCGCGTCAAAGGCGGCAATTTCCCCGTACTGGCCAATGGCAAAGACCAGGTCGCCATCCACCGTGGGGGTGCCACGCACGCCGGCAAAGCCGCCCCAGCCCGGGGCACCCGCCCGGCCGAGCTTGGCTTTCCAAATCGGCTGGCCGTCTTGCTCCCGGAAAGCCAGGACAAAGTTCTCCTCGCCCACATCTCCGGCCGTGTAAATCACCCCGCCCGCCACGGACACGGTGGCGTAGCCGGCGCCCAGACCGGTGATTTTCCAGACCAGCGGCGGCCCGCCCGCCGGCCACAGTTGGAGCAATCCCGTCTCGGCGGATTTCCCGTCCCGGCGCGGCCCGCGCCACTGCGGCCAGTCATCCGCGCAAGCACATGAAACCAATCCCAGCCCGGCCAGCAGCAATCCCCCGCTCCGGGCTATCGTGCAATGGTCAGCGAACATGGGGGCGTTAGATTCTGGAGAACGGGTTTGAATTCAATCTCATTCCGCAAACGGCGACAGCGGGAACAACCCGGGCTTTTGCCCGGTGGGCAGCGCCGGGCGGCCAAGTCCGGAATTCCAAGGCCGCGCTGCGGAGGAAATCTGAACCCCGAGGCCCGCCGATGTGCGCTAACTTGCCGGGGTTCCGATCAGCCATTCCGGGTCCGGGTGCCTCAATCGTCCCAGGCCACCATGTCGGCAAACACGGCCCGCGACAGCCGCGCTTCCGCCTCCACGGCGCATTGGGTCAACCTCTCCATCGCCACCCGATCGGCCACCGGTTTTGCCGGCGAGGCGGGGACCGGCCCTTGGGATGCACCAGACGGACCTGCTCCCGAGGCGAGGCGCGCCAGCACCCGCATCAGCACCACCCCGAGGGGGCCCCGATGCAGCCGGCGGAAACGCCGGAAAGTCGCTGCACTTGGCGTGGACCCGGTGACGAGGTACTTCAGCTCCGGGTCCAGATCGAGGGCGGCCTCGAGTTCCTCGGAGTCGAAAATGCCGATCAGGTAGGCGTACCCAAGCGTGGCGAGGATCTGGTTGTAGTTGTAACTCGCACCGCCGTGGTGAAATTCCCGCACGGGGCGTTCGGCCCCCAACTGGCTGACCGCCTCCAACACCAGCTCCAAAAGACGGTGGGCCGGCACCCGCTGCCGGAGGTCGGCAGGGAAACCGCCCTCGGCCCCGACCAATTCCAGTTTGTGTTTCATTGGACCTGCGGGTTGGGTGCAGACCCAGACCCGCTCTCAAGGTGGTCGGTCTGCGTTACGAATGGATGACAGTCGGGTGAAGAGACCGTGAGGCTTTGAGGGCTTGATATCATCGAATCCTGATTGATTGATTTTCGACTTTGCAACCCACGGGAGCCACGGCACATTCATCGCCGCTGGTAATCCCGCCCCCAGCGGGGCCTGTACGCCATGCATCGGTTGCCAAGCGCCATTCCTGCCTTCACCCAACTGCTCCGGGAACGGATTGCCGTCCTGGACGGCGCCATGGGTACGCTCATCCAACTGGAGCGGCTGGGCGAGGCCGATTACCGGGGGCAGCGCTTTGCGGGCTGGTCGGGAAAACCGCTCAAGGGCAACAATGAACTGCTGGTCCTCACCCGCCCGGACCTCATCCGCGACCTCCACCGCCGTTACCTGTTGGCCGGCGCGGACCTCATCGAGACCAACACCTTTTCGGCCACAACCATCGGCCAGCACGATTTCTTCTTCCCACGGCATCCCGGTGGTCGGAAAGACCCGGCCTTTTTCGACGCGGTGGTCGGGGATGCGTTCCTGCGGGACCTGGTCCGGGAAATGAACCTCACTGCGGCCCGTCTGGCCCGCGAAGCCGCCGACCGCGTGGCCGAGGAAACCGGCCGGCCCCGGTTCGTGGCCGGGGCCATCGGGCCCATGCCGGTGACCGCATCGCTGTCTCCGGACGTCAACGACCCCGGTTTCCGCTCGGTCACGTTTCGGCAGCTTCGTCAGGCCTACGCGGAGCAGGTCCGCGCCCTGATCGAGGGCGGAGTGGACCTGCTGTTGGTGGAAACGATTTTCGACACCCTCAACGCCAAGGCGGCGCTTTTCGCCATTCAGGAAGTGCTCGAAGAACTGGGCTGGCCGGCGGCGTCAGGGGCGCCTTCGGACGCCTCACCCGCGTCGGTCGCCCGGCCCGAACCCGCCCCGGCAACGAAAACCCCGCCGCCGGGGCCCGCAAACAACTCTCCGCCCGCCCTCGCGGCCGGTCCGCTGCCGCTGATGATCTCGGGCACCATCACCGACCGCTCGGGGCGCACCCTCAGCGGCCAAACCGTCGAGGCGTTTTGGAACTCGGTGGCCCACGCCCGCCCGCTGACCATCGGCCTGAACTGCGCGCTCGGCCCGCGGGAGATGCGCCCCTTTGCCGAGGAGTTGGCCGCTCTGGCGCCGGCGTTCACCTGCTTTTATCCCAACGCCGGCCTGCCCGACCCGCTCTCCCCGACCGGGTTCCCGGAAACGCCCGAATCGCTCGCGCCCCAACTGGCCGAGTGGGCCCGCGCCGGCTGGGTCAACGTGGTGGGCGGCTGCTGCGGGACCACCCCCGAGCACATTCGCGCCCTGGCCGCCGCCGTGCGCGACCTGCCGCCCCGCCGCCCGCCCGAGATCGCTCCCGAACTGCGCCTCAGTGGCCTGGAACCGCTCACCGTGCGGCTCAACCGGCCGCTTGCCGATCCGGCCCCGGCCGGGGCCGCTCCGGCCGCCTCGAATCTGGTGCTCATCGGCGAGCGCACCAACGTCACCGGCTCGCCCAGGTTCGCGAAGCTGGTGCGGGCCGGCCAATTCGACGAGGCGGTGGCCATCGCGCGCCAGCAGGTCGAAAACGGCGCCCACCTCCTGGACGTGAATTTCGACGAGGCCCTGCTCGACGGCGAGGCGGCCATGCGCCGGTTCCTCCAACTGCTGGCCGCCGAGCCGGACGTGGCCCGCGTGCCGGTGATGATTGACTCGTCCAGGTGGGCGGTGATCGAGGCGGGGTTGGAATGCCTGCAGGGCCGCGGCGTGGTCAACTCGATCTCCCTCAAGGAGGGCGAGGCCCGCTTCCTGGAACAGGCCCGGCTCATCCACCGTTACGGCGCGGCAATGGTGGTCATGGCCTTCGATGAGCGCGGCCAGGCGGACAGCTTCGAGCGCCGCATCGAGGTCTGCGCCCGGGCCTACCGCCTGCTCACCGAGCGGGCCGGCATCCCGCCCCAGGACATCATTTTTGACCCGAACGTTCTTACCGTGGGGACGGGCATCGAGGAGCACGCCAACTACGCCGTGGACTTCTTCCGGGCCACCCGCTGGATCAAGGAACACCTGCCCGGCGCCCGCGTCAGCGGCGGCATCAGCAATGTCAGCTTCAGCTTCCGCGGCCACCACGTCGTGCGCGAGGCCATGCACAGCGTCTTCCTGTACCACGCCCTGCGCGCCGGCCTGGACCTGGCCATCGTCAACGCCGGGATGCTGGCCGTGTACGAGGAGATCGAACCCGAACTGCGCGAGCGGGTCGAAGACCTGCTCCTGAACCGTCGGCCTGATGCGACCGAGCGCCTGCTGACCTGGGCCGAGGCCCACAAGGCCCGGGCCGCGGCCGCCCCGGGTCAGGTCCCGGCCCCGCCCGAAGACGCGGCCTGGCGCCGCGGGACGGTGGAAGAACGCATCGAGCACGCCCTGGTCAAGGGCATCGCCGATTTCATCGAGGCCGACGTCGAGGAAGCCCGCCGCAAGTACGGCCGTCCCCTGGCCGTCATCGAGGGACCGCTGATGGCCGGGATGAACGTCGTGGGCGACCTCTTCGGCGCCGGCAAAATGTTCCTGCCCCAGGTGGTAAAGGCCGCCCGCGTGATGAAGAAAGCCGTGGCCTACCTCCAGCCCTTCATGGAAGCCGAAAAACAGGCGGCCTCCCGCCCCGCCGGCCGCGTCCTGCTCGCCACGGTCAAGGGCGACGTGCACGACATCGGCAAAAACATCGTCGGCGTGGTCCTGGCCTGCAACGGCTACGAGGTCGTGGACCTCGGCGTCATGGTCCCCTGCGAGAAAATCCTGGAAACCGCCCGCACCCGGCAGGTGGACGTCGTCGGCCTCAGCGGCCTCATCACCCCCTCGCTGGACGAGATGGTGCATGTGGCGCGGGAGCTGGACCGCGAAGGCTTCGAGCTGCCCCTGCTCATCGGCGGCGCCACCACCAGCAAGGCCCACACGGCCGTAAAGATCGCCCCGGCCTACCGCCAACCGGTCATCCACGTCCTCGACGCCAGCCGCGCCGTGCCCGTGGTCTCCGGGTTGCTCAACCCGGACCAGAAGCCGGCGCTGGTGCAAGAGGTCCGCGCCGAATACGAACGCCTCCGCGTCCAACACCAGGGCCGGACCGAGCGCCTCCTGCCGCTGCGCGAGGCTCGCGCCCGCGCGCCCCGCCCGGACTGGGCCACCTACACGCCACCCCGACCGGAATTTCTGGGTGTGCGCGTGCTGACCACCGAGCCCCCTTCGCCTGCCGGCCCGCCTCAATCCTCGGCCGGCACCCCGGCCTGCATTCATTTTTCGCTGGAGGAACTGCAGCCCTTCGTTGACTGGTCCCCGTTCTTCCACGCCTGGGAACTGCGGGGCGTGTTTCCCAACATCCTGGACCACCCCAGGTACGGCGAGCAGGCCCGCAAGCTCTACGAAGACGCCCGCCGGTTGCTTGAGGAAATCCTTCGGCAGCGCCGGCTCACCGCCCGCGGGGTGTACGGCTTTTTCCCGGCGCACGCGGTGGGCGATGACGTGGAGGTGTACGCGGACGAAACCCGCACCCGCGTCCTGGCCCGGTTCCACTTCCTGCGCCAGCAGATCGAAAAGGGCGACACCTCGCCCCACTGGTGTCTGGCCGACTTTGTTTCGCCCCGCGACCCCGCCCCGGCGGCCGCGCCCCCGCCGCCGGATTACCTGGGCGCTTTTGCCGTCACCACCGGCCACGGCCTGCGCGAACTGGTGGAGCAGTACCGCGCCGACCATGATGACTACCGGGCCATCCTGGCCGAGGCCCTGGCGGACCGCCTGGCCGAGGCCTTCGCCGAGTACCTGCACAAGCGCGCGCGGGAGGACTGGGGCTTCGGCCGCGCCGAAAACCTCACCCCCGACGAGCTCATCGCGGAAAAGTACCGCGGCATCCGCCCCGCGGCGGGCTACCCGGCCTGCCCGGACCACAGCGAGAAACGCACGCTCTGGCAATTGCTCCAGGTCGAGACCCACACCGGCATTCGCCTCACCGAAAGCGGCGCCATGTGGCCCGGCAGCAGTGTCAGCGGCCTGTACTTCAGCCACCCCCGGGCCCGCTACTTCGCCGTGGGCAAACTCGGCCGCGACCAGGTCGAGGACTACGCCCGCCGCAAAGGCATCCCCCTCGACGAAGCCGAACGCTGGCTGGGCCCCTACCTGGCCTACGAGCCGGCCGGCTGAACGCGCAGAAGTCGGTTGCCCGGCGCCGCCCATGAGCGGCCCCACGGCAGGGCGGACGTTGGCCGGGCGCCGCTGCGTCGGCGCCACCGGGGCGGAACCTCTTCGGCTTGGGCCACGGCGCGGCGCCCCAACCAAGGGCAACTCCCGCCACGGCGCAGCGCGGCTCAACCACCGCTTGCGTGCTCCCCGGGATACCCGGGCGAACCCTCAACGGCGTCGGCCGGCGCGGGGGCGGGGACGGGAGCGGCCGGCGTTCGGGTCCGGTGCGGCCAGCCGATGGTAATCCCCTTCCCGCCGCGTGACGCCCTCACGTTCCAGCTTTTCACACAGCGGGAGGAGCACCCGGCGCGTGGTCCCCAGGTGCTCGCGCAGTTCGCCCAGCGTGGCCCGCCCGCGGCGACGCAGGTACTTCTTGAGGGCCTGGACCGCCCGCGCGTAAGCCCCGGCCTCCAGCACCAGGTTCGGTCCCACTTCGACCGCCTCGCCGGATTCGAGAAGGAATTGGAGGGCCTCGGCCGAGCCGGCATCCGGCGCCAGGGCTCCGCGGGCGGGTGGTGCCAGGGGGCGTTCGGTCAACCGCTGGCGCACAAAAGCAACCGCGCCCGCCAGGCGCTCGATCAAGACCGGCCGGCGACCGGCGCGATGAACGACCACACCGCTGACCGTCAGTCCCGCCCGGCTCAGGAGCCGGAGCATCGCCTCGAAGCCCTCCGGGGCGAGTCGCTCCGCCGACCACCATTTGTGCAACAGGTCCAGGGGCAGCCCCAGGCGGTGCGGTTGCGCCGCGTGGAAGCGGTCCACGGCCTCGGCCGCGCGGCGTTGCCACTCTGCCCCCCAGGCGGCCTCGGCCAGCCACTCGCCCGCGCGGAGGATTTGCCCGGCGCGAATCGCCGTCGCCACCGCCTCCGCGACCGCGGCCGGCGGGAACAGGGTCCGGCTCAGCACCGCGTCCCGTTTGACCAATCGGTCACGTTTCAGTTGCGCGCTCAGCCAGGCCACCGGGTCCTCCGGCGCCGCCGCGCGGGCGGCGAGCAGGGCCCGCTGTTCCGGGCGTTGCCAGCGTTTGCGGTCGCCGTCCGGGTCCAGTACCCGCGCGCCGAAGCACCGGGCGGGGTCCGCTTCGGCGCACACCAGAAGGCGGTCCCCACCCAGGGCGGGCAGCGGTTGGTCCAGGCGCAGTTGGGCGAGCCGCCCGGCCGGGGCGGGGGATTTTTCCGAATGCAGGAAAAGAGTGCCGGGCACGGCGGTATTGCCCAGGTACACCCGCACGCGTTCGCGGTCTTTCCACGACCAAACCGATGCCGGAGCGGGCGGACCGGCCGGCTCGAGGAGCTGCACATCCAGCGTGGTCGAAGCGTCCCCCACCTCCGCCGCCACGCACACCAACGCAGAGGGCGGTGTGCCGCCGGCCTCAGCTTCCCCGGCCCGAGCGGAATCTGGTGGGGAGGGGGCGGGCGGCTGGGTGTCTGTGCCGGTGTGTTCGAGCCATTCCAGGGTCAAGACGAGCCGCTGACCGGGCACCGCCTCCATGGCCTCACCCTCCGGCGTTTGCAGGGTCTTGACCCGACCCAGCCGCCCGGTCGGCAACAGCCGGAGCGTTTGGCCGCACCGCAGGCCGCCGTCGGTCAACACCCCCTGAATCCCGGCCGTTGCGCCGTCGCCCTCAGTCAGGTGCTCCACCCAAACCCGCGCCCGCGCTCGGGGCCGCTCCGGCGGCAGCGTGGCCAGGGCGCGGGCCAGCGCCGGCCGGACCGCGTCCAGGGAATCGGGGCGTGCCGGGTCCAGCCACACCTCCGACACCTGCATGGGCGCAGCACTCCCCGGCGTTTCACGCCTCGGCTCCGGTGGATGCACGGCGTCCGGGGGGCCGGCCTCGCCAGCGGTCCAAACCACCACGCACCGGGTCGCGCCCAAGCAATGGGCGATCCCGGTCAGGCGTTGACCGGCTTCCACCCCGGGGGGATTGGCCGGCGCGGCCACCAGCGCGAGGTCGAAGCACGTATGGGCCAGCGGGTCGGAGGCGGTTTTTGCCCAGGGGACAGGAAGGTGGACCCAGGTGACGGTGAACCCTTGCGGCCCACCTCCCGGCCCGGCCGGCAGCCAGAGTTCGTGCGGCAAATCGGTGAATGGCGACGCCGCGGGGGCCGGAGGTGCCGGCTCGGGGGAAGGGACCCCACCGCCCAGCGCCGCGCGGAGCAACGCGCCCGCTGCCGGGTCGGCCGCACCCAGGGCGAGAAGGCAATGCCGGCGCTCCATCGGCGTCGGAGGGCGACGCGCGCGCAAGTGGTTCAAACCCGCATCGTCACGGGGCGGGCGCGCGCAGGCGCAGGCGCGCCACGACCGGGAAGTGGTCGCTGGGGAACCGGCCGTCGCGGGCAAAGGTGACGATTTCGCTCCAGGCCACTTCGGCCTCGCCGCGCACCAGAATCCAGTCAATCCGCTGGCCCTCGCGCCTGGGCGGTGCAAAGCCGTTGAAGGTGTTGTACTCGGCATTGCGGCGCTCGCGGGCCAGATGCCAGGTGTCCTGGAAGCCGCCCTCGCGCACCAGCAGGTCGTACACCGGATTGGCCCCGGCCACGGCGTTGAAGTCGCCCACCAACAGCACGGGCAGTCGGGTTTTCAGGGCGCCGACCCGCTCGCGAATGAGCCGGGCCGCCTTCTCGCGCGCCTCCTGGAGGGCGTGGTCCAGGTGCGTGTTCCAGAAGTAAAATTCGACCCCCGACTCGCGGTCACGAAAACGCACCCAGGTGACCATGCGGCGGTTGGTGTTGCCCCAGGTGCTCGAGGCGATGAGCTCCGGTGTGTCCGACAGCCAGAAGTGATCGTACTCCAGCGGCTCGAACCGGGCGCGCCGGTAAAAAATGGCCATGAACTCGCCGCGGCTGCCCCCATCCCGGCCGGTGCCGATCCAGTCGTACTCGGGCAGGTCGGCCGCCAGGTCCTTGAGCTGGCGGTAAAGCCCCTCCTGGGTGCCGATCAGGTCCGGCTGGATGGCTTCCAGGCACGCCTTCATCAGGGGACGCCGTTGCGGCCAGGCGTTGGGGGGAGTGTCGCTGGCGTAGCGCAGGTTGTAGGTCGCCACGGTCAGCTCACACTCCGCCGCGGTGGCGCCAAGCGCCAGCGTGCCCAGCAGGCCGATCACCAGCCGCCGGAGCCGTACGACAATCGGTTGCATGAGAGGAGTGTGATGGGGCGGACCAGGGGCGGCAAGTCCCGCGCGAACGCCGCCGTGGCCCCGGGCTTGCCCGCGGGGCCGCGCCGCCGTTGAATCCCCCACGGCATGGCCGGGTTGGTTTCTTCGCAGGTCCTTGAGCAAATCCGCGCCGCGAGCGACATCGTGGATGTGGTCGGCGCCTACGTGCCGCTCAAGCGCGCCGGGGCCAGCTTCGTGGCGCTGTGCCCGTTTCACAAGGAGAAGACCCCCAGCTTCCACGTCAACCCCCAGCGGCAAATCTTCCACTGCTTCGGCTGTCACAAGGGCGGGGACGTGTTCACCTTTGTGCGGGAGATCGAGAACATCTCCTTCCTCGAGGCCGTGCGGCGGCTGGCCGAGCGGGCGCGCATCCCGTTGGAATTCGAGCAGAGCCCCGCCCGGGAACGGCAGCGGTTCCTGAAGGAGACGCTGCTGACCATCCACGAGCAGATCACCCAGCGCTGGCAGGCCGCCCTGGCCAACGACGCCGCCGGCCAAATCGCCCGCGAGTACCTGGCCGGGCGCGGCGTGTCGCCGGAGGCGGTCAAACTCTTCCGCCTCGGCTACGCGCCGGAGGCCTGGGACGACACGGTCAACTGGGCGAAATCCAGGGGCTACGACCTCGCCCTGGTCGAGCAGGCCGGCCTGATTGTCCGCAAGGACGATGAGCGCGGCGGCCCGCCCCGGTACTACGACCGCTTCCGGGGCCGGCTCATGTTCCCGATCTGCGACGAGCAGGGGCGGGTCATCGGCTTCAGCGGGCGGGTGTTGAGCGGGGACGAAAAGACCGCCAAGTACGTCAACTCGCCCGAGACGCCCCTCTTTCACAAGGGCCGGGTCATTTACGGGCTGGACAAGTCCCGGCGCGCGCTCCTGGACAGCGGTACGGCGGTGATCTGCGAGGGCCAGCTCGACCTCATCGCCTGCTTCATGGCCGGGGTGGAAAACGTCGTGGCCCCGCAGGGCACCGCCCTCACCGCCGAGCATTGCCGCATCCTCAGGCGCTACGTGAACGAGGTGGTGCTGTGCTTCGACGCCGACCCCGCCGGCCAGAACGCCGCATTGCGCGCGCTGGATGACCTGCTGGCCTCCGGCCTGGCCATCCGCGTGGCCGCCGTGCCCGCGCCGCACGACCCGGACAGCTTCATCCGCGCGCACGGCGGGGAGGCGTTCCGGCAACTGATCGCCGGGGCCGCGGGCTTCTTCGATCATCTGCTGGCGCACCTGTGCCGGCAGAACGACCTGCGCACCGATCGCGGCCGGACGGAGGTGATTCGCGCGCTGGGCGAGGCGGTGCGGAAAACCGGGGACGCGGTGCTGTTCGACACCGTGGCCCGCAAGGCGGCCGGGCTGCTGGGGGTGAGCGTGGAGGCGGTGCGCGCCGAATTTCGCAAGGCGGGGCGCACGACCACGCGCCCGGCAGAGAGCACGGCGGCGCCGGCGGGTGCCACGCCCGAGACCCCGCGACCTTCGGAAATCGAGTTCTGGCTGATGCGCCTGGTGCTGGCCGATGCCGAGCTGGCCGAATGGGCCCTGGGCCACCTGGACCTGGCCTGGGTGGAGCACCCGGTGGTGCAGCGCGTGCTGGAAGCGCGCTTCCGCGCCTTCGAGCAGGGGCAGGACCCGGACATCCCGGCGCTGCTGGAAACCCTGGCCGACCCCGCCGCCACCGCGTTGGTGACCGAGGCCGTCGCGCGCGGCGAGCCAATCCCGGAACGCACGCGCATTCTCATGGACGCGGTGCGACGGGTGCGCGACCGCTGGTTGGACCGGGAAATTGCGGAGCTGACCCGCCGGGCCGCGCAGCCGGACACTTCCCCCGAGGCGCGCGCGGCCGCCCTGCAGCGGCAAATGGAATTGCGCCGGATCAAAACGGCGCCCTTGCAGCCACGGCTGATGCCACCGGTCTGAGGCCGCCAGTGCCTGCCGATTGGGGCGTGCCCCCACTGCAGCGGGGTTATCCGACCAGGTTGATCGGGGGGCCGTTGAGGGAAACCAAATCCGTCTGGGCGGTCAGTTGGATCGCACTTCCCGTTTGTTGGTGGGGCGAGGGGACAGGTGCCCGACCCGGCCTTCCGACCTTGCCGTCAACCAAAAAGCTTCTCGAAATCGTTGTGGGAGCCAATCCACACCCAAATAATGGTGTTGCCGTGTCGCTCGCCCACTGCGCGGTATTGTTCGTTGATGCGGACCGACCACACGTGTTCGTAACCGCCCAGCCGCTTGAATCGCAGGGAAGGATGCGCGGGAGCCGTAGCAAACAGCCGATAAGCCCGCCGGGCTGCCGCGCGGACCCGGGGGCCAATCCCGCATCAGCCCGCCAGAAGCTCGGCCGGGCGTACGATTTCACAATTGGTCCGGGTTCAGCAGGATTGCGCCTTCGGTGGCGGCTTCGCGCAGAAAGGCATCCAGTTTGGGACGGGGCTCAGGATGGGCAATCAGGCGCTCCCAGCGCTCGTCGTCCTGCTGAGCGGCCAGGAAGCGCGCGAACTCTGCCAGCGCATTACGCTTGTCCTCGGGGAGGGATTCGCAAATGCGGATCAGCTCCTCGGTGGTATTGCTCATGCACAAGCTCTAGCCCGAATCCGGCAGGCTTTCAATGCCGGCGCGATCTTTGCCCGAGGTACGCTGGCACATGGCCTGGGGCAATCGGTTGCGGTTGCCGTCTCGGCCGATGCTCAGGAGGCGCGCCGCTCCCCGGTCCGGCGCAGCGCCAGGCCGCTCAGCGAGACGAACGCGCCGGCGGCCATCAGCCCCACGTCCAGCGGTTGGCCGGCCCGCCGCGGGACCGGCTGGGGCCGGGCTTCTTCGAGAATCGTCACGTACGGGTAACCCGAAGCCAACGCGTCGTATTTTCCCTGTTGGACACGCAGATACAGGGCGTCGTAAACCCGCTCCTCTTTTTCCAGCTCACCCTTGAGCGCGTCATACTGCCGCTGCCGGATGGCTTCCTCGGCCATGCGGGCCCTGCCCTCTTCCACCCGGTTCGACAGCGCCTGGTAACGCTCCTCGAAGGTCTTCACCTGGGTCTCCAGGCCGAGCATCATGCCCTGAATGCGCTCGTTGACCTGGGTCTCGATCTGGCCCCGCAGCGCCCGGGTGATCTGCACTTCGGGATGCTCCGGGGAGTGATCCTGGAGGAGCTTGGCCAGCATCTGCTCGGTCTGGGCCAGGTCCCGGAGCAGGTTCGGGAGAATTTCCTCGCCCGGGACGGCGGTCAGGATGGCTTTGCGCAAGTCGTTGGTGCTCAGTTCACGCAGGGTTTCCAGGCGTTTTTTGGAGGCGGTGTATTCGCTCCAGATGTAGGTGAGTTGCGCGGCCAGGGGGTTGACCATTTCGCGCTCCAGGGAGGTCCAGTAACTGACCCGTTCCCCGGTGCCGTTGGGGATGCTCAATTTGGTGCGCAGGTCGTCCACCTGGCGCCGGAGTTCGGCCACCCGGTTGCTTTGATAGGCGAGTTCGGCTTCCAGCACTTGGATCCCCAGACGCTCTTGATCCCGGAGGTCTGTCAGGCGTCGGCTCCGATGCACTTCCACCAGGGTGTTGGCGATGTCGGCCGCTTCCTGTGGGTCAGCGGCCCGCACGCGGATCTCAATCACGCCGGCGTCGCGGAGCGGCCGCACCTGGATCTGGCGCTGCATCCGTTTCACCACCGAGACCCGGTCCGGCGGGTTCGTCCCGCCACCCGCAGCCCGGCGTGCGGCCAGGTCCAATCGTGTGGCCACTTCCTCGAGGGCCTTGCCGGACCGGATCCACTCTGCCTCGCTGGCCACAAAATACGGGGCCAGCCTTGCGTCCACTCCGCGGCCGAGCGGGTCCGCCGTTTTGAGCAACCTGGCGGTCTCCAGCAGAAGCCGCGCCGTGGCGGTGTACTCCCGCCGGGCCGTCACGTAGAGCAGCGCCCCGGCCACGAACATCGCCAGTCCCACCACCAGGAGCGCGGTCCCGGCCGCGGACAGACGGCCCCCGCCGCGCTCATCGTCGGGGAGGCTGAGGATCCGACGAATCCGCGCCAGCAGGGAACCGTCCGCCGCGGCCAAAGCCAGCTTCGCGGGGGCCTGCCGCAGTTCCTCGAGCGTGGCCAGCGCCTGCGCGTAGGCCAGGCGGTTGCCGCACACCGCCACGGCCAGTTCGTCACAGCAATGCTCGCGGTCTTCCCGCACCCGTCGCGACACCCACCACACCGCCGGGTGGTAGAACAGCAGGGTTTCCACGGCCAGTTGGAACAGGTTCACCCAGTGATCCCAGCGCCGCAGATGAGCCAGTTCATGGGCCAGAATCAGGTCCAACTGCACCGGGCTCAGCCCCGTGAGCGTGCTCGCCGGCAACAGAATCACCGGCCGGAACCAGCCCAGCACGGTGGGCACCTGCACCAGCGCGGACCGCACCACGCGCACGGGCCGGCTCAGGCGCAGGCGGTGTTGCAACTCACGCAGGCGGGCGCCCAGCCGCACCTCCAAGGCTTCACCGCACCCGGCGCAGGTGCGACGCAGCCGCAACCAACTCACGGCCAGGCGCCCGCTCAGCAGCACCACGCCCAACACCCATCCGGCCACCAGCCACGGCAACGCCGCCTGGAGCCACTCGCCCAGGGTCTCCAGCCCCCGCCCGGTCCAGGGGAGGTCGGGAAAGGGCGCCGGCGCGCTCGCGGCCGCCGGTGACAACACCTCCGCCCGCGGTGGGGCGGGCGTCGTCGGTGCCAATGATCCGGGATTGCCGGCCAGGTGCAGGAAGGTTGCCATCGGGGCCGCGGCCATCAGGAGCAGCGTGAGGCAGCCGGCCAGATAGCGGGCATTGGCGGAGCGTCCGCGCCCGGCGGCGCGCCACGCCGCGTACCCGGCGGCCAGCAGCGCGCCCTGCCAGACAAAATGCACCAGCGTCCAGCCCAGGCGGTGGACCAGCGGATCGTTCCAAAACGTGGGGAGGGGGTTCATGGGTTGCCTTTCTCCAGGTCGTTGAGCAGCCGGCGGATTTCGGCCAGTTCCTCCGGCGCGGCCCGACGGGCCGAAAGCGCCTGCAGCACCAGTTTGTGCGCGGCCCCGCCAAAGACCCGATCCAGGACGTGCTCGACCACCTGGCGCTGGGTCTGGTCCTCGCTGAGACGGGGCTCATAGACATGTTGCCGGCCGGCTTCCTCGCGCCGGACCAGGCCCTTGGCGGTCATGATCTGCAGCAGCTTCAGCACGGTGGTGTAGCCCACGGACTGGGTGCGGCTCAACTCGGTGTGCACGGCGCGCACGGTGCTGGGTCCGCGCTGCCAGAGCACGCGCAGGATGGCCAGTTCCGCGTCCGTGGGGCGGGGCAGCTTGGGGGGAGGAGAGCGTCGGGCCATGTCGGGGGTGAAAGTACGATGAACTTCGTAGTTGTCAACGAAAATTTTCGTACTTTCCGGCACCCGGCACCCAGGCATCGCCCGCTCCCCGGGTCTGGACGGTTCCCCGCGCTCCCGGCGGGGGGCCGGGACTTCTGCAGTGAGGTGCTTCCGTCAGCCGCCGCGATGTTCCGGGGCGCCCCGAGTGGGGCGCTGGGAAGCTCCGGGAGCGAACGCGAAAAAAGGGCCGGTTACGGACGAACCGAAGCCCGCGATCGCCCTCCGGCCGTGCTGGTCACAAGCTCCCACCGGACCCGCCCGCTCCCGCCTATCGGGTCCAAACTGCCACGTGGGTGGCGGTGTTGACCGGAAACTCGACCGTCACCGTGGCCTCGGCCGGGTTGGTGGCGGCGTTGTTGATTTCCAAATCGTAGCGCCGGGCCGCGCCGCTTTCCGGGGTGAGTACCACCCGGACCGGCACCACCTGGTTAAAGTCTTGCGCCCGGACCTTGATGGTTTGCTGGGCCGGCGCGCCAAACGGCAGGAGGACCTGCACCGGGCCGGAACCGACCGCCACCGCCCGACCGGCCACTTCCACCAGATCCAGGCGCGGCAGGGGTGTGGGTTGGACAAGCAGCAGGGATCCCACGGCCACGCTGGAGTTCGGCACGAAATTGAAATTCATCTGGGAGCGATCCAGTGTGTCAACGCGGATGCGACCAAGACCGGCGCTGCCAGCACCCCCTTCGGCGCCCCGGACGAAGATGGTACCCGACCCGGACACCACCGGGGCCACCAAGCGCACCGCGCCGCCACTACCTCCGTTGAGAGCATTGCCCGACCAGTAGGCACCGTCGGCATCAATCTGGCCCGTGAGATGTATCCGAGTGTTGGACGCAATCAATACCGCCCCACCGCCGCCCCCGCCGCCGACCCCGGGTGTACCTCCGGAACCTCCGCCACCCGAGCCGCCCAAAATGGGGATAAGCAGGGCACTGCCATAGGGTGCGCCGTGCCGGGTGCTCTCGCCCACGCCGGTTATGGCAGCGGCGTAGGCTCCCTGGCCGGCGCCATCAGCGTTTCGGGTATTCGTACCCCCCGCCCCGGCGCCGGGGCCGTGGCCGTCGCCGGGGGGTGTACCCGCGCTGCCGGGCGTGCCGCCGTCAAATCCGCCGGGACCCCCGAATCCGGCGGCGGTCGAGGAGCCGCGGGAACCGGACACATCCAGCCGGCCGGCAATGGTGACATCACCCGTGGCGAGGATCACGACGGGGGTGTTGAGCGCGTTGCGCTTGAAACGCAACGTGCGCCCACTGTTGATGGTGACGGTGGTGGCGTGGAACACGCCGTCGGGTGGCAGCTCCAGGGTCACGTCGGCGGTGGTCACGGCGATCGGGCCGTACGAGCCGTTGCTGCCGGAGTCGAAGGCCTGGGCGAGGCCCGCCGGTGCTACGGCCCACAGGGCGGCCAGGGTGAGGAGGGAAGGGAGGGTGGTTTTCATGCGTGGTACGGGTTGTCGGGTTAGGGATTGGCGAACCGGACCTCGACCGGAGGCCGGCCCCAAATGGTATGGAACGGCGGTTCCCCGGCGCCGGGCACGCCGGGGCGGAGCACCTGTGATGGCGGCCGGGCCAAAAAGGAGTTGAAGGGCAGCTCCCCCGGCCCGGGGACGCTGGCGCGCAAGACCAGGGTGGGTGGCATGGCCCGGAGGAGGTTGAACGGTAATTCCCCGGGCCCCGGGGTGCCGGGGCGCAGGGCAAGGACCGGAGGACGAGCCCGGAAGATGTTAAACGGCGGCTCGCCCGGAGCGGGAACGCCCGACCGCAACACGCGCAGGGGCGGTTGCGCCAGGACATACAGGCGCGGGACCGAACGCGGGTCCAGGGGATGGCTGCCGCCGCTGAGTTCGGCCTCGTCGTTCCATCCATCCCCATCGGTGTCGGCCAGGCGCGGATCGGTGCCGGCGGCCTGTTCGCGAAGGTTCAGCAGCCCGTCCCCATCCGGGTCTTCGTGTTGGTCCGGGATGCCGTTGACGTCGGTGTCAGCCCGGAGCGGATCGGTGAGCGAGCGCAGGAGCTCGAAGCTGTTGGTCAGGCCGTCACCGTCGAGGTCCTCCTCGCCGTCGGGGATGCCGTTGCCGTTGGAATCGGCGCGGGTGGGGTCGTAACCAAGCGTGGGTTCGAGCTCGTCCGGCAGGCCGTCGCCGTCGGCGTCCTCGAACGCAAACACACGAAACTCGAAGGCCAGGGGCGCGGGCAGGTGATTGCCCGCCAGGTCAGTGAGCGTGGCGGCCGCCTCCACCCGGTACCGGCCCGGCGGCAGGTCACCGGCATGGTCCAGGAACACGGCACGCAGTTCGCGCTGTGGCAAGAGGGTGACCGGCATGGTGACGTCGTCTGCGGTACCGAGCACCTGGTCCGGTCCGGTGCCCAGGAGCCGCAGGGCGGCGGGCGCGAGGGTGTCCTCGGCAAGGGGTTCATTGAAAAACAGGGCCACGCGGGAGATTCGGCCGACCCACGCGCCGGCCGCCGGGACGGTGCGGACCAGGCGGGGCGGGGTGGCGTCGGGCACGATTTGCACGGCCAGTTCCTCGGACCAGGCGGCATTGCCCCCGGTGTCCACGGCTCGGGCACGGAGGGTGAAGCGGTCCGCGCCGTCTGCCAGGGACGGGACGAGGAAGCGGAATTCAAAGGGAAAACTGCCGTCGGTGAACTCCCGCGCGCCATTGAGATAAAACTCGACCTGGCGCACCTGGACATCGTCGTTCACCTCGGCGGTGACCCCTTTCAGCTCGCCTTCGCTGGCACGGCCCGCCGGGAAGCGGCCGGTGAGGCGGATGGCGGGTGGCCGACCCCGGTTGTCGTAGGCCAGGTAGTTGAGCACGTGCAGTCCGGCGGTGTGATCGGCCACGTAAGCCAGGCCGTGGTGAAGCGTCACGGCGCGCGCCACGCCGGGGGTGGGGAATTCGGCCAGGAAGGCGTTCACCACCGCCGGATCGCGCACGTCGTAGAGCGAGACGTGGTGCGGGCCATCAAAGGTCGAATTGGGACTGACGGTGGCGATGCCCAGGCCGGAGCCGTTGAGCACGATTTGCTTCCAGCCGAACTGCGCGGTGGGCCGGTGCGTGAGCAGCCGCGGGGCGGCCGGGTCGGACACGTCCAGGGTGTTGTACCCCCGATTGTGGACCGGGTAGGCCAGACCGCCGCCCACAAACAGACGCGCGCGGCCGTGACTGGAATTGGGGGTGCCGGGTGAATTGGCCGAACCGAGTCGGAGCAGCTCGCCCTCCGCCCACTCGAGCACGTGCAGGGTGCCGGCCACCAGCACGTAAAGGTGGTCCCCGGCAAATCCCAGGTCTTCGATCTGCGCCGGACCAAGGGCCAGCCGCGAGAGCACCAGTCCCGAAACCAGGTCAAACGCCACCACCTCCCCGGGGGACGTGCCGGCGACGGCCAAACCGGCGGCAACGGCGACCGCTCGCACGGCCCCGCCGACCCGCACCTGGCGCACCACCGCCGGCCCGCCGGCAGCCTGGAGGTCCAGCACGGCCACGCCCGCCGGGCCATCGGCGACCGCGGCGTAACGGGCGCCGCAGGCCACGGCGTGGCCGGTGCCCGGGGTGTCCAACACCGCGACCAGCACCGGGTCCAGCCCCTGGGCCAGGTTGACGACCGCCACGCCGGGATCCCCCAGGGCGACCAGCAGCAGGTTCTCGCCGCCGCAGAGGTCCTGCGCCTGCCCCGGCAACGGCAGGGAGGCGAGGATGCCGGTGGCCACGGGCAATCCGCTGAGCGGATCCGAGCCTTGCAGCAATTCCGCCATGTCGAGCAGGCCGTCCCCGTCCGAATCGGGATTGGTGGGGGCGGTGCCGATCACCGGCTCAGCCGCGTCGGGCAGTTCGTCGTTGTCCGCATCCGGCGCGTCGTCCAGGAACTCCAGTTGGAACGGGGCGAACTCGCCGGCGCGGCCCACCGGGGCGGTCACCCCCCGCGAGACGGCCAGGGCGTTGAACCGGGGCACGTACACCTCGAGCACATACGGCGTGTCCGCCGGCAGGCGCAGACTGAGGGTGCCGTCCGCGTTGAAGCGGCCGCGCTGCTCCGCTCCGCCAAGGGTGAGCCGGTAATACGCGTTGCGGAAACCGCCCAGGTCGGTCAAGACCTCCACGGCCTGGTCCTGGGCCCGCTGGAGCAGGTGTTGCACTTCGCGCACCGGTTCCAACCCGTCGGCCACGAAGGTCAGGTCGGCGATGTACCGGTCCGTATCCCGGAGCAAGGTGTCCATTACGGCCAAAATCTCGGGGTCCGGGTCGGCGTGCGGTCTGGGGCGTTGAAGCTGCCGCTGAACGCCGGGCAGCGTGGTCATGGCGATCAGGGTGTCGAAGGATGCGCACACCGCGGCCAGCGGGGCGGAGCGGAGGGATTTTTCCAGGTCCCCGGCCTTTTGGATCAAGGTGTCCGTGAGGTTCACGGCGGGCGTGAGCACTTCGCAGACGAATTTGATCACCCGGCCCAGGCAATTCCGGTTGTTGCACAGCTTTTCAAAGAGGACCTTGATCAGGCCGCTGGCGCATTTGGCCACGTCCAGCGCTTTGGAAACCGGGTTCTGGGCCGTGAGCACCTCGAAGGCGTTGACCGCATTGTCCTTGGGGGCCTTGAGCAGTTCCAACCCGGCCTTGAGGGCCTCCTTGTCGAGCTGACCGGCGCGGTACTTGTCCCGCAGAGTGGTGATGCTGCTGGCAACGGTTTTGATTTCGTTGATGCTCTCGACGGCGATGGAGATCAACTGGAGCACCCGGGTCATGTTCTTCACGCAGTCGAAGGCCGCCTTGCCCACGTCCCAGGCGTCCCCCCACCCGAAACCCGGGCAGTCCGGCTTGGGGCCGCCGCCGGCAGCCATCTGCGTGCCCGGTTGGCTGCCGTGCCAGCCGGGTTGCCGGATGCCCACCCCCGGATCGGTCTCGATGTACCGACCGTCGGCCGTCACCGTCATCGGGCCGGCAATCTCCCACTCGCCGGTGTCATGGTTGAAGCTCCAGAGCGCGCTCTTGGCCCCGGGCGGCAGCGGTTGACCGGTGAGCGGGTCGGGCAGGTTGGGGAAACGAATGGGGACCGGGCGGTCGAAGTTCTGGGGCCCGTCGGTCTGCACGGTGATGACCAGCGGGAAGTTCAGTCCCGGCGGCAGCGGTTCGGGCAGACGATCCGGGGCCACGGGCGCGATGCCCACCCGGCCGCCCCGGACCCCCTGCTCGTTGAACAAGGCGTTGGCCGGCACCTGCAGTTCCACGCCGGCCAGCGCCGGGTTGGCCGCCAGGACTTCCGGTGGAAAGGTGACCAGCGTCGGCTCGGTGGGGCTGACCGGCTGAAGCGTGTTGGCCCGGATCAGGGGCAGGAAGATTTCCCCGCTGCCACCGGCCAGGTTGTCCGTGCGCCCGGCCCGGGCCTGCCAGCGTTTGCCAACGAACGGATAGTAATCTCCCCCGGGCCACCGGCTCTCCGGGGAGGTGCGGCCGTCCACGTGAACGAAAAAATCGCCCGCCGGACAGGGCTCGAGGCGGAAGCGCCCCTCGGCATCGGTGACCGCGCGCAGGGTTTCCTCCGCACCGTCCACCGTCACGGTCACGCCGGCCAGGGGGCGGTTGAGAAACGCGCCCCCCGGCCCGGGGACCGGCTCGGAGGCGAACACCCGCCCGAGCACCGCCGTGCCCGGCATGGGCGTCAGGCCGGCGGTGGTAAAGGTGATGACCAGCCGTCCCCCGGGCTGGCCGTCACCGTCAGCGTCCACCGGTTGGCCGGCACTGTCGCGGACGGCGTTACCATCCAGTTCCACGCGCACCCGGGCACTGCCGGGCATCGGTTCGAGGTAAAACAGCGTGACCATGCGGCGGTCCGAGCTGAGCTCCGGCCGCGTGAGCAGGCGGCGACCGGCAGCGACGGCATCCAGAACACCGGCCGGGAACGCAGCGTCGGCGGCCAGCGGACGGCTGAAGCGCAGCACGGTTTCCCGGTTCACTGAAACCCCGGTCTCGCCGCTGCTCGGGGAGGGGCTGACCAGGGTGAGCGCAGAAGCGCTGGCGGGATCGGTCCCGCGGCGGTACTCCTCCAGGTTGCTCAGGCCATCCGCGTCTTCATCCAGTCCGGCGTCCCGGGGATCGAGCGGATTCAAAAAGGGTCGTTCCCACTCGAACAGATCATCCATCCCGTCGCCGTCCACGTCCAGCGGCGCGTTCCGGGACACCGTGCGCACGCGGAAAAACCGCGCCGCCGCCCGGGCCGGCTCGGGATCGGTCAGCGTTTGTTCGCCCGCCTCCCCCGGTAGGATCGCTATTGGAATGGTGATGTCCGTCACCCGGTCCCCGCGATAGAGCAGATGGTACACCCGGGGGTCGGATTGAATGTGGACAGTCAGACGGCCGGCTGCGTCCAGCCCCACCCGGCTGATGGTGGCCCCTTGGACAACGAGTGGCAGCAGGAGCACTCCCAGCCGTACCCCGAGTCCCGCACCCCGCCTTCCTGGCAACCTCCAGCCCCCGGGCTGGTAACAGGCACACGGCCGAGCGCGCCGGAAGCAGGTCGTTGGGGGCCTAATCATGGGTTGGGGCTTTTTCGCATAAAATCTTTAAAAGTCAAGCATCAAAATATTTTTTCAGAGCATGTTGAGGGCTAAGACCTTAACCCCGGCGCCAAAGTTCCGACCAGCGCCTCGTTGGCCGGAGTCTGAGATTCTGTTGAGACGAGAACGATGGGGTCGGACGCCGGTCGCGGATGTGACTGACTTGCGAGTGGCCCCGCGGGAGCAACCCTCTCCGAGTCCCGTAGCTCGAAAACAACCGCACAAGCAAAGGCCCGATCCCGCGTCCCGACCGACCGCCGGCCGATCACAACATCGGGGATGGCGGCCGGGCGTTTTCAGCTTTCCGGCCGCGGATATGCCCTCGCGCTTGGGCCCTCCGACCCGGCAGACCGGCCGTCGGGCGAGGAATTGTGTGGTCCCCGGGGTGCTCTTTCCGCCGGCAAATCCGGTTGCCTTCCCCTTCCGGGAAGGAATCATTGTCGCATGGCGACCGCCTCTCTCACACGTCCCGGCCGTCCCCGACCGCCGCGGCTCTGGACCTACTCCGAGTTGCGGGCGGAGTGGCCGGAAACCAACCAGCCGATCGAGTTTTGGAACGGAGAACTCGTTATGGCCCCTTCGCCCAGCCCCGGTCACCAGGACGTGATTTTTCACTTCGCCCGCGCGTTTCACGACTTCGTGACCCGTCACGGGCTGGGTAAAGTGTTCCTCACCCCCCTGGACGTGGTCCTGTCCGAGCGACGGGTCGTGCAACAGGATTTGGTGTTCATCGCCCGCGAAAACCTCGGCATCGTGCGCGACTGCATCCGCGGCGTGCCGGACCTGACGCTGGAGGTGGTTTCCGAGTTGTCCTGGCGGCGGGACCGTATCGAGAAAAAGGCGCTCTACGAGCAGTACGGCGTCAAGGAGTACTGGCTGGTGGACCCGGACAACCGCTCCATCGAGGTCTTCGCGCTGGTCAAGGGCGCCTACCGCCTGCACTCGAAGGCCGCCGCCGGTCAGACCGCCCGCTCCAAGCTGTTGGCGGGTTTCACGCTGGCCTGGCCGCAAACCGCTTCCTGACCCGCCCTCAACCCGGACCGGCCGACACCCAAGTTTTCGTTGTTGCCGACCATGAACCGCGCCCGCTCCGACGCCCTGTTCGCCGAAGCCCTGAAGTACCTGCCCGGCGGGGTGAACTCGCCCGTACGGGCCTTTCGCGCCGTAGGCGGCCAGCCGTTCTTCGTGGACCGCGCGGCCGGGGCGCGCGTCTGGACCGTGGATGGCGAAGAACTGCTCGACTACGTCGGCACCTGGGGACCGGCGATTCTGGGGCACGCCCATCCCGGCACCATTGCCGCCGTGAAGGCCGCGGCCGAACGCGGCACCAGCTTCGGCATCCCCAACCCGTTGGAGGTCGAGCTGGCCCGCCGCCTTTGTACCCAGGTGCCCAGCGTGCAAAAGGTCCGGCTCTGCAACTCCGGCACCGAGGCGTGCATGGCTGCCATTCGGCTGGCCCGCGGCTTCACCGGGCGCGACACCATCCTCAAGTTCGACGGCTGCTACCACGGCCACGGCGACTCGCTCCTGGTCAAGGCCGGCTCGGGCGCGCTGACCTTTGGTCACCCGGACAGCGCGGGGGTGCCGGCAGATTTTGCCCGGCACACGCTGGTGCTGCCGTTCAACGACCCGGAGGCCCTGCGGGCGGTCTTCGCCGCGCACGGTCGGGAGCTGGCGGCGGTGATCCTTGAACTGGTGCCCGCCAACGCCGGCCTGTATCTGCCGCGACCGGGGTTCCTGGAATTGCTCCGCCAACTCTGCACCGAGCACGGCACCGTGCTCATCGCCGACGAGGTGATGACCGGCTTCCGGCTGGGGCTGGCCGGCGCGCAGGGCTTGTACGGCCTGACGCCTGATCTTTCGACCTTCGGCAAGATCATCGGCGGCGGCCTGCCGGTGGGCGCGTTCGGCGGGCGGGCGGACATCATGGACCACCTGGCGCCGGTGGGCCCGGTGTACCAGGCCGGCACCCTCAGCGGCAATCCGCTGGCCATGGCCGCCGGCCTGGCCGCGCTCGAGGCCCTGGAAAACGGGCGGGCCTACGAGTACCTCGAGTCGCTGGGCCGGCAGCTCGAGGCCGGCCTGACCGAAGCCGCCCGCACCGCCGGCGTGGCCGTGCGCTTCCAGCGCCTGGGTTCAATGTTTTGCACCTACTTCACCGACGCGCCGGTGTGGAATCTGGCCGATGCTCTGCGCGCGGACCGCGCGAAGTTTGCCCGCTTCTTCCACGGCATGTTGGAACGCGGCATTTACCTGGCGCCCTCCCAGTTCGAGGCCGGCTTCCTCAGCACCGCGCATACGCCCGCGGACATCGAGCGCACCGTGCGTGCCGCGGCCGAAGTGTTCAAGACCCTCTGACCCCATGCGCATCCTGGCCCTGGACCACGGCACCGTCCGCATCGGCGTTGCTCTCAGTGACGAGCTGAAGATGCTGGCCACGCCGCTCGATTACCTGCCCGCCGAGCCGTTCGCCCAACTGGTGGAGCGCCTCCGCCAGATCATCCGTGAAAAGGAGGTCGAGCTGATCCTGGTGGGCCTGCCGCGCAACATGGACGGCAGCTACGGCCCGGCTGCGCTCAAGGTGCAGGAATTCGTCGCCGCGCTGCGCTCGGCCCTCACCGTGCCCATCCAGACCTGGGACGAGCGCCTGACCTCCGTCCAGGCCCACCGGTATCTGACCCAGGGTGGGGTGCGCGGGCGCGAACGCCGCCAAAAGGTGGACCAAATGGCCGCCGCCATCCTGCTCCAGTCCTACCTGGACTCGCGGTCCGGGGCCTGACTCGCGCGCCCCATGTCGGCGCAAAAGCTCAAGCTGGTCATCGCTTACGACGGCACGGCCTACGCCGGCTGGCAGGTCCAGAAAATCGGCACCGGCGTGCAGGAAAAGGTCGAGGCCGCGCTGGCCAAATTGTTTCCCTCCCGGCCGCGCCTGCACAGTTCCAGCCGCACCGACACGGGCGTGCATGCCCTGGGTCTGGTGGCTCACTTCGAGGTGCCCCGCGCCGAACTCAAGTGGCCCCCGCGCAAACTGGTGCTCGCCCTCAATGCCCACCTGCCGGCGGACATCCGCGTGCTGGCTGCCAGCCGCGCCCGGCCGGACTTCCACGCCCGCTTCGACGCCACCGGCAAGCAGTACCGCTATTTCGTCTGGAACCACCCGGCCATGAACCCGCTGCTGCGCCACCAGGCCTGGCACGTCCCGCGCAAGCTGAACCTGGCGGCCATGCGCGCCGCCGCCCGCGCCTGTTGCGGCCGGCACGACTTCCGCGCCTTCACCGCCAACCCGGGTTACCCCCGCGTCTCAACCGTGCGCACGCTGCGGCGTTGCGAGATTCACCGGCGCGGACCGCTGCTGACCTTTGTCCTCGAGGGCGACGGTTTCCTCTACAAGATGTGCCGCGGCATCGTCGGCACGCTGGTCCAGGTGGGTCTGGGCAAATTCCCGCCCGACGCGATGGCCCGGATGCTGGCCGGGGGCGACCGTCGCCGGGCCGGCATGACCGCCCCCGCCCACGGTCTGGTCTTGTGGAAGGTGCTTTACGCGGGCAAACGCTGTAAAATGCCGCCGCTCCGCCGACGGATTGACAAACCGGGGGGCAAGCCCGATGACCGCCGGCCCGTGCGCGGTCACAGTGGGCAGGACACGCCTGTTGCAAGTTCAGATGAGGTGGGCAACAGTCAGTGAGTTCGCGCCAGACCCAAAGAACCGGGGGCTGGCGGACGTTACAACACCCCGGGCCGGAATGGGGCCGGAAGAGAAGTTCCGGGAGAATGCCTGACCATGATCTCGCGTGTCCAAGCCCTGAATTATCGCTGTTTGCGTTACGTGGATGTGCCCCTGAGCAGCTTCCACGTACTGGTGGGTCCGAACGCCAGCGGGAAGAGCACGTTCTTGGACGTGCTGGCTTTCCTTGGGGAGATGTTGAAGTCCGGGCCGGAGCAGGCGGTGCGCAGTCGGGCGCAGGCCTTGCAGGAACTGGTTTGGAAGCGACAGGGCAAGGCATTTGAGCTGGCGGTTGAACTGCGCGTGCCGGCCGGCCTGACGTCCAAGAACGGCAAGAACTACGGCCGATGTCGCTACGAGGTAAAAGTGGGGGTGGACGAACAGGAGGGAATTCGGCTGGTGGTGGAGAATTTCTTCGTGATCGCGGCGGCGGAAAGCGCACAACAAGCGCGGCCCGAGCCGGAGCCCTACCTGCCGTCCTTTCCCGCCGAGCCTGAACCACCACCGGGCATCGTCGTGGAAAGCCGGGAAAGGCTTCCTGCCGGGTGGCGCAAGGTGGTGTCCATCGGTGAGAGCGGGCGGGCCTATTTCCGCTCCGAAACAACCGATTGGAACTTTCCCCAGAGGCCGGGCGCACAAAAGGCCGCGCTGGCGATCGTACCGGAGGAGGAACGATTCATGATCTCGAACTGGGCCAAACGAGTGCTGACCGAGGGCGTGCAGACGCTGGCCCTGAACAGTCGCGCCATGCGCGAACCGTGTCGTCCGGATGTGCCGCTGGGATTCCGCCCCGACGGGTCGAATCTGCCCGTGGTGGTGCGGAGTCTCCAACAGAAGGCACCTGCCAGATTCCAACAGTGGGTGGCGCACGTGCAGACGGTCCTGCCGCAACTGCAGGGCGTCGAAGTGCGCGAGCGCGAAATTGACCTGTTTCCGCACCTGGTGGTGAAGTACCCGTCCGGATTGGAGGTCCCCTCATGGCTGCTGTCCGACGGGACGTTGCGCCTGTTGGCGCTGACCCTCTTGGCTTATCTGCCGGCAGCGGGTCAGGTCTATCTGATCGAGGAGCCGGAGAACGGCGTGCATCCCCGAGCGCTGGAGGCCGTGTACCAATCGCTGTCCTCCGTCTATGAGGGGCAAGTGTTGTGCGCCACGCACTCGCCCTTGTTTCTGAGCCTGGCCAGCCGTTCTGACCTGGTCTGCTTCGCGCTTGCAGACAGCGGGGCGACTTCGATTGTCAAGGGCGAGCATCACCCCGCGCTGAAGACCTGGAAAAGGCAGGTGAGCCTGGACACCCTTTATGCGGCAGGGGTTTTGGGATGAAAGACCTCGTCGTTCTGGTCGCCGACAAGAAAATGGAGGCCGCCCTGCGGCACCTCCTTCAACGTCACCAAGCCCTGGGGATTCGGGCCATCGCGGTGGATGTTTTTCGCCACCCGCGACATGATCCGGGAGTGTTGCTGGAAGCCGGCAACTTTCTTTCGGTCCTGAGCGACCAGTACGAGCGGGCCCTGGTGGCGTTCGATCGCGAGGGCTGCGGTCAGGAAGAGACCCCAGCCGACGAACTGGCGCGTCGGGTCCAAGAGCAGCTTGACGCCCGTGGCTGGCTGGGCCGTTCGGGCGTGATCGTCCTGGACCCGGAACTGGAGATTTGGGTTTGGTCAGATTCGCCCCATGTGGCGCAGGTGCTTGGACTGAAGGCCGCGGCACTCCGGGAATTGCGCGCGAAAGCAACCGCACCGGGACGCGTGAAACCCGATCACCCAAAGGAACTCATGGCCAGAACGCTCCGCCGGTCACGCGTGCCGTGGTCTTCGGCCTTATACGCGGCACTGGCCAAAAACGTAAGCTTTGTGCGATGCACCGATCCGGCTTTCCTGCGCCTGAGGCAATTGCTCTCCGGCTGGTTCCCGCCGCAATGCGATGATCGTGATGATTGACCAATCCATCCCAAGCCCATCCGGCCGGCGGGTGGATCCGGTTTGGATGGCGTGACAACGACCGGGACAGGCGTTCGCCGCGGGGCGTCGGTCCACCCGGCCGGAACAGGTGGCGAGGGTCTGCCCCGGAAAACGCTGCCCCCGGCGCGGCAAGCCGCGCGCGAAAAACCAACGCCGGCCATGCACGTGGTCCTGGTCGAACCCGAGATCGCCCCCAACACGGGCAACATCGCCCGCCTGTGCGCGGCCACCAACACCGAGCTGCATCTGATCGAGCCGCTGGGGTTCCGGTTGGACGATGCCCAACTGCGCCGCGCGGGCATGGACTACTGGCAACACGTGCGCTGGCGGCGCTGGCCGCGGTGGACGGCCTTTGCCCGCGCCCTGCCGGCCGGAACCCGGCTGTGGTTCATCGAATCGGGCGGGCCGCGGCGCTACACCGAGGCCGCCTTTGCGGCCGGAGATTACCTGGTGTTCGGTCGCGAAACCGCCGGACTGCCGCCGGCGTTGCTGGAAGAGCACCGGGAGCGCTGGCTGCGGGTGCCCATGTTCAACCCCGCCGCCCGCTCGTTGAACCTGTCCAACTGCGTGGCGCTGGTGCTCTACGAGGCGCTGCGCCAACTCGGCTTCCCGGCCGAGGTCTGAGCCGGCGTCGTAGCGGCAACCATCCTGGTTGCCGTGGAGGGCGGCATCTTGCCGCCCGGCCAGGTGGGCCAACCTCCAAGCCCACCAAGCCCACGAAGCGCTTTGTGCCGGCAGGGGTTCAACCTTCCCCCCCGACGTAACCACCCGCGACCGCCACGTTGAAACGTGGCAACCTCAGCCACGTTTGGGAATCCCTCCCCCACTGTTTCCTTTGTGCCCTTGGTGGTCTTGGTGGTTCCACTCGGGCCACTCGAGCGGCCGGCGGCCCGCCGGCGATACCTGCCGGCGCCAAGCGAAGCGCGGCAAGCAGGCGGCAGATGGGCAATCGGCGCGACGACCGCCCGCCGGGACGCCCGGCCCCGCGGCGCCGACGCAGCGGCGCCCTGCCGACACGACAGGTATTTTTCCCCGGTGGTGCCGCGCTGCGTCGCGGCCCGATCTACCGCCCGCCGGGACGCCCGCCGCTAACGTGGCGCTGGCTTTTCCTCCCCGGCCGGCTCATCGCCGGCGGCGGCGGAGCTGTTGCAGGACTTTTTGCACCGGCTCCAGCAGGGCGGCGTCTGGCGCTTCGCCCAGCGCTTTGCTGAGGAGCTGATACGCCTCCACCAACGACGCCATCAACGGCTGGTGCGCCTCGGGCAGGGCGAGGAAATACGGGGTCAGCAACTGAATCCCTTCGGCGAAGCAGGCCCGCGCTTGGGGACCGCGCTCGTCACCTGCCAGCACCGATCCCAACGCCACCAGCGCCATCGCCAAATCCGGGTTGAAGGCGTCGGGATTGGCCCGCGCCAGTGCCCGCCGCAACTCCACCGCCTCCTGCGCCGGCCCCAGCGCCTCCGCCCGCCGACCCACCTTGCTCAACAAGGCCGCCAGGTTGTTCAGCGACCCCGCCAAATCCGGGTTGAAGGCGTC
>CALFAV010000020.1 GCA_937946835.1 uncultured Verrucomicrobiae bacterium | reverse complement strand
CAAGGTACAGGTCGTTCCGCCGTAATTCCAAGTCGGTGGACACTGAACGGAGGCAGCGTTTTTCCACCATGCGGGAAACGCCAAAGGCACCGCACTGAATGCCAGGGCCATACTCAGAATTTGTTTTCTTGCTCTGAGGTTCTTTATGACGTCGCTCAGGTTTTAGGTTTTGTTTCGAGGCTGGGAGGTGGACTTTCCCCGTCCGGCCAGCCTCCAGACGAGGAAAGTTGCCGAGACGGTCGCCAAACCCCAGAGCGAATAGCTCATCCACCCGGTCCGGGTTTGCACGAGCGCATAAGCGGGCGGTTCCACGCCTTCATCCCGCACCATGCCCAGTTCGGTGACGCGATAACGAACGGCGTTGGAGAAAATCAACAGGCTCCGATGGCGATCCTGTTCGTCCACGAAGAGCGAGGGGCGAAAGCCCTCCGCCGCCTCCGGCAACAGGCCGATTTCCAGACGACGGATGAGGTTGGTGTAGGACTCGACCGGCCGGTCTTTTGTCCGGCGGGTATGCACCACGCTGCCGGGCAGCACCCGCCCGCGGCGCTCGTAGCGGTAATCCACCCGACATTCCAACAAGGGACCGCTGGCAGCCCGATACTCGAGCTGCATGGGCACGCCCTGCGTATCCAAACTCAGGCGGCCGACCAGCCGTACCCTGGGCTCACGAGCGGTCATCGCCTCAAATTGTACGGGGGTCGGCCAGACCATGGAATCCGGCGCGGCGTCCTCGATGCCTAACTGGAGCAGTTTCAACAGCAGCGCCCGATAATTCTGCCCCAAGATCTGCATGCCATTTTGCGGATGCGCGCCCGGCCCGCGTCGGGGTGCCAATGCGACCGTATTGGTGCTCACCCACCAGTACATGTCCACCGACTCTCCGTAAATAGCCGCCTTTGTGAGGGGCTGATCCGTGGGATATTCCCAGAAAAAGCCCCCGGGTTGCAGTGCCCCGCGGGCCGGAACAAACGCCACGGGCAATGGGTCGGGGGTTCCATCCGGCTTGGTACGGGTAAAGCGATTCGCCGACAATTCCCAAACGATCTCCTTGATCGCGGGCCGGTTGGTCAGGAATTCCAGAAACGCGACATGCTCGGGGGCCAGGGATGGTGAAGGTGACGCTGTCAAAACCTCCGGTTTGTGAGCCGCCGCTGGGCCGTCCTCTCCCCCAAAGGCCAGCGGCAGGGACACTCCCCACCAAAGGCCGGACAGCAGAAGGCGCAGACCCCGCCCTTTGGTGGATCGCGGTGGACAATACGCTTGTCCCTGGATCAGGACTCCGGCGTCGTTGTTGGCTCGCAGGTTCATCGTTCCATCCACGGCTTGCCCTTCGCTGCACAACGAGGCGAACGAGGCGAACGAGGCGAACTTACTTCGCGCAACCGGCCTGTTAACGAACTTTTTAATGTCCTCCAAAAGATACCTCGACCAATCGGAAAACCTCGGGCTACAGCGGTGTCTCGCCCGAGCAACCACGGGGATTAACCCGGCCGGCCTCGCCTGAGTTAAGCCGCTTCCCCCTGCAGGCCGGTCCAGTTTCAACGGGCGCCCGCGGGCTCGCCGGGCTGATTTGCAGGGTTGCCCTTGGCGCCGGCGCATGTCAGTCATCCGCCATGCAGTACCGGGAAGTCCCACTCGCCTATGGCACCCGCGGCCTGGGGGTCCGCCTGCCGGCCGAACGCACCACCGTGATCGAGCCGGCCCATCGTCCCGGCCTGCCGGACGAACGCGCCGCCGTGCGCGCCGCGCTGCGTCAGCCGATTGGTTCGCCGCCGCTGCGCGACCTGGTCAAGCCCGGCGACCGCGTGTGCCTTGTGTTCACCGACAGCACCCGGGCCACGCCCAACGAGCGGCTGATCCCGTGGCTGCTGGAGGAACTGGCGCATGTGCCGCCGGCGAACCTCACGTTGCTCAACTCCACCGGCACGCACCGCGCCAACACGCCGGCGGAGCTGGCGCGGATGCTCACGCCCGCGGTCCCGGCGCGGTACCGCGTGCTCAACCACGACTGCCACGATGACGCCTCGTTGGTCACCGTGGGCACGCTGCGCGACGGCACCCCCGCCCGGCTGAACCGGCACCTGGTCGAGGCGGACGTGCGCATCATCACCGGCTTCATCGAGCCGCATTTCTTCGCCGGCTTCAGTGGCGGGCCCAAGGGCATCCTCCCCGGCTGCGCGGGCCTGCGCACGGTCATGGCCAATCACCGTCCCGCCAACCTCGCCCACCCGAACGCGACCTTTGGCATCACCGAGGGCAACCCGCTCTGGGAAGAGTTGCGGGATGCGGCGCGGCGCGTTGGGCCCGGCTTCTTGCTCAACGTGGCGCTCAACGAGCGGCGCGAAATCACCGGCGTCTTCGCCGGCGACCTGGAGGCCGCGCATCGGGCCGGCTGCGAGTTTGTCCGCGCCACGGCCATGCAGCCGGTGGCGGCGCCCTTTGATCTCGTGCTCACGACCAACAGCGGCGCGCCGCTGGACCTGAACCTGTACCAGGGCGTCAAGGGCGCGGCCGCCGCGGCGCGAATCGTAAAGGACGGCGGGGCGATCGTGCTGGCGTGCGAATGCCGCGAGGGCGTGCCGGCGGGCAGCCCGTTCGAGCGCCTGCTCCGCAGCGCCCCCGACCCCGCCGGCCTGCTGGCCCGGCTCGAGCGCGAGCCGATGCAACCGGAGCAATGGCAGGTGCAAATCCTGCTCCGGATCCTGCGCCGGGCACGGGTGCTTCTCCACAGCGCCCTGCCGGAAGACACCGTGCGCGCCTGCCACCTGGAGCCGTGCCCGGACATCGGGACCTTCGTGCGGCAAGAACTGGCCCGCCGCGGGCCGGACGCGCGGGTGGCCGTGCTGCCCCAGGGACCGCTGACGATTCCTTACCTGATCGCCGGGTGAAATGCCCGTTCAGCCCGGCGGCTCGAGGCTCAACCGTTCGCCCAGGGCGAGCACCCGGAACGGTTGTGCCAGCCGCCGGCACTCGGCGACGAACTCGTCCGGCGTGGCCGTGTTGAACGCGAACAGGTCGTAGTGACAGGGCACCACCAGGCGTGCGCCGATTTTCCCGGCCAACCGGGCGGCCTCCCGACCCCAAAGGTTGCCCGCCACCCGTCGTTCCGGCGCGCGCCCGTTGATGGGCAGCAGGGCCACGTCCACGCGAAACGACCGCAACCGCTCCACCATGCCTTCGTACAGGACGGTGTCCCCGCTGTGGTAGAGGGTGAACGGTCCCGCCCGGACCACGTAGCCCACGAAGTGGTACCACCCCGCCGCGTCGCGCTCCAGGGCTTCGTGGGCGGCCGGCACGGCGTGAAACTCGAACGGACCGATTGTCACCGCGCGGGGCGGCTCGTCCGGGTCCAGGCCGATGAGTTGGGCCGGATCAAGGCCGGAGCGGCGGTGGGCTTCGGCCAGATTGGCCCGGGGACAAACCAGTCGCAGGCCCACGTTGGCGCGGGCCAGCGGTTGGAGCGTGTCGGGGTCGAGGTGGTCGGTGTGGTTGTGGCTGGAGCTGACCACGTCCAAAAAGTCGAGGCGCTCGGGGGCAATCACCCGCTCGGAAAGGCGCACGTGCGGCCGATCCGTGCCGGCGTACTTGCGGGTGAGGGAATCGGACAGGTAGGGGTCGAACAGCAGGTGGCGTCCGGCCCATTGGACCAGAAAGCCGCTCTGCCCCAACCACCAAAGGTGCAGCCGCGCGGGGTCGCGGCGCGCCGACTCCACGTCGGCCAGGAAGGCCTCGTCTTGAAGCACCGGCTTGATCACGGCCGCCAGCATAAAGGCCGGGCGCCAAGGGGCAATCGAACTTGGCTCCGGGGCGGGCGGTCCCCGCCGAAATCCGGCGGCGGTCAACGCCTTTTTGGAGTTGCCGGCATCGGGGGGTTCGACTCCAGTTCGGGTGCCCTTGGACAAACGAACGAAATTTCGGCTGGTCACGGTGCTGGTCACCGGCTGCCTGGGGCTGCTGGGAACGGAAGGTCTGCTGCGCTGGCGGGAGGCGCGGCTTCGACACAGTGACCGGCTGGACCCGGGGATGCTCCGGTACGACCCGCGGCTGGGCTGGCGACTGACGCCGGGCTGGCAGGGCACGCACCGGCATCACGACTTCACCGCGCAGTACCGCATCAACCCCGAGGGCTTTCGCCACGACCCGGCCCTGCCCGCGTCCCGCCGCGGTCGGCGGATCGCCGTGGTGGGCGACAGTTTCACCTTTGGGCTGGGGGTCCACGACGGGGAGACGTTTGTCAGCCGGCTCAACCGCGACGGCCGCCACAGGTATCTGAACCTGGCGCTGCCGGGCAGCAGCACCGACCAGCAGGCGTTGTTGATCGAAGAGGTGTTGCCGCGCTACCACCCGGACGAGTTGTGGCTGGTGGTGTACGTGGGCAATGACCTGCTGGACAACCAATGGGCCCGGCCGCTCCAGGTGAACGCGGCCAAACCGTTCTTTGAGCGCGGCCCCGACGGCCTCCAACTGCGCAACGTGCCGGTGCCGTTGACGGCGTCCGCCCCCGCCCCACCCCCCGCCGCGCTGGAGTCGGTGTTGCTGGGCGACGCCCCGAACAACCCGGGCTGGGTGGAGTGGTTGGCCGGGCGCTCCCGGCTGGTTCGGGCGCTGCGCGGTGACCCGGGCCGCGGCCGGGACTTCCGCCCGGAGCTGGAAGTTCGCCTTGCCGGGACCCACGCCCTGTTTGAGGCCCTCCTGGCGCGGATTGAGCAGACCGCGACCGCGGCCGGCGTCCGACTACGTCTTCTGTTGCTGGCGGGCCGTTCGTTCGTGGAGGAGCCCGACTCGCTCTCGGCCCAGTTTCAACAGGTGCACCTGCGGCAGGTGGAGGCGATTTGCGAGGCACGCCAACGACCCTGGCTCAACCTGGCGGAACAACTCCGAGCGCGTTACCGGGCCGGGCGCGAGCGGTTGTATTACCGCCACGACGGCCACCTGACGCCACGCGGCCACGAGGTGATCTTTGAGCGGCTGCGGGAAACGGGCGAAACGCCGGCGCGGTGAGGGCCGGGAGCGGCGGCCCGCAAACACCGCGCGCCGGCCGCGTGCTTCGGGACGTCGGCAAAGCCCCGGCCTGCCGCCCCCCGGCAGGATCCGTTCAAGAACCCACGACCGGCTCGGTCACCACGGCCGCGGTCACCGGCTCCGGCTTGCGGCGCAACACCCGGTCGCTGAAATCGGAAAACACCGTGTACACCACCGGGATGATGAACAGGGTGAGGAAGGTGCTGGTGATCATTCCCCCCACCACGGCCACGCCCATCGGCCGGCGGCTTTCGGCCCCGGCGCCGAAGCCGATGGCGATGGGCAAAATCCCGGCGATGGTCGAGAAACTGGTCATCAGAATGGGCCGCAGCCGCACCAGGCCGGCGCGGACCATCGCTTCGCGCGCGTCCCGCACCCGCGTCCGTTGCTGATTCGCAAATTCGACCAGGAGGATCGAGTTTTTCGTCACCAGGCCGACCAGGAGCACCACGCCGACCTGACTGTAGAGGTTGAAATTCATGGCCGGAATCGGCGGCAACCACCCGGCCCGACCGCCCCAGCCCAGCAACCAGAGCAACCCAAAGGCGCCCACCCCCGCCAGCGGCAGGGCCAACATCACCGTGAACGGATGCACCAGGCTCTCGAACTGCGAGGCCAGCACCATGTACACGATCACGATGGCCAGGCCCAGAATCCACCAGAACTGCGCCTGCGCCTCGAGCAGGTCCCGAGACTCGCCCGACCAGGCGTGCAGCGTGCCCGGGGGCAAGGCCTGCGCCAGCATCGCTTCTACGCGCTCGATGGCCGTGCCCAGCGTCACGCCCACCGGCGTGGCGGTGAGGGTGGCGCTGCGCAGGCGGTTGTAATGCTCGATGGCGTTGGGCGCCGCGCCCGTGTGGTACGAGACCACGCTGTTCAATTGAATCAGGGCGCCCCGATTGTTGCGCACGTACACCCGCTCCAGGTCCCGCGGCGTGAGCCGGGAGTACCGATCCAGTTGGGCAATGACGTCATATTGTTTGCCGCCCACCTTGATCCGGCTCAGGTCCAGGCCGCCAAACAGGATCTGGAGCGTGCGTGAAATGTCCGCGATCGAAACCCCGAGGGCGGCGGCGCGGTTGCGGTCAATCTCGATGCGCAACTCGGGCTTGGTCACCTCGAACGAGCTGCGCACGTTGACCAGGAATCCGTTGGTGCGAAGCTGGTTGGCCACGCGCTGGGCCGTGGCGTTCAACTGGTCCAGGTCGTCGTTTTGCAGCACCAGACTGAACGGCGCCCCAAACCCGCGGCTGATGGGCTTGGGGATGTTCGGAATGACCAGGGCCCCTTCAACCCCGGCGATCAACTGCATCCGCAACCCGTCGGGGCCGTTGACCAGGTCCTGCACGCTCCGCTGGCGCTCGGGGTGGAGGCGCACAAAGGCAATGCCCTGATTGGCGGCGCCCGGGCCGCCAAACGGCGGGGCCACGATCACCCCTCGTGAGCGAATCTCCGGCACCTGTTCCAGCAACCCCTCCATCTGCCGCATCATCCGGTCGGTGTACTCGGCGGTGGACCCTTCCGGGGTCACCACAAAGCACAGGAACATCCCGCGGTCCTCCTCCGGCAGGAATTCCTTGTCCAGACTGCGGTAGGCCCAAACCATCAGCGCCAGCGCCCCCACCCCCACGCCCAACGTGAGCACCCGGTGCCGCAACACGCGCCGCAGCAGGGCCGCATAGCCGCGGGACAACGCGTCGAACCCCCGCTCGAAGGCCAGAAACAGCGGCCCGTGCTTCTCCCGCTGGACCGGGCGCAAAATGCGCGCCGCCATCATGGGCGTGAGCGACAGCGCCACGAAGGCCGAAATGACCACCGAGCCGGCCAGCGCGAAGGCAAACTCGATGAACAGCCGCCCTGTGGCGGTCCTTTGAAAAGCCAGCGGGATGAACACCGCCACCAGCGACACCGTGATGGCAATGATGGCAAAGCCGATTTCCCGCATGGCGGTGAACGCCGCCTTCATCGGCGGCTCGCCCGCCTCGATGTGCCGGTAGATGTTCTCCAGCACCACGATGGCGTCGTCCACCACGATGCCGATGGCCAGCACCAGCGCCAGCATGGTGAGGATGTTCACCGAGTAGCCCATCGCGTAGAGCACGGTGAACACGCCCACGATGGACACCGGGATGACCACGCCCGGAATGACCGTCGAGCGCACGTTGCGCAGAAACACGAAGATCACCACCACCACCAGCACGAAGGCGATGCCCAGGGTGAGCCACACCTCGTTGATGGCCTCTTCCACAAACGTGGAGGAGTCGTACGCGGCCACCAGGTTCACCCCCACCGGCAGCCCGGGCCGCACGCGCTCCAGTTCGGCCCGGACCCCGTGGGCCACCTGCACCGTGTTGGCGCGGGACTGCTTGACCACGCCCAGAAACACCGTGGAGCGGCCGTTGAATCGCGCCACGGCCCGCAGGTCCTCGACGCCCGCCTCGGCGTAGCCCACGTCCCGCAGCCGCACCAGACGCACGCCATCCGCCAACACCACCAGGTTGTTGAATTCCTCCGGGGTCTTGAGCTCGCCCAGGGTCTGGATGGTCATCTCGCGGTCGAGGTTCTCCACCCGGCCGCTGGGCAGTTCGACGTTCTGCTCGCGCAACGCCCGCTGCACGTCCAGCACGGTCACGCCGTGTGCGGCCAGGCGTTCGGCATCCAGCCACAGCCGCATGGCAAAGCGCTTCTCACCGCCGATGATGACCGAGGACACCCCGGCCACGGTTTGCAGGCGGTTTTTGATCTGGAGTTCGGCGATGGTGGTCAGCTCGCGGGGCGAGTGACGGTCGCTGTTGACCGAAATCCACATGATCGGCTGGGCGTCGGACTCCTGCTTGGCCACGACCGGCTCAAGGATGTCCTCGGGCAACTGGCCGCGCACCCGGGCCACGCGGTCGCGCACGTCCTGCGCCGCCAGGTCCACGTCCCGGGACAGGTCAAACTCCACGGTGATGTTGCTGACCTGCTCGCGACTGGTGCTGGTGAGGGTCTTGATGCCCTCGATGTTGCTGATGGCCTCCTCGAGCCGCTCGGTGACCTCGGTCTCGACCACCCGGGCGTTGGCGCCCGGGTACACCGTGGTGACACTGACCACCGGCGGGTCAATGTTGGGCAACTCCCGCACCGGCAGGCGCGTGAGGCTCACCAGGCCGAACAGCACCAGCGCCAGGCTCATCATCGAGGTGAGCACCGGCCGGCGAATGCTGAGATCGGGCAGGGTCATGGCGGTCCCTCAAGGCCCGGCGGGCGGCGCGGCCGGTGGGGCGGCAGCCCCCGCCGGACGATTGGTGCCCGCGCCTGTCGCCGGCCCGGCCACGTGCAACTCGGTGGTCGCGTAAACGGCCGCCTTTTCCGGCCCGGCCGGGACCACCTTCATGCCCGGGCCGACCTTTTGATGTCCCTCCACAATCACCCGCTCCCCGCCCGTCAGACCGGCAAGGATCTCCACCCGGCGGGGCATCCGCCGGCCCACCGTCACCGGCCGCAGCTCCACCGTGTCGCCCGGCCCCACCAGAAAAACGAAGGTCATCTCCCCATTGCTCATCAGCGCCGCCTCCGGGATGACCGGGGCCTCGGGGCGCAGCACCAGTGTCAACTCGAGATTGGCCACCATGCCCGCCTTGAGCAAGCCGTCGGGGTTGGGAATGCGCGCCTTGACCAGCGCGGTGCGGGTGACCTCGTCCAGGCGCGGCGCGATGAAGTAAATCTCCCCGGCGAATTCCCGGTCCGGCCAGGCCGCCACCCGGAAACGCACCTGCTGGCCCGGGTGCACCTGGCCCAGGAAGCGTTCCGGGACGTTCATTTCCACCTTCATCGGGTCCAGGTCCACCAGCCAGGTGATGACGGTGTTGCGGGTGATGACCTGGCCGGGGCTGACCAGGCGCGCCCCGGTGCGCCCGCGAAACGGCGCCGCCACCTTTGCATCCCGCAACTGCCGCTCACGCAACTCGACCGTGGCGCGACTGACCGCCAGGGTGGACGCGGCCTGGTCGTACTCCTGCTCGGAAATGAGACGGTTTTCCCGCAACTCCCGCGCCCGGGCGTGACTGGCCTCGGCCAGTTGCAGGCGGGCCCGGGCATCGGCCAGTTCCGCCTGCAGTTTGGTGTCGTCCAGTTGCACCAACAGGGCGCCGGCTTCCACCTCCCGGCCTTCCTCGAAGAGCACCTCCCGGACAACTCCATCGGTCTCGGCCTTGATTTCGACCGCCTCGTTGGGGGCCAGGTTGCCCACCAGCGAGACCGACTCAACCACCGGCTCCCGGCGCACTTCGACCGCCACAACCGGCAGGGCCATGGCCACGCCGGGACCGCTCCCGCCGGGCGCCCCGGGACCGGCCGGGCCGGCCGGCGAACCGGCCCGCCGGCAGCCGGTACAAATCAGGGCCAGACCGCTCAGCAGGCTCCAAAACCAGGGCATCGCTCTCATCGCTGTTCAGGGGGATCCGGTTCGGCCCGCGGGGGAGTCGGGCGCGGCGGCGCCCTCCAAAAACAGACGCACCATCTGCCGCGCGGTGCGACGGTCCGGGCGTTTCCGGGGCATCAACAAATGCAGCATGACGTGGCTGATCAACTGGCCGTACAAGGCGAAGGCCAGTTGCTCGGCGTCGCAATCCCGGCGCAGTTCCCCCGCCGCCTGCCCCGCGGCGATCAGGTCCCGGACCAACTCGAAGTTACGTCGGGCCTTGCGCCAGCAGCGCGCCCCCGGGGGCACTTCGTCCCGCGGCGCAAACGCCGTGGCAAACGCCAGCCGCATCAGGTCCGCGTGGTGCCGGGAATACTCGAAGACCGCGTTGAGGATTTCCTCCAGCCGCCCGGCGACGCCGGTTCCGCGCGCGGCGGCGGCCTGCATCAACCGCAACCGTTCGGTCTGCGCGGACTCCACCAGCGCCTTGAACAGTCCGGGTTTGCTGCCGAAATGGTAGTACAGCACCGGTTTCGCCACGCCGGCATCGGCCACGATCTCCCGCACCGACGTGGCGGCATAGCCGCGCCGGGCAAAGTGTTTCAGGGCCGCGGCCAGCAGCCGCTGCCGGGTGTCGGGGGGAGCCGCCCTCATGTGCTACCGGACGGTAGGTAAGCTCGTTCGGCGCGTCAAGCGACGGACCTGCGCTGCCGGTCCCCGCCCGGGGCGGCGCGCGCCGCTGGCGTGTCAACGCGGCCTGCGCCACAATGGGTGCCGCAGACCGGGGGCCGCCCCGGGGCCGGTCCATGACCAAGTACCTTCAGGTGTTTCGCATCGGCGTGCAGAACGCGCTGGCGTACCGGGCGAATTTCCTGTTCCGCGCCACGTTCGGCCTGGTGCCGTTGCTGGCCACGCTGTACCTGTGGCGGGCCATTTACGCCAGCAACCCGGAGCGGCCGGAGGTCGCGGGGTACACCCTTTCCGGAATGATCGCCTACTACCTGGTGATGACGGTGGTGGACGCGCTGACCGGCGTGACCGAGGACGACTGGCAGATCGCGGCTGACATCCGTGAGGGCCGCATCAGCCAGTTTCTGCTCAAGCCCATGGACTACCTGACCTACCGCTTGAGCCTGTTTGCCGCCGGGCGGGTGGTGTACACGGCGGCGGCGTTGCTCCCGGTGGGCGTGTTTATGGTCTGGCAACACCGGCACCTGGCCCCACCGCCGGATGGAGTTGCCCTGGCCGCGTTCGGGGTGTCGGTCGTGTTGACCGCCCTGTTGCAGTTCCTGATCTCGTACACGATGGCGCTGCTGGCGTTCTGGCTACTGGAAATCTCGACCTTCATCTTCATCCTCTTTGCGTTTGAATACATCGCCGGCGGACACCTGTTCCCGCTGGACATCCTGCCGCCGGGATTGTTGGCGGTGCTGCAATTCACCCCGTTCCCCTACCAGCTTTACTTTCCGGTGGGGATTTACCTGGGCCGCATTCAGGGAGCCGCGCTGGTGCAGGGGCTGGCCATCCAGGCCGCGTGGGTGGCCCTGGTGTACGGCCTGGCCCGCGGGGTCTGGGTCCGCGGCATCAAACATTACTCGGCCGCCGGCGGTTGAAACGAGCATGACCCCCCCTTCGCCTTCGCCCGCCGATCCCGACCCCGCCCCCCGCGCGAGTCGGAAGGCCGGGGTCTGGCATCGGCTCCGGCACCACGCGGGCGTGTACGCGGTGTTGTGCCGCAACTCGCTGGTGCGGGAGATGAGCTTCAAGACCAACTTCCTGCTCTGGATCGGGGTCGAACTGCTGTGGTTCGCACTGCAACTGGCCTTCGTGGCGGTGATTTACCAACACACCGAGAGCATCGCCACCTGGTCGCGCTGGGAAGTGGTCCTGCTGGTGGGCGCCAGCCAGTTCATCCAGCAGCTCTTCACCGCGGTTTTCCTGACCAACTGCGTGCAGCTCTCCGACCACGTGCGCACAGGCCGGCTGGACTTTTTTCTCCTCTTGCCGGTAAACCCGCGCTTTCTGATCTCCCTGCGCCAACTGGATTGGGGCGCGTTTGTCAACGCCGCCTCGGCCCTTGTCGTCATGGGCTACGCCGCGGCGCGCCTGGGGCTGCGACCGGACGCGCTGCAACTGGCGGGCTTTGGCCTGTTGTGCGTCGCGGGCGTGCTGATCCATTACGCGCTCATGTTCATGCTCGCCACGGTCAGCTTCTGGACCGTGCAGGCGCAGGGCCTGGTGTGGGGCTACTACAACCTGTTCAACGTCGCGCGCGTGCCCGACGCCGCGTTTCCTTCCGGCCCGTTCAAAGTGGTGTTCACCTGGGTGCTGCCGATGCTCCTGGTGGCAAACGTGCCCGCCAAGCTGCTGGCCGAAAAACTCTCCTCGCCGTGGGAAATGCTGCTGCTGCTCTCCCTGGCCGGCGCCGTCCTTGGAATCTCCGGCCTGGTCTGGCGTCTTTCCGTTCGGCGCTACACCAGCGCCAGTTCCTGAGCGCACCGGGCGGGGGAAAGACCGCCGGTGCTCGCCCGAAGCCGGGTGGCCCCGCCGCCTCAGCCCCCGGCCGGTGAGGGGCCCACCGCCGGGGCCACCACCGGGCCAAGGGTTGCCGGGGGTCGCCCGGCCTTGCCCTCACTGCGCCAGTATCCGGGCAGGGCGGCGGCGGCCCGAAAATGTCGGCGCAGCCGCGGCAACGCCCAGAGGATGAACACCAGGTTTTTCCCCACCCAGGCCGCGGTGCGGTCCAGCGAGAATCCCAGCAACCCGCCGGGCACAAGCTGTTGGACCCAGGGCAGACTCAGCAACCACCGGGTGAAGCGCCCGCCGCCCAGCGTGGCGCCGGCCGGCAGGTAGTAGCCCACCACCCAGGGCAGCAGAATGACCAGGCCGAAGGTCAGCAGCAGGGCCAGGGCGGGCTTGCGCAGCGACAGGCTCAGCCAGCCGCCCACCGCGCACAACGCCAGCACGTCGGTCAGGAAGTTCACGTAGCTGCTCGCGGCGGCGGCCACGTAAAAGGGCAGCAGCGACGCCCCCGCCATCACCCCCGGGCGGCCGCTGACCTGCATCCAGTTGCCCCACACATAGCCCACGTGCAACAGGCCAATGACGAGGATCGGTCCGGCAAAGTACCCCACCAGCGCCCGCCAATGCCCGCGCAACAGGGTGCGCACCGGCAGCGGCGTGGTGAGCAACAATTCCAGCGCCCCGGTCCGCCGGGCCTCGAGGAAAAAGTGGCACGCCATCACCGTGATCCAGACCCGGTTGGTGAAGATCAGCGCGTGGGCGAAGTTCGAGTGAAACTGGGAGGCCCCCGGCACCCGGCGCGAGCCGATCGCAATCCAGTACACGTTCACCGCCACCAACCCCACCAGCGTCCAAAACACCCAGTGCGGCCAGCGGCGGCGGGCCGCCACGGCCAACACCGGATTGCGCTCCAGCCGCCGCTGAAAAGCCCGACGCCAACCGCGCGTGTACCCCAGCCGGTACAACCAGCGACGCGCCACCGGTTTTTCGCCCGGGTCCTCCCGCCAGACCCGCGGCACCAGCAACGCCGTACCCACCAAAAAAACCCAGGCCAGCCCCTGCACCAGGCCGAAGGAAGTCCAAAACAGGTGCGGCGCGGCCCGGTACGCGGCATCCTGGGCCAACACCCCGGTGTAGGCGGGACTGAGCAGCGCCAGCGGGGGCGTGCCCGTCAACGGCCGGCCCCAAAACACCGCGCTCAGGAAGACATACAAGCCCGGCACCAAACCCGTGATCCCCAGCACCAGCGCCACCGCGCCCAGCGTGGCCTTGGTCTGCTCCCGGCTCAGCACCGAGACGAACATCCCGCCGGCCAGGGAAAAAAAGATGGCGTTGGTCACCCCCAGCGCCGTGCGGCCGTACTCGCCGGGGGTCACCCCGCCAAACAGCAGCGGCAGCCCCAGCGCCGGCAAAATGGCCAGCAGCCCGTACAACCCGGCCAGCGACGTGGCGATCCATTTGCCCAACACCACGTGCAGACTGCTCAGGTCCGTCAGAAACAGCAGCCCCAGCGTGCCGTCCCGTTTCTCCTCACTGAGGCAATCGGCCGTGATGAACGGCCCGACCAGCAGCCCGAAGGCAAACGCCAGCACGCTCAGATACGTGAAGAGCGTGCGCCCCAACTGGACGTTCGGCTGCGGCGTCTCCGCCCACCACACCACCCAGCCACACACCACGGCCGCCACCAACGCGGCCGCGATGCGGAGCCAGTAGGTCTTGCCCCGCCGGGCGGCCACGCGCAGTTCCCGCTCAATGACCGGCAACAACACCATCGCGACAGTCAGTCTGGGCCGCTTCGGAAATCCGGCCAAGCGGGAAACGGGCAGACCGGCGGGAGGCCGGATGTCCGGCAGGTCCCATGACCGGGTGGGGGCGACCGGCCCGGACGAACCGGCTGCGGCCGGCACAAAAAAGGGCCGGGCGGGTACCCGGCCCCCTCGAGACCCTGACCGAGGCGCGGTCCCGGGGTTACTGACGCAGGCGCAGGAAGCGCTGCGCTTCGGCGGCGAGTGGTGTCAGCGTGTACGGTGACGCGGCGCCGGTCACGTCTTGCCTCGGGCCGGTGACGGCCGGGGCGCTTTGCCGCGTGCCGCCGCCGGTCCAGTGCACCGTGAGGGTGCCGTTGGCGTTCTTCTGAATGCCGGTGAACCGGAGCGGCTCGGTGGGTTTGTTCGGCGCCCCGCCACTACGGTAGGTGCGCAGGCCGCCGTTGTCGGTGTCGTTGAGCAGCACCTTGGTGCCGTCGGCCTTCACGCTGAACAGTTCGATGTTCGCCCCGCCGGCGCCCCTCCTGCCAGATGACGCGCAGGGGGTAGATGCCGGCGTCCTGAACGAACACGCGAAAAGCGGTGTCGCTGGCCTCGCGGCCGCCGTCGAACTCGCCCAGCAGCACGCCCACGGCCGGCACGTTGATGTAGCCGGCCTGCATCTGGAATCCGTCGTCGCTGTTGACGCCCAGCGTCAGCCAGCCGGCCGGGTGGCCTGGCTTTACGGCAGGCGGGACGCCCGCCGCTACTTTCGTGACCGGGGAGGGTCCGCTCTCCCCAACGCCCGGCGTGGGCAGGGACGCCGCTCCGGGGCGCCAGCCTGTGGAGTGCGCCCGCTCGCTGGCGCTTCCTCGGGTAGGGCCGCGCTGCGTCGCGGCCCGGGTGTGGAGGGAGCCTGCACCACGCGCCGCCGGCTGCCAGCCGGCGATACGGCAGATTGGCAATCTGCGCTACACCAGCTCCCGCCGGGCCAGAGGCCGGCAGCTACCGCAAGCAAGCGGGTCGCCGCCGTGTCGTACGATGCCGTGTTTTCTGGCGGCACGGGAAAAAAGATCTGCCCGCGCGCGCTGCCTCGTTCCGTCCGGCGGCAGACTCAGCGTCCTTTGGATAACACCGGTCCCAGCGCCACGCGAAGGCCGACAAAGTAAATGCAGTTTGAGGGCACCCCCGGTTCGCGCAGTGGTCCGTTGCCCGACTCGCTGAGCTGCCAACCCTCCGGCCCGGCCAACCACAACGCGGAGGGCGCCGGTTCGGGGTAACGACCCGGAATAAATCGCCCACCCGCGAACAGGTCCAGGTCACCGTCGCCGTCCACGTTGCCGATGGCCACGCCCGAGCCGTTGTGGGCCACGGCGTTGGTCAGGGAGAGGTCGCCGTGGAGGAGATTGGTGAAGGTGACGCCGGTCTGCGCCGGGACCAGCAGGGTAAAGCCGACGCGGGCGTCTCCCCGCCGCGGGGGCAACGAGGCCAGGCGCAGGTTGGGGGCCGCAGGGATCCCAGCCGGGACCGACCCGCCGCGTGTCAAGTCGGGGACCGCCACGGCGGCGAACAACAACACCAGAACGGGCCGACGCCTGGCGGCTCAAACAGCGCGGGGCGGTTGAAAGCCGCTGAAGCGCGCGCGCGCGCCCAGCTCCCGCGCGATGCGCAGCACCTCGTTCCACTTGGCGGTGCGTTCGCCGCGGGCGAATGCGCCGACCTTGAGCTGGCCGGCGTTGGTGGCCACGGCCAGGTGGGCGATGAAGGTGTCCTCGGTTTCTCCCGAGCGGGCCGAGACAATCGGCTGCCAGCCCAACTGCCGGGTGAAACGGATGGCCTCGATCGTTTCGGTGACGGTGCCGACCTGATTGGGTTTGATCAGCACGGCGTTGGCTGCACCCTGTTGGTGGCCGAACCAGATGCGCTCGACCCGGGTGGTGAAGAGGTCGTCGCCGACCAGTTGCACGCGGCCGCCGAGCGCGGCGGTGATTTTTCGCCAACCGTCCCAATCCGTGTCGGCCAGGGGGTCCTCGATCGAAACGATCGGGTAACGGGCGCACCAGTCGGCCAGGCGGGCAACCAGTTCATCCGAGGTCAGTGTGCGTTGCTCCAGCCGAAGGCGGTACCGGCCCGTCGCCGCGTCGAACCATTCGCTGGCGGCCACGTCCAGGGCCAGGGCGGCCTCGCGGCCGGGGGTGTAGCCGGCGCGTTCGATGGCCTCCACCAACAGGGCCAGCGGCGCTTCGTTGTCGTCAAAGTCCGGCCAGTAACCGCCCTCGTCGGCCACGCCAGCGCTGCCGCCGCGCGCGCGGAGCAGGTCGCCGGCGGTGTGAAAGACGTTGTGCGTGATCTCAAGCGTTTCGGCGTAGCTGCGGGCGCCGACCGCGATGAGCAGGTAGTCCTGCACGTCGGTGCGCCAGTGCGCGTGCGCGCCGCCGCCGATGATTTGAATCTCGGGCACGGGCAGGAGCGTTCCCTCGCCACCGCCCAGGTGGACGTGCAGCGGCACCCCGCGGGCGGCCGCGGCGGCGCGGGCCACGGCCATCGAAACCGGCAGCAGGGCGTTGGCCCCAAGGCGGCTTTTGTTCGGCGTGCCGTCCAGTTCGATCAGGGTCCGGTCAATCGCCGCCTGATCCGCGGCGTCGCGGCCCCGCAAGGCCCGGGCGATTTCCCCCTCGATGTGGGCAATGGCGCGGAAGACCGAGCGGCCCCGGAAACGATGCGGGGCGCCGTCGCGCAACTCGAGGGCCTCGAATTGCCCGGTGGATGCGCCGGAGGGCGCCACGCCGCGGCCCCGGGCACCGTTGGTCAGCGTGACCTCGGCCTCGACGGTCGGGTGGCCGCGCGAGTCGAAGATTTGCCAGGCGGCGATCGCGGCGATGGTCATCGGCGGGATTAGACCCGGAGGCGCGGGGGGCTTCAAATCGAGAATCGCTCGCTCCGGCGCGCGGCAAGGGCGCTGCGGGGAAAGCCGGCCGGGAACAGGACCGAGGCGTCAAGTGACGAATGAGGTCATGCCCCGGACCGGTGCTTGCCGCTCGGCACCGGCCCCGCGATGAGATGCCGGCGGCAAAAATGGGTTCTGCCCTGAAAGGGGAAAGCTTTCGGGGACTCGCCAGCGAGCACGCGGGGCCGAAGCCCTAAAAAAGTCTGCCGCCCGTTGGAGCGGGCGGCAGACCGACCCTTCAAGCACGGCAACCCTGTTCCCCGCCGGCATGGCGCCGGCAAACTCAGCCGACTTGGTTACTCCACGCGCCCAGCCACCGGCCCCCGTGCCGGCAGCAGCCCTTGGGCGCAAAGTAACGCCCGCTCCTCAAGCAACCGGTATGCCTGCCCGAGGTGGGATTTCAAAGCCGCGACGCAGGTGGGGCTGACGCGACGGGACAGTCGAGCTCTCCCGCCATTTGGAGCCGTACCGTTCGTTGGAACATCCTTTTGTGGACCAAAGGGTTGTGCCGTGAATTTCATTCGCAATCGCCGCCCGCCCACGCCGTTTTCGACAGCAACCTGGGACGCGAACGAATCGGGGTTGCCGCCGATGGATTTGGGATTTGCTAATCGCAGACCCGGCCAAGATTTGGACGGGCTGTTCCGCCTGTTGTCAAATAACCCCGTGAACCGGGGTTGGAAACCCTCTCGGAAAATACCGGCTAAAGGCAGCGTGACACGGCCGCCGGGGAGGCGGTCAGAGCGCGTCGGATGCTCCAAGGGGCGGCCGCGGGAAGACCCGACGAAGCCGGCCGGGTGGCGCCGCGCCGGGCACTCCGCCGCAGGCGTTCAGCGCACGTCGAATTCCCGGCGGATGCCGAAACGTTCGATCCGCTTGCGGAGCGTGGCGCGGGTCATGCCCAGCAATTGCGCGGCTCGGACCTGGTTGCCGCGGGTTTCTTTCAATGCCTGGACAACCAAAGCGCGCTCGACGGCTTCGATCACCTTGCGTTGCGGGTGGCTCCTGGCCCAGGCGAAAAGGCGGGTCGCCAGGTCGGTCACTTCCGAGTCGTCTCCGGCGGAAGCGCGGGAAATCGCGGGCGGCGAAACCTCGGTCTGCTCCGGGGCAGCCGCTGGCAGAGGCGCCCGCACGCTGGCCGGCAGGTCGGCCGGCAAGATGGTTTCGCCCTTGGCGACAACCAGGGCGTGCTGAAGGGCGTTCTCAAGTTCGCGCACGTTGCCGGGCCAGGAGTGGCGTTCGAGCAGGGCCAACGCCTCGGCGGAGAGCAGCCCGGGGGGGCGACCGAACTTTTGTGCGCCGCGACGCAGGAAGTAGTCCGCCAGCAGGGGGATGTCGCCCGGCCGCTCCCGCAGCGGCGGCAGGCGCACGCGCACGACGTTAAGGCGGTAGAACAGGTCCTCGCGGAAGCGTTTCTCGGCCACGGCACGCTCGAGGTCCTGGTTGGTGGCGGCGATCACCCGCACGTCCACCCGCACTGTGGCGTTGCCGCCCACACGCTCGAAGGTGCCCTCCTGCAGGACCCGCAGAATCTTGGTCTGCGTGGCCGGGCTCATGTCGCCGATCTCGTCCAAGAAAATGGTGCCGCCGTGGCATTGCTCGAAGCGGCCGATGCGCTGGTGAGTGGCGCCGGTGAAGGCGCCCTTTTCATGACCGAAAAGTTCGCTCTCGAGCAGTTGCTCCGGGATGGCCGCGCAGTTGACGGCCAGGAACGGTTGGCGGCTGCGGCGGCTGTGGTGATAAATGGCGCGGGCCACCAGTTCCTTGCCCGTGCCGCTTTCCCCCGTGATCAGCGCCGTGGCGTCGGAAGCCGCCAGTTGGCCGATCAACTTGAAAACCTCCTGCATGGCCGGGCTGCGTCCGATGATGCCCAGTTCGTAATCCTCCTGCTCGAGCAGCGGCTGGTAGGACACTATCTGGCGCATGGCGCGCGCGGCCCGGAGCGCCTCGCCCACGATGTGCTTGAGCCGCGGCACGTCGAAGGGCTTGAGCAGGTAATCGTAGGCCCCCAGTTTCATGGCCTCGATGGCCGTCTGGGTGGTGCCGTACGCCGTCATGAGGATGACCGGCAGGCGGGCGTCCAGGTGTCGGATGCGGCGGAGGGTTTCCAAACCGTTGATGCCCCCCAGGCGAATGTCCAGCAGCACCAGGTCGGGCCGGCGCTCGGCAATGAGGCGCAAGCCCTCCTCCCCACTGGCGGCGGGGATCAGCTCCAGGTCCGGCGAGTCAAAAATGCGCCGGAACGAGTAGTGCATGTCCCGCTCGTCATCTATGAGCAGCAGCTTGTCCATCGCGGGCCGGACCGGGCGTGGAGTCGGTGGCCGGCGGGATATGTTGCGCCAGCCCCAAAGCCTCGACAATCCCGGCCGTGCGCGGGGTCAGGCCGGGGGTACGGTGGCCTCCAGGCGGGCGGATTCCGCCCTCAGCCACTCGAGAATGGCCTCCCGGGCCGCCTCGATCTTCACCGGGGTCAGGGTGCCCCCCCGCGGTTTCAATTCGATTTCGCCCCGGGCCAGGGCCTTTTCGCCCAGATTCACCCGGAGGGGGAATCCCACCAGATCGGCGTCCTTGAACTTCACGCCCGGCCGTTCGTCCCGGTCGTCCAGGAGCACCTCCACGCCGCGGGCGGTCAATTCGGCATACAATTGCTCGGCCAGCCGCATCGGGGCGCTGTCCGGCGCCACGTTCAATGGCGTGAGGCAAACCGCATACGGGGCGGTGGTCAAGGGCCAGAGGATGCCGTCCCGATCGTGTTGCTGCTCGATGATGGCCTGCAGGGTGCGGGTGATGCCGATGCCGTAACAGCCCATGACGGCCGGTTGCCGCTGACCGGTCTCGTCCAGGAAGCAGGCGTTGAGCTTTTCGCTGTATTTGGTGCCGAGCTTGAAGACGTGGCCCACCTCGATGGCCCGGCGGATTTTGAGCGGCTGCCCCGTGGCCACATCGAGTTCGCCGGCCTGTACCGTGCGCAGGTCGGCCCATTGGTCCACCACCACGTCGCGCGCCAGGTCCACGTGGCGCAGGTGAAAGCCGTCCTCGTTGGCGCCGGTGGCCATGCCGGCGGCACCCCGCAGCGCCAGATCGGCCAGCACGCGCACGGGCCGGCGCAGCGTGGCTCGGACGGCCCCCAGGGAGCCGGGATGCGCGCCGAGCGTGGCCTTGCATTCCTCCGGGGTGGCGGGGCGGGCGCGGGCGGCGCCGGTGCGGGCCAGCAGCTTGGCCTCGTTCAATTGGTCATCGCCGCGCAAGAGCACCAGCGTCGGCTGCGAGTCCAGCAGGTACACCAGGGTTTTGATCTGGTGATGGGCGGGCACCGAGTACGGCGCGGCGGCCAGGGCCTCGATGGTAACCACGCCCGGGGTGGAAAACTTCTCCGGCGCCGGCCCGGTGCTTTGTTGCGGCGTGGGCAGCCGGGGGCCGCGGCTGGTGGCCTTTTCGATATTGGCCGCGTAGGTGCCGGTTTCGCAGTACACCACCTCGTTCTCGCCCGTCTCGGCCGGGACCATGAATTCGTGGGAAAGGCTGCCGCCGATGACCCCGGTGTCCGCCTCGACCGGGAAGGTGCGCAGCCCGCAACGGGCGAAGATGCGGGCGTAGGCGCGGTACATCTTCTCGTAACTGACCTGGGCCGCCGCGTCGCTCACGTCGAAGCTGTAGGCGTCCTTCATGAGGAACTCCCTGGCGCGCATCAGGCCGAAGCGGGGGCGGATTTCGTCCCGGAACTTGATGCCGATCTGGTAGAAGTTTTTCGGGAGCTGCCGGTAGGACCCCAGTTCGCCGGCGGCCAGGTGGGTGATGACCTCCTCGGCGGTGGGGCTGAGCACCCATTCCTTTTTGGCCCGGTCAAACACGTGGTAGAGCACCTCGGCGGCGGTGGTGTAGCGGCCGCTTTGCTGCCACAACTCCGGCGGCTGGAGGCAGGGCATGGACACCTCCAGCGCGCCGGCCCGGTCCATCTCCTCGCGCACGATGCGTTCGATCTTGCGGAGCACGCGCACGCCCAGGGGCAGGAAGGTGTAAAGCCCGCCGCTTACTTTGCGCACCAGACCGGCGCGCAGCAGCAGTTGGTGCGAGGCGATTTCCGCCTCCGCGGGCGTTTCCTTGAGGGTGGGGATGAAGGTCTGAGTCCAGCGCATTTTTCAGGAGGCGGGTGGCGGGTAAACGCCCCCACCGGCCGGGGGAAATTTCGCGGGCCGCGGCGGGCGTTACTTGACGGTGTTGACCAACGGCGCCAGGCCCTGAATGCGGACCTCCAGCCGGTCGCCGGACGCGATGGGCCCCACCCCGCTGGGCGTGCCGGTCAGGATCACGTCCCCGGGCAGGAGGGTCATGTTGGTGGAAATGAAGCTGACCAACTGAAAGCAGTTGAAGATCATCTGGCTGGTGTTCGAGTTCTGGCGGAGCTGCCCGTTTTGGAAGAGCTGGATGGACAGCTCATGGGGGTCAATCTTGGTCTCCACGTACGGGCCCAGCGGCGTGAAGGTGTCAAAGGATTTGCACCGTGCCCACTGGCTCTCGGCCTGCTGGATGGTGCGGTCGCTGATGTCCTGGGCCGCCGTGTAGCCGAAAATGTACCGGGCGGCCGCGGCGGGGGTGACGTTGCGCACCCGACGGCCGATGATGATCGCCAGCTCGGCCTCGAAATCCACCCGGTGATCCGGGAACGGGATCTCGATCTTGCCGCCGTCGGGCAGCAACGAGGTGGGCGCCTTCAGCCAGAACAGCGGTTCCTTGGGCAGGGGCTTGCCGGATTCGCGCGCGTGATCGGCGTAATTGAGCCCCACCGCAATCAGCTTCGACGGGGTCACCGGCACCAGGGTCTTGACCCCCTTCAGCGAGGTCGGTTTTTTCTCAAACGAGGGTGATCCGAACACGTCGCCGATCAGACGGTACAACTCCCCGTCCACGACCTTGGCGTAGAAGATGTCGTCACCTTTTTGAAAACGGCCGATTGCAGCCATAAAAGAATGCAAAAGCGTTAGCAAATCTCACGGCCCCTTCGCAAGCCGAAAGTCCGCAAAGGGGGGGCCCGGTTCCCCGGGACGGCCCGGGGCCACAACCCGGGTACGGCGCGCGCGTTCCGGCCTTTTCCCGGACCGTCCCACTGCGGTTGGACTTGTCCCCCGACGCAACCCCGGTCAACTTCCCCGAGTCATGCTGGAACGGTTGACGGAACAACTTCGCCACGGTACCGCCCTGGCACCGGCCGAAATAGCCGCCGCTCTGGAAGCCCTCACGGACGAAGCGATGCCGGCGGAACCCAAGGCCGAATTCCTCACCGCCCTGGCCACCAAGGGCGAGACCCCCGAGGAGATTCTCGGGTTTGCCGCCGGGCTGCGCGACCGGGCCATCCCGTTGGAGGTACCGGCCGCGGTCCGCGAACGCGGGGTGCTGGACGTGGTGGGCACCGGTGGTGATCGCCTGGGCACCATCAATCTGTCCACCGGCGCCGCCCTGATCGCCGCCGCCGCCGGGGTGCCGGTGGCCAAGCACGGCAACCGGGCCGTCACCTCCCGGGCCGGCAGCGCGGATGTGCTGGCCGCCCTGGGCGTACCCACCGAACTGGCTCCCGTCAAAGCCGCCCAAGCCCTCCAGCAGCACGGCTTTGTCTTTCTGCTGGCGCCGCGGTACCACCCGGCCTTCCGGGCGGTGGCTCCGGCCCGGCAACTGTGCGCCCAACGCGGCCGGCGCACGCTCTTCAACCTCCTGGGCCCGCTGCTCAACCCCGCCCGGCCGGACTACCAGCTCCTGGGCGTGCCCGAGCCGCACTGGTGCGAGCCGTTCGCCCGCGTGTTGCAACAGCTCGGTGTCCGGCGTGGTCTGGTGGTGTGCGGCGAGGCCGGGCGGCGCGAGGACGGCGCGCCGGTGTACCTGGACGAAATCTCCAGCCTGGGCGAAACGACCCTGGCCGGCTACCTCCCTGGAGGCGCGGTCCAGGTCAGCCGGCTCAACCCCAAAGATTTCCCCCTCCAGGCCGCGCGCGTGGAAGACCTCCGCGGCGGTGATGCCGCGGCCAATGCCGCCTGCCTGCGCGCCGTCTTTTCCGGCACCGAGCGCGGTCCCAAGCGCGACGCCCTGCTGCTGAACGCCGCCGGCGCGCTCCTCGTGGCCGGCCACGCCGCCTCCTGGTACGACGGCTGGGTCGCGGCCGAGAACCTGCTCGACACCGGCGCGGTCGCGCGCAAGCTCGAGGAGTTGACCTCCCACTAAACCACGACACTCTGGTTGCGGGAATGACCGCCCCGCCCGGCGGCCCGATACCATGAACCCACTGACCCCCGCAGAAATCAAAACCCGCCTGGCCACGGTGCCCCACTGGACCCGGGTTCGCCAGGCCCTCCGCCGCACGTTTGAATTCCCGGACTTCGCCACCGCCATGAAGTTCGTCAACGCCGTGGCCCGGGCCGCCGAAAAAGCAGGACACCACCCGGACATCGAAATCCGGTGGAACCGGGTCACCCTCACCCTGACCACCCACGACGCGGGCGGCCTGACCGACCGGGATTTTGATCTGGCCCGCCGATGTGACCGGTTGGCGTCGCGCGGGACGGCCTGACCGGGCCACCGGCCGACTGGTGGCACCCTCGATCCGGTCCAGAAAAGCGTTGCAGCCCGGGCCGGGATTTCGGCTCAATGCCGGGTAGCCAGACGGTTTGTTCCTGAAGTGAAACCCACCGATCTGCGGGGCATCCTGCAATACATCCCGCGCTTCCGCGAACGGACGTTCGTCATCAGCGTGGACGGCGCGATCGTCACCGACGAGAACTTCGCCAACATCCTCATGGACGTGGCGGTGTTGCGCTCGCTGAGCATCCGCGTGGTGCTGGTCCACGGCGCGGCCGCCCAGATTCAGCGCCTGGCCGAACGCCAGGGGATCAGTCCCTCCAACCTGGACGGCAGCGGTGTCACCGACGCCGCCACGTTGCAACTGGCCCTCGAGGCCGCCAACCGGCTCACCCACGAAATCCTCGAGGGCCTGGCCACCCAGGACCTGCGGGCCGCCTGCCCCAACGCCCTCGTGGCCCATCCGCTGGGCATCCTGCAGGGCGTGGACCATCTCTTCACCGGCAAGGTCGAGCGGGTGGACGTGGGACTGCTCCAGGCGTTGCTCCAGGACGACATCATCCCGGTGGTGCCTCCCCTGGGCTTCGACGGCGAGGGCCGCACCTACCGGGTCAACTCCGACGCCGTGGCCGTGGCCCTGGCCACGGCCCTGCAGGCGGTCAAAATCCTCTTCGTGACCCCGGCCGACGGGTTGATTTATCAGGGCCGTCTGCTGCGGCAAATCCTGGCCAGTGACCTGGAAGAAGCCCTGGCCACGCACCGCCAGGACTTCGCGCCCGAGTGCCTGTCCAAGGCCCTCCACGCCGCCGCCGCCTGCAAGGCCGGCATCCCGCGCGTCCACATCATCAACGGCCGACTGGACGAAGCCCTCCTGGCCGAGCTGTTCTCCAACGAGGGCGTGGGCACGCTGGTGTACGCCAACGAATACCGGCAAATCCGCCGCGCCCTCAAAAAGGACATTCCCAACCTGCTCAAACTCATCCAGCCCTCGGTGGAAACCGAGGAACTGGTCCGCCGCAGCCGCGCCAGCATCGAGAAGCATCTGGGCGACTACTTCCTGTACGAAATAGACAAGAACCCCGTGGGCTGTGTGGCCCTGCACGCCTACCCCGAGGCGGGCAAGGGCGAGGTGGCCTGCCTGTTTGTCAAACCCTCGCACGAAAACCAGGGCATCGGCCGGAAACTGCTCCAGTTTGCCGAAAACAAGGCCCGCGAGCTGGGCTTGAAGGAGTTGCTGGCCCTCTCCACCCAGGCCTTCACCTACTTCCAGTCCAAGGGCGGGTTCGTCGCGGGCACCCCCGAGGACCTCCCCCCGGCCCGGCGCGAAAAGTACGAACAGACCGGGCGCCGCTCGAAAATCCTGGTCAAGAAACTTCAGTGAGCCTGTCCGTCCGCCCGCACCTGGAGTGGCCGGCCCTGCCGCGGGAACTGCGGCTGCGCTGCCGACGGCACGGGGTGCGGTTGACCCGGCACCTGCTCCTGGCCTGGGTGGGCAGCCAATGCCTCGAGTGGTGGGTGGCCGAAGCGGCCCGGTGTGACGCCTATCGGCTGCAGGCTTGCTTCCGCATGTCCAGCGCCCGCCGCGGGGTGGGCCAAATCCTGGGATCGAACCGCACGCCCTTGGGATTGCACGAGGTGACCGTCAAAATCGGCGCCGGCTGGCCGGTGGGCACGGTCTTTCGGGCGCGACAACCCGTGGGCTTCACCTGGACCGGCACGCGCCCCGCGCCCATTGCGCATCGCATCCTGTGGCTGCGCGGGTTGGAACCCGGCCACAACCTCGGCGGACGGGTGGACACGTTCCGCCGCTACATCTACATCCACGGCCTGGATGACGAACCCACGCTCGGCCGGCCCGCCTCCCGGGGCTGCCTGCACCTGGCCGCCGCGGACCTGATGCCCCTCTTTGACCACGTCCCCGTCGGCACGCTGGTCTGGATCAGTTCCCAATCACGCCCCCCGCGCGGCGCGTTTTCTCCCGGTCGCTTCGCCGGCTGAAAGCCGTGCCCCCCGGGGGGAACCCTCCGTCCGCCAGCGGACTCGCGCTCCGGCGGCGCGCCGCTACACTCCGCCGCGTGTCAAACCAATCGAACTTCTGCCCACGAACCGATCGTCTCAGCTCCCGACCCGGCCGGAGCCGAGGCGGCGCACTGACACTTCTGGGGGCGCTGTGCGGGGCGCTGCCGCTGCTGGCTGGCGCGGGGCGCAACTGGGACACCTATCTGGGCGACGCCGCCAGTTCGCAGTACTCGACCCTGCGCCAGATTCACACGCGCAACGTTCACCGCCTGCAGGTGGCCTGGATTTACCGCTGCGGCGACGCGCGGACCAACAACCTGTCCCAAATCCAATGCAATCCGTTGATCGTGGATGGCGTGCTCTACGGCACCTCCCCCGGCTTGAAACTCTTCGCGCTGGACGCCGCCACCGGGCGCGAGCTCTGGCGCTTCGACCCCTTCGCCGCGGGCGGGGCCAACAACGCCCTGGGCGTCAACCGCGGCGTCGTCTTCTGGCGGGAGGGGGAAGACCGGCGGGTGCTTTTCACCGCGGACCACTATCTTTACGCGCTGGACGCCCGCACCGGCCGGCTCATCGAGTCCTTCGGGCACGGCGGCCGGGTGGACATCAAGGAAGGCCTGGGCCGCGATGTCAGCCGACTTTCCGTGTTGGCCAACACGCCCGGGGCGGTGTGGGAAAACCTGTTGTTCCTGCCCATGCGCGTGGGCGAAGGCCCGGCGCCTGCCGCGCCGGGGCACATCCGCGCCTATGACCTCCGCACCGGTGCGCTGGTGTGGCGCTTCAACACCATCCCGCACCCGGGTGAGCCGGGATACGAAACCTGGCCGCCGGACGCCTGGAAATACATCGGCGGCGCCAACTGCTGGGCCGGCATGGCCGTGGACCGCGCCCGGGGCATCGTATATGTGCCCACCGGGTCCGCCGCCTTCGACTTCTGGGGCGGCAACCGGCATGGCCAAAACCTCTTTGCCAACTGTCTGCTGGCCCTGGACGCCCGCACCGGCCGCCGGCTCTGGCATTTCCAGTTCGTTCATCACGACCTCTGGGACCGCGACCTGCCCGCGCCACCCAATCTGGTGACGCTCCGCCGGAACGGCCGGCGGGTGGACGCCGTGGCCCAGGTGACCAAGTCCGGCCACGTGTTTGTCTTTGAGCGCGTGACCGGCGCGCCGCTCTTCCCCATCGAGGAGCGGCCGGTCCCCCCCAGCGATCTGCAGGGCGAGGCCGCCTGGCCCACCCAGCCCGTGCCGTCCAAGCCGGCGCCGTTCGCCCGACAGCTTTTCACCCACGCCGAAATCACCGACCGCACGCCCGAGGCCCACCGCGCGGTGCTGGACCGGTTTGTGAAGCTGCGCCCCCACGTGCCCTTCCTGCCGCCCAGCCGCGAGGGCACCATCATCTTTCCGGGCTTCGACGGCGGGGCCGAATGGGGCGGCGCGGCGGTGGACCCGGACGGCGTGTTGTATGTCAACGCCAACGAAATGGCCTGGGTGCTGAACATGGTCGAGACCGGCCAGGAAGCGCCGGGCGTGGCGGCCAGCGGCCGGGCGCTCTACACCCAGATTTGCGCGGCCTGCCACGGCCTGGACCGCGCGGGCAATGCGGCTCAGAACGTACCCACGCTGGTGGGCATCGGCCAGAAACTCAAGCCCGGGGACATCACCACGCTGCTCGAAACCGGCAAGGGTGTGATGCCCTCCTTCGCCTTCCTTTCGCCCCGCCAAAAGGCCGCCGTGACCGATTACCTGTTGAACCCGGACGCCCCGGCCGACCCGCGCAACGAGGCCGCCGCTCCGGCCGGGGAGGACACCGGCGATGCCCTGGGCATGATCCCCTACACCATCACCGGGTACAACCGCTGGTTCGACCCGGATGGTTACCCGGCGGTCAAACCGCCCTGGGGCACCCTCAACGCGATTGATCTCAACACCGGCGAATACCGCTGGCGCGTGCCCCTGGGGGAGTTCCCCGAGCTGACCGCCCGCGGCCTGCCCCCCACCGGCGCGGAAAACTATGGCGGGCCGGTGGTCACGGCCGGCGGGTTGATTTTCATCGGGGCGACCAAGGACGAAATGTTCCGGGCCTTTGACAAGCGCACCGGTCGGTTGCTCTGGCAAACCAGGCTGCCGGCCGGCGGTTACGCGACGCCCGCCACGTACGAGGTCGGCGGGCGGCAGTTTGTGGTGATCGCCTGCGGCGGGGGCAAAATGGGGACCAAATCGGGGGATGCCTATGTGGCCTTTGCGCTGCCGCGCTGATCAACGACGCGCCTTTCGCGGGACGAGGTCCTTGACCGACACGATGTGAAGCGGGTCCAGGACGTCAATGAACCCGTGCGGGTCCGCCACCGCCACGCTGCGGCGGGTCACCATGATGAATTCGGGATGCGGCACGTCGTACTTGCGCCCGTCGGAGAGGTGCAAGGTGAACGGCTTGAAACCACCTTGCAGGCGCCTGCGGATTTCTTCCAGGTTCATCACGGCTCGAATGAGACATTCGCGCACCCAGCCGTCAAGCCGGGGCTTCACGCTGGTTGAGGTGCTGGTGGTCCTGGCGGTGATCGCCCTGCTGGCCGGGCTGTTGTTGCCCGCGCTGGGCCGTGCCAAGCAGCAGGCCACCGCCACCGCCTGCCGATCCAACCTCCGCCAACAGGCCCTGGCCTGGGAACTCTACCTGGGCGAACACGCGGAGCGCTTCCCGGACCGCCGCGACCTCAAAACCGGCCTGCCCGGAGGCTACCGACCGTGGACGTCCTGGCCGCCTTCCGATCCGCGGGCGGGCTGGGCGGCGGTGGTGTTGAGCAACGAGTTGGCTGTCGCAGATACCTGGCGCTGCCCCGCCGCACGCGGGACCGCCTGGGCCGAGGTGCAACAGGCCTGGCAAAGCGTCTCGACCGCGACCAACGCCGCGCGCATCGGCTACTGGATGTGGCGCTTCGACCGACCGGACGAGCCAATCCCCGCCGACAATTTCTGGGGCAAAACCCGCGGGCAGGCCGTGAGCGACCTGGCTGCGGCCGGCAATCCCCGGGTCGGCCCGGTGAACGGTCCGGCGGAGGTCGAGTTCGTGACCGACGTTTATTTCCCGGCCACGGCGCCCGGTGTCGAGGAAACGCGGCGCGGCCAGGCACCGCATCCGCGCGGGCGCCACCGCCTGTATCTGGACGGCCACGTGGCCTGGTGGCGCGACGCGCGCCTGCGCTGAACCGCCGGGCGGCGGTTCACGGCACCGGGCCGCTCCCGGGCCATTCCACCAGGGCGGCGTGGCGCAGGCCACGGGTGCTCACGCCCAGAACGGCAAAGCCGAAGCAGGACATCACGGCGTCGTAAATGAGCACGCCGGTGAGGATCACGTCGGCGCGTTCGGGCGGCAACCCGGGGATTTGCCGGCGCCGGGCCAGCGGCAACGCCCAGAGCCGTTCCAGCCAACCGGTGAGGTCGTCGCGACGGAGCCGGTAACCGTCCACCGCGGTGCGCTCAAAGCGGGTCAGCCCCCGGGCCATCATGACCAGCACGGTGGCCGTACCGCCGATGCCCGTCAGGCTCACGGTCCCCGGTGCAAACGCTGCCAACCGTGGGCGCAACTCCCCCGCCAGTTGCGATTCGAGAAATTCCCCCACGCGGCGGCGGGCGCGCGCCAGCCCCGCCGGGCCGGGCGGGTCCGGCGGCGCCAGTTCCTCCAGCAACCGGACCGCGCCCAGCGGGAGGCTCCCGTGAAAACGCAGGTCCCCACCGCGACCCAGGGTGAATTCGGTGCTGCCGCCGCCCACGTCCAGCAGCAACAGGGCATGGTCTCGCCAACGCGGATCGGAAGTCACCCCCGCAAACCCCCAGCGTGCCTCCAGCTCGCCGGTGATGATTTCCACCTCCAGCCCCGCGGCCGCGCGCACGGCTTCGAGCAACCGTTCCGGGTTGAGGGCTTCCCGGGCCGCGCTGGTGGCCAGGGCGCGCACCGCCGTTGCCCCCGCGTCGCGCGCGCGGCGGCAAAAGGCCGCGACGGCCGCCGCCGTTTCGTTCACGGGGCCGGGCTGAAGTTGGCGGTGGGGATAAAAGCCGCGGCCCAGGCGGGTTTGGCGGCTCAGTTCCAGAACGGGCTCCACTTCGCCGCCACGGACGTCGCCCACCAGGAGTTTGACCGAGTTGGTGCCGATCTCCACCACGGCGCGGCGCACCGGGAAGGGACCGGCCTCCGGAACGGCCATGGCGGGGCGGGGGGCTACTTTCTGGTTTCGCGGCGGGCGAGGACCGCCCCGCCGGTGATGCCCGCCTCGTCGCCCAGCCGGCTGGCGAGGATTTCAATGCCCTCGGCGGTGCCGTTCATGGCGTAGTCGCGGGCGGTTTCGATGATGATGGCGAGCATCTCGTCCTCGAGCGCATCCATGACGCCACCCCCGAGGACGATGACCTCGGGGTTGAGGAGGTTGATGATGTTGGCCACGGCGATGCCGGTGTACTCGGCGGCCTCCTCGACGATGCGTTCGACCAGTTTGTCCCCGCGCTTGATGGCCTTGCGGAGGTCGCCACTGCGGAGGTCCTCGAGGTTCGCGCCCAGCATTTCGGTGAGGACGGTTTTGTGGCCGTCCCTGAGGGCGGCCTCCAGGCGCTTGAAGATGGCCGTGCGGCTGGCCAGGGCCTCGAAGCAGCCCTTGTTGCCACAGCCGCATTTGGGGCCGCCCACCTCGAGGACCATGTGCCCGATTTCGCCCGCCGTGCGGTTGAAGCCCCGGTAGAGCTTGCCGTCGAGGATGATTCCCGCGCCGATGCCCGTGCCCAGGAAGATGCCGACCAGGTGGCGGGGCTTGCCCTTGAGTTCCTTTTCGTACACGCCGAGGGTCTGGATGTTGCAATCGTTTTCGACGAAGACCGGAAAGGGCAGGCGTTTTTCGAGCTCCTTTTTGAGGGGGTAGTTTTTCCAGGCCAGGTTGGGGGCGAAGATCACGGTGCCGGTCTCGGGATCGCAAGCGCCGGGTGCGCCCAGACCCAGGCCGCGGATTTGTTTGGGCTGGAGGTCACACTCGTCAATGGCCTCGAGCACGGTGGCGGCCACGCGCTCGACCACGACGTCGGCCCCGCGCTGCGCCTTGGTGCTCTTCTTGGCCCGGCCCAGGCACTCGAGTTTGTCGTCAAACACCCCGGCGAGGATTTTGGTCCCGCCGAGGTCCACGCCCATGAGGTATTCCCGGTCTTTGGTGGTGTCGGCCATGTGCTTGCGAGGGGGTCCCCGGACGGGTCGGTCACTCTGCCAGGAGTTTTTCAATCTTCTGCCGCAGTTCGGCGTTGATGGCCTCGATGGACCGGGTGCCGTCCACGATGGTGAAGTTGTAGATTTTTTGCAGGCGCCGAAAGGTCTGGGCCATCAGTTGCTGGTACCGGATGAAGCTGTCGAACATGTCCCGGGCCAGGCCCAGGTCCATGCCGCTTTCCCAGTAATCGAGGGCGTGGCTCTTGGCGAAGGTGCGCTGGACCAGTTCCTCCGGCGGCACCTCCAGGTAAAAGACCGCGTCGGGCACCAGCGCGATGCCGTACAGGTTGCGCAACCACGCCTCGTCCGAACCGCGGACCAGGTCCCGGGCCATGAGGGTGTAAATGTACCGGTCGGCCAGGACCATGAACCCGGCCCGCAGGGCGGGCAGCATGACGTTTTCGAGCTGGTCGGCGAAGTCGGTGGCGTAAAACAGGCTCAGGGTGGTGTGACTGAGGATGTTGCCCTGCTGGGCACGCTCCAGCTCCTCGGCCACGAGCGTGGAACGCTTCAACCCCACCTGCACGGTGGGATGGCCCTGGCTTTCGAGCCATTGCACCAGGCGGGCGATCTGGGTGGAACGCCCCGAGCCGTCCGCTCCCTCCACCACAATGAGCCGGCCGGTCAATGTGGCCGGGTCCACGCCGGGAATGCCGTGGCCGTAAAAGCGCTTGGGATGCGGCCGGGGCACCCGCACATTCAACCCGGGCAGCCCGGCCGGGGCGGGCGCGGCACAACGCGGGGAATGGGTGGCGGTGCGCGGCATGGCCGTCAGGGACGCGCGGTGGCGGCGAATTGTTTGAAGGGGATCCGGTCGGCCACGATCTGGCGCACCACGCGCTGGCTGGCTTCGACCGGTTGGTTGGCGTCCACCTCGTAAAATTTGAACTCGGCCGACATGGCCAGGTATTGCTCCAGCAGGCGGCCCTGGAAAATGCGGTAGCTTTCCACCGGGTCGGACGACAGGCGCAGGTCCATGCCCGCCTCGAAATACTTCAGCTCTTCCCGCCCCTGGAGGATGCGCTGCAGGGACACCTCGAGGTGGGCCTTGAAGAAAAACACCAGGTCCGGCAGCGCGGCGAAGCCGTACAGCCCGCGCACCCAGTCCGGCGGGCAGCCGCGGACCACGTCCCGGGCAAAGGCGGTGAAGATGTACCGATCGCACAGCACCAGGTACCCGGCGCGCAGCAAGGGCAGGAGCTGGCGCTCGTAGCGGTCGGCAAAGTCCGTGGCGTGGATCAGGCTGAAGGTGGTGGGGGTCAACAGATGGGTCTTCTTGCCGCGGGAGGTGGCGCTTTTGACCAGCTCGGAGGAGTTCCACTCGCTCAGGAAGACCTTTAACTGCAGTTGTTCCAGCCAGCACTGCAACAAGTGCACCTGGGTGCTCTTGCCCGAGCCGTCAATCCCCTCGACGGCGATCAGGCGCCCGGGAAAACCCAGTTCGGCAAAGGTCTTCATCCGCTGCCGTGCAGGCTACGAAGCGGCCGGCCGCTGACAACTGTTTTCCCGGGGCCGGGCGCCGCGCGGGCCGGCGGGGGGTTGCGGGTTGCCGGCGCGGCGGCTTCGTGGTAGGCCGAGCGCATGGCAACCTCCCGACGGGACTTCCTGCGCCGTCTCACCACCGGCGTGTCCACGGCCCTGGCCGCGGCCGCCCGGGCCGGGGCGCCTGCCCCCCGGCCGCTGGTGGGCTCGCAGCTCTACGGCTGGGGCCAGTACTACCAGCGCGCGGGCAAAAATCTCAACGAGCATCTGGACGAGGTGCTCTCCGCGTTGCGGGAGGCGGGCTATGACTTCGCCGAAGGGTTTCTGGACGTGGACCGGCCGGAAGCCAACGGGCGCTTCGCCGAGCGCCTCCGCGCCAACGGCCTTCAGCCCGTGACCCTTTACACGGGCGGGCGGCTCCACGACGAAAAGGCCGGAGAGGTCGTTCAGCGCCTGCTCCGGGCCGCGCAAGCGGCGCGCGAGGCGGGCTTCCGCATCCTCAACTGCAATCCGGACCCGATCGGCCGCGCCAAGACCGAGGCCGAGCTTGAGCGCCAGGCGGCGGCGCTGACCGAGCTGGGGCAGGGCTTGAACGCCCTGGGGCTGAAGCTGGGCATCCACCACCACACCCCGGAACTGGCCGAGCAGGCCCGGGAATTTCACTTCAACTTCCGCCACACCCCGGCCGAGGTGGTGGGCTTCAACATTGACGTCCACTGGATGTACCGCGGCGGTCTGCCGCCCCTCGAGGCCCTGCGCGCCTACGGGGAGCGCGTGGTTTCCTGGCACCTGCGCCAAAGCCGCAACGGGGTCTGGTGGGAAGACCTCGACACCGGCGACATTGACTACGTGGAAATCGCCCGGTTCGCCCGCGAGCGGCAACTGGCGCCGGTGTACGCCGTTGAGCTGGCCCTGGAAGAAGGCACGCGCGTCACCCGCAGCGTGGAAGAAAACCACCGCCGCAGCCGGGAATTCGTACGCCAAGTGTTCGGATGCTGAGACCCGGCCGGACCTGGTCGTGCCGGTGGCGGTGGGTTCACGACCAGACCGGGGTACACCGGGCGGTAACGACGGCCGGCGTCCGGGCTTCCTGCACCTCCCACAGCTTTGCGCCGGGCCATCAGTCCCCGTTGGTTGTCCTGCCCTGCGGCGAGTGTAAAAATCAGGCTCCACAGCAAAAAAAGGGTTGACGCCCGAACCAACTGCGAATTTCCTAGCCGCGGTTTTATGAATCCCAAGCAAGTCCTTCCCTTGTTGGTCTTGAGCGCCGGTGGCATCGCGCTGGGGCAGCCCGCGCTGGAGCCCCTGTGGAACATTGCCCCGGGCACCACGCTGGCTCCCGGGGTGACCTTGGGCGGCGCCGGCTCCCACACCGAGCGCGGGCTGGCCTACAACCCCTTCACCGGGCACGTGCTGGTGGTGAGCCGGAACGAAAGTCCCAAAATTATTGTGCTGGATGCCGCCACCGGCGGCTATGTGGGCACGATGGACCTGACCGGGGTGTCTGGCGGCACTTTCCCCATCAACATGATTGACGTGGGAGACAACGGGCAGATCTACGCTGCCAACCTGACCGTCAGTTCCAGCACCAACCCGTTCAAGGTGTACCAGTGGGCCTCGGAGGCTTCGGCTCCCCGGCTGGTTTACAACGGGGACCCCGCCGGCGGTACGTATCGCTTCGGAGACACCCTCCGCGTCCGCACCTCCAGCGCTATGATTGAAGTAATCGCTACCGCGGGAGGAACCTCGGGCAATTTCGACAACATCCTGGCCCACCTGGCTTCGTTTGATGATGGAGACACCTTCGACGCCCAGGGAATCGTCGTCAGCGGGGTTGGTGACGGCGACATGCGGCTGGGCCTGTCCTTCGGCTCCGGCTTCTGGATTTACGCCGACCAGAACAACACGCTGCGCCGCATCAACTACGACCCGTTTGCCGGCACCGGGGCTCAGGTGGAAACCTACACCTTGAATCCCATCGCAGGCACCACGGGGCCGAACGCCTTTAGCCCCGCCAACAATCTCCTGGCCACCCTGACCTTCCGCTCCACCGTCGGGGAACAGCGGGTGAACCTCTACGACGCTTCCCAGTTTGTGGATGGCGGCACGTTTGACCCGATTGACTCCGAGCCGCTGCCCACGCAAAACGCCAACGGCAACGGCGTGGGCAATCTGGACTTTTCGCCGGACGGTTCGCTGTTGTTCGTCGTCAGCCCGAACAACGGCATCATGGCGTTTCAGGTCATCCCGGAGCCGGCCCCGCTGGCCCTGCTCGGATTGGGCGGCTTGGCCTTGTGGTTGGGGCGACGCCGTTGAATCCGGGGTGAATGGCCTTCCTTCCGACCGGCCGCCACGAGCGGCCGGTTTTTTTGTTGGTCGGCCCACCCGGCCAATCTGGGGACTTGACGGCGAGATTGCCCGTGTCCATTGTTAAATCAGCTTCGGGGGCGCACCGGTTTCGACCTGGGATGTGTGCCAGAAGCGGCATGCCGAGGACGATGCGTGGGCCTCGTAAAACATCGCATCAACCAAAACTGCTAACGAAGAGTTGGCTCTCGCGGCCTAAACTGCCGCGACGTTCACCGGTGGACGCCTGCTACGCCGGCTGAACGCCACAGCAGGCAGAGGCGGTGCCGGGGTCGGCGCGGGACCGCCCGACAAATTTCATGCCGACTGGGTTGCGGGGAAGCACGCCGGGGGGCGTTCCCGCAGCCGAGACGAACCTCCGGCTAAGCATGTAGTCGCGACTGGGGCGCGTTTCAGGGACAGGGGTTCGACTCCCCTCGCCTCCACCATTCCCCTCCGCTGTCGGCACAGAAGCATTTCGTGCGGCGAGCTTCCCTGCCCACGAACCCTGGCTTTCGGTGTCGGCTAGGCCGAAAATAAAAAAGCCGGCCAAGAGGCCGGCTTGGGAAGAGTTTCGACCGTCGCGATCAGCTTGGCGCGACCTCGCCAGCCAGCAGATCGGTGGGCTCTGCCGGTTCAGCCGCCGCGGGCTCCTCCTCGACGGGCAATTCCACCAGGGGCTTGACCCGGATGTTGCGGTGCGCCACGTAACCGGTGCCCGCCGGGATGATGTGGCCCATGATGACGTTTTCCTTGAAGCCGCGCAGGTAGTCCACCTTGCCCATTGTGGCCGCCTCGGTGAGCACGCGGGTGGTGTCCTGGAAGGAGGCGGCGCTGAGGAAGCTTTCGGTCTCCAGCGAGGCCTTGGTGATACCCAACAACACGGGCTGGGCCTCGGCCGCCTTGCCGCCTTTATCCTCGACGCGTTTGTTCTCCTCCTCGAACGCGAGCTTGTCCACCTGCTCGCCCCAGAGGAAGGTGGTGTCGCCGGGATCGGTGATGCGCACCTTGCGCAGCATCTGGCGGATGATGATCTCGATGTGCTTGTCGTTGATGGTGACCCCCTGCAGGCGGTACACCTCCTGAATTTCGCTCACCAGGCGGGCCTGCAATTCCTGCGCCCCGCTCACCTCCAGAATCTCGTGCGGGACCACCGAGCCCTCGGTGAGCTGCTGGCCCTTGTCCACCCGGTCGCCCTTGAAGACGATGACGTGCTTGCCGATGGGGATGAGGTGCTCCTCCTCCTGCCCGGTCTGGGGATCGCGGATGATGATGCAGCGCTTGCCCCGCACGGTGGGACCGAAGTCCACAATGCCGGCGATCCGCGCGATCTCGGCGGCATCCTTTGGACGGCGCGCCTCGAACAATTCGGCCACGCGCGGCAGACCGCCGGTGATGTCCTTGGTCTTGACGGTGCGCCGCGGGGTCTTGGCCAGCAGCGCCCCGGGCAAAATCCGGTCATCTTCGATGACCGTGATGTGGGCCCCGGAAGGGATGGGATAACTGGCGAGGGTCCCGGTCTTTTCGTCTTCGACCAGGATTTGCGGATGCAGGTCCTCCTTGTGCTCGATGACCACCATGGACTCCTGGCCGGTGGTTTCATCGGTCACGTATTTCATCGTCACGTTTTCAATGATGTCGTGGAACCGGATGCGCCCGGCTTTTTCCGAAATGATCGGCACATTGTACGGGTCCCATTGCACGAAGGTCTCGCCCTTGGCGACCCGGCCACCGTCGGGCTTGGAGATGACGGCCCCGATGACCACGTTGTGGGTTTCCAGTTCCCGACCCTGGCCATCCACGATGGCCACGGAGCCATTTTTGTTCAGGACGATGTTGCTGCCGTCCTGGAGGGGGACGTAGCGGATGTCGTTGTAACGCACCGTGCCGTCGAACTTGGCCTTGATCTGCGGCAGCTTGAAGACCTGCGAGGCGGTGCCCCCGATGTGAAAGGTGCGCATCGTCAACTGGGTGCCCGGCTCGCCGATGGATTGGGCGGCGATGATGCCCACCGCCTCGCCCAGCTTGGCGAGCGCACCGGTGGCCAGGTTCAGGCCGTAGCAGTAGATGCACACCCCATGTTTGGATTCGCAGGTGAGGACGGAACGGATTTTGATGCGGTCCACGCCGGAGTTTTCGATCTCGCGCGCCTTCGCCTCGTCAATGTACTCGTTGGCGCGCACCAGCAACCGCGTGGCGTCGTGCGGGTCCACGATGTCATCGCAGGCAAAGCGGCCCATGATCCGCTCGCTCAGCCGGACCACTTCATCCTCGCCCTGCTCGATGGCCTTGACCCAGATGCCGTTGGTGGTGCCGCAGTCCTCCTCGCGGATGATGACATCCTGGGCCACGTCCACGAGCTTGCGGGTCATGTAGCCGGAGTCGGCGGTCTTGAGGGCGGTGTCGGCCAGGCCCTTGCGGGCGCCGTGAGTGGAGATGAAGTACTCGAGCACCGAGAGCCCCTCGCGGAAGTTGGCGAGAATGGGTTTTTCGATGATCGAGCCGTCGGGTTTGGCCATGAGGCCGCGCAGACCGGCCAGCTGGCGCACCTGGGCCTTGTTGCCGCGGGCCCCGGAGTCCACCATCAGATAAAGCGGGTTGTACTCGCGCTTGCCCTGATTGGCCTCGAGGGTGCGGATCATCACGTTGGCAATCTGGTCCGTGCAGTGGGTCCAGATGTCCACGATCTTGTTGTACCGCTCGCCGGGGGTGATGATGCCGCGCCGGTATTGTTTTTCGACCTCGGCGATTTCCTTGAAGGCCCGGTTGATTTCCTGGTCCTTCTCCTTCGGGATGATCATGTCCTCGATGCCGATGGACACGCCCGCCCGGGTGGCCTCGCGGAACCCCACCTCCTTGAGGCGGTCGAGGCTCTGGATGGTCTTTTCGTGGCCGCAGTGCTTGTAGCAGCTCCAGATGATGTCCCCAAGCTGCGGCTTGCCGGCCACCTTGTTGAAAAAGCCCAGTTCCGGCGGCCAGATTTCACTGAAGATGACCCGGCCCACAGTGGTTTCGATGACGGCCTTGTCGGGATCGCCGAAAATCGTTTTCCGGCCCCGGTCCGGATTGGCCAGCAGGAGGCGGTCGTGGGTTTTGAGTTCACCCTCGGCGTGGGCAAAGAGCACTTCGTCCTTGCTGCCAAACAGCCGCAACCGCTCGCCCTCCTTGCGGGGTTTGCGCGGCTCGGCGGTCAGGTAATAACACCCGAGGGTGATGTCCTGGGTGGGTGTCATGATGGGGCGGCCCGAAGATGGGCTGAAGAGGTTCAGGGGCGCCATCATCAGCAAGCGGGCCTCGAGCTGGGCCTCGACCGAGAGCGGCACATGGACCGCCATCTGATCACCGTCGAAGTCCGCGTTGTAAGCGGTGCAGACGAGCGGGTGAATGCGAATGGCCTCGCCCTCGATGAGCACCGGCTCGAAGGCTTGGACGGAAAGCCGGTGCAGGGTGGGCGCCCGGTTCAGGAGCACCGGATGCCCCTTGGTCACCTCCTCCAGCACATCCCAGACCTCGGTGGTCTGGCGCTCGATGAGTTTCTTGGCCGAGCGCACCGTGTGGACAAGGCCCTTTTCCTTGAGGCGGCGAATGATGAAGGGCTCGAAGAGCACCAGGGCCATCTTCTTGGGCAGACCGCACTGGTGGACCTTCAACTCGGGACCAATGACGATGACCGAGCGGCCGGAGTAGTCCACCCGCTTGCCGAGCAGATTCTGGCGGAAGCGCCCGGACTTGCCCTTGAGCATGTCGGAGAGGGACTTGAGCGCGCGGTTGCCCGCGCCGGTCACCGGCCGGCCGTGGCGGCCGTTGTCGAACAGCGCATCCACCGCTTCCTGGAGCATGCGCTTTTCATTGCGGATGATGACCTCGGGCGTCTTGAGCTGGAGCAGATTTTTCAACCGGTTGTTCCGGTTGATGACGCGGCGGTACAGGTCGTTGAGATCGGAAGTGGCAAACCGCCCCCCTTCCAGGGGCACCAAGGGGCGCAGGTCCGGCGGAATGACCGGCAGGACGGTCAGGATCATCCACTCCGGACGGGTCTTGGAATGGAGGAAGCCCTGGAAAAGCTTGATCCGTTTGGCCAGTTTCTTGCGGATTTGCTTGCTCTTGGTCTCGCTCATGGCCTGCTGCAATTCGGTGATGCTTTGCTGCAGGTCAATCTGGGCGAGCGCGTCCCGCACCGCCTCGGCGCCCATCTTGGCGACGAAAGCGTCGGGGCCGTAGGTCTCCCGGGCCTCCCGATACTCGTTTTCGCTGAGCAACTGGTGCTTTTGCAGCGGCGTGTTGCCCGGGTCCACGACCATGTAATCCTCGTAGTAAATGACCCGTTCCAGCGCCCGGGCCGTCATGTCGAGCATCAGGCCGATGCGCGAGGGCATGCACTTGAAGAACCAGATGTGCGAGACCGGCACGGCCAGGTCAATGTGCCCCATGCGCTCGCGCCGGACCCGGGACAGGGTCACCTCCACCCCGCAGCGGTCGCAGACCACGCCGCGGTGTTTGATGCGCTTGTACTTGCCGCAGGAGCACTCCCAGTCCTTGACCGGGCCGAAGATGCGTTCGCAGAACAGCCCGCCCTTCTCCGGTTTGAAGGTGCGGTAGTTGATGGTTTCGGGGTTCTTGACCTCCCCTTTGGACCAGGAGCGGATGGTTTCGGGCGAGGCGATGCTGATCGCCACGTACTCCACCTGGTTCACCTTGTCGAGACCGAGCAATTCGCGGGTTGTCTCTTTGGTGTTCATACCTGTGCGTGGGCGGAAGCTGCGGGTGCGGCAGAATTATCCCAAAAGGCCCAATTGACTGGCCGCCGCGGTGGCGGTGGTGGGCGGCTGTTCGGTGGGATGCGCGTAACCGACCTTCACGTCCAGACCCAGGGACTGCATTTCCTTGACCAGGACGTTGAAGGACTCGGGGACGCCGGCCTCGAGGGCGTTGTCGCCCTTGACGATGCTCTCGTAAATGCGCGTGCGGCCCTGCACGTCGTCAGACTTGACGGTGAGCAGTTCCTGCAGAGTGTAGGCGGCGCCGTAGGCCTCCATGGCCCAGACTTCCATTTCCCCGAAACGTTGCCCGCCGTACTGGGCCTTCCCTCCGAGGGGTTGTTGCGTGACCAGCGAGTAGGGGCCCACGGCCCGGGCGTGAATCTTGTCCGCGACCAGGTGGCCCAGCTTCATCATGTAGATGTAGCCCACCACGACTTCCTGATCGAACGGCTCCCCGGTGCGTCCGTCATAGAGCACGGTCTTGCCGTTCTCGCCGACGAGCGGCAGTTCGCCCCGGCTCTTTTGGTGCTCGGCGGCCTGCCGGAGGTAATCCCGGATCTCCTTTTCCTTGATGCCGTCGAAGACGGGTGTGCAGAACTTGAGGCCCAGGATTTTGGCGGCCCAACCGAGGTGGGTTTCCAAGACCTGCCCCACGTTCATGCGTGAGGGAACGCCCAGCGGGTTGAGCACGATGTCCACCGGCGTGCCGTCGGCCAGGAAGGGCATGTCCTCTTCGGGCACGATCTTGGCAACCACGCCCTTGTTCCCGTGGCGTCCGGCCATTTTGTCACCCACGGACAGCTTGCGCTTGGAGGCGATGTACACCTTGACCGATTTGATCACGCCGGTGTCGGTTTCTTCGCCGGACTCCACGCGCTCCATTTCTTCGTCGAACTGCATCTGCAGGTCGTCGAACTTCTTTTTGTAGCTGCCGATGATTTCGTTGATCTTGTTGCGGATGGGCGAGGGGTCAATTTCGATCCGGTCGTACACCTGGGCGAGCTTGCGCAGGAGCGTCTTGGTGATCTTGCGGTTGGCCGGGATGATGATCTCGCCGCTCTCGCTGTTGACCACATCGAGGGGGATTTTCTCGCCGAGCAGGATGTTGCTGAGCGCCTCGGTCAACTGATCGCGGAGTTCCTCGTTCTTCTTTTTGTATTCCTCCTCGACCTGCCGGGCGTGTTTGCGGGCATCACTGGCGGCGGCGGCCTTGTCCTTTTCCCGTTCGGTGTCTTTCTTGGAGGAAATCTTGACGTCCATGACGATGCCGTAGGTGCCGGAGGGCACCTTGAGGGAGGTGTCCTTCACGTCCGCCGCCTTTTCGCCGAAAATGGCGCGCAGCAGGCGCTCCTCCGGCGCCAACTCGGTCTCGGATTTGGGCGTGATTTTACCCACCAAAATGTCGCCCGGTTTGACCTCGGCCCCCACCCGAATCACGCCGTCCAGCCCGAGATTTTTCAGCGCCTCTTCGCCCAGGTTGGGAATGTCCCGGGTGATCTCCTCGGGCCCCAGTTTGGTGTCGCGGGCGCTGACCTCGAACTCCTCGATGTGGATGGAGGTGAAGACGTCATCCTTGACGATGCGTTCGCTGATCATGATGGCGTCTTCGAAGTTGTACCCGTTCCAGGGCATGAAGGCCACGAGGACGTTGCGCCCCAGGGCGAGCTCGCCGTGGTAGGTGCAGGCGCCGTCGGCAATGACCTGGCCCTTTTTGACCGCGTCGCCCTTCTGAACAATCGCCCGCTGGTTGATGCAGGTGGCCGCGTTGGACCGCATGAACTTGCGCAGCGAATACACGTGCACGCCCGCGGCGGGGTCGTGCTTGATCTTCTTTTTGCCCTCCGGGAGTTTGCCGTCCGGGGTGATGATGATCTGGTTGGCCGTGACCGAGGCCACTTTGCCCGCTTCTTCCGCCACCACCACGGCCCGGGAATCGCGCGCCACGCGCTCCTCCAAACCGGCGGCAACCAAGGGGGGTTCGGAACTCAGCAGCGGAACGGCCTGCCGCTGCATGTTCGAGCCCATCAGGGCGCGGTTGGCGTCGTCGTGCTCGAGGAAGGGAATCAGCCCGGCCGCCACGGAGACCAATTGCTTGGGTGAGACATCCATGTAGTCCACCCGTTCGGGCTCGACGTCCAAAAAGTCCCCCTTGCAGCGGCAGGTGACCTTTTCGGTCAGGAAGTGGCCTTTTTCATCGAGGGGGGCGTTGGCCTGGGCAATGACGAACTGCTCTTCCCGGTCGGCGGTCAGGTATTCGATTTCGTTGGTGACCCGTCCCTTGACCACCTTGCGGTAGGGCGTTTCGATGAAGCCAAAATCGTTCACCCGCGCGAAGGTGGCCAGCGAGGCGATCAGGCCGATGTTCGGGCCTTCGGGCGTCTCGATGGGGCAGATGCGCCCGTAGTGCGAGGGGTGCACGTCCCGCACCTCGAATCCCGCCCGGTCCCGGGACAGGCCGCCCGGCCCCAATGCGGAAAGCCGACGCTTGTGGGTCAACTCGGCCAGCGGGTTGATTTGATCCATGAACTGGCTGAGCTGACTGCGGCCGAAGAAATCGCGCACCACCGCGGAAAGCGCCTTGGGATTGATGAGCTTCTGCGGCGTCATCGTGTCCACGCTCTGGTCGAAGAGCGTCATGCGTTCCTTGACCAGCCGCTCGGTGCGGGCCAGCCCCACGCGGCACTGATTGGCGAGCAGTTCCCCCACCGTGCGCACGCGGCGGCTGCCCAAGTGGTCAATGTCGTCCACCGAACCTTCCCCGCGCTTGAGGCGGATCAGGTAGGCGGTGGCTGCCACCAGGTCGCGTTTGGTCAGCACCCGGGACTCTTCCTGGTCGCCCAGCCCGAGTTTTTGGTTGATTTTGTACCGGCCCACGCGGCCCAGGTCGTACCGTTTGGGATCAAAGAACAACCGCTTGATCAACGCCCGGGCGTTCGCGGCCGTGGGCGGGTCGCCGGGACGCAAACGCCGGTAAATCTCCTTTAGGGCCTCATCCTCGTTCTTGGTGGGGTCCTTTTTGATGCACTTGATGATCAGCCCGTCATCGGCCGAAGTGTCCACCACCCGGATTTTGGTCAGCCCGGTCTCGGCGATTTGTTTCAAGACGGCCTTGGAAAGCGGCTCAAAGGCCCGGGCCACGACGAGGCCTTTTGCCGAATCGGTCACATCCTGAATGAGAACCAGGTTGGGGAGGTTTTCCGAGGATTCGGCCTGTTTGAGGCTGACTTCCTTGACCTCGTAAAAGAGCCTGATGATGTCCTCGTCCAAACCGCGCGTTTTTTCGATGTCCTTCCCCTTGGCTTCACCGTCCAGAAAGGCCAGTGCACGGAAGAAAGTGGTGACCAGAAACTTGCGGCGACGTTTCTTGCGGTCGAGATACACATAGAGCAGGTCGCTGGTGTCAAACTGCGCCTCGAACCAAGACCCGCGGTCAGGGATGATCCGGAACGAGTGCAGAATCTTGCCGTTGGCGTGGGGAGTGGCCTCGAATGCAATCCCCGGGGAGCGATGCAGTTGGCTGACGATGACCCGCTCCGCCCCGTTAATAATGAATGTGCCCTGGGGGGTCATGAGGGGCAGTTCGCCCATGAAGACCTCTTCCTCCTTGGAGCTGTTTTCCTCGCGGAGGCGGAACTTGACGTGAAGGGGCGCCCCGTAAGTAAGCCCCTCGCGGAGACACTCCAGCCAACTGACCTTGGGCTCACCGACCTCGTAGCTGACAAATTCCAGCCGGGTCTTGCCGTCGTAACTTTCGATTGGAAAAACTTCGGTAAACACCGCCTGTAGGCCGGTGTTCTTGCGCTTGGCCGGTGGCACATCCCCCTGAAGGAACTCCCGGTAGGAGTCGCTTTGAATCTCAATGAGGTTCGGGGGCGGAACCACTTCGCGAATCCGGCCGAAATTGATGCGTTCAGTTCCTTTTGCAGGCATAGGCATGTTCAACTTACCGCAGGTTCACGGACGGTCCGCTGCGGTCCGGACAAGAATCCTCCTTTCCGGCTGTGAACACCACAGTCGGCTCCGGCGGAAAACCAAATCGAGTTGGCCGCGAGGATGTCTTGATGGGTCGGAATCAACCACGGGGTTGAGCACGGGGAACGGCCGGTTGGGCCGTTCCCCGCCCCAACAACGACGTCATTTAATTTCCACCTTGGCGCCGGCGTCTTCCAGTTTCTTCTTGGCCGCTTCAGCGTCTTGCTTGCTGGCGCCCTCGAGCACCGGCTTGGGCGCTTCTTCCACCAATTTCTTGGCCTCGGCCAAGCCCAGTCCGGCCTTGATTTCCCGAACGGCTTTGATGACCGCGATTTTCTTGTCGGCCGGGGCGGACGCCAAGATGACATCAAAAGTGGTCTTGGCTTCTTCGGCCGGCGCCGCCTGGGCTCCGGTCGCAGGGGCGCCGACCGCCGCTACCGCCACGGGCGCGGCGGCGGTAACGCCCCAGGTTTCCTCCAGCTTCTTCACCAGCTCGGCGGTCTCCAAGACCGTGAGCTTGCTCAACTGATCCACCAACGCTGCGATGTCTGCCATGTTTCTACCTTTCCGTCTCGTCGTCCTTCGTGGCCACGAAGGCTTTCAACCCACGGCCTGTGGGCCCGACGATTTACTGATTGGGTTTGTTCTTGTATTCACCACCGTTGTTGCACGGCGGCGAAATCTTGCGCGGGCTCAGGCACCCTTTTCGACTCTTGCTTGCAACACCCGAGCCAGTTGAGTGGCCGGAGTATGCAACAGACGGACCAGTCGGCCGGCGGGTGCTTGGAGCACACCCAACAATTGGCCACGCAGCACCTCCAGAGAAGGCAGCTCGGCCAGAGCAAGCAAGGTTGCCCGCTCAAGTCGTTGATTGCCCAGGCAGCCAAATTGGATTTTGGGTTTGTCGAACTCCGCCTGAAAAGTTTTCAGGACTTTGGCCGCTGCGCTGACATCTCGCTGGCCGGTCACCACCGCCAACTGGCCCACCAACATGCCATCCAAATCGGGCAGCCCGGCCTCCCGCGCCGCAATCCGAAAAACCGTGTTCTTCACCACGTGAATTTCCGCTCCCGCCTTGCTGAGCCGGTGCCGCAGCTCGCGGAACTGAGCCACGTTTAGGCCCTTGTATTCCACCACGATGAAGAACGGCGAGGCGTTCAGCCGGCTCCGATATTCCTGGGTCAGAAATTGCTTTTCGCGTCGCATGGCGATTTTTCAGCGATTAGGGGTTGGTCAAGGTGCGGACATCCAACCGAATACCCGGGTTCATGGTGCTGGTCAGGACACAGGAACGCATGTAGGTCCCCCGCACGGTGGCGGGACGGGCACGCAACACGGCGTCAATCACAGCTTGGGCATTTTCGATCAGTTGCTGGGGGGTAAACGATAACTTACCAATGGGCACATGGACGTTCCCCGCCTTGTCAATTTTGAATTCGACACGGCCGGCTTTGACTTCGCGCACCGCTTTCGCAGTGTCTTCGGTCACGGTACCGGTCTTCGGGTTTGGCATCAAGCCTTTGGGACCAAGCACCTTGCCGAGTTTTCGTACTTCGGTCATTGCTTCGGGTGTGGCAACCGCTACATCAAATTCGGCCCAACCTTCCTGGCATTTTTTAATCAAATCTTCGTAGCCCACAAACTCAGCCCCAGCAGCCCGGGCGGCATCGGCTGCGGCCCCCGGCTTGGCAAATACCGCCACACGAACCACTTTGCCGCTCCCGTGGGGAAGAGGTACGGTGCCCCGCACCATCTGATCCGATTGCTTGGGATCCACACCCAAACGCAGGGCCAGTTCCACGGTTTCGTTGAAACGCGCTCGGGGAAATGAAACCAACAAATCCACCGCTTGCGAAAGCGGATAAACTTTGCCGGCATCAAACAAGCCGAGTGCTTTGCGATAACGTTTGCTGTGTTTCTTGGGCATGGGATGGCGCGGTTTTAACGAACCAATCGGCTCTCCCGCCGCATTGGGTTAATTTACCACCTCAATGCCCATACTCCGAGCCGTGCCGGCGATGACCCGCACGGCCGCTTCTTCATTGGTGGCATTGAGGTCGGCCTGTTTTATTTTGACGATGTCCAGTAACTGCTTGCGCGTCACCTTTCCCACTTTTTCTTTGTTCGGGGTTTTCGAACCGGCGGCAATGCCCGCCGCCTTCTTGAGCAGAACTGCCGCCGGCGGGGACTTGGTGATGAAACTAAAGGACTTATCCTGATAAACCGTAATGACCACGGGCACGATCATCCCGGCCTGGTCTTTGGTCTTGGCGTTGAACTCCTTGCAGAAAGCCATGATGTTCACGCCATGCTGTCCCAGGGCGGGACCAACAGGGGGGGCCGGATTGGCTTGACCCGCCGGTATTTGCAACTTGATCTGACCGACCACCTTCTTTGCCATACACGTTCAAGGTTGAAATTGAAAAGGAATTGATCGCAGTTTAACGGCTTGGTTTATACCTTTTCGAGTTGCCAGTATTCCAGTTCCACCGGCGTGCTTCGACCGAAAATGTTTACAGTTACCTTCACTTTACCCCGGTCCGGATCAATCTCCTCGATCACCCCGTTGAAGTTGAGGAAAGGTCCGTCATTGATTTTAACCGTTTCTCCCACCTCGAAGCTGACCTTCGGCCGCTCAGTTTCCTCCGATTCCGAAATTTGCGCCTTGATCCGGTCAATATCCTCCTGACTCGTTGGCGTGGGGCGATCGCCACCCACAAAACCGATGATCCCGGGGGTTTCTCGAATAAAATACCAAGGTCTCTCAATCAAGCGCTGGTTTTCATCCAGTAAAACCATGTGAATGAACACATAACCCGGATAAAGTTTCCGACTGGTAACTATTTTTTTTCCCCCGCGCACCTCGGCCACTTTTTCGATCGGGACCAACACCTCGTGGATGTACTCTCCCATCTCCTCAGTTTTGAGGCGTTTTTCAATGCTTTCCTTAACCTTCATTTCTTGGCCGGAAAGGGTGTGGAGGACAAACCACTGGCTACGCATGAGGGGCGCGAGGTGCAAGCGTTATGGGAATTAAAGCTTCGGTAGAATTCCCCGCACAATTTTGAGAATGATGAAGTCTGAAGCCATGGTAAACACAGCCAACATGATGATGGTGATCATCACCACCACCGTGGAGCCCTTTAGCTCATCCACAGAAGGCCACGTGCATTTACGGAGCTCCTCCCGCGTTTCGGCCAGGTAGATCCCCAAACGCAACAAATGACCCTTCCGCCAAAGGTAGGCAAAAACGCCACCAATGACCAAGATCCACAACCCCAATGAGATGTAATCGCGCACTGTCTGTCAGTCCATGGCGGAGGGGGAGGGATTCGAACCCCCGGTGGGTGCAACCCACAACGGTTTTCAAGACCGCCGCATTCGACCACTCTGCCACCCCTCCCGTGACACGGTCTGGCAGGGCGGGAGGGACTCGAACCCCCAACCGACGGTTTTGGAGACCGCTACTCTGCCAATTGAGCTACCGCCCTGTGTACCGGAAAACCGAATCGCATAAAATTTTATTCCCTCCCGGATCGGGACGCAAGTGTTTCATTCGATGATCTCGGTTACCCGCCCTGCTCCAATGGTCCGTCCGCCTTCGCGGATGGCAAACCGCTGGCCCCGTTCCATGGCAATCGGCGCAATCACTTTGATCTCCAGGGAGACATTGTCCCCGGGCATGACCATTTCCACCCCGGGAGGCAGGGTAATCGTGCCGGTGACGTCGGTCGTGCGGAAGTAAAACTGCGGCCGGTAGTTGCTGAAGAACGGCGTGTGACGGCCGCCTTCTTCCTTGGACAGGACATAAACCTCCGCCTTGAAATGCGTGTGCGGGGTGATGGTCCCTGGCTTGGCCAGCACCATACCACGCTCCACTTCTTCTTTTTTGGTGCCCCGAAGCAACACGCCCACGTTGTCTCCAGCCTGGGCCTTATCCAATAGTTTGCGGAACATTTCGATGTCGGTGGCCACCGTCTTGCGGGTCTCTCGCAGACCGACGATTTCCACTTCGGACATACGTTCCAACACCCCGCGTTCGACCCGCCCGGTGACGACCGTGCCCCGCCCTTCGATATTGAACACGTCTTCGATGCTCATCAAGAAGGGCTTGTCCACTTCGCGCACCGGCAGCGGGATGAACTCATCCACCGCTTCCAGAAGCTTTTGGATGGATTCTTCACCCTTGGGGTCACCGGCCAACGCCGCCTTGGCACTCCCACGGATTATGGGAACCTTGTCGCCGGGGAATTCGTATTTGGTCAGCAGATCTCGAAGCTCCATTTCCACCAAATCCAACAACTCCGGGTCATCCACCAAGTCCACCTTGTTGAGGTAAACAATGATCGCCGGCACCCCCACCTGCCGGGCCAGGAGCACGTGTTCTTTGGTTTGCGGCATGGGCCCCTCGGCAGCATCCACCACCAAAATCGCCCCGTCCATTTGGGCCGCCCCGGTAATCATGTTTTTGATGTAGTCCGCGTGCCCGGGGCAGTCCACGTGAGCGTAATGTCGTTTGTCGCTTTGGTACTCAACGTGGGAAATCGCAATGGTTACGGTTTTGGTTTCGTCGCGCACCGTCCCCCCTTTGGTGATGTCTGAGTAAGAAATGGGGGTTGCCAAACCTTTTTTCGCCTGAGTGGCCACGATCGCAGCGGTGAGGGTGGATTTGCCATGGTCAATGTGGCCGATGGTGCCGATGTTGACGTGCGGCTTGGTCCGTTGGAATTGCTCTTTAGCCATTGGTTTTACTGATTTTGAATCACTTATTCGGTGGAGCCCATGACCAGGTTTGAACTGGTGACCTCGTCCTTACCAAGGACGCGCTCTGCCGACTGAGCTACATGGGCAATCTTTTTGTTTGCAACCGACTTGTATTGAACGACAAGCAACCGTACGCAAGGCTGGATTTGCCGAAGCGTACGGCGTGTCAGAACAATAACAAGACGCGAAGCCTATGGGTAAGCTTTGGGGTTGTCAACGGCTTTCTGAAAATTTTTAACCTCGAAATTTTAGTTCAAAACAATTTGATCACAAATAGGTTAAGTGCGTGTGGACTGTTGGAACCATTCCGGATTGATTCCCGATTGGGACGCTTTTTGCTCCTCCCCATTTGCTGTCGGATGGAGGTGCCCCAATGCTGCGATCAATTCCTCCGGAGCCCAACGGTAGCCGGTCGCTTCAATTCGATCCGCTGCAGCACCGTGGCGCCAAACCCCGTACCTTATCGTGGTTTCTGGCGCCGCGGCCAGGTCGGGTTGGGCCAGCAACCCCGCCAGAAAGCCGGCCAAAATGTCTCCCGTACCTCCCTGTGCCAAACTGGCGTCACCAGAAGAGTTTACCCAGATGATCCCTTGGTTTCGACCCACCAAGGTCTGAAATCCTTTCAGCACCGCCCAGCACCGCTTGTGGCGTTGGGACAACGCCCGCAGTGTTCCGGGACGGTCATTTTGAACCGCCTGCACACCAATGTTCAACATGCGGGCTGCCTCTCCCGGATGAGGGGTAATCACCCGGGTCGCCTTGGACTCAAACGAATCGGGAGGTAGCCAATCCAAAACGCTGGCATCGGCTATAACCGGTACGTGTGCGTTACTCCACAAATCCACCATGCAATCACGAAATGTGGCTGGGAGATCCGCTGCGGCCAAACCCGGTCCAATCAAACACGCACTGGCCCGGGGCAGTTTGGATAGCGTCGCCCGCCAATCATCCACCATCACCGCTTGCAACTGCGCCGAAATCGGCACGTACACTTCGGGCATGGTGCCCAAGCTGATCAAACCAGGTCTGGCCCGCTGGGCGGCGCGGGCAGCCAGTACTGCCGCACCGTGAAAACCGCGTGACCCGGCAAAAATCAGCAAGTGACCTCGGTCACCCTTGTGGGCAGCCACAGGGGGCGGCGGCGGAAAATTGTTAAAATCATCCGGGAGGGTCCACCAAAGTTCGCTTTCCTTTGGCGGGGGTAAAAGACCAATGTCCGGCTCGACCACCAAGCGCCCGGTGTAAGGCCAAGCCGACGGGTTTAACAAACCGATTTTCGGTACCCCCACCGTCACCGTGAGTTGCGCTCGGACTGCCGCTCCCCAGGCAAGGCCGGTTTGTGCATCCAGACCTGAAGGGACATCCACAGCCACAACCGGGAGCTTGGTATCGTTGATTGCCTCGATTAACCGCACCCAATCCTCATTTAGCGGACGGTTGAGCCCGATGCCAAACAGACCGTCCACCAACCAGGCGGGGGCTCGGTTCAAGGCTCGCTTGAACGCGTCCAAACCGGCCTTTGGCTCAGGAATTTCGAGGACGTCAACCTGCCGATCCGGTAAATGCCCGGCGGCCGCCCGCGTGTCATCGCCGTTGTGCCCTTTGCCGACGAGCAGTAAAAGACGCTCGCCGGGTTCGGTTAACGACAGTAAACGCCTTGCCAGCCGGCGGCCCACTTGGGTGATGACTTCGGTTTCAAGGCATCCGGATTTCCATGACGCAGCCTCCCAATCTCGAACCTGAGATACACTCAATACCGGTACCGGCACAAACCGAGTTTGGGAAAAGCGACTTGGCAGGCAAGCGAATTGGCGAACCCACAAAAGAGAACTGGCGGTCCCGGATTCCGGGACCGCCAGGCGACGTTACAAGGTAGGTCGGCAGCGTTTTCAGCCGCCGAAAGCAGGCCACTGAGGACCTTTTGCGCCTGCGGTGATCGCAGGAGCGGCGGGATTCAGCCGATTTCCGTCGCAGAAACCCGACGCTGGTTTGCCTCTAATAGGAGCAGTTTTCGTGCCGACTGTTTAGTGTCAGTGTTTTGGCGTGTGCCCCACTTGACCATGCCGTGACAGACCTCGCATGGGTCCTTTTCGCGCATTGATGCAGGGGGCAGGGTGAATCAATTTGTCCAATCTGGCACATCCTCGCTGCCCCCAGGTCGAATCCCCAGTCCAAAAGCTGTTTGATCTGCCCCAGGATCGCATACGACACTGTCCAGCCTTTGGGCATCACAAAATTTGGCGTCGCCATGAATGAATTTCGCCCCATTTTTCAGGCCGTACTACCGGTTTTTGTCGTTTTGGCCACGGGGTTTGCGGTGCGCCGGCTGAGTTGGTTTCCCGAAACAGCGGACGCGGGCATATTGCGTTTGCTTGTTCAAGCGCTGATTCCCTGCTTGGTGTTGGATTCGGTCCTGGGTAGCCCCGCGGCTGCAGATCCAAAAAACGTCTTGCTGGCCCCACTGACCGGTTTTGGCACGGTTGCCCTGGGTGTGTTTGCGGGTTTGCTGGTTGCCAAGGCCTTGCCAACGGAACACCGGGTGACCCGAAATACCTTTGCCTTCACCGTGGCCGTTTACAACTACGGTTACCTACCCATCCCACTGGCCATGAGGCTCTTTGATCAATCAACCGTAGCAGTGCTTTTCGTCCACAATTGGGGTGTGGAAATGGCGCTTTGGCTGTTCGGGCTTCCCCTGCTTACCGGGTTGGGCCCACGTCAGCAATGGCGCAAGTTGCTCAGCCCGCCCTTGCTGGCAATTATGTTGGGGGTGTTGTTGAACATCAGTGGCGGAGAGCGGCTTGTGCCTGCTTTTGCCCGAGAAGCCGCTCACCTCATAGGTCAATGCGCCATCCCATTGGGGATGCTCTTGATTGGCGCGACCTTGGCCGATCAGGTCCGGGGAATGAATTGGCCCCAAGGGCTTCGAGTGATGAGCCTCGCCGTGTTGCTGCGCTTGGGAGCGTTGCCCATCCTTTTTTTGGTCGGAGCGTGGCTGCTACCCCTTGCCGCCGAACTTAAACGGGTGGTCCTGCTACAAGCCGCCATGCCGGCAGCGGTCTTCCCCATTGTGATGGCCCGCCACTATGAGGGTGATGTGGTCACAGCGATTTACGTGGTCGCCAGTACCACCCTCCTTTCGCTGGTGACCATGCCCTTGTGGATCCAATTCGGCTTGAAATGGCTCCATCCTTGATCCACAGCCAAGGTCCACTTCCCAAGAGCCTCCTCCGAAAGACGAGAACCGGTTACGGAAGCCGGGGTTTGGAGGGCGCGTCCTTATCAGCAGCCGCGACCGGTGGTTGGGCTGCGGTACCCGTGGTTAACTCAATCAGGTCGAGCAAAATCCGCTTGGCCTCCCGCAAATGCACATCCCGCATTGCCAATTGGTCCGGTGTCATCTCCTCATCGGCATCGTCCGAATCCACCGCCGCGGCCACCGTCGCCGGAGCCTCCGAGGCAACAGGCGGGGCGTTGGTGCTGCCCAGAGGTGGAGGCAGGCCCGGTTGGGAAGCGCGGGTGAGGGTGATCTCGTAAATTTTTTCCTGGCCGTTGCTCCGCGCCGCCTGGTCGCGCTTGCGTGCTTTGGCGCGCGCTTCGGCTTCTTCCCGCTCCTTCAGGCGCTGCGCCAGATTCAGGGACAGGCTCTTGTCGGCCTGGGCTTTGCGGTAGGTCTCGATGTCCTCCCGGACAAAGGCCCAATCCGGGTCGGTCGCCAGCCGGATTTCGGAGCGGCGACGCAACTCGGGCAAGTGGGCTTGCACCCGACCCAGCCGCGCAAATTTCGCCGCGGGGATGGAGTCCCAGGGCAGCGCGTTCGGCTGGGCTCCTTCTCCCACCTCCATCTCGTTGTTGACCGAAGGAAGAACAATGTCCGGCACCACCCCCCGAACCTGGGTGGAGGCCCCGTTGGCCCGATAGAATTTGCGGATGGTAACCTTGAGGGCGCCCGGATTGAAATTTTCCGGGAAACGGCGCGTAAAGCGTCCCAACTCGTAAATGGTCTGCACCGTGCCCTTGCCGTGGGTGGACTTGTCCCCCACCACCAGCGCCCGGTCGTAATCCTGCAAGGCCGCCGCCAAAATTTCCGACGCCGAGGCGCTGAAGCGACTGGTCAACACCACCAAGGGCCCGTCATAAAGCACCTCGGGGTCCGTGTCCCGCTCCACGTAGATCTCGTCATTGGCGTCGCGCACCTGCACCACGGGCCCGTCGCGAATGAACAAGCCCGTCAATTTGATGGCCTCCTCGAGTGATCCCCCGCCGTTGCGGCGCAGGTCCAGAATCAGCCCGGAAATCCCCTCGGCGGTCAGTTTTTGGATCAGCCGCGTCACATCCGCTGTGGTGCTGCGGGGCTCGGCTTTGTCGGTCGTTTTCCCCAAATCCAGGCTGGCGTAAAACGAGGGCAGATCAATCACCCCCACCCGGACCGGGGTGCCGTCGCCCACCGGCACTTCAAACAAGCGCGCCTTGGCCGCCTGGTCTTCCAGCTTGATCTCATCGCGCACCAGCGTGACGGTGCGCCGCTCGGAAGCGTCAGCCGCGTCGGCCGGGATGATGATCAGGGTAACCTCGGTGTCTTTCGGGCCGCGGATCATTTCCACGACCTTCGACAACTTCATGTCCACCACGTCCACCGGCTCCCCGCCGGCCTGTTGGACGGCAATGATGCGGTCTTTGGGTTTGAGTTTCTTGCTGCGCGCCGCCGGCCCGCCGGGCGTCAGGCTTTCGATGGTGCAGTAACCGTCTTCCGAGCGCAGCAAGGCCCCGATGCCAAACAGCGACAGCCGCATGCTGATGGCGAAATTGTCCAACTGCGCCTTGCCCATGTAATCCGAGTGCGGGTCGTAGGCGTTGGCCAGCGCGGAAAGGTAAAATTGGAGAATGTCCTCGCGGTCGAATTCCCCCAACATGCGCAGCAGGCGCTTGTACCGGAGGGCGAGCTTTTTGACGATTTCCTCGGGCTTTTGCTTGTTAAGCAATTCCAGGAGGTACTCGTGCCGCAGATGCTGGCTCCAGAGCGCCCGCGCGGCCTCGAGGTTTTCCGGCCAGGGCGCGTCCTTCCGATTCGGGGTGTAGCGGTCCTCCCCGGTGAAATCAAACTGCCCTTCCTGCAACAGCCTGGCCACCCACGCCACACGCTGGTCCACCCGCTGCAAGTAGCGGGCAAAAATCTCGTTGGCCGGCCGGGTGTCGCCCTGGCGCAGGGTCAACTCCGCCAGCCGTTCCCGATACCGCTCGAATTCCTTCAGGTCTTCCTGGGTGAAGTGAAAATGCTGCGGATCGAGCAGCTCCAGATACCGCTGAAAAAAACGCCCCGCATACTCGGCATCCAGCGGGTGACGCGAGTAATGCATGTTTTCAAGGATGCGCGCGGTCAACCGGGTAATGTCCGAATCATATGCCCCCGGCAACAGCGGCACCGCCTGGTCGTACCTGGCGGTGAAGGTGATCAGGTCCCGGAGCGGGTCCCCGGCCGATTCGGTTTGCGCCAGCTTGGACGGCGGGGTCTCGGACGGCGGGGGTTCGACGGGCGCCACGTCGGCGCGCAGCGCGACCAACCACCCCAACCCCAGCCCGGCCAACCATGCGAACCGGCCGTGGAGCAGGCGGGTAACGGAGGAATTACACCAGTTTTTCACGACACATCCGCGCGTCATCCTTCGCGGTGAAGGCAACATAGGTGATCTTCCAAGCCAGGCAAGCCCGCAGACCCAAGAGGCGAACCGAGACCGTAACTGCGCCCCCCAGCGCCAAGCCTCACCCACCACTCCCGCCGCCCTTCCCAAGGGCGCAAGCCACCCCGCTAGCTGGCCGTCCGGGGCGGTCGGTTTCAGCCGACGGTGGACGCTGGCCCACAGCGGTGCCACACTGGCGGGCGCTGCGACCATGAACCGACGCTCCTTTTTCCACACGCTCACCGCCGGCGCCCTCGGCGGCCCGTGGTGGTTTCAAGCTCGCGCCACGGCGGCGGCCGGCCGGGAGTGGTCGGCGGACCTCGTGATCATCGGCGGCGGCACGGGCGGGTGCGCCGCTGCCCTGGCCGCCTGCCGCGCCGGGCTGCGGGTGGTGATGACCGAAGCCACCGACTGGATCGGCGGGCAGTTGACCTCCCAGGCCGTACCCCCGGATGAGCATCCCTGGATCGAAAGCTTCGGCTGCACGCGCAGCTACCGGGAATTCCGCGACGGGGTGCGCGCCTTTTACCGGGAACGTTACCCGCTCACCCCCGAGGCCCGCGCCCAACGCCACCTCAACCCCGGCAACGGCTGGGTCTCCCGCCTCTGCCACGAGCCGCGCGTGGCCCTGGCCGTGTTGGACCAAATGCTCGCCCCGCATCTGAGCGGCGGCCGGCTCGCGGTCCTGCGGGAACACGTGCCCGTGGCTGCGGAAACCGACGGCGACCACCTCCGGGCCGTCCAGGTGGAAGACCGCCGCACCGGCACGCGCCGCACGCTCACCGCGCCGCTGTTCGTGGACGCCACCGAGTTGGGCGACCTGCTGCCCCTGACCGGCACCGAGTACGTGACCGGCGCGGAGGCGCAGCGCGACACCGGCGAACCACATGCGCCCCCCGAGCCGGAGCCGGCCAACCAGCAGGCCTTCACCTGCTGCTTCGCGGTGGATTACCTCGAGGGCGAGAACCACACCCTCGAGCGCCCGGCCGAGTACGATTTCTGGCGAAGCTTCGTGCCGCAACTGACCCCGCCCTGGCCGGGTCCGCTGTTAAGCTGGAAAACCACCCACCCGATCACGCTCCAGCCGCGCGAAGTGGCGTTCGACCCCACCCTCAAGGTCAGCGGCCCGAACCTCTGGACCTACCGGCGCATCGCCGCCGCGGCCCAATTCGCCCCCGGTACCTATCGCAGCGACATCTCCCTGATCAACTGGCCGCAGAACGACTACTGGCTCGGCCCGCTGGTGGACGTGCCCGCGGCGGAAGCCGCCCGGCACCTCGCCCGGGCCAAACAGCTCAGCCTCGCGCTGCTGTACTGGATGCAGACCGAGGCACCCCGGCCGGATGGCGGCACCGGCTGGAAAGGCCTGCGTCTGCGGGCCGACGTGGTGGGCACCACCGACGGCCTGGCCAAGGCCCCCTACATCCGCGAGGCGCGCCGGCTCCGCGCCGAGTTCACCGTCACCGAGCAGCACATCGGCACCGAAGCCCGCATGGCCACCACCGGCAAGACCCGCGAGGAGGTCTCGGCCGAACCGTTCCCGGACAGCGTGGGCGTGGGCGCCTACCGCATTGACCTGCACCCCACCACCGGCGGCAAAAACTACCTCGACCTGAGCTGCCTGCCCTTCCAAATCCCGCTCGGCGCGTTGATCCCGCGCCGCGTGGAAAACCTGCTCGCCGCGGCCAAAAACATCGGCACCACCCACATCACCAACGGCGCCTATCGGCTGCACCCGGTCGAGTGGAACATCGGCGAAGCCGCCGGTGCGCTGGCGGCATTCTGCCGGGCGCGCAAGGTCGTGCCGCGCCAGGTCCGCAACACGCCCAAGCTCCTGGCCGAGTTCCAGCAGGCGCTGCGCAACCAGGGCTTCGAGCTGGAATGGCCGCGCCTGCGGCCGCTGTAAGCCCGCTTCCCGGCGGCTGTTCTCCCGGGCCGGACCTGATGAACGCAGCGCCCCTCGATCACGCCCCCACGACCGAACCCGTCCGGTTTCGCGTCACCGGCATGACCTGTCAGGGCTGCGCGCGCCGGGCCACGCAAACCCTTTTGGAGGTGCCCGGGGTGGCCGCTGCCGAAGTGGACCTGGCCGGTCAAAGCGCCACGGTGCGCTGGCAACCGGGAGTCGTCCCCGATCCGCAGCGGGTCATCGAGGCGTTGCAAAGCCGGGCCGGCTTCGGCGCGGAGCTTCTGCGGGCGGACCGGCCCTCGCCATCGGCCCGGCGCTGGTCGCCGCTCCAGGGTTGGCGGTTCAACGTGGTGTTCGGCGCCGCGGCCACTCTGCCGCTGCTGCTGGGCGAATGGGTGTTCCAGCTCGGCCACCAAGAGTGGTTCCGCTGGCTGGCCTTTGCCCTGGCCCTGCCGGTGCAGGTGTTGTGCGGGGCGCGGTTTTACCACGGGGCCTGGACGCAACTGCGCGCCCGCGCCGCCAACATGGACACGCTGGTGGCGCTGGGTTCGACCACCGCCTTCGGCTACAGCGCCGTGGCCCTGTTCACCGGCTGGCCGGGCCACCTGTACTTCATGGAGGCGGCGGCCATCATCACCCTCATCAGCCTCGGCCACTGGTTGGAAGCCCGGGCCGGCGAACGCGCCGCCGGTGCCCTGCGCGCCCTGTTGCATCTGGCCCCGCCCACCGCCCGTCGCCTCGACGCCGCCGGGCGCGAAACCGAAGTGCCGGTGGCCAGCCTGGCTGTGGGCGACCGCGTCCTGCTCAAGCCCGGCGACCGTGTGCCCACCGACGGTGTGGTCGAGGAGGGCCGCGCGGCAGTGGACGAGTCCATGCTCACCGGCGAATCGTTGCCGGTGGAAAAAGCGCCCGGCGACCCGGTCTATGCCGGCACGGTCAACCAAAACGGCCGGCTGGTGGCCCGGGTGACCGCCACGGGCGAGGCCACGGCCCTGCAGCAAATCATCGCCGCGGTCCAACGCGCCCAAAACAGCCGCGCGCACATCCAGCGGTTGGCCGACCGCGTCAGCAGCGTGTTCGTGCCGGTGGTGTTGCTCGTGGCCCTGGCGACCGCCGTCTGGTGGGGTTGGCGTTACGAATCCGCCCGGGCGGTGCACGACCGGCTCGCTTCCCGGCTCTGGTCGGTGCGGACGCCGGAAACCCCGCGCGCCGCCGCCGCCGTTCATGCCGCCGCGGTGCTCATCGTGGCCTGCCCCTGCGCGATGGGTCTGGCCACCCCCATCGCCATTCTCGTGGCCGCCAACGTTGCCGCCCGCCGCGGCATCCTCATCCGCGACGGACAGGCCCTGGAAAAATCCGGCCGCCTCACCGCCGTGGTCTTCGACAAAACCGGTACGTTGACCGAGGGCAAGGTGGCCGTGGCCGCCCACGAAGACCTGCGGCCGATTGCCGAGCGCACCGAGCCCCTGTTGGCCCTGGCGGCCCGGCTGGCCGCCCCGTCCGACCACCCCCTCAGTCGGGCGGTCACGCGCGCGCTCGAGACCGTTTCCCCGGATCACCACGTCCCGCGGCTTCTCCGGCCGGCGAACGGTCAGGGTCACCCGACCGTCGAGGCGCCGGCTTTTGACCGCTGGGAGGAGGTGCCGGGCAAGGGCGTTGAGGCGCGTGTCGGCAACCGCGTGTATCGGCTCGGCTCGCTGACCTGGCTGGGCGAATGCGGCGTGAGCCTGACGCCCCTGCCCAAATTTGCCGACAACTGGGCGGACAAGGGCGCCACGGTGCTGGGCGTGGCGGCGGACCTAACCCTGCTGGGTCTGCTCGCCCTGCGGGACACCCTCAAGCCCGCCGCCCCGCAAGTGGTCCGGCGACTCGAAGCCGCCGGCCTGCGCTGCTACCTGGTCACGGGGGACAACCCGCGCACCGCCGACGCCGTGGCCCGGGCCGCCGGCATTCCGCCCGAGCGCGTCCGGGCCGGAATCACCCCGGGCGGCAAGGCGGAATGCGTCGCCGCTTTGCAGCGCGAAGGCCGGCGTGTGGCGTTCGTGGGCGACGGCATCAACGACGCCCCGGCGCTGGAGCAGGCGGATCTGGGCGTGGCGGTGACCCGGGCCAGCGACGTGGCGCGCGAGGCGGCGGACCTGCTGCTGTTGCGCTCGGACATCGAGGCGATTCCCGAGGCCATCGGCCTGGCGCAGGCCGCCCTGCGCACCATCAAGCAAAACCTGTTCTGGGCCTTTTTCTACAACGCCGCCGCCGTGCCGCTGGCCGCGCTGGGCTTTCTCAGCCCGGTGGTGTGCGCGGCAGCCATGGGATTGTCCGACCTGCTGGTCATCGGCAACGCCCTGCGCCTGCACCGACGCGCGCGGTGAACCGCCTCCCCCGCGCCGGTTTCTCAAGTTCCCTCCGGCCTTGGCCGCCAGCCCGGGCAGGTGTGTTCCAGCCGCGGGAGGTCGGCCGGGAATCCGCGGCTGGTCTCACGGCATTTCCGTGGTGGCTGGCGCCGCCGGTTTTTGCCAAGGTGCCCCGGTGAGCACTCCCTGGCATGAACCGCTGTCGCGCCGCCGTTTTGGCCGCCGGCTGACCCAACTGGGCCTGGCTGCCATCGGCCTGGCCGAGCACCTGCGCGCCGCCCCGGCCCCGAACGCGGGCTGGGTGATCGGCTGCTACACCCGCCCGTTCGACCAATACGACCTGCCGACCGCCCTGGACGCGATCGCCGCGGCGGGCTTTCGCCACTGCGGCATCATGACCGCCAAGGGTAAATCCTGGGTTGTCATCACCGCGGATACCTCGCCCGAAGAAGCGGCGCGGGTGGGGGCGGAAATCCGGGAGCGGAAACTGGACTGCCTGTCGGTGTACGGCGATTACGCGGTCAAGCCCGCGGTCGCGGACAACGTGCGGGCCCTGCAGCGGCTGGTCGAGCATTGCACCGCCTGTGGTTCGCCCGACCTGCTGCTGGGCGGCACGGGCGAGGCGGCGCTGCAGGCGCCCTATTACGATGCCCTTCGCGAGGTGTGCGACTTCGCCGCCGCGCGCGGCGTGCGCCTGACCATCAAACCGCATGGCGGTTTCATTGCCACCGGCCCCGAGTGCCGCGCCGTCATCGAGCGGGTGAACCATCCGAACTTCCGGCTCTGGTACGACCCCGGCAACATCTTCTACTACTCCGACGGCGCGCGCGATCCCGTGGCCGACGCCGCCACCGTGGACGGCCTGGTGGTGGGGATGAGCGCCAAGGACTTCCGGCCGCCCAAGGACGTGATGGTGACGCCCGGCACGGGGCAGGTGAATTTCCCGGCCGTGCTGGCGCGGTTGCGGCAGGGCGGCTTCACGCGCGGCCCGATCCTGGTCGAAACCGTGGCCCGCGGCGAGCGGCATCAGCTCGTGGCCGAGGCGCGGCGGGCGCGGGAGTTCCTGGAAGCGCTGACGCAGCGCGTGGCCACCGAGGGCGAAGCCCCGAGGCCGCGTTGAGCACGCCGGGGGTTACTCCAGAAACCGCCGCAACGCCGCCACCACGGCGTGTCCATGCCGCAGTTGGCTGACCTCCCCGCCCTCGCGGCGCACCTGCTCCTGCACCTCCGGCACGGCGTTGGCCGGGCATACCAGCCAGCGGGCGACCGTGCGGCGCAACATCGGCAGGTCATTCAGGTGATCTCCCGCCGCGAACACCGACTCGGCGGTAAGCCCGGCGCGCCGGGTCAGTTCGGCCAGCGCGGTGCCCTTGCTGAAGTCCACATGACTGAACCGGGCATAGACGTCGTTGCGCACCACCGTCAATCCGGGCACTTCCCGGCAATAGGCCTCGAGGTGGCGGCAAATGGCCTCGGCATCCTCGGCCCGGCCCGCCACCAGGCAAAACGGCGACCAGGCATCCGCGTACACCATCGCCGAGAAGCGCGCGTTCACCCACGCGGTCAACCGCGGCACGTCCGGCTGCACGCGGGCAAACAACGCGGCGTGCGTCTCCGCGCAGCGCCGGTTCCAGTCCTCGAGCGGGACGTAGCGGACCCCGTCGTGCCGGTACAACTCCCGCTCCACCAGCACCAGGTAATCCGGCTGCACCCGGAGCCGGGCGCGGGCCAGCGCCTCGAGCAACCCCGGCAGGTCGCGGCCGGTGTTGATAACCCAGCGGGCGCCGCGGGCCTGCAACGCGGCGAGCGTCTCCTCGAAGGCCGGCGGCACGGGCGGGTCCTCGAACTCGGCAAACAACGTGCCGTCGAAGTCGGTGGCAATCAGCAGTGGTCCCGGCGCGGGCGGGTGGACAGGTCGCATCCCAGCAATCTCCAAAAGCCGTGTTTTCCCGGGGGCATTCCGGCGGCGGCAGATTTCCGATCTGCGGTCCGGGCCCCCGCGGCAACGGCCCGAGAGCTTGCGCCGGCGGCGCCGGGTCGAACAGGTCAAAATCACGGGCCGCACGGGCCGGGATACATCCCGCTTGCCCGCGCGAGTGCGCGGCCTCCGGAGGCGGCGTCGGGCCGGCGCGGTGCCGACCCGACTTGCGCCCTCCCCCGGGGACGGTAACCTCCGGCATTCGCGTCATGGCAACCGCGCAAGACCAATTCGACGAGGCCATCGCCGCCTTCAGCCGCGGGGACTTCGCGCTCGCCGCGGAGCGGCTGGAAGCGTTGCTGGCGCGCCAGCCCGACCACTTCGAGGCGCGGCTGGCCCTGGGCCTTACCTACTACCGACTGGGCGACGCCGCGCGGGCCATTGCCGAGGGACACAGGGCCGAGCAGTTGCAGCCGGCGGAACCCCGCGTGCACACCAACCTGTCGCTGTTTTACCTGAAGGCCGGCGACAAGGCCCGGGCCGAGCATCACGGGGCGCGGGCGCGGATGGCCTCGTGGCGCGCTCAAATTCAACAGGCCGCGGCCAGCCCCCCGACTGAAGAAGGGGATTCGCCTCCCGCGGCCCGACCCGCCCCACCCGTCCCCGAGCACTTTCCCGACATGCCGTGGAAGAAAAAAGCGCCGGCCGCCGGCCCGGCCGGCCCTGGCGCAACCTGATTCATCCCCATCGCTATGAAAACCGCCTACGAACTGGCCATGGAACGCCTGGCCAAACAACAGGGTCCGGTGGTGACCCTCAGTGCCGAGCAAAAACAGGAAATCGCCGAGCTGGAATCGCGCTACAAGGCCCGCCTGGCCGAGCGAGAGATCACCGCCCGGGAAGCCATCGCCCGGGCCGAGGTGCAGGGCGACTTCGAGGCGGCGGAGAAGGCCCGCCAGGAGCTGCAGGCCGAACGGCGGCGACTCCAGGAAGAGCTCGAGCGCAAGAAGGAAGAGGTCCGGCAGCGCAAAACCTGAGCCGCCCGCCGCCGCGGCCTTCCCGGTCTCGGCACTGTGCCCCGGGCCGCTTTCTTGGGCCGCGCGGCGGACAACCCGCGGGTGGTTGGCGGCGCCGGGTTCAGCTCAACAACCGTTTGGCCGCCTCGATGACCTTCATCGTGGTGAGGCCGTGTTTTTCGTACAAGTGCTCGGCCAGGTAGGCCGACTGCCCGAACACGCCGTTGATGCCGAGCGAAATCACCCGGTGGGCCACTCCGGCGCGGGAGAGCGCGTGGGAAAGCTGCGCGCCCATGCCCGCGGTGATCTGGTGATCCTCGAGGGTCACCAGCCGCCCGCCGCAGTCCCGGACCGCGGTGGCCAAGGCGTCCATGTCCGGCCGGTTCACGAACGGGTGGTTGAAGACCGTGGCCCGGATGCCCTGGGCGGCCAGTGCCTGGCCGGCCTCGAGGACCTTGCCCACCAGCGGCCCGCAGCCCACCAGCACCACGTCCGTGCCCTCGGCCAGCAACTGGGGTTTGCCCCAGAGGTATTTCGCCCCGGGCTGCAGGCTCACGGGGTAGTTCTCGCGTCCGACGAAAAACACCACACTCTCGCCGTCCTCCCCGTTTTTGCGCGCCTCCGCCAGCCGCTTGACGGCCTCGAACATGAACGCCTCGGCCTCCTCGGCGCAGGAAGGCACCACCACCACGGTGTGGGGAATGGCGCTGACCGCGGCCAGGTAGGTCGTGGCTTGGTGCGAGGCGCCGTCGGCGGCGTCCTGCAGCCCGCAGTGGGAGAAGATGGCGATCACCGGCGCCTGGGATAGCGCGGCCATGGTCAGCGGCAGATTGCCCTTGGTGACGCCGAACTGGGCAAAGGTGTCCACGATGGGGATGAACCCCAGCTTGGACAGGCCCGCGCCGGTGCTGATCATGTTGGCCTCGGCCACGCCCACCTCGATCCAGCGGTCGGGAAAACTCTTTTGGAAGGCGCTGATGCCGGTGGAACCCTGCACATCCGACGACACGGAAAACACGGGGTACCCCGCCTGGGCGGCCCGAATGGCTCCGCGCGCCAGGCCGCTCTGGACCTTGTCTTTTTTCGGCGCGGCCGGGGCGGGCGTGGCCGCGGCGGCTTTGGCCTTTTTGGCGGCCTCGCGGGCCTCCCAGTCGGCGCGCAGTTCCCCGGCCCAACGGGCCAGTTCTTCGGGCGGTGCTTCACCGCCGTAAATCTCGCGCACAAACTCCACGATCTTCTCGCCGCTGCTGAGCGGGAAGCCGTGGCCGCCGGAGGCGCTCTGCTCGGTGGCCCTGACGCCGTAGCCCTTGATGGTTTTGCACAGCACGCACACCGGCTGGGTGGGTTTGGCGCGCGCGCCGGCCACGGCCTTTTCGATCGCCTGGTACACGGCCTGCAGGTCGTGGCCGTTGGGCACCGAGATCACCTGCCAGCCGAGCGTGGCCAGGGCCTTGAAGGTGGGCGCCAGGCTGTAGGCGTCCTGGGAGATGCGGCCCGAGAGCTTGGTGTCGTTGTCGGAGATCACCAGCACGAACGGGTTCAGGCGCCCCTTGCCGGCCAGGCCGGGAATGGCGGCAAACGCCTCCTTGGCCTCGCCCTCCATCGCCGCGCCGTCGGACATGACCGTCAGGGTGACGCGGTCGTTGCCGGCAAGCTTGTCGGCCAGGGCCAGACCCTGGGCCTGCGGCAGCGCCGAGCCGAGCGGGCCGTTGCTCAAGAGCACGCCCTCGGGGTTGAGATGCGACTCGCCATGCCCGGTCAGCTTGCTGGTGAGACTGCGGAAGCCCTTGAGGTCCTCGAAGGTCAGGCCGTCAAAGCCGTAGAGCGCCCGCAGGGCATAGACGCCATTCTCGGTGTGCCCGGCGTCGTTGACGTAGTTGAACGCCTCGTACCATTCGCGTCCCTGCACGGCGAACATCTGGGCGTGGATGGCGGCGTTGATCTCGGCCAGGGCCGCCGGGCCGCCCCAATGGCAGGCCGCCCCGCCGTTGACCGCGTGCACGTTCATCAGCGCCACCAGCGCCCGGGTGGCGCGAGGGTCGGCCACCACGACCTCCTCCCCGGCCAGGTTCTTCACCGTCACCGCGTAGCGCGGGGCCTGCCGGGGGGTGCGGGCCAGACGGGGCTTCAGTTTCAACGGCGCCAGCGGCGGCGCTTCGAGGGGTTTGACCGGACTTTTGTCTTCAGCCATGGCGATAAACGGTCCAAAGGAAGCGCCAGTGTACCGGCGTCAATCCCGGGGGAAAAGGTTGATTTGGACCGGACCCACCGGGTGCCGAAGCGATGGCTGCCGCCAGGGTCCGCCGACCGGCGGCCGCAGGCTGCGCACCGCCCACGCTCTCCGCGGTGTTCACCCCGCCGCCCGGGTTTTCACCGGGACTGGTCGGAGCCTCCGGTCGGAAGCGACTGATCAACCGGTCGCCGCCCGACGCCGCCGCCGGTGCGTTTGCCTTTCCGAGCGTTGGCTGCTTAACTGGCGTCGGGATGAATTTCTTCGTCACCCACAGCCCGCTGCGCGATCTGCATGACAAGGTGGCCGCCGGCCAACGCCTTTCCGAGGCCGACGCCCTGCGGCTGTTCGCGTGCCGCGACCTGAACGCGCTGGGGGCGCTGGCCGATTTCGCCAACCAGCGTCGCAACGGGCGGCGCGTCACCTACATCCTCAACCGCTACATCAACTACTCCAACTACTGCATCCTGAGCTGCCAGTTCTGCGCCTTTGCCCGCAAAAAGCGCGACGCCGACGGCTTCGAGCTGAGCGTGGCTGAGATTGTCGAAAAGGCCCGCGAAGCCCTGAAACTGGGCATCACCGAACTGCACATCGTCGGCGGCCTGCACCCGTCCCTGCCCTTCGAGTACTACCTCGAAATGCTCCGCGCCCTGCGCGAGGTCGGCCCGCACCTGCACCTGAAGTGCTTCACCGCCATCGAAGTCCTCCACCTGGCCTGGCTGGCCCGCAAAACGGTGCGCGACACGCTGATCGCCCTGCGCGAGGCCGGCCTGGACTCGCTCACCGGCGGCGGTGCGGAGATCTTTGCCCCGGCGGTGCGCGCGCAGATCGCCCGGGGCAAGGAAAGCGCCGAGGAATGGCTGGAGGTGCACCGCACCTGGCATCAACTCGGCGGCCGCAGCACCTGCACCATGCTCTACGGCCACGTCGAGTCCCCGGCCGACCGCGTGGACCATCTGCGACGCCTGCGCGAACTCCAGGACGAAACCCGCGGCTTCAGCGCGTTCATTCCCCTGCCCTACCAGCCGGAGAACAACGCCCTGCCCGTGCAGCATCCGCCCACCGGCTTCGACACCCTGCGCACCCTCGCCGTGAGCCGGCTCTACCTCGACAACTTCGACCACCTCACCGCGTACTGGGTGGGGCTGGGGCTGAAGCTGGCGCAGGTGGCGCTGAGCTTCGGCGCGGACGACCTGCACGGCACCATCGTCGAGGAACACATCTTCCGCATGGCCGGCGCGCCCGCGGGCCAGCTTCAAACCGAGGCGGCCATGATCCGCGCCATCCGCGAAACCGGCCGCGTGCCGGTCCAGCGCAACAGCTTTTACGAGCCGCTTCGCGTCTGGGAAGGCGACGTGCCCCCCGGCCCGCCCGGCCTGCCCACCCGCGCCGGGGTGGTGGAAGCGAACTTGGCGACGGCGTGAAACCGGAATAGCCTTGACCCATGAAAGTGGGTGTCATGTTCGACCCGGTCCAAGACCCGGATTTCCCGGCAGGCTACTACTACGCGCATGTGCCCAGCCTGGGGTTGACCACCCACGGACCGGGCATTGAGGGCGCCCGTGCGGCCGTCCTGGACCTGGTCCGGCTGTGGTTGGAGGAAAAGCGAGCCAACGGCGAGCCCGTGCCGCCTCTGACTGAAGCGCTCCTCACCACCTTGGAAGTACCCGATCATGCCCTTCAAAGCGCGTGAGGTCCTGGCCCGCCTTCAACGCGCCGGGTTTGTCGTCAAACGCCAGTCGGGCTCGTATGTCATCCTCCGGCATTCCGATGGTCGCCAAACCTATGTCGCCCTCGATCCCGGCGACATCCCGACGGGGACGTTCCGCGCCATTTAACGGGAGGCCGGCCTGACCGAGGATGAGTTCCGACGCCTTTGAATTGCCGGCATCCGCTGCCGGCACCGTTGCCCAAACGGGCGGCGCGTTTCGCCTCGGCTCGGTGGACTCGCTCAACGCCGCGCCGCTCACCCGCGGCCTCGAAGACCGGGTCACCTTCACCACCCCGGCCCGGCTGGGGGCACTGCTCCGCGCCGGCGAACTCGACGCCGCGTTGCTGAGCGTCACCGAGTTGCTCGCCAACCCCGGCTACACCGCGCTGGACGGCATCGCCATCGCCTCACGCGGCCCGGTGCGCAGCGTGGTGCTGGCCCACCGCCGCCCGCTGCACGCACTCGACACGGTCCACTGCGACCCGGCCTCGCTGGCCAGCGTCCACCTCCTGCGCGTGCTCCTGGCCGCGCGCGGCCTCCACCCGCGCTTGGTGCCGCTGCCGGATTATGCCGCCGCGCCGGGCTGCGACGCCGTGCTGCTCATCGGCGACCGCGCCCTGGACTTCGCCTTCGGCGGCCACCCGCATCAGCTCTGGGACCTGGGCGCCGCCTGGTGGGAACTGACCGGCCTGCCGTTTGTCTATGCCCTCTGGACGCTGCGCCCCGGCGCGGACGCCACCGGCTTGGCGGCAATGCTCGGCGCCGCGCGCGCGCGCGGGCTGGCCGAGCTGGAGACCATCATTGCCGGACAAAACCGCTACCCGCCGAACTTCTGCCGCGAATACCTGACCTGGAACATCCGCTTCGACCTGGGACCGGCCGAAAAACGCGGGTTGCTGGCCTTTGCCGAGCGCCTGCGCCACCTGGGCAACGGACCGGTCCACCCCCCGCGCTTCGCGGGCGGGGAAAAGGGCCGGGTCACGTAGCGACGGGCTTCCGGCCTGCCGATGAGCCGGGCCTCCGGCCCCGGGACGTCTGGGGCCGCGACGCCGCGCGGCCCCCC
>CALFAV010000019.1 GCA_937946835.1 uncultured Verrucomicrobiae bacterium | reverse complement strand
CGCCTGCCGATACTGCTGCAGCTCTTCTGCGCTTTGGCCGACCGGCCCGCAACAGGCGGAGTTCGGGCCGCAGGGAAAACTCAGCGGCTGGTAGTAGAGACGGACAACGTCGTTGGTTGTTTCATTCATCGTTGTTTCCTTTTGTTGGAGTTCCGGTTCAATTTATTGGAAAGCCTGCATCACCCAGTTGTAAAGCGTGCCGGCAATCACACAGCCGAGGAACGACACGCCCACGTAAAGCGCCAGCACCCGGGCACGAAACACACCGGACAACATCGCGATCGAAGGCAGCGACAGGCCCGGCCCGCCCAGCAGATACGCCAGCGTCGAGCCCGGTCCCATACCCTTGCTCATCAGCGCCACCGCAGTGGGCACCTCGACATACGTGCAGACATACGCCAGCACAGCCACAACCGATGCGATCAGCACGCTATTGAGCGCCGTGCCGCCCACCCACTGGGTGATAAGGCTGGTGGGCAACAGGACCTTGATCGCGCCGGCGATCAGCACCGCCAGCAGCAGGTAGCCGTTGAGTTGAATGAACAGGCGCAGTCCCATGCGGAACATCTCGGCGAATTTCTGGCCCAGGCGCATGTTCACCGCCTGCCCGGTCGGCAGCACCATGCAGCCGGCCACCTCCTTGACCGAGGTGCTCTCATCTCCCGTGTCCACCAGCCGCCACAAGCCCTCGGGGGTTTGCTCGGCCAGGCCGCTTTCTTCCAGGATCGCCAGTTTGGCTTCGCTGCCCGGGCCGAGGGCGTCGGGATGGACGCCGTCCGGGTGTTTCGCCGCCAACAGGCCGAAGCGGAAGGCGAACTGTTGCAGTTGCGGCGAGAGCCGTGGGGGAATGTGGATTTTCAAAAACTTGCGCGGGTTCCGGTGCTTGCGCTGCCAACGAGCCAACACCTCGCCCACGGTCAACGCAATCCCGAACGTGGCCACGATGCGCCCGATGGCCATTGGCCAACCCAAGATGCCCGCGGTCATGAACACCGTCGGCACATTGAGCATCGGCGCAGCAATCAAAAAAGCCATCGTCGGGCCCAGGGGGATGCCGGCTTGCACCATGCCGGCCAGCACGGGCACGATGCCGCAGGAGCAGATGGGGATGACTGCGCCGGCCGTCGCCGCCATCAGATTGGCTTTAAAACCGCCGTAACCCATCTTGGCCTTCACCTTTTCCCACGAGACGAAGACGATCAGCGCGGCGGCGATCAGCATTCCAATGACCCAATACTGGAACAGCTCCACCAACACCGCCGCGCCCTTGACGTAAATGAACCACAGCACCTGCGGAATGTTCCACGACAAGGGCGTTTCGATTTCCGTCAGGCGCGCCTCCTGCCCGGTCAACCCCGGCGGCTGAAGCAATCCGTAGGCAAACAGCGAGCGCAACGACAGGCCGTTGAGCCAGGCGAAGAGCACGCCGCTGGCATACATCACCACCACGGCCGCCAGGTAAAACCACATGGTGGGCGTGGGCCGGAACCCTGCGTGGGCCGCGGCGGCAACGGGCGTCTCGACGGCGGCCTCGCCAGCCAACTTGTTTTGCACCGCGCTCGTTGGACCATTTTCGAGCGCTTGGCTTTTTGCATTCGTTGTCAGGTCACTCATTTTCACCTCCGGTCAGGCTGCGCTCGCGTTGCGGTTCGGTTTGTCTGGGCCGGCCATGCGGCGGACAATGAACTCGTCGTGATGCCGATCGCCGGCGGCGCGAATCTGGCGGGCCAGCGAGATGACTTCCTGGATCAATTGTGGAGTGATGGCGAGAGTTTGAGCCTCCTTATGATGATGCGCAAAACACGGTCCACAGTGGCCGGCCACCGCCGCCGCAAGAGCGACCAATTCGCGCGTTACCGGGTCAAGGGACTTGGGGGCGGCGGGAGCGGGCTGCGGCGTGGTGGCCGTGGCAGTTCCCGCCATCCGCGCCATCATGTCCGCCATCGCGGTCCGAATGGCCTCGGGCATCCCCATCGAATCCATGTCGGCCCGGCACCGGGCCATCATTTGTTCCCACATCGCAGGCTGTTGGAGGAACGCGCGGCACATCTCCGGCCCGAGCTGCCACATCAAGTTCAGGCGCTCTTCGGCGTTCAAATCCAAAATCGCTTGTCGCAGTTCTTCTGTTTTCATGGCGGCTTTAGGACACAGACGTTGTTCGGCCAGCCGTGGGCTGATCAGGCTTATGATTTACCTCCTCCGGCGGAGAAACTCAGCCGCAACAACCGCCACCGCGCGGGGCGGCATTGGCGGCAAAGTCCAGTCCGAGTTCCGCCGAGAGGTTCTGGTTGACCATTTGGAACAGGGTCACCAGGGCACTGCCGGCCTCGCGCTCCCGTTGGTAAACGGGATGGTCCTCGATCTGACTCTGCAACCGGCTTAGTTGCATCGCCTCGTTGCCTGTCAGCCCCTGGCCGCGTTGCCGGGCCGCCTGCCAGGACTGCACCAGGCGGCGGTAGCGCGAAACCAGTTCCTGCAACTCGGCGTCGTGCTCGAAGGCCACCCGGGCATCCTGAAACTCTTTCCACTCCGGCGTCGCTTGGATGGCCTTGGCCAGAATTTCCGCCGCTTCCAAGGTCGTGGCCACGGCGGTGTTTTTGGTGTGATTCATCATTGATCCTTTCAGCCGCAGCAGCCCGGGCCGGCATTCGGCCCGCAGGCCAGCGGCATGGTCCCGCCACGCGGGCGGTTGGTTAATACGTTGACGGAGGTGAAAGTTCGAATGGCCCGTTGACTGCCGCAATGCGGGCAGGTGGGCTTGAGCCCTTTGCTGTATTCGGCGATGCTGGCCCGCACCTCGAACAGCTTGCTGCAGTTCTGGCAGAGATAATCGTAGCTTTGCATAGGTCTCGTCACGCCATTGGCCGATCAACCGGCGCGGGGGCCGGGCCGACCTCGGCCGCCAACGCCTCAGCCACCCAGGAGCAGCACGGCTGCATCTGGTGCAAACGGCGCAGGTCGGCTTGGAATCGAGGGTCGCTCTGCACGCATTCGCGCAGGCAATTCAGTTGGAGCTCCAGGGCGCGTGAACGCACGCGCGGGAGGGAGTAAATCACCCATTGCCCGTGCCGATGCGCCTCGACCATCCCGTGGGTCCGCAAGTAGGCCAGGTGTTTGGAAACACTGACCTGCGGCAACTCCAAGACGGTCTGGAAATGGCAGACGCACAGCGGCCCGGCCTGCAACAGATGCAGGATGCGCAACCGCGTCGGGTCGCAGAGGCACCGGTATAGTTCGGCCAAATTCATATACCGCGGCGGGCATATTACCGCGGGGGAATGTTTTGTCAACCCCCCTCTGTCTGTGCCGGGGAATGGTGATGTGCAACCCGTTGCCTTTCAAGCTGTCGCAACCCGTCTCCTTTGCGATCCCGCCGCGCGTATTTCAGCGGTCCATTCCCTCGCGGGAACACCGCGAATGGGGATCTGACCACCAGACAACTGGTGACAGATCTTCGGCGGCAAACGTCTCCTGCCAGCGATGCTGAAGCGGGGCGCGGGCAAAATCCCGCTGCAATTGCTGGCCGCCACCGAGCTATTGCCGCGTGCGCGCTCCTTGCCGGATGGATTGTTCCAAGCCGCATAACTTGGCGGGGAAAAAAACGCCCGGACGTAACGAGCCTGCACCGCTTGCCGGTTGAAAACCTGCAAAGAAATCCCCCGCTTGTGGACAAATCTTTTGCGTGCCGAAACGGATGCGGCCGCCAGTGAGATGCGCCACCCCGACGCCGTAGCAGGGCAAGTCATTGAAAACGCAGCCGGTGCCGGTGCGGTCAATCACACCGTGTGGATGAAGTTCCTCCGTTCCCAAGGCCAGGGGCGCAGGCCGCGGTCGCCAAACCGCTGCCGGCGTGGCCGAAGAATTCTGACGGAGTCCCGGAAAAGCGAGGGTCTTGGTCCGGGGGACGTGCGGGCGGCGCTCAAGTCCCGCAGTTGTAAGCGAAAAACGACTTTTGGGACCGGGATAAGCTTGGGCCGGAGCAGCAAGCCGGGATTTATTTGACCGCACGAGCCGCTGCGCCTGGGGTGAAGATGCGGGTCTTGGATTGACGGTTTGGCGACGCGTCCAGCCCGGCTCCTTCTTCTTCGCCAGTGTGTCGGCCCGGGTGGCTTCCTCTTCCAGCGCGACCCGCACTACGGCCCTGGCCACGCGAGCCGCCGCCTGATCAGACCGCGCCTGCCCTCTTACATTGCATGGCAAGGTTGCCCTGCCGTCGCAACGTCCTCATCACCGGCCTGACGGCCGGACCACGGTTCCCCCGGAGCCGTAATGGTAACGGTCAAATTCGCTGCCGCCTCCGCGGGCACGTGGGTCGCCGGTGCGTTTTAATTCCCGCATCAGGTCCGCCGCCAGTCGTCCTTGCGGCCGGGCGTATCCCGGGTCGCCGGCCACGTTGTGCATCTGCCACGGATCGGCGCGCAGATCGTAGAGTTCCTCGGCCGGGCGCTTGCCGAAGGCCAGTCGGAACAGGCGCTGGATTGCGGGGTCTCCGCCGTGTTCGACCACGGCCTGCTTGCTCGGCGAACCGGCAATGTTGTTGGCCTGGTCCACGTCGCCGTAGATCGGCGGGTCCCCGGCGGGCCAGCGGTCCGGCGCGAAGTTGCGCAGGTAGAGGAAGTCCTTCGTGCGAACGGCCCGGACCGGATAGCCCCGGTCGTTTTCGCGGACGTTGGCGTGACGTTCCCGGCCGAAAAAGGCGCGGTCGCGGCGCCGCTCGATCTGGCCGCTTTTGCCCGAAGTCAGCAAGGGCAGCAGGCTGCGTCCGGTGATTTCGCGGGGTGGCATGAGACCGGCGGCTTCCAGAAAAGTCGGCGCGAGGTCGGTCAGGCTCACGAAGTCCTCCACGACGCGCCCGCCGGGAATGCGGGCGGGCCAGGCGATGGCCAGCGAGATCCGGGTGCCGGCGTCGTAGCAGGTGGCTTTGCCGCGCGGGAAGGGGAAGCCGTTGTCGCTGGTGATGACCACGAGCGTGTTGGCCAGCTCGCCGCGTTGTTCCAGCAACTTCAACATCACGCCCACGTCGCGGTCAAAGCGCTCGATCTCGGCGTAGTAGTCCAGCAGGTCGCCCCGGACCGTGGGCGTGTCGGGCAGAAACGGCGGCACCGCCACGTCTTCCAGGCGCAACCCGGCCTTGAGACCGGAGCCGCGGTCGTAGAGCCGATGCGGGCCGGTGCTGCCAAACCAGAAACAGAACGGCGTGCCCCGGGGGCACGCTGTCGAGGAACGCGGCGAAGTCCTTCACCGCCGGGCCGACGAGTGGGGGAATCGCCCGAGCCGCTCAATTGCGCGGACGCGGCCGGACCTTCTCCCATGCCGGCATGAAACGGTGCGCGATGACCATTACGGGTGTGGCTTTCACGGGCTGGCTGGTTTGGAGCGCGGTTCCCACCGCGCCGGCGGCTGCCGGGAACCCTGGAGAACGCCGCCAACGCGCCCGCGGCCGGACTCGGAGGAGAGGAGGGTGACTCATTTTCCCCGCCGCCCAGGAACCCGTATTCGTCCATCGTGGCGCGGAATCCACTACGAAAAGTCCGTACGGTCGGCAGGTCCACCGGCGGGAAATGGTTTGCCCTGAAGTTCCCTTACCCGGCCACGCCCATGACAACCAGCCTCAGGATAAACATGGAGACGAACACCGGCCGGCGGATGCAGATTTCAGCGAGCTGTTGGCCCGGGCGCGGGACTGCGGATTCGCCGCCGTGCGAGTCGGGTCTGTCTCGCGCACCGTCACCGGCGTAGTCCGCCCCCCGTCTTGATCCACCCAGAGATTTCCTCCACCAGCTTCCGGATTTTTTGGCTGATGCGATAACTCGCTTCCGTGGTGGTGCGTCCGTCCGGGCCTGCGTCGCTCCCGCCGTACTTGCATGCAACCTGGGGGGCGATGGTTTGCTCCCGGCATGCCGCCATAAAATCGTTCCCGAGATACACCTGGTCTGCCCCCACCTTTTTGACCCGCACGCCCGCGTGCAGCTTCTGATGGGCCTGGGTCTGGCGCAGCGCCAGTACGGGCTCCGATTCGGCGATCGGAACAGGGATCGTAAAGTGCGCGCACAGACCATGGCGGCTTCCCATCAGGATGGGCCCGCCGAAACACAGCCGGGCTTCTTGGCCCATGGCCTTCCGATACAACACGCTCTCCAACTCAGTCCGGCTCGGGTGGGGGTCGTTGCGACGCTGGTCTCCACGGAAATTGATCGTCGGATTGCGCGGCGTGCACTTCGTCCAGTTCGCACAATCGCTCGATGATCGCCGCCAGTTTCCGGCCGGTGTCCGTGAGGCGGTGCTCAACCCGCAACCCCCTGTCCGGCGATTCGCGGCGAGGGCCGAGGCGGCTTGGAAAGGTCTGCCCCCCGGCCCCACGGTGGGGGAACCGCAACCGTTGTTCCCGCGGCGGGATTGACCTCGTGCCTGGAAGCGTTGGCGCTCACCCGTGCCGGGGAGTGCGCGCTCAACCGGCGCTCAGGGAATCATGATGCGGTAAAACCGGGCCGGGGCGGGCGGCTCGGCCGGGAGCGTATCACTGAGCGTCACCTCGCCGTCACGTGCCGCGGGCGGGAGGGTGAGAATGGTTTCCCACGGGCCGGCCGCGGGGTCGGCGGTGCGCTGGAGGGCGTAGGCCCGCCCGGCCACCGCCGGGAAGCGCAAGTGCACCGCACCGGGCGAACCCGCCTCGAGCGTAATGGCCACCAGCCGGAGCACGCTGGCCGGGTCGCGCGGATGGGTGCCGGCCCGGTATTCCTGCCGGTTGGTGTGGCCGTCCCCGTCCGGGTCGGCGGTGTCGCCGCTGATGGCGGGGTCGAGCAATTCGGCGGCGGTGAAGTGCCGGGCGCGCCATTGGGCGTAATCGTCCTCAAGCAGCTCAATGGTCAGGGTGTCAGCCGCGCCGGTCTCGCCGTCAGTGACGCGGAGGCGCAGGACGTACCGGCCCGGCTGCGTGAAGTGGGCAGTGGTGCGAGCGGCGGCCGGCTGGGCGAATTCGACCTCGCCCGGGCCGGAGACTTTTTCCCAAGCCAGGGTGAGCACGCCCGGCGGGATGGGCAGGCCGTCGTCGCTGACTTCCGCGTTCAGTTGGGCGGGTTGTGGCCAAGTCACGGTGGCGTCGCCGCGGACCGTCGTCATGGGCGGGCGATTGGCCGGCAGGGCCGTACCGGTGAGGTAAAGGTCGAAGCCAAGGTCGGAGCTGGTCGGGTTGGCCTGGTGGATGCGCACCGCGAGCTGGTTGGTGCCGGCGACCAGGAGGGAGGGGTCCACCGCGCTTTCGTAGAAGGTTTGTTCGTCGGCGCCGCCCACCGCGCTGTTGGCGCGGGTGGTGAGGGTGACCGGGCCTTCGGGCATGTTGCTGCGGAAGATTTCCGTGCCGTTGAGGTACACGATACCGCCATCGTCGCGGAGCAGGCCCACTTTGAGGGACGTCACCGCGGCGGGATCGGGCACCACGAAGCGGTGGCGGAAGAACGTGGTGATATAGCGGTTGAGCGGGTTGGGGCCGTAGCTGATCACCGTGACCTCGCCGTCGCCGCCGTAGCCCAGGCGGGCCGGTCCCGCGGACCAGGCGTTGTCATCGAAGGCCAGGTCCGCCCAATTGGTGCCGGGGTCGGTGCCGCGGTCCCAGTAACGCCACACCGAGCCCTGGGCCACCAGGATGGTCGGTTCGGTGGTGCGCGCGACCGTGATCACCAGTTCGTCCGCGGTCTGCAATTGGCCGTCGTGGGCCGTCAGGCGCAGGTGGTAGGTGCCCACGCCGGGCAGGTAGGCGGTGGTTTCCGGTTGGGCGGCGTCCGCAAACCACACCACGCCCGGGCCGTCCACCTGGGACCAAGCCGTTGTGACCTGTCCCGGCGGTGCCGGCAGGCCATCATCCCGGACCGAGCCGGACAACCGGACTTCGAGCGGGACCCGGTCCGTGATGTGGCTCTGGTCGGGGCCCGCGGTGACCTGGGGCGGCCGATTGCCCGTGTTGTCCAGGCCGGGGGAGGGCGCGCCGGGGCTGACCCGCCAGTTGGCCGGGTCGTTGCCGTAGGCGGTGGCCACCAGCCGTTCCAACGAGGCGCCGGTCCCGGAGGCTCCCTCGGGCCAGGGTGCCCGGCTTCGGTAGCGCACTTCGTCCACGAGGATTTCGGGCACGATCACCTCGCCGTTGGTGGTTACATTCGGCGTGTCGGGGCGGAGCAGTCGCAGCCGCTCGCCGTCGTCCTGGAGTACGCCGGGGTAGGGGCCGAAGATGGGCACCCCGATCGGCACGCCGTGGCGCGTGCGGAAGACCGCCGGATCGCCGGAGACCAGCAGCACCAGCCCCTGCGGTGCCACGGTCACTCCCGGCGGGAATTGAAAGCCCACACCGCTCAGCCGCCAGGTCAGCTCCGGATGCTCGGGATGGAACAGGGGCACGGGTGCGTCGGTGACGTTTTTGAGTTCGAGGAACTCCGCCTCGCCGGGGCGCGGGTGGAAGCAAAGCTCGTTGATCACCAGCGGCCCCACGCGCGGGCCGGCGTTGGGGCCGCCGAGGGTCGGCGTTTGCTGGGGCGGGTAGTGAATTTCGCCGGTGCTGGTGACGTGGCGGCCGAAGGTTTCGCCGTTGGCGGCCGCGCCGAAGGCAAAGCCGTGGCTGAAGCCGGTCAGCTCGCCCGCGGCGTTGCCCGAATACAGATAGACCTCCTCGCCCAGCGAGCTGAGGGAGAAACTGCCGGGTTCGCCCGGCGCGGCGTTGAAGTCCCGCTCGTCAAAGACCCGGTACCCGGCGGCGGGGATGACCGCCGGCGCGGGGATGCGGAACTGCTTCGGCGTGGTGCGGCGGTCGGTCAGGTACCAGTGCCCCACGTCCACGGGAAAGGGATTGGGGTTGTGCAGTTCGATGGCGTCCACCTGGGGCGGGTCGGTGTGGGTGAGGATTTCGTTGATCCACACCGCGGGCACGGCGGCGGGCGGGTCGTCGCGGCCGGGCGAACCGCCCACCAGGCTGCTGGCCCGCCAATGGGCCGGGCTGTCCGGGTCGGGATTCAGGTCCGGGTGGACCGGCACCAGCGAAAAACCGGCGCCATCCGCAGCGGTGGGCCAGGGCTCGGAGTCGCTGTAGCGCACCGAGAAGATGGGCGTGCCCACGGCATGGACCAGGGTGAGGCGCTCGCCGGCGTTGGACAGGCGCCCGCTGAAGACGCCGTCGAACGCCACCCCGGGGTAGCGGGCGGCAAAGGCTTCGGGGTCGCTCACCAGCACGACGAAGGCGCCGGGCGCCAGGCGGGTACCAACGGGGAAAGTGTAACGAATGCCTTCGGAGAAGCGGACGCCGCTGAGGTCCAGTTCCTCCGCGCCGACGTTCTTCAATTCGACAAACTCGAGCTGCTCGCCGGTCCACGTCTCAGTGTCCGGCGGGTGGTACATGATCTCGGTGAGGAACAGATTGGTGAAGGTCTGGATGAGCACGAAGTCGGCGGCGTTGAGCGCGCTCCAGTTCGTGCCGCTGAGCACCCGGGCCAGCACCGGGGTGGTTTCGTTGAGCGCGACGGGGCCGGTGTAGCGTTGTGCCCGGGGCGAGACGGCGCCACCGCGCAGGCGGGGATCAGTGCCGTCCAGCGTGAAGTAAATGATCCCGGCCGGGGCGGACATGGTGAGTTGGAAGCCCGGTTCCACCGCGCCGCCGTGTCGGTTGAAGGTGGGGGCCAGGACGTTCGGGTACAGGCCGGCGTTCCGAAGCTGGTTCAGCACGATGCCGCTGCGCTGGGGGATGAAATTGTTCAGCACGTTGTTGACCGCGTTGCGCCAGTCGGCCGGGGTCAGCGGGGTGGAGCGCTTGGCGTCGCCCCAACGGGCGGATTCGCCCGCCACGGCCCGCTCGATCTGCGCGGTGCGCCGGAGGAACAACTCGCGCACCCGCGCCGGGGTGAGGACGCCGTCATTGAAGAAGTGCCGGTGCACGTGGTCGGCCACGCGCTGCCGGAATTCGGGGTGGGCCAGGAGTTTTTGCCAGAGCCACTGCGGGTTGCTGTACACGACCGAGGTGTCGCCCGCGGGATAGGGACCGAGGCGGTTTTCGTTGACGTTCAGCAGGGTGTGCTCGGCGTCGTGGATGAAAAACCGGAAGCCGTCGGGCCCGGTGCGGTCGCGCAGGGCGTAGAAGTTGTTGGGCCGGGTGTTGCCGAGGAAGTTTGAAATGGGCGCGTCGAGGTTGCCGCCGTAGAAAATGATGAGCATGTAGTCAATGAGGTTGGGCACATCCACCAACTTCTCGTACGCGGGATTGCGGGTGCCGTCAGGGTTGTTGCCCTGCACGAACTCGTAGGCGGCGTCCGTGCCCAGGCCGGCGCGGGCCAGGTTGTAGAGGCGGGTCCACGCCTCCATGTCCCCGTCGGTGGCCTGGACGGTGTAGGGGCCGGCTTCGACCTTGAGGGTGTCGAAGTTTTCGCGGCGACCGCCAAAATACGTGGCACCGTAGGACGCTTCCGGTCGCTCACAGGTGTTGTAAAGCCCCCAGTACTGGCCGTTGATGTACAGGTGGTAGAACTCGCCGCGCTCGCCCGGATGGCCCATGGCCAGTTGGAGGTCGCGGTTCAACTGGTCCCGCACAAAGATGCCGCGGCTGTCCCCCTGGAAGCTCCACGAGTAGTTCTGGAAGGTGCGCAGGTCAATCTTGTCGAATGTGTCCGTGCCCGCGTCGCCAAACAGGGGATAGCGCAGCTTGGCCGCGCCGTATTCCTCGCGGAAGAACAGGCGGAAGGCGTGCTTGGGGTTGCTGGGGCTGCGGCTGAACCCGCCGCGGATGCGGATGCCCGCGGGCACCCCGAAGCCCGGTGTCCCATCCGGATGAATCAACTCGATCGAGCACGGCCGTTCCCAGTCCCGGCCGTCCTGGCCGGGGTTCGCGTAAATGCCGGTGGCCGGATCGAAGAGGTCGGCGAGATTCATCACGATCGAGAAACTGGGCAGGGACTTGAGGTCCTCCTTGAGGGTGGGCGCGTAGCGGGGATCGTTCACCACCCGCGGGTCCATGCCGTAATCCACCACGTTGGCCCCCCAGCTCGCCGGCCAGCCCGGCGGCGGCGCCCCGGTGGGCGACTGCCGCAGGACATCGTCCAGGAACAGGTAGGTGTGGGTAACCGCGGCCGACGGCTGGTAGCCTTCGCGAAACGCCGCGGCGCGCACCACGGTGGTGCCCGCGATGCGCACCGGCCCGGAATAAGTGAAGCCATTCTCGAGTGTGGGCGCCGTGCCGTTGGTGGTGTACCGGATGATCACCCCGGCCGTGGGGCTGGTAAGCTCCAGGGTGAAGGGCGCCTCGTAAAAACCGCGCTCCGCACTGAACCGGGGCGGGCTCAGAAAGCCGCGCACGCCGGCCCCGTTCAACCCGCCCGGAGTCGGTTGGGTGAAGTAGCCCCAGTCTCCCGACTCGACGCGGTACTCGACCAGTTCGGGCGCGAACAGGAAATTGGCGTCGTCGGCCGCACGATTCAGGCCCTGCACCGCCAGCATGTTGGTGCCGGGCACCAGGCGCGTGAGCTCCGCGGTGAGGTTGAACCCCTCCGGCCGCTGGCTGTCCGCGCCGCTGCGCACGGCGGTGGCGGTTGAATTCCAGGCCAGGGCGGCCGGGGCGTTGGCCCGGGCCACGAGCACGCCGTTGAGCCAGGCCGCAAACCCGTCGTTGTAGCGGAGCCTCAGGAAAAGCGACTCCAGCGCGCCCGGGTTGCCGAGAACAAACGGCAGGCGGAAATACGCCGAGGCGTTGCGGCCTTTCATGACCGGCTCCAGGTCCGTGGCGATCCAGGCGCGCAGGCTCTCCCCGCCGCCGCCCGCCACGGGCACGGAGCGCACGGCCAGACCGCCGTTGGCCGTGTCGCCCACCAGCCGGAAGTCCGTGGCGTTCCACCCGGACCGCTCGCCGCGCGCCGCAAAAAGCTCGAGGCCCGACCCACCGCCGCGCTCGTAAAAGACCAGGCGCAGCGGGTAATCCCCCGCCGCCGGGACATTGAACACCCCCAGCGTGTCTGCCGGCCCGCGCGGGTTCGGATAGGCGATCGAAAACGCGCCGATGGTAAGTTGAAACCCGTCGTCGCTGTTCACCCCAAAGGTCCACGGTCCGGCGCTGGGAAAGGTGATGGTGGCCGTGGCTTCGATCACGAAATCGTCCACGTCCACGCCGATGGTTTGGCCGGGGAAGGGGCGGTTGTTTCCGTAATGGCCGTCGCCGCCGGTGTTGAAGTAGTTGAGCACCGGCGCGGTCTCGGCGGCCACGCCGACCTGCTGCGCCGGGTTGGCCAGCACGCCCTCGGCGGTGGCGAGCGTGTTGACCTGCACGTTGGCCTTCACGTTGCGCACCGCGAATCCGGCCACTGCGGTCTCGTAGCCGAAGCCGCCGGGGCCGTGGCTCCACCCGGCGTCCGCGTAAGCGGGTTGCACCCAGGCCAGGCCGGCCGAGCCGTCCGCGGGCACGCGCCAGCGACCCGGAGCGCCAAGGGCCAGCAGCACGTTGGTGGTGACCGTCTGGACCCTCCCGTAGGAGACATTCCGAAATTGCTCGGGAAAAGCGGGCGCCACTTCGCTGGCCACCGTGCGGTCCGGCCGGACCAGCGCCAGATACTCCCCCCCGGCCGCCAGGTTGAAGCTGGTGTGCAACGGGGCGCCCGGCACGGTGCGGTTTTTGCCCGAGGCAAAGACCACCAGAAAACCGCGCGGCGCGAGGCTCACCGCCGGGAAGCGCCACTTGGTGAGGTTGGCCGCGTTGTCGGTGAGAAACCAGCCCTCCAAATTCACCGCCCCCGGGCCGTCGTTGTACAACTCGATCCAATCGGGAAAGTCGCCGTCTTCGTCGGCCAGGGTGTTGCCGTTGCTGGCCATGAATTCGGAGATCATCACCCCCTGGGCCGCAACCGGCAGACCGGCCAGCCAGACCGCCAGACCGAGCGCGAACAGCAACCACGCGTGGCGGTCGCGCCCGCCCCGACCCGCGGCGGCTTGACGCGAGACTGCCTGCTCGTCCGCGTCTCCAGTGGATTGTCCCCGGTTCCCCCCAGGGGTTGAATTTTCGCCCGGCACCCTGAACCGGGAGGCATGCGCCACTTGGGCGGACATGCCCGGGTTCCAAGGTAAAGGCCTCCACCCCGTGAAGTTTGCGAAGCCGTTCATCCCGTCTCCGCTTAGCAAAGGCAGTGCCAGCCGGCTCGGTTAACGCGCCGCCACGTCCAGGCAGACCAGGCGGGTGAGGTCCCGGGCCAGGAGGCGACCGCCCACCAGGGCCATCGGCCCCCAGGCCTCGCGGCCTTTGAGAATCTGCGCCCGCGCCAGCGGGGTGTACTTTGCGGGCGAGGCTTCCATGAGCACCAGCCGGCCGGCGTCGGTCAACACGTAGGCCAGGCCGTCGGTCACCAGGAAGGCCCCCAGGCCGAAATTCAACCCGGGTTCGCTGGTCCAGACCACCCGGCCGTCCGTCGGGTCCAGACAGGTGAAGCGGCCGTCCGGTCGGGTGCCGTAGAGGTGACCCTGATGGTACACCGGGGTGTGTTGGGTGGCGCCAAAAGTGGCTGCCGGCAGGCGGTATAGTGGCTCCACTTCAAACCGCTCGCCTTCCCGCTTGACCCGCAGCATCAGCGCGCCGGCGTCGTAGCCGCCGGCCAGAAACACCCGGTCGCCGTCCAGAATCACCGGGGAGGGGATGGTGGCGATGCTGATCTTCCAATCCGTCGTTTCCCAAAGCAGGCGGCCGGTGGCGGCGTCCACGCCCACCACGCCGTGGCTGGCGGGGTAAATGTACTGGCGGCGGCCGGCCAGCTCGCCCGCGGCGATCGAGGCGTGGGTCATTTTCCAGGCGTTCGGATTGGGCGTTTTCCAAATCACCTTCCCGGTGGTCAGTTCCACCGCCATCAACAGGGCGTCCGGCCCGCCGGGCGCCAGGATGACCCGCTCGCCATCAATCAAGGGGCATTGGCCGGCGTACCACGGCGGCACCGTGGCGCCGAAATCCCGCACCAGGTCCAGGCCCCACTTCAGTTCGCCCGACACCGCATCCACGGCGGCGACGTGGCATTTGGGGCCCAGCGAAACCACCAGCCCGCCGCCCACCGCCGGCACGGTGCGGGACAGGCCGTGGTTGCGCTTGAGGGGCATCGGGTAGGCGAAGCGCCAGATTTCGCGGCCGTCGGCCAGGGAGAGGCAGCGCAGGGCGTCCTGTTTGTTGGTCTGGTCGTAGTCCAGAAGGTAAACCCGTCCCTGCCAGACCGCCGGCCCGGCGTAGCCCTCCCCCATGTCCACCGCCCAAAGCTCGCGCGGCGCGCCGCCGTCCCAGGAGCGGGCCAACGGCACTTCGGCGGGGGCCACGCCGTGGTTGCGGTTGGTTCCCCGAAAGCCCGGCCACGCGCCGGGCAGATTTTCGGCGGGCCGGCCGTCGCCCTTGACGACCTTGCCGGCCAGTACGGGATTGCCCGCCGGTGCGCTCGCCACATCGGCCGGGCGATCGGCGCCGGGCAGCCGCGGGGTGAGGGGGGCGCCGGGGTTTTGCCAGAGCCAAATCGCCAGCAGCACCAGCCCCACCCCGCCCAACAGGGCCGGGAGATAGCGCTGCCAGCGTGTCCAGTGAAGGTTCTGCACAAGTCGCGCGCGTTTGAATCCGACCGGTCGGGTTCGAGCATACGGTTCCCGACGCGCCCCGGGCAATAGCCGAGCCGTTCAGCGGGCGCGGGTTTCGCGGGCGACCGTGCCGGAGGGTCTGACGGGTCGGGAGGTTCCGATGATTTGCACCAGCGCCTGCTGCAGTGCCAGGGCGTCGTCAAGGCCGCTGCCCACCAGCCGCCGGTTGCATTCGAGCAGAGTGTCCATCGCCCGGATCAGTTCGCGGGTCGAGTAATTCTGCACCTGGCCCAGGGCTTTGGAGACCACGAAGGGGTGCAGGGCGGCGGGGTTGTAACGGCGCTCGGTCGGGAGCAGGCCGGCGGGCAGCCGCGCGAGGGCGTCCCGCACGCGATTGGTATCGGCGCCCGGCTGCAAATGGCCGAGGCGTACCAGTTCCTTGAGCAGGAGCAGCAGGCGCACCTTGGCGATGAGGCCGTAAAGCAGGCCGATGGCGGATTTGTCCTTGTCCACCTTGAGCCGGATTTCCCACAGCTCCTCGTCCAGGGCGCGCAGGGCGGCGGGCAGGTGGCGATCGCCCAGGGCCTCGGCCAGGGCAAAGGCGCGCGCCTGTTTGCCCGCGGAAACGACGGCCGCCACGTCCTCCACGGTGATCTCCGGGCGGTCGCCCGTGTAGAGCGAGAGTTTTTCGACCTCGGCGGCCAGCAGGCGCAGGTGGGGGCCGACGGCGGACACCAGGCGTGCCAAGGCGGTTTCGCTGATGCGCTTGCGTCGGGCGGCCAATTCCTGGCGGGCGAAGGTTTCCGCCCGTTCCATCCAGTGCCGGTCCTGGGGCGAGAGTCCGGGGTGTTCCTCCACCGGACCGAGCGCCTCGAGGGTTTTGTAGAACAGGCGGCGCCGGTCCACCGTCCCCGGGGCACTGATCAGGAGACGCACGCCGCGCCAGTCAAAGCGTTTGAGCTCCCGGGCCAGCGCGTTCAAGTCCTCGGTCACAGCCGCCGACGCGGCGGTGCGGTCGTCCCCCAGGAAGGTGCAGTCGCGGAACCAGACGAGCTTTTCGGAGCCGAAGAACGGCAGGGTTTGCAGCGCCTCGCGCAGTCGCGCCAGGGCGCGTTGCGCCTCAGCGCTGTTGCTCGCGCGGGCGTCCAGAATTTCCCGGTCCGCCCCCGGTGCGGCCCGGGTCCACTCCTCGAAGAGTTCCCGCGCCCGGCGCTGAACGGCGAAGTCATCCGCGCCCCAGACGAGCGCCACCGGGGCGGAAGGGGGAGGGGCGGAGGGCACGGGCCCGGGACTCAGGTTTGCTCGGTCGAGTCGTCCGAGTCCTCGTTCATCTTGGCGAGCAACTCCGACATGTCCTCGACCTCGTCAAACAGGCGGCGGGCCACCAGGATGGGGCGTTTGCGGGCCGTGGCCAGGGCGATGCAATCGCTGGGCCGGGCGTCCACCTCGACGATCTTCTTCCCGAGCTCGTTTTCCTGTTTGAGGATCAGCCGGGCGAAGTAGGTCGAGTTGCGCAACTCGGTGATGACCACCCGCTCCACCGAGATGCCCAGGCCGTCGAAAATCTGGTTGATCAGGTCATGCGTCAGCGGGCGTTCCTTCGGGGTGTCCCGCAGGAACATGCTGATGACCATGCCCATGTTGTTGTCCACCTGGATGACGAACGTCTTGTCCTCGTTGCCCAAAAAAATCGCACTCCCGCTCGGGGAAGGGAGAATCCCGCGGATTTCCACCGGGACAACGTCGTTTTTCATGACCGCAATCTAGGAGCCTCGCCCCGGGAATACAAGTGCGGCGCGGCGGGAACGTAGCGGGGTGCCCGCGCCGGGCCTTGACCTTCTCCTCCAACCGCCAAGGAAGCACGCCGCCTCGTACAAGCCCCTTTAAAAAAGGGACAAAAATCTTTAAATCCGGCATTGACAACCACCGGCCGGAATGCCAGTTTGCCCCGCAAGGAAGCAACGCGAGGAAGCTTATGATGACGAGCCATCGCTTGGCGCCTGCCGGCGGCCGGCGTTCCAATGGACCTCCATCTCCGGGAGCGGTTGAGGAAAAACTGCTGCGCAGCGAACGCCTCCAAATCGAACGCAAAACCTTCACGCTTTCTTTGCGGGAAAACCCGCGCGGCCGGTTTTTGCGGATCACCGAGGACGTTTCCGGTCGGCACGACACGGTGATTGTGCCGGCGCCCGGCCTGGACGAGTTTCTGCGGGTACTCACGGAGATTGCCCGCACCAACGCGGAAACGCCCTACCAGGCGCCGGAGCCGCCCACTGAGCCGTCGCCGCCGGTGTCCCCCGAGGGGGGGCCGGTCTAAGCGACCGGTCCGGCCCCTGCTCTTGTCGCTCGCCGCGCCCGCACCCGGGGCGCATCTCCCCACAAACTCTCCAGCGCGTACAGTGCCCGGGTCTCCGCCCGCATGACGTGCACGATCACGTCGAAATAATCCAGCACCACCCAGTTGCTTTGCCAGGTACCGTCCCGGGCATGGGGTCGCAGATCGTGCTCGGTCTCCAGCTTCTCGACGATCTCGTCCACAATCGCCCGCAGATGCGGCTCGCTCGTCCCGGTGGCCAGCACGAAGTAATCGGTAATGGTGGACAGCTTGCGCACATCGAGGATCACCACATCCTCGGCTTTCTTGCTCTCGGCAAGGGCACGGCACCGCAGTGCCAGGCGTTTCGAATCCATCGCGCAAACGTTGAACCCGCCCGGCTCAGAGATAAAGCCCCGAGTTGCGAATGGCCTCCGCCACCGCCGCCGGGACCAGGGGCTCCAAAGGCAAACCGGCCCGCACCCGCTCCCGGACCAGCGAGGCGGAAATTGCGCACGGCACCCCGCGCAGATAATGCAATCGGAACGGCGGCGGCAGCGTGACCGGGGTGCTGCCCGGGCGGCTCGCCACCAGGAACTCGACCCGTTCGGCCAGCTCCTCCGCCGCGCGCCAGCGGGGCAGCGAGGCCACGTGATCCGCCCCCACCAACCAATACAACGCCGCCCCCGGCTCGGCCGCCGCGTACCGGCGAACCGTTTCGATGGTGTAGGACACCCCGCCCCGCGCGATTTCCTGGGTATCCACCGCGCACGCCGTCCAGCCCGCCAGTGCCAGGCACAGCCAGCGGAGCCGCTCGGCGGCCGGGGCCAGGGGTTGGTCGGGTTTGAAGGGGGACTGCGCAGCCGGGATGAACACCAGCCGGTCCAACGCCGCCTCCTCGAGCGCCGCCCGCGCCAGGAGCAGATGCCCGTTGTGCACCGGATTAAACGAGCCGCCAAACAGGCCGATTCGCTTCACGCCCCGAGCCTAGCGCAAGCGGGGTTTCCCGACCATCCGCGAACCTCGCCCCTCGCCGCGGCTCCGGCGTCTGGCCGCCGCACCGGCCGCGCGGCTTCGGGCATGACTCCTAGCGGGTGCTCAGGGTCGGCCGGTCGAAGCCTCCTCAGTGGCGACGAGAAACTGCGCCAGCGCGTCAAGTCGGTCGGTGTTGATCAAATCCACCCCCGCCTCCCACTGCACCCGCCAAACCGCCTCGAAGTCCGGCGCCCCCCAGAACCGCACCCAGCGCCTTTGGGCATGTGCCCGCGTCACGAACTCCCGCAGGCGCGTTTGTTCCTCCTCGGGCAGGGGGCCGCTCCCGCGCCAGGCAAAGAGCCGCCCCCAGCTTTCGCTCACCCACGGCACCAGCGACGGTGCGGAGTTGGCCTCAAGGTCAGCCGACCGGCCGTCAATCGCCGCCAGCCGCTCCGGCTCGGCGCTTATCAAATCCCGGGGCACGTTGCCGCTCACCAGCACCGTCACCGCGTTGGTGCGAAGGCGCGTGGGCTCGTACACGCTCAGCATGGGGCGATACCGCTCCAGCACCGCCTTGAAAACCGGCCAGGTGGCCGCGCCGTCCGATTTGAAGTCCACCAGCAGCCAAAAGGTCGGCCCCGCCGCGAACACCCGCCCGCCGTTGGTCGCCACGCGGGTCCGCAACGGTTCCAGGTACAGGGCTTCGAGGGTGCGTTCCGGCTTCACCCGCCAGCGGTCGTGCGCCACCAACAGCCGACCTTCCACCAGGTGAACGTCCGCCTCGACACTGCAGAAGCCCATTTCGAGCGCGTCCAGCAAGGGGCGCGAGTGCTCGTAATCATTGTGGGCGTGGGCCCGCGGCAGAACGCGGACCCCCGACCCGGTCGTTTGCGCCGATGCCGCCGTCCCCAACCCCGCCCCAATCAGCATCAGACCCAGCCAGCCGTGCTGCCACATGCCCGCGAGCCTGCGCCGGGTGCGCTCCGGCGTCGAGTTTGGTTTCGCCAGCCGGCCGGGCCGGGTTTAACACTTTCCGCCCATGCCGGAACGGCTGCCGATTTACGAGCTGGAAGCGGACCTGGTTGCGCGCCTGCGCACCGGGCGACGGCTCATCGTCACCGCACCCACCGGCTCGGGCAAATCCACCCAGATTCCGCAAATGCTCCTGCGCCACGGCCTGGCCGGCACGGGCCAGGTGGTCATCCTCCAGCCCCGCCGCCTGGCGGCGCGACTGTTGGCCGCCCGGGTGGCGGCGGAACTGGGCGTGCCGCTGGGCCGGGAGGTCGGTTACCAAATCCGCTTTGACGACCGCACCGGACCGGACACGCGCCTCCGTTTCGTCACCGAGGGGGTCCTGTTGCGGCAGATGTTGGAGGACCCGGAATTGCGCGGGGTCAGCGTGCTGATCTTCGACGAGTTCCACGAACGGCACCTGTACGGAGACATCACCCTGGCCCGGGCGTTGGACCTCCAGGAAGGTGCGCGCCCGGACCTGCGGCTAATCGTGATGTCCGCCACGCTGGACGCGGCCCCGCTCGAGCGCTCCCTGCAGCCCTGCGAACTGCTGCAATCCGCCGGCCGCCAGTTTCCGGTGGAGATCCGCCACCTGGACCGCCCCGTGGACCCGGAGCGCCAGCCGGTGTGGGAACTGGCCGCCGAGGTCTTCGCCCGATACGTGCGCGCCGGCGGCGAGGGCGACGTGCTGATCTTCATGCCCGGGGCCTTCGAGATCATGCAAACCCTCGAGTCCCTCCGCCACCGGGACGAGGCCCGCGGCTTCGTCCTCCTGCCCCTGCACGGGGAACTGCCCCCGACCGAGCAGGACGCCGCCGTGGCCCGCTACGACCGGCGCAAGGTGGTCGTGGCCACCAACGTGGCGGAAACTTCGATCACCATTGACGGCGTGCGGTTGGTCATTGACAGCGGCCTGGCCCGCCTCCCGCGTTACGACCCCTACCGGGGGATCAACACCCTGCTGGTCGAGAAAATCAGCCGCGCCGCCGCCGACCAGCGCGCGGGCCGTGCCGGCCGCACCGCCCCGGGGCTTTGTGTGCGGCTCTGGACCGAACGCGAGCACGAGCTACGCCCGGCCCGCGAACTGCCCGAGGTCAGGCGCCTGGACCTGGCCGAAGTGGTGCTCACGCTCAAGGCCGCCGGGGTGCGCGACCTGCGCCGTTTTCGCTGGTTGGAACCGCCGGAGGAACAGGCGCTGGCCCACGCCGCGGAACTCCTGGTGGACCTGGGCGCGCTGGCGCCCGGGTCCGCCGCGGCCCCGGCGGGGTCGGAGCCCCGCGACCTGGTCATCACCCCGCTGGGCCGGCGGATGCTCGCCTTCCCGGTGCATCCGCGCTACGCCCGTCTGTTGCTGGCGGCGCAGGACCACGGCTGCGTTTACCAGGCCTGCTTGATTGCCGCACTGACCCAGGGCCGCGACCCGTGGCTGCGCCGGGTGGACAAGGACACCCGCGAAACCCGGGCCGATCTGCTGGGTGAGAAAGGAGCCTCGGACCTGTTCGTGCTGATGCGGGCCTGGACCTACGCCGCCAAAAACAATTTCCGCGCCGAGGCCTGCCGCCGCCTGGGTCTGCACATCCAAACCGCCCGGCAGGTCGCGCCGCTGTTGGACCAGTTTTTGCGCCTCGCCCGCGAGCAGGGGCTGGACACCGCCCCCGGCCGCTTCCAGGACACGGCGCTGCAAAAGTGCCTGCTCATCGCCTTCAGCGACCGCGTGGCCCGGCGGCTGGACACCGGCACGCTGCGCTGCGAGCTGGTCCACGGCCGGCGCGGTGTGCTGGCGCGCGACAGCGTGGTGCAGGATCACCCGTTGTTGGTGGCGGCCGAGGTCCGCGAGGTGGGTCAGACCGGCGGGAACACGCAAACCGTCCTCAGCCTGGCCACGGCCATCGAGCCGGCCTGGCTGGAGGAGCTTTTCCCCCGGGACCTGACCCGGCAGGTGCGGTGTTTTTATGATGCGACGACCCGCCGGGTTTATGCCGAAGAAGTCCGCACCTTTCGCGACCTGGTCATCGAAAAACGGGTCCTGGAGCCGCCGCCTGCCGATGAGGCCGCGCGGTTGCTGGCCGCGGAAATCCTGGCCGGCCGACTCGCGCTCGAGGACTGGGACCACGCGCTCGAGCAGTGGATCGTGCGCCTGAACCGCTTGAGCCAGTGGTGTCCGGAGCTGGGATTGCCGCCCCTGACCGAGGCTGACCGGCGCGACCTGCTCGAGCAACTTTGCCAGGGTGCCTTCACCTTTCGGGAAGTGAGGTCACGGCCGGTCAAACCGCTGGTGCACGGCTGGCTCAATGCCGCCCAGCGCCGCCTGCTGGAGGAGCACGCCCCGGAACGTCTGGAATTGCCCGGGGGCCGTCGGGCAAAGGTGGTTTACGATCCGGTCCTTCCCCCGCGTCTGGCGGCCCGCATCCAGGACTTGTACGGACTGACCCAGACCCCCCGCATTGCCCGGGGGCGTGTGCCGGTGGTGGTGGAAATTCTCGCGCCCAATCAGCGCCCCGTGCAGGTCACCCAGGACCTGGCCGGCTTTTGGCGCGAGCACTATCCGCGCCTGAAGCAGGAATTCCAGCGGCAATACCCCAAACACGAGTGGCGTTAAGGGCCCGGTCGGGAGGCGCCGAGGGTGGCGCGCCGAATCAAAGGTTCTGGGCGGACTCCGGTGTGGCGCCGAAGTCCGCCCCGGAACCCAAACAACAAGCAACGCGTCTTTACTCTGCCGGCACGGATGGTGCCGCCTTGACCAAATCTTGAGCGGTCTTCAGCAGGTACCGCGCATAGGGCGGGTTGTGGACGCCGTAACTGGCATCATGCTCGACCAGGTACAGGAGGAAACGGGCCTTCTTGATTTCGGCGGGAATCCGGTTCTGGCCGGCGGCGGGGGGGCCGATCTTGCCCGGGTTGAGCTGGCCGGCGACGGTGGTTTCCCAGGGCACCACGCGGGTGGGGGCGTTGGTCCCGTAAAAGGCCACATAGTTGGTGTGGCCCGGTGTGTCCAGGCCCGGGATCCGGGTGTTGGCCCAGGTGTTGAGCGCCCGCACGGTGCGGGCAATGGCGTCTTTGATGCCGGCCTGGATGAAGTGCACGCCGCCTTCGGCGATTTCCTCGGCCTGCGGATCCTCGAGGAACCCGTGGCACTCCGCACAGGCCTTGAGCTGCACTTCAAACTTGTGTCCCGTGTACACCGGGTTGGCCGGGCTGGGGTTGGTCACATGATCGGCCCGGTTGTGGCAGGTGGTGCACTGGGCCGGGTTGCCCCAGGGCTGCGGGGTGGTGGGGTCGCCGTGGCCGTGCGGCCGGAGATTGAAGGAGATCAACCGGCCATCGAGCGTGTTGGTGTCGGCCCGGGGATCCACCGCCTGGCCAATGAGGAGGTTGTACTGCGGGGAATGGTGCGGCGGGCGCCCGGTGCCGGTCCAGGTGGCGCCGCGCTCGTTGTGGCACTGGCCGCAAAGCTGGATGTCCGGATCATACTGGAGGGCAAAGTTCGCCGGATTGGTCGAGGTCACAAAAGACATGAACTTGGCCGAGCCGATCGGATTGCGGAGCTGGGCCGGGCGGGCGGGCTGGTCCAGACCGGGCAGCTTGTCGTCGAACTTGCGATGCGGGTCGTGACAGGTGGCGCAGGTCTGCCCGAACTTGTTGGCGTCTGCCACGGTGGGGGGCACCACCTTCGTGCCGTCACCGCCGCGGTCGTAGTCGTTGACCACCGCCATGCGGACGGCCCCGGCGTGGCAGACCCCGCATTGGAACATGCGCTCGACGCCGGCATTGAACATACCCGGCACGGAAACACGGGCGTGTCCGGCGTCCAGCCACTCGTCGTAGGTGGGATGGTGAAAATCGTTGTGGCATCCCCCGCATACCGCCGCGGAAATGGTCACCGGCGGGCGCATCGAGGGGTCCTGGAAATTCTCGGCATGACTGCCCGCCGGGCCGTGGCAGTTCTCGCATTGCACCCCGCCCAGATGGGGCGTGATGACCTCATTCACGTAGCCGTTGGGTTGGCCGTAACCGACCGTGTGGCAGGGCAGACACCGGGCGTTTCTGTGCTGGCCGATTTTCTTCAGTGTCTCCAGGGCGCCCGCGTGCGAGGTGGCCAGCCAGTTGGTGTGGATGCTGCGGTGGCAAAATCGGCAGTCCCGCGCGCCCAGGTAATTCGGATTCCCGGCCTCCACGCGCAGGATGCCCATCTCGCCGGTCAAAGGTATCTGGGTCGAGTCCCCTGTGGTGGGGGTGCCCACATTCTGCCAGGGCTCGCCCACCGCGGCCTGCTGCTGGAGTTGGTAGGGGCCCTGCAGGCCGGTCCACTTCACCGTGGCCATGTCCTGCGTGCGCGCGATGGACAGCAGGTAGGGCCGGGGATCAACTCCGCCCGGCTTGGCCGCGGGCGGGTCGTACATCTGGGCCACGACCCAGGGTAGGAGTAACCACATGCCGAGGACACAACCACCCCGGATAAAACCGTGCTTGAAAACAAATGCGGGTTTCATGGTCTGCGCAGCCAGGGGTTGAGAATCCATGGATCGGGTGTCCGCGCTGCCGATGCGGCAGCACTCGGCAGGGTAAAATCTGGCCACCCGATTCGGTTCACGGGGGGACGCTAATTGGCCTTAAAAGATGGCCAACACATAAATTGGCGATTATTTAGCGTATCTTGTCATCGTGGAACCGGCTCCAAAGGAAGGCGGATGTCGGAAGAACGGGAGCCGATCCCCGGCGGGCCGCCGCGGGGTGCTTTTTTGGGAATCAGCAGTTGACCGAGCCTTCCCGGGACATGCCGCCCAAGGGCACCCCCAAGGTCCGGGGTGGAGCGCCGGGAAAGCCGGTGCGGCAATGGTGCCTCCCTCGTTGCCCGAGCGGGTTCAGTGGACCGGCACCGCCAGAACCGGGGGTCCCAACGACCGACCGGGCGGTTCTTCCCGAACATTCCCGGTGCCGGGCGATTGTCGGCGGCAGCCGAAGGTGTCGAAGGGGTTGGGGGGAAACGAGACGCAGAATTCGCAACGACCCAGGGTGGCGCACCCATCAGGAGTCGAACCTGAAACCTTCTGATCCGTAGTCAGATGCTCTATCCAATTGAGCTATGGGTGCCCACCTTGGAGCGAGCACCCGCCGCAGGGGCGGGCGTCGTAGGAGCTTTCTAGGCGTTTCCGGCGACTGCGTCAAGCGCGGCAACGGTCAGAATTCCAGCGTTCGGCACAAATCTTCCAGGGCGGCGGCGTTCCGCCGCTGCTGGGCTGGCGACAACGATGGCGGTTGGTTCCGTAAGTAGCCGGTCAGGTATTTGGGGTTCATCGCTTTCACGGCAGGAGCGGGGCCGGTTTGATCCACGTACCAACCGGGAAGGACGACAATGGCTTCGGCACGGACCTTTTCCCCGGTCCTTCGGCTCAAATAATTCGCCACCCAGCGGGCGTTGGCGGCGGCCTGCTGAAGGCTTTCGCGGTCGTCCCAGTCGGGAAACCGCAAGACATTGCCGTCCACAGTGACCCGATAAGCGGTGCGGTTTGAGCGCCTTGAACTGCGCGGTTTACGGCGGGTTTTGGTTTCCAGGACAAAGACTCCGGGCGGTCCCACCGCGACGTGGTCCACGTTCCAATCCTTGCCGGCGGGCAGGTCGTGGAAGGTCCGAAACCCGGCATCGCCGAGTTCGTTGAGCGACTCTCCCACCGCCTGTTCCCCGCGCAGCCCCAGGCGAAGATTCTCGACCTCGTTAAGTTGGCGTGTGATCCGGATGATTGCCCAAGTCCCTGCGCCCACAAGCGCAACAAAAAGACCGAGATTAACGGCTGCGGTCCGGTGGACCAGGAAGTAAGGGGTGAATTTCCAAACGGAGGGCAGGAGCAGCATGGCCAGTGTCCAGAACGCAGACGCCGCAATGTGGCCGAACAAAACGTCAAACAGTTTGTCTCCCAGCCTTTGTTGCAAAGAATAACCCGGGGGGCGGAGGAGTTTTTCTTCTGTTGGAGCAACGCTCCGCCTTTCTCGGAGCTTTTTTACCGGCCCGATTTTGAGCCAGAACGCGGCGGTGGTAATGGCCAGCCCCACCGACACCGCAACAGCCGGCTTCAACGTGTTGGTCCAACCACTTTCGCTGAGCATCGTCGTTTCCCTTTCCCCTGGTTGCCCGCCCTACCCCGGCTTTTTTCCCGCACCTGACAGAACGTGAACGTCACTCGCACTGCGCATGGTGGCGCAGGGCGTGGTCGGCCAGCACCAGCGCGGTCATGGCCTCGACCATCGGCACCGCCCGGGGCAGCACGCAGGGGTCGTGCCGTCCGCGGCCCTTGAGGGTCGTGTTCTGGAAGTGCACGTCCACGGTCTCCTGCTCGTGCATAATGGTGGCCACGGGTTTGAAGGCCACGCGGAAGTAGATGGTCTCGCCGTTGCTGATGCCGCCCTGCACCCCGCCGCTGCGGTTGGTCACGGTGCGAACCCGCCCGCCGATGTTGCGGAACGGATCGTTGTGCTCGCGGCCGGTGAGGCGCACGCCCGCAAAGCCCGAGCCGATGTCGAAGCCCTTGGAGGCGGGCAGACTGAGCATGGCCTTGGCAAGGTCGGCCTCCAGCCGGTCAAACACCGGTTCGCCCCAGCCGGGTGGCACGCCGCGCGCCACGCCCAGGATGATGCCGCCCACCGAGTCGCCCTCGGCGCGGCGCTGTTCGATGAGCCGGATCATTTGCTCCGCCACGGCGGGGTCGGGGCAGCGGACCGGGTTGGCCTCGATGTCGGCCAGGGTGACCTTGTCCGGGTCCACCGCCGCGCACAGGTCCTGCACCTGAAGGACGCAGGCAAGGATTTCCACGCCCCAGCGGGTGCGGAGGAGCTTTTTGGCAATGGCGCCGGCGGCCACGCGACCCACGGTCTCGCGCGCGCTGCTGCGGCCGCCGCCGGGCCAGGCGCGGATGCCGTATTTGACGTGGTAGGTGTAGTCGGCGTGGGAGGGGCGGAACTTGGTGGCCATTTCCGCGTAGGCTTCGGGGCGGGCATCCTCGTTTTTCACCCACAGGGCAATGGGCGTGCCCAGGGTCAATCCCTCGAAGGTCCCGGAAAGAATCTGCACGGTGTCGCTTTCCTGGCGCGGGGTGACGATGGCGGATTGGCCGGGCCGGCGGCGGTCCAGCTCCGGCTGAATGTCCGCCTCGGTGAGGGGCACGCGGGGCGGGCATCCATCCACCACGGCACCCACGCCCCCGCCGTGGGATTCGCCCCAGGTGGTGACGCGGAACAGTTGGCCGAAGGTATTTGCCATACCCGCAGGGTGCGCGAACGCGCGGCAGGGGTCAAATCCGGCGGGGGCACACGCCGGGCGGTCATGGCCTGGACGGCCCGCGATTTTCCAGAAAACACCCGCGGGCAGGACCACCGGAAGCCCTCCGGGGTTTCCCGCCGGGGGGGAACCGTGTTAGGCTGGAGGCGCGAAACGATGAAATGGTCCGGACGCATCGGCCGGGTGCTGGGCATTGACCTGTACGTGCACGTCACGTTCCTGGTCCTGCTGATCTATGTGGCCCATCAGGCGTACCGGGCGCGGGGTCTCTGGGTGGATGCCTTCGGGGCGGTGCTGTTTGTGGCGGCTTTCTTCGGCGTGGTGGTGCTGCACGAGCTGGGGCATTGCCTGACCGCACGCCGGTTCGGCATCCCCACCCGGGACATCACGCTGCTGCCCATCGGCGGGGTGGCCCGGTTGGAGCGACTGCCCGAGCGGCCGGGGCAGGAGTTGGTGATCGCCCTGGCCGGCCCGGCGGTGAACGTGGTGCTGGGGGTGGGGTTGTATGCGCTGCTGCGCGCGCCCGCGCCCGGCCAGTTGCTGGGCGGGGTGCGGTTGGTGGGGGGCGAATTGCTGGTGAACCTGTTTTACGCCAATGCCCTGATGGCGGTCTTCAATCTCATTCCGGCTTTTCCCATGGACGGCGGCCGGGTGCTGCGCGCGGTGCTGGCCTGGAAGGGAGACTACGCCCGTGCCACCGAGCGGGCGGCCACGGTGGGCCAGGCGCTGGCCTGGGCCTTCGGGTCCATTGCCCTGTTCAAGCAGAACTGGTGGTTGCTGGTGATCGCGGTGTTTGTGGCGCTGGGTGCCGAGGCGGAAAGTGATTTTGTGCGTACCCGCGCCGCGCTGGCCCGGGTGCGGGTGGGTGATTTGATGATCCGCGAGTTTCACGTACTGGCGCCGGAGGAGCCGCTCCGCCGGGCGGTGCACCTGGCGGCAGGCGGGTTCCAGCAGGATTTTCCCGTGGTGATCGGCGAAAAGGTGGTGGGAATGCTCTCGCGCCGGCGGTTGCTGGCCGGTCTCTCGCGCGGTCACGACCGGACCCCGGTGCGCGACTTCATGGCCGGGGAGTTTCCCACCGCGTTGGTGTGGGAATCGGCCGCGGAGGCCTTCCAGCGCCTCCAGGACAGTGATTGCCGGGCGATGCCGGTGCTGGACCAGGGGCGGTTGGCGGGGTTGTTGACCGCCGATCAACTGAGCGAGCACCTGCTGGTGCGGCATTTCGCTCGCGCCGAGCCGACCATCGCCACCAGCATGCCGGCCGCGGGCGAACGCCCGGGCGGCATTTGCGGACACCCGCCCGCGACGCCATCCTCCGGCGCATGAGCGAGCACGCCTGCGAGTTTCCCCGGCAGAACGCCACAACCGAGGAAGTGCGCCGCATCCTGGCCACGGCCCGCACCGTGGCCATCGTGGGACTTTCCGACAAACCCGAGCGGGACAGCCACCGCGTGGCGGCGTACCTGCAACAAGCCGGTTATCGCATCATTCCGGTCAATCCAAACCTGACCGTCGTGCTGGGAGAAAAGGCCTACCCCAACCTGCGGGCGGTCCCCGACCCGGTGGATGTGGTGGACATCTTCCGCAAGCCCGAGGCGGTCCCGGAGATTGTCGAGGATGCCATCGCCATCGGCGCCCGGGCCGTTTGGATGCAGGACGGCATCGTGCACAACGCCGCCGCCGACCGCGCCCGGCAGGCGGGCCTGGTGGTCGTGATGAACAAGTGCCTGATGCGCGAGCACCGCGCCTGGCGCGCCGGGGCGTGAGGCGGAAAACCCGGCCGCGTCCCCGGCGGGCGTCGCGCGCGTTTTGGCCGGCCCGCGCGGGTGAAACTTTCCCCCGTCTCCAGTGTACCTCCGAGCAAGCCCGGCCCGGCGGCCTACCGATCGGTAGCCCGCCCGGGGTGGCGGGCGGAGCTTTGTTTGACGCGTGGGTGTGAATTGCCCAAGCTGCGCACCGCACATGAACGCAACGCGCTTTACCATTCTGGCCCTCAGTTTGGTGAGTTCCCTCGTCGGGGCGCCGCTTCGGGCGGGCCCCTCGCGGCCGGTCACGTTGGACGACTGCCTGCAGATGGCGCTGGAGAAGAACCTGGACATTCGCATCCAGCGGTTGGCGCCGGACATCGCGCGGTACACGCTCAGCGGCGCCTACAGCGCCTACGAACCGGCCCTCAACGCCGGCGCGTCCCATCGGTCCGTGTCCCAACCGGGCGGTGTGGATGCGCAGAATCGGCCTTTCGGTCAGGCGCTCAGCAAGACCGAGTCGGTCAACGCCGGCATCGGTGGACTGCTGCCGCTGGGGACCCGGTACGACCTGACCCTGGGCTACAACGACGTGTTTGGGTCGCGGGACCTGGGCGGTTTTCCGCTGGACTTTGAAAACACCGCCGGCGGCTTCCGGCTCAGCTTCAGTCAGCCGCTGCTGCGCAACTTCTGGATTGATGGGCCGCGCCTGAACATTCAGCTCAGCCGCAAAAACCTCGCGATCTCGGAACTGACCCTGCGCCAGCAGATCATCAACACCGTCACGGCCGTCGAACTGGCCTACCTCGAACTCATCGCCGCCCGCGAGACCCTCGCCGTGTACGAAGTGGCGCTCCAACTGGCCGAGCAACTCCTGCGGGAAAACCAAAAGCGCGTCGAGGTGGGGGTCATGGCGCCGCTCGACGAAAAAGAGGCCCAGTCCCAGGTGGCGGCCAGCCGCGCGGCCCTGCTGGGCGCGCAAAACAACCTCAGCATCCAGCTCAACCGGCTCAAAAGCCTGCTCGGCGACCAGTTTGTCAGTTGGCACGACACCGAACTGGTCCCGGTCGAACCGCTGCGGGCCGAGCCGATGACCTTCAGCCTGCAGGACAGTTGGGCCAAGGCCATGACCCTGCGGCCGGACCTGCAGCAGGCCAAACTCGACCTGGAGCGACGCCAGATCACCCTCAAGTACCAGAAAAACCAGCTCTTCCCCCAACTGGACCTGACCGGCTCCTACGGTCAGGGCGGCAGTGGCCGCGAGTTCAGTGACGCCCTCACCGTGACCCGGGACGGGCGTTACCCGGAATACTCCTTTGGCGTGGTGCTGAGCGTGCCCCTGGGCGGCAACCGGCGGGCGCGCAGCGATCTGCGGGTCACCCAGGCGCAGATCGAACAGGCCCTGCTCGGCCTCAAAAAACTCGAGCAGGACATCATGGTCCAGGTCAGCGACGGCATTGCCCAGGCCCGCACCAGTTACCAACAGGTGCAGGCCACCGAGGAGGCGGCGGCTTACGCGCTGGAGGCGCTGCGGGCCGAGGAAAAGAAACTCGAAAACGGCAAGAGCACCAGCTTCCAGGTGCTCCAACTGCAGCGCATCCTGACCGAGCGCCGCTTCGCCCACATCCGCGCGCGGGTGGACTACAACGCCGCGCTGGCCCGGCTGGCGCAGAGCGAAGGCTCCTCCCTCGAGCGCCGGCGCATCAACCTGGAGATCCACTAGGACCGGCCGCGGAGGCCGGCGGCGGCCCGGTCCGGGAGAGCAACGGCAGCGCGGAAAGGTCGCCCACAAAGTCCGCCAGCAACTCGCCCTGTGCCTGCGGCGGCAGCGGCATGTATTTGCCCGTGGCCGCGGCCAGGAGCACGCCGCCCGCGTCGCACAGCTCCGCCCGGGCCAGCAGCAGCTTGCGGCGGGGTTGATCGGTCAGCTCCCCGCGCAACACCAGGTCCGCCGCCGGCGGCACCGGCCGGCGGTAGCGCACGGTCAGTTCCACGCTGTAGGCAAAACAGCCGACCCGCACGCCGATGGCCCAGACCATCGCCTCATCCAGCACCGTGGCCACCAGGCCGCCGTGCACCACACCCTTGAAGCCGGCATGCTCGGGGCGCAGCCGGAAACGCGCCCGCACCCCCGGGCCGTCCCGCTCGAAGCCCAGATTCAGGCCGAGCGGATTGGCCACGCCGCAGACGAAACAGGACCGCGTCCGGGGCAGGGGTTTTTCCATGCGCCCAGCGTAGGGGCCGGGTCCGGGTTTGGAAAGTCCGGCGCGGCGGCGGGAAAAACTCGAAACCCGCCCGCCCTTTCCGGCATCATCGGCGGAACATTTCCCACCGGGCGGCAATAGGCCCCGCGGTGGGGGCGTCCAAAAGCCGTGACGGCCACGGAAAGCTCACTCCCGCGCGTCCGGGTGGAAGGCAAATTCTTCCGCGCCGGCGCGCACAAGTTTTACCCCCGGGGGGTGACCTACGGGCCGTTCGCACCCGGTCCCGACCAGACGCCCTATCCGGCCCCGGAGCAGGCCCGGCGGGACCTGGAGCTGATGCGCGTGCTGGGGGCCAACCTGCTGCGCGTGTACACCGTGCCGCCCGCCTGGTTACTGGACCTGGCCGGGGAACTGGGCCTGCGCGTGTGGGTGGACGTGCCCTGGAATCAGCACGCCCGGTTCGTGGACCGGCCGGACCAGCGCCGGGCCGTGCGGGAAAACGTGCGTCGCGCGGCGGCGGCCTGCGGTCGGCACCCGGCGGTCTTTGCCCTGAGCGTCGCCAACGAGTTGCCGCCGGACGCGGTCCGCTGGGCCGGGGCCCCGGCCACGGAAAGCTTGCTGGACGAGTTGATCGCCGTGGCCCGGGAGCAGGCGCCCGAGTGTTTGTGCACCTTTGGCAACTACCCGACCACGGAGTATCTCCGCGCGCGGCAGGCCGACTTTGTCTGCTTCAACGTGTACCTGCACGAACCCCGGGGGTTGCGCAATTACCTGGCCCGCCTCCACACCCTGGCCGGCGAGCGCCCGCTGGTGCTGGGAGAATTCGGGATGGACGCCCTGCGGGAAGGGCCCCAGCGCCAGGCGGCCCTGGTGGGCTGGACCATTGAAACCGCCGGCCGCGCCGGGTTGGCGGGGGTGGTGGCGTATGCCTTCACCGATGAGTGGGTCAAGGACGGTCGCGTCATCGAGGACTGGCACTTCGGGCTGACGGACCGGGACCGGCGCCCGCGCCCGGCCTTCGAGACGGCCCGGCGGGCGTTTGCCCTGGCCCCCTATTTTCCCCTGCCCGCCACGCCCCGGGTGTCGGTGGTGGTGGCCAGTTACAACGGCGCCCGCACCCTGCCCGCCTGCCTCGAATCCCTCACCCGGCTGAACTACCCGGATTACGAGGTGATCGTGGTGGACGACGGCTCGACCGATGCCACCCCGGCGCTCGCCACCCGGTTTCCGCAGTTTCGCTGGGTGCGACACGAGCGGAATCTCGGCTTGTCCGCGGCGCGCAACACCGGCATCGCCGCCGCCCAGGGCGAGGTGATCGCGTTCACCGACGCGGACTGCCGCGCGGACGAGGACTGGCTGTACTACACGGTGGGCGAACTGCTCGAAAGCAGCGCCACCGGCGTGGGCGGACCGAACCTCCCGCCCCCGGACGATTCGTGGGTCGCCGCCGCCGTGATGGTTTCGCCCGGCGGCCCCGCGCCGGTCCTGCTGACCGACCGCCTGGCGGAGCATGTGCCCGGCTGCAACATGGTGTTCTGGAAGCGGGCGCTGCTCGAGATCGGCGGCTTTGATCCGCAATTCCGCCGGGCCGGCGATGACGTGGACCTGTGCTGGCGGCTGCGCCAGCACGGGGGGCTGATCGGCTACAGCCACGCGGGCTTCGTGTGGCACGCCCGGCGCTCGACCGTGCGCGCCTACCTGGCCCAGCAGGCCGGCTACGGCGAGGCGGAAGCCCTCCTGGCCCGCAAGCACCCGGAGTACTTCAACCCGCTGGGGGGCAGCGTGTGGCAGGGCCGCATTTACGCGCCCGCCACCGGCCCGTTGCTGGCCCGCCGGGCCATGATCTACCACGGCCGTTTTGGCCTCGCGCCCTTTCAAAGCCTGTATCAGGGCCCGCCCTCCTACGCCTTCGCCGCCCTGACCTCGCTCGAGTATCACGTGTTGGTCACCCTGCCCCTGCTGGCGCTGGGCAGCGTCGTCCCGGGGCTGCTCTCCCTGGGCCTGGCCAGTGCCGTTCTTTCCCTGAGCGTGTGTGCCCTGGCAGCCGCGCGGGCCGAGTTGCCGCCGCGCCGGCGGATCTGGTCCCGCCCGCTGGTGGGTCTGCTGCACCTGCTCCAACCGGTGGTGCGCGGCTGGGCGCGCTATCGCGGCCGGTTGAAAGGCGTGCGCTCCCCACTGGCCCGACTGGAAAATCTGGACAGCCTCAGCCGCCAACAGCAGCGCCTGATTCCCCGTGAGCTGATCGTGCCGGACCCCGCCAATCGCGGCCGCGGCGCCTTCCTGGAATACCTGCTGGACCGCCTGGGTCGCGCCGGCTGGGCCTGTCGGGTGGACGCGGGCTGGCGGAGGGTGGACCTGGAAGTGTACGGGAGCCGCTGGAGCAAGCTGCAACTGACCACCCTGAGTGAGCACACTCCGGAGGGCGCCCGCATCTGGTGCCGGCTGCGCACCTGCTGGACCCTGCCGGCGCGCCTGGCATTCGGAGCGGCCGGACTTCTGGCCGTGCTGGGGGTGCTGATCGCGCAAGCCCGGCATCCCTGGACCTGGGCGCTGTTGCTGCTGCCGCCGGCGCTGGCCGGGATTTGGGCGCGCGATCAACAAAACTTGCGCCGCATCTTTGGCGTGTTCCTGGAACACGTCGCCGCGACTTGGGCGCCTTCACCGGGCCCGACTACGGAAACCGCCCCGGCCCCGCGCGACGCCGGCATGAACAGAAGCGTCCGCGCCGACCCCACCGTGGCTCAGCGCCCCGGCAAAACAATTTCGGGGTGACTGACGCGACCGCCCAGGGCGGAGGTCCAGCCCAGCGCGACGCCGCTCACCAGCGCCAGCCCCAAGAGCAAGCCGCTCAGGCCGCGCGGCAACCGCGCGGCCTTTCGCTGCCAAAACAGAGCTGCCAACGCGGCCAATCCCAAGCCGCTGGTGCTGGCCAGGGCCAGAACGGCCACCTCCTCGTGCTGGCGCACGGCCCGTGCGTTCCAGCCCGTCCGGTTTTCCAACGCGCGCCAGGCCGGGCGGCCCGTCCCGTAGGCCAACCCGCCCAGCAGCCCGGCCAGCAGGAACAGCAGAAAGGCGGCGCGGCGAAAGTCCACACTCGCGCGGACCACCCCCGCCAACCAGAGCAACAAGCCGAAGCCCACGGCACAGACCGGGACGTGGGCGCTGAGCAGGTGAACGCGCGCCGCATTCATGGGCGGGCATTGTGGCCGGCAGCAGGAGCTGATTCAACGCCGTTCCCCTGCCTTTGCCCCGGGCCGCGGGCGAGAAACGAAATGCCATGCCCCCGGCCCGGGGAGACCTGCTTTCGGCGTTGCGCCGCCGTGGGCGGACATGGTTAAGTGGCGCGGGTCGGAGCGTAGCTCAGCCGGGTAGAGCGCCAGCTTTGGGAGCTGGGTGTCGCAGGTTCGAATCCTGTCGCTCCGACCAGGGTTGCCCTTGCTTCACCCACTTCCACCGCGCTTCACGGCAGTTCCCAGCAGATCACGGCATCACGGTCCTTGACGTAGAGGCGGTTGCCCGAAACCACCGGATGGGCGTGAACCGGGGAGTCGGCGACCTTGAGTCGGGCCACTTCCTTGAAGGCCGCACGGTCCGGCTCGAAGACGATCAATTCCATCGCCGGCGTCAGCGCCAACATGATCTTGTCCGCGTCCACCAGGCTGCCAAAGCCGCCTCCGCCACCGCGCATCCGACCGCCGCCCGGGCCGCCCGGACCTCCCGGGGGAGGTCCGCCGGCGCTCTCGCCGGCCGTTCCCACCGGGGCACTCCAGAGCAACTGACCGTTCTGCCGGTCCAGGCAAAACAGCTCGTTGGCGCCGCTCAGGCCGAACACCAGCCCGTTGTGAACCACGGGGGACGCGAAGTTGGAGGCTTTCTCCCGGTTGTTCCAAAGCTCGGTGGCTTGGAGACCGTCGGCGGTTTTCTCGAACCGCCATGCCTGCGCGTTTTGCCCCAGCACGATGAGCGTGTCGCCCACCACCGCCGGGGTTGTGGCCCGATAATCCCGGCCGCCGCCGCGCCCGCCGCGGCCCGGTCCCCCGGGTCCGCCGGGGCTGCCGCCGCCCGACTCGGTCGGCCCGGATTCCCAGAGCACCTGCCCGTTATCGAGTGAAACCGCCTGAAGTTTGCCCTCGGTTTGGACCACCACCAACGTGGCGTCGCCCACGGTCAGGAGCACCGGGGAGGCGTAGGCCGGCGCGCCGGCACAGCGCCATTTTTCCGCGCCCGTGGTCAGGTCGTAGGCCACCAGCGCGCCGTGGTCGCGCCCACCCAGTTGCGCCAGCACCCGGTCCTTTACGATGAGGGGTGAACTGGCGGCGAAGAAATTCGGCCAGGCCTTGAACTCATCCTGGCGCCACAGGACCTTGCCGGTGGCCGCATCCAGGCAGGAAATCACCCCCCGCACGCCCACGGTGACCACCTTGCCCGCCGCCACGGCCGGGGAACTGCGCGGCCCGGAAAAGCTCTGCGAGGGCCCGGTCGCGCCGAGCGATTCGTAGCTGTCCTGCCAAAGCTCTTTGCCCGAGGTGGCGTCCAGGCACCGCAAGACCTCCCGGCCTTCCTCGCGCGCAAAGACGTACAGCCGGTCACCCACCAGTGCCGGCGTGGCCACGCCTTCGCCCACGGTGACCTTCCATTTCTGGGCGAGGGACTTCGGCCAGGTGGAAGGGGCTTGAAAGCCGGCCACGTGAGCGTCGCGATTGGCACCGCGCCACTGGGGCCAGTCCTGGGCGGAGGTTTGGGTGGTGAACATCGCGGCGGCCAGCAGGGACCAGGGCCACGAACTCGCCACGCCGGGGAGGGGGAAGTGCGATTTATTCATATGTCGGGTAATCCCGGCTTTCGACGCACGCCGAAAGCGGGGGGTTACAGCCGGTTTGAGTCGCCCCACCGTGAGTCGCCCCACCGCAGGGGCAGGCTCCCGGAAAAGCGGGCACTTCCCGCCCCCCCAGGCGCTGACCCCCGCGAGACATCGGACCCACACCGGCGGACGGGACCCCGGCTCACCAGCCGGTGGTCAGTGAGGTTGGGGCAACGTAACCGTCCTTCAGAAAGGCCCGTTCTGCACGCTCCGGCGGTCTGCCGGCATCACCGCTCGTCGGCTGGAGCCGCAGCGGACCTGACTCGCAAATCCCGTTTGTCTGGCAGCACCCGGGAAAGGGAGGTCACTGAATTTTCCTCAGGGCCTCCTCCGCGGCTTGGGGATGTTGCCCCTTGATGGCCTCGGCGATCTTGCGCACGGCCAACACCGCTTCCGCCCGCACCCCCGCGTGGTTGAGCTGCTCGACCGCCAGCGCCAGCGCCTCCGGGTGAGCACAGCCGGCCAGCGCGCCCAGAACCAACTTGCGGTCGGTATCGCCCTTCGCGCTCTCGAGCAACTCCCGGTACCGGCCGACCAGCGTGGCGTCCGGCCGGGCGTTCAACTCGCCCAGCAGATGCGCCAGGCCGCGCAGGGCCAGCACCCGTTCCGTCTCGGTCGGCGCCTCCTGGTACAGCGCCCGCAGCGGTTCCCACGCTGCGGGGTCCGGCCAGTCGGCCAGCGTGCGCAGGCCGACGTCGCGCAGCGTCGGATCGGGCGAGCGGGCCGCCGCCACGACCTGCCGCAGGCCTTCGGCGTCAGGACAAAACGCCAGCAAGGGCAAGAATCTTGCCCGGATGGCCGGGGTCGGGGCGTTGCGCAGGGCGTCGCGAACGGCACTTGAACCCAGGGCCGGCGGCGCCGCCCGGCGCAGAACCTGGCCCACCGCGGCCTGGGCATCTTCGAGGACAGCTTCTGCGCGCAGGCCGGCCAACGCCTTGAGCACGGCGGGCAGGTCTTCCGCACCAGCCAACCGGCTCAACCCCTGGAAAGCCAGTTTGGCCATCTGGGGGTCGCTGCTGGTCGCCTCGGTCAGGAAAACGGGCTTGGACGCCGGGTCAGCCCGGCGCACCAGCGCACCCAGAAACGGCCACTTCGGTCCGGTCAGGCGGTTGCGCAACTGTACCGCCAACGCCCGGTCCACAGCCTCGCCGCCCTGGAGTCCGGCCAGGGCGTTTTCCACCGCCCGCAACTCGGCGGCATTTGCGCCGGCGGCGACCGCGCCCGCCAGAATCGGCACGGTGGAGGCGTCACCCATTTGCCCGAGGGCGGCAATGGCGGCGAGGCGGACCTCCGGGTGGGACGAGCCCAGTTGCTCCCGGGCGGCCTGGCGCGCCGCGGTGTCCCCCCGCGCGGCCAGCGCCCGGAGCAGGAGCACCTGGTCGCCGGGGGCCAGCCCGGGCAGGGCGGTCGCGAAGGCCCGGGAGGCGCCGGCGTTTTTCAGTTCCGGCACCGCCGCGATGGCGACCGCTTTCAACGCGGCATCGTCGCCGGCCAGGGCCTCCAGCGCGCGCTTCTGGCCGCCGTCGCGGTCCAGGCGCAACAGCCCGCCGAAGGCGCCGCGGCGCAGGTCGGCGGGTTGGTCCGGCGCAAGGTAGTCCTGGTAAATGGCCGTTGCGGCCTTGCGGTTGCCCTGCCGGGCCAGGGCGGCGGCCAGATTCAGCGAAGCCGCGGCCACCGCCCGGCGCAACTCGGGCGGCGCGGTGCGACGCAGCGCGGCCAGGGTTTTCTGGGCGCCCGGCGTGCCGATGTGGCCGAGGGCGGTAATGGCGGCCTCGGCGGCGGCGGGGTCCTCGCCGAGGGCCAGGCGGTTGAGCTGGGCCACGGCCTTGGTGTCACGTCGCACACCCAGGGCGTGCGCCAGGGCGGGCCGGGCCGCCGCCGGGGCGCTGCCCAGCGCGCGGCGGAGCGCCTCCGTGGCGGCCGGCGCGGGGATCTGGGCCAGGGCGGCAGCGGCGATGCCGGCGGTTTCCTCGTTTTTGAGCAGGCCGGCCAGCGCAGGTACGCATCCCTCGCCGCCGATGACCGCCAGGTGCAGGCAGGCAAAGCGTTTGGCCTCGAAGGTCGAGTCACCGGTCAGCACCCGAATGAAGTCCGCTTCGGCCTGGTGGCGCGCCGCGGGGTCCTCCACAGCCCGGCGCACCAGCGCCTCGTACTGCCGCAACGGCTCCACGTCGCCGCCGGATTGGTACCGCATCAGGCCGGCGAGTTCGGAGGACAGGGTTTCGGCGGCCTTCAGGGACGCGGGCAACAGCACCAGGGCGAGCCCGGAGAGGAACAGGAGATTTTTCATGGTCAGAGAGCGATGAGGGTTCCGGGACATACAGGCTCAGACCACCCGCCACGGGGCGCGCGGTTCACGGTACAACATGCGGTTGGCCTCCTCGCAATCGAAGACCTCTTTGACGGGGTCCCAGCGGAGCTTGCGGCCCAGTCGGGCGGCGATGGTCATGCTTTCGACGATGGCCTGGGCGCGGTGGGCCACTTCGGGATGGCACAGCGGCTGGCGGCGACTGCGGATGCACTCGAGCAGATTGCGGATGTGGGCGCTGGCGTTGGACCAGCTCACCCCGCCCTCGGGTTTGGTTTGCAGAATGGACTTCGGTTCGGCGGTGACGACGTCGGTTTCGTCGTCCACCTGCACCCAGCCCTCGTCGCCGATGTAGCGGATGTAGCGCTCGGTGAAGCCGCCGCGCTGGTAGAGGATGCCCTGGACGCCGTTGGCGTAACGGCATTTGAAGGTGCCGGAGATGGCGGTCTCGCTCATCCACTTTTTCGGGTCCGGCCAGACCAGGTCGCTGGTCTCGAACTCGACCGGCATCGTGTCGTCGGTCCCCAACACCCACTGCATCTGGTCGGTGTAGTGCGTGCCCATGTCCGTGTGCATGCCCTCGCCGGTGTCCCAGAAGTAGGCCCAGCCGTTGACGCGCCCGGGGTTGAAGGGGCGCCACTGCACCGGCCCCAGCCACTGATCGTAATCCCAGCCGGCCGGCACCGGGGTATTGGGCTGATGCGGCACGGTGCCGCCGGTCCAGACCTGCATTTCGACGGTGTGCACGCGGCCGATCCTGCCCTGCCGCACCAGTTCGCGGGCGAACTGGTAACTCTCGGTCGAACGGCGCTGGGTGCCGGCCTGGTAAATCGTGCCGTGACGGCGGCACATCTCGACCAGTTGCCGGCCCTCGCGGATGGTCAGGCTGATGGGCTTCTCGCAATAAATGTCCTTGCCGGCGCGGGCGGCGAACATCGAGGCGGTGGCGTGCCAGCGGTTGCCCGTGGCGATGAGCACCGCATCAATGTCCGGCTGCGCCAGCAGCTCGCGGAAGTCGCGGTACACGCGGCAGGCGTTGTTGCGATAAAAGTTGTCCACGGCCTGTTTGCCGGCCTGACGGCGGTCCTCGCGCGCGTCACTGACCGCGACCAGTTGCACGTCCGGCTGGGTCAGAAAGTTCGGGAGGATGAACAGGGCGCGGTTGCCCACGCCAATGACGCCGAAGGCGATCTTGTTGCTGGGAGCGGTGGCGCCGTTGAGCCCCAGCACCCGGCCGGGCACCACCAGGGGGGCGATGCCGGCAGCGAGGAGGCGACCGAGAAAACGGCGACGATCAAGCGCGGAAACGGGGATGGTCTTCATGGGAAACGAACCGCGGGGTTCATGGTGCGCGGGGAGCTTTTCCAACCCCGCGGGTGTTGGCAATGGGAAAACGGTGCTTCGGCGGATAACCAAGGTTCCCTTCGTCGGGCGCCATGATCAATTTCCCCCGGAAGGATGCTGCTGGCCCTCCGGTCGAGCACCATTACTCCCCCAGAAAGGCGCCGCCCTCCGGTGGGGTGCCGCTGCGTCGGCGCCGGAGCACCGCTGCGCCAATGGCGTCAGGGCCGGGGGCCATCCGGCAGGCTGGTCTGGCCACCGCGCCGGCGGCTCGAAAAGGACAACACGCCGATCCGTCGCCCAGCTTGCCCGACTCGGTCTGCCCGACCCGGTCGCCTTCAAGCCATTCCCCCACTCCCGGACCTACTCCCGGAGTTCGCCCAGCAACCGGATCGCCGTTTCGACGAGCTTTTCACCCGAGCCGGCCGCGCAACGCGCGCTTTCCGGCTCGTAGTTGCCCTCGAGGTAACTGCGCCGGTCGGGCACGTAGCCGATGTTCTCGTTGGCCAGCGAGACCACGAGGGTGTGCGGGAAGGGCGAGCGTTGTTTGATGGCCAGGCCCAGTTCCGTGAAAATTTCGCCGGGCAGCCCCACCCAGGCCAGGTCCCGCCCCCAGGCGAGGACCTGCACCTCGGCCCGCAACGGCCGGCCCTGGCGGGCGGCCACGTCAAGGATCCGCTGAGCCCGGACCAGCGCGAGGAAGTTCCCGCCCCGGTCGTCATGAGCAGCCGCCACCGTCGCGCGCGCCGCAACGAGGTCCTCGGCGGAGACGGCGGGCAGTTCCAATTCGACGAGGTCCCGTTTGCCGCGCGGTGGCGCCGCGGGCAGGGGTTGAAGCTGCTTGTAGAGCCGGAACACGGCCGCGCCGAGGAGCGTGGCGATGCGCTGCTGTTCGGCGACGCCGCTCTGGGGCCAGCTCCAGCCGAAGTCCAGGTGGTTCAGGTTGCCGCAGGCGCCCAGGCTGACCAGGGTTTGGTGGTCGGGCCCGTGATAGCCCGCCAGCACACGCCCCAGGGCGCCCGGCCAGTCCGCGCTGATCCGGCTGCCCCCGGTGGTGTCGGTGTGCATGGCGAAATTCACCCAGGTGGCCAGGGAGTGCGCCGGGCCGGTGGCGTTTGGCTGCTCCAGATACAAGAGCGCCACCTCGGGATCGCTCGGGCCGGCGGGCCGGACGATGTTCGGGTTGCGTTTGCCGGGATTCCAGCCCACCGAGCCGTCGCGCAAAATGTACCGGCGATTGTAGGTGAGTTCTTCGCAGCGGCCCCGGGCCACGCTCAAGCGGGCCGGTTGCAACTGCTCGACCGCGCGGTGCACCGCCCCGGCAATTTTCCCGGGCAACGCCTCCGTGTAGGCGAGCACGGCCGGGGACGGTGCCCCCGGAATCGCGCTGAGTTCTCCGGGCCAGATCAACACCGGGCCGGTATGCGTGTGTGTGGCGCTGATCATGACCCGCTCGGCCGGGATGCCGGATTGCCCGGCGATTTGCTCCCGGGCGGCGTCGGTGACCGCGCGCGGCACTTCAATGAGGTCCAGCGTCACCAGCGCCAGCCGGCTGCCCTCGGCCTCCAGCACCAGCGCCCGGCAAAACAACGGGTCGAGCACCGCCTCGGCCCGGCGTTCGTGATAATAGCCGGCCAGAGGGATTCCCAGGGCCGGGGTGATGTCCTCCGTGGCAACCCCGGCACGCAGCGCGGGGGCGGCCTTCGCCGGGACGGGCCCCCACCCGAGCCAGAAAGCGGCGGCCGCCACCACCCGGGTGGCCCACAGGCTGAATCTTAAAAGGCATTGGCGCATGGGTCGGGAAAGTTTCGGGCAGTCTGGTCGGCTTGGCCCTGGCCGGCAAGAGTCCTCGCGCGGTGCCCGCGGCCCGCTTCAGCGCACGACCATCGCGGTAAACGGCGCCACCCTGGCCTGGAGATACACCAGCAACGCCACCAAAACCGCCAGCGCCACGCTGTGCCAAAACACCCCGCGCAGGATCGCGCCTTCCTGACCGTGGAACCCCGTGGCCGTGCCGGCCACCACGATGCTCTGCGCATCAATCATCTTCCCCATCACGCCCCCCGAACTGTTTGCTGCGCCCATCAGGATCGGGCTCAACCCGGCCTGCTCGGCGGTGATTTTTTGCAGGCTGCCGAACAGCACGTTGGAGGCGGTGTCCGACCCGGTGAGCGCCACGCCCAGCCAGCCCAGCAACGTGCCGAAAAACGGGTACAGCCCGCCGGTGTGCGCCAGCGCCAGACCCAGCGTGGCGTCGGTGCCGGAGTATTTCGTGACGTTGCCCAACGCCAGCATGGCGGCGATGGTCAGCAGCGAGAAGCGCACGCGCCGCAGCGTGGCCAGGTATTCCGCCGCCAGCTCGCGCGGCCGGAATCCCAAACGCGCGCCTGTCACCAGGGCCGTGAACAGGATGGCCGTGCCCGTGGCCGAGAGCCAGTTGAAGCGGAAGACCGCAGCCTCGGGCGGCGCCCCGGGCGGCGCCACCGGCGGGGTCCGTTGCACGGCCTGATGCAGACCGGGCACCGCCACTTCCGGACACAGGACCGGCCGCAGCGTCGCCGTCCAGGGCAAGCGGCCTTCGAGACAGGTCCGCGTGACCGGCAGCCCCCATACAAACAATAGCGCGGTCAATAGCGCCCACGGCATCCACGCCCGCCGGATCTCGGCGCGCGACGGCCCCTCCCTCCCCCGACGGGGCGGGTCCCCGGCCGGGGAGGCGTCACGGGGTTGCCACACCCGCAACAGCGCCACCACCGCGCCGATCGAGCAGGCCCCGGCAACAATGTCCACCAACCACGGGCCGTGGAAATTGGAGACCACAAACTGCGGCACGGCAAAGGCCACTCCCGCCGTGAGCACCGCCGGCCACACCGCGCGCAGACCACCCCAGCCGGCGAAAACCACGCAGACCCACGCCGGCACGAGCACCGAGAAAAACGGCAGTTGCCGGCCCACCATCTGCGCGAGGGCATGCACGTCCAGGCCGGTCACCTGGCTCAGCGTGGTGATGGGGATGCCGAGCGAGCCGAACGCCACCGGCGCCGTGTTGGCGATCAACGCCAGACACGAGGCCTGCAACGGGCGCAATCCAAGCTGGATCATCAACGCCCCCGTGATCGCCACCGGCGTGCCAAATCCCGCCAACCCCTCGATGAACGCCCCGAACGAAAACGCGATGAGGATCACCTGGACGCGCGGGTCCGGCGTCAACCCGGCCAGACTGCGCCGCAGCACGTCAAACAACTGCCGCCGCACCGTGAGCTGGTACAGGAAGATCACGTTCAGAATGATCCAGCCGATGGGGAACAGCCCGTAGGCGGCGCCGTAAGCCGCCGTCAGCAGCCCCAGTCGAGCCGGCATCCCGTACACCCCGATGGCCACCAACAGCGCCACAGCCAGCCCGATCACCGCCGAGACATGCACGCGCACCCGCAGCCACGCGATGCAGCCCAGCAGACACACCACCGGCAGGGCCGCCACCACCGTGGACGCCACCGCGTGGCCGAGCGGGTCGTAGTGTTGAAGCCAGGTCATCGGGGAAAAACTCCGCCGGACAAACGCCCCGGCTCACGCCCTATCGCCCGGCCATGCACGTGGCTGGCACCGACCCGGGAAACCTCTGGCCCCTGGGAATCCATCAGGGAAAAATGCTCGGCCGCAGTCTGCCCGGCCCGCCTCCGCAAGGGCAAGCAGGTCGGTGAAAACGCGCGGACCGTCTTTGCCCGCGGCCAGTCCGCGGGTGTCGCGGGAGGGAACGGACATCTGTGGGGATCAGTTCATTGCCAGCACTTACCATTGGCGGCAGATGGACGAACTGAGTCTGGTGGGAGCCCAGTGAACCGCTCGTCGTGGGTCGCCGGCGGCTACCGCAGGCTTCCAAACATCAGTGCGGCTGGCGACCCGGCTACCGAAAGTGGCGTGCACGGACCAACCTCCACGCCGGCTTACCCGAGACCAGACACAAAGCAGCCATCGAGCCCGGCCGCTCGGGAAAGCCGCGATTTTCAACCGCCGGTTAAGTGCCCGGCCCTTCGAGCAGCTCCGCCAGTTCCAGCAGCAGGCGCTCAAGTTGGTCGAGGTACTCGGCTTCCGGCAGGCGGTCGCGGGTTTCGCGCAGCCGGAAGATCGCCCGCTCGAGCGCGTCCCGGCGTTCCCGCACCTCGGCCGGCAGCGCGCGCTCGGCCGGGCCGGGCACCAGGTGCACCTGGTGGGCCCGGGCGCCGTCGGGCAGTGCGCCGTCGGTCGCTGCTTTGACCGGGCGCACGCCGCGGAACCAGTCCGCCGGGGTGCCGCGGCCGTCGCCGTTGTCTTCGATGAGCGCGTGCTCGGTGGCCAGACGCCCTTCCGCCTTGTAGAACTCCGCCACCCGGGCGGCGGCGGCGAGGAACGCCTCGAGCAGCGAGGTTTGACCGTCGTGGTCCAGGTCGGCGGTCGGGTCGGCCAGCGCGCCGGCCAGGTAATCCCCGAAGCGGGCGTAATAGACCTCGTGCCCGCTGCGGGTGGCCGTGACAATCACGCGGTTGGTGCCGGCCAGGGCGGGGAGGAAAGGCGCGCTGGCCGAGAAGGCCTGAATGAGCACCAACGGGCGTTGAAACGGCGCCAGCCAGCCCGCCAACTCGCCGGGCGTCAGGTCCGGTCCGCGCAGGTTGAACCGCGCCTCGCGGCCATCGAAGGTGCCGTGGCCGGAGAGCACCAGCCAGAGCGGGGCGGGGCCGGTGGGCGATTGGGCGGCCAGCATTTCGGCCAGCACCTCCCGATCCGGCCTGGTCGGCCGGGGCGCGAAGCCCACGGCGGCAAAGGCGATGTCCGCCCGGGCGCAGGCATTGCTCCAGAGCGTGACCTGCCGCAGCAGATTGCTGGCGTAGCGGTCCTCGCCGGGCGCGCCGGCGACAAAAATGACGGCCGGCCTGTCGTCTGGCGGAGCGGCGCTTGCGTCTTCCGCCCGCAGTGCCGCGACCAGGCCCAGGCAGGCGGCCATCCAAAGGCTCCGGCTCATGGCAGTCCTTTCCAGCGTCGCAGGCCCCATTCGGTCAGGAAACATCCCAACGCCAGGGCCAACCAGCCCGGGGTGTGCCACGCCGGGGCGGTCCACGCTTCCATGACCGGGGCCTGCCGTCGGGGCAGACCGCGGGCGAACTCGGCCAGGCGGCCGGCTGACACCACCTCGCCCCCGGTGCGGCGGGCCAGTTCCTCCAGCAGGGCCACGTTTGGTTCGAGCGAGCGGAACTCCTCGGCCGCGAGGTCCGAACTCCACCCGGCGACCGCGCGGCCCACGGCTTCCGCGGTGGCGTTGGTGACCGCGACCGCGGCCCGGTAGGCACCGGGATGCCGCGCCACGTAAAGCCCCTCGTACAGCCCGGGCTCGCGGGCCGAGGGCTCGGCCGTCAGGCGCAGCGGAGCCGCGGGTGCGTTGGTGCCGGCGGCGACGGGCGTCACCTCCACGACCACCTGTGCCCCGTCCAGGGGGAGGAATTGCGGGTCGCGCGCGCGCACCAGCAACCGCACCGCGCCGGGCGCCGAGTCCGGCGCCGGCTCGATCGTCAGTTCCACGCGGCGCGGCACCTCCGTGACCAGCCAGCGGGCCAACTGCCGCCAGGCCTTTTCCAGATCCCGTCGCGCCTCCGGATTTAACATGCCCCAGCGCCAGAAATCGCCCACGGTCAGCGCCGCGGTGCGACCGCGGCCGAAGCGTTGCGTGGCCAGCGCGGGGAGTTCCCGGCCCGGCTCGTCGGCCACCGTGGCCAGCAGGGCGGCGCCGGGTTTGGGCTCGCCCACCGGATTCACCACGGCGAAGGCGGGCATGGCCTGGAGGCGCGCTTTTTCCGCGGCCTCGGTTTCGTGCAGGCGCACCCAGGGTTCCAGCCACCCTTCACGGGTGAGCTGGAAACGCCACGTGGCGCCGGCGACCGGCTCCGGCGCGCGGTCCAGGTACACCGGCAGCGCATCGCCCACCGGAGTGCGGAAATAGCCCCCCTGACGGAAACTTTCCGCCCCGCCGAGCATCAGCAGGCCGCCGCCCCGCTCGGCCACAAACCGCGCGATCAGGCTTTGCTGATCCGGGGCGAAGAAGTCCGCCTCGACGTCGTCCAGGATCAGCGCGTCGTAGGCGAAGAGCGCCTCGGCGGTGCGGGGGAAGCCGTCCCGCAGCTCCCGTTCGTCCCGGGTGTTGAGCCGGATGAGCACCGGTTGGTCGTAGCGTTCGACCTCCTCCGGCGCCTGGTGGCCGAAGCCACGGAAGAGCGGGTTGCTGGTTTCGCCCGCCCGGCCGCGGAACTCGAACTTTGGCTCGCGCCGGGCCACGCGCAGCAGGGCGACCAGTTGAAGCTGGTCGTCCTCGGCCAGGGCGCGATTGAGGAACTTGTACTCCCAGTTCGGCCGACCGGCCACGTACAAGATCCGATAGGGCCCGCCCCCGCGGTCCACCGGCACCAGTCGGGCGTTGTTTAACAGAGTCGCTTCGGCGCCGGGCGCCGCGCCCGGCAGGTGGGCGCGCACTTCGTAGAAGGCCAGACCCGGCTCGGGCGGCCGCCATTGGAAGCGGAAGCTCAGCGTCTCGGCATCACGTCGCACCCGGCTTTCCTGCGCTGCGAGCCGCGTGCCCCGGGCGTCGGACAACGTCACCTCCACGCGCTCGCCGGCCAGGCCGAGGGCCCGCACCCCCGCGGTGAGGGTCACCGGCGCGTCCTCGAAGGCCGTCTGGCTCACCTGCACCGTTTCCAGGGCCAGGTCGCGCACCGCGCCCACCCGCCCCACCACCACCGGGTACACCGGCGGCAGGCCGTCCAGCGGTGGCCACGTATCCCGCAGGTCCGTGGCAATGCCGTCGGTGAAGAGCAACACGCCCGCCAGGGGCCGGTTGGCGAAGCGCTCGCGCAGGGCGGTCAACGCCGCTCCCAGCGCGGTGGCCCGGCCCTCGAAGGTCAGTTCCTCAAAGTGGCGCACCGCCTGCAACCGCGCGTCGAAGAGGAAGCGGCGCACCTCGAAGGCCTCCTCCAGCGTGGTCCACGCGCCCGAGCGTTGCGGGTCCAGCCATTCGCGCAACCACTCACCCCGGGTGCGGTCGCTGCCGCGGTCGCGGACCTGCAACCCCTGGCTGTTGTCCGCGACCACGGCGAACAGGTTGGCGCCGGGCCGGGCGCGCTGGCCGGTCCAGAGCGGCTCGACCAGGCAGGCGGCCAGGGCGGCGCCGCCCAGGAGCTTGAGCGCGGCGCACCCGGCGCGCCAGCCGCCGCGCGGCCCGCGGGCGTAGCTCCAGAGTGCCGCCGCGGCGACAAGGCCCCACAGGCCCAGGGCCGGCCCGAGCCATTGCGGCGCGCCAAGAACAAGCGTGAACAGCGCGGGCCTCATCACGGTCGGGGCGCCCGGCCGAGTTCCTCGTAGTAACGGCGCACCAGTTCGGAGAAGCGGGGCGGGACCGGGTCCCGGTCCACCGGCACCAATTGTTCCCGCGGCTCACGCCGGGCCAGCTCCTCGGCGATCTGGTCGCGGACCTCGACCAGCGGGCGCAGCACCTCCAGGCGCAGTACCGCCCAATCGGGTTTCTTGAGGTCGCGGCGGTAGTCCTGGCGCAACTGCCGGGCGCGCTCGCGGGCCAGCGCCAGGCGGCTGCGCAGGTCGGGGAACTCGACCAACTCCTCGACTTCGCGCAGTCGGTCCGCCCACCGGGCAAAATCCTCGCCGGTGATGGGGCCGCCGGCGAGGTCGCGCGGGCGCTCCGCCAACAGGGTCTCCAGGTCCAGCGGCAGCCGGTCGCCCCGGCCACCGGAGCCGGTGGCGGAATCCCGGGCAAGGCCCGAGCGACGGGACGCACTTGACGGGTCCAGCGGGACCGACGGGACCGACGGGTCCGACGAATCCCCCCGGTCCGCCGGTTCCGGCCGGCCGGATCGCTCCGCCTGGTTGGCACCCCCGTCGGTGGGGGAAGCGGCCGTTTCCGGATTTTCCCGCTCCACCTGTTCGGCCAGTTCGGTCAGCTCCCCCTGGGCGCGGCGCAGGGCCTGGGCGTCGTCCCCGAGCACCTTTTCGGCCGCCAGTTCAATGCCGCGGCGGAGGGTTTCGAGATCGGCACGGGCGCGTTCGGCGGCCTCTTGCGCGACGCGGGGGAGGTGTTGGCGGAGCAGCTCGGCGGTCAGTTCCAGTCCCTGGGCGGGCTGACCGGCCCCCTCCTCGAGGCGGGCGTCGAGCGCGTAGGTGAGCTGGCCGCGCTCGAGCAGCTCCTGACGCATCTGGCGCATTCGGGTGCCGTCGTCCTGGCTGAAGCGGCGCAGGGTGTCGTAAAGCTGGCGCGAGACCAGCGGCTCGGGTTCCTCGGTTTGCTGGGAAAGCTCGGTGGCCCGCTCGAGCAGGTTGGTCAGTTGCTGGCGCTGGCGGGCGAGCCGCTCCAGGAGCTGCCGGCGTTGCTCGGCGTCGCTGAGGGTGCGGCGGGTGGGGTCGTTCAGGGCCTCGAGTTCGCGGGACACGGCCTCCTGCTCGCGGGTGAGTTGCCGGGCCCCGGCGCGCAGGTCGCGGAGGTCGGCGTCCAGGGCGCCGGCGCTTTCCCGGCGGAGGTCTTCGCGGGCACGCTCCAACTGCTCCTGGGCGCGGGTGCCGGCGGCCAGGGCGCGGGAGGCGGCCTCCTCGCGAAGGGCCTGGTTGGCGCGCTCGAGTTCCCGACGGGTTTGTTCGAGTTGTTGCCGGGTGTCAGCCAGGCGGGACTGGTTTTCGGGGCGGTCGAGGCGTTGCTGCAGCTCATCCAGGTCGGCCAGGAGTTGTTGTTCCTGTTCCTGGAGGCGTTTGAGTTCGCGGCGCAGGGCCTCGCGTTCGGCCGGGGTGCGCGCCTCTTCGAGCGCGGTCTGGAGTTCGCGCAACCGCTCGTTGAGGTCCTGTTGGCGGCGGGCCAGCTCGCGGAGGCGGTTGAGCGCCTGCAATTGCTCGCGGCGCTCGGGACTGTCCGGGGGCGCGGCGCGGCTTTCGGTTTCGTAGCGGTTTTCCTCGCGGGTCAGTTCGAGCTGGTCGAGCTGACGCTGCAACGCCTGCTGGCGGGAGCCGCCGCGCTGGCCCGGGCGATTGCGGCTGCGGGCGACCTGGTACTCGCGCTCCTGCAGCCGGAGCAGGGCCTGGTAGGCGGCCTGTTCGGCGGCGAAGGCCTCGTGCAGGGCCTCGGGGGAGCGGCCGGCGGCCTCGAGTTTTTCGAGCGCCGTTTCCATGGCCTGCTGCGCCGCCGCCCACAGCTCGGCCAGCCGCGGGTCCGGGACTTGCCCGCCGGTTTCGCGGGCCTGTTCCAGCACCTGCGCCTGCGCCTGGCGAATGACCTCGAGGTCGTCCCGAAGCGAAGCTGCGCGGTTCCCGTCCGCGCCGCCCGGGGAGGGGGAGGTGGGCCGGCGGCGCGATTCCCGCGGAGCGGCCGTCTGGGCCATGACAAGGGGGCGGGCCGGGGAAGACGCGGGCGCCGCCAGGAATCGGCCGGGGCGACCGGGGCGCGGGAGAATTCGGGTGGAGGGCGGCGTGGCGGCCGGGGGTGAGGCGGCGCGGGCCGGCGGCAGTTCCCGCAACAGTTTCCAGGTCGCGGTCATGATCTGCTTCTGCAACTCGGCCAGGCGTCCCCCGGGGCTGTCCGCTTCGCCGCCCGTCTCCCCGCCGGCTTGTTGCTGGCCGCCGGCCCCGCCGGTGTCCTCGCGGAAGATTTCCTCGAAGGGCCGCACCTCGGCGAAGAACAGGTCGGTGGTGGTGCGACGGGGTTCCCCTTCCGGGCCGAGGTCTTCGGCCCAAAGGAACCAGGACAGCAGGTCATCGGGTTCCAGCCCGAGATCCTCCAGGGCGAGCCGATGGGTGAAGGGGCGTTTTTCGCGGGCGGGCACGTCGCGGCCCAACTCGATCCATTCCGGTTCTTGTCCGGGGCGCATCCAGGCCAGGCCGTAGGCGCGCAGGCCGAAGTCATCCCAGACCGTGCCGGAGAAGGTGATTTCCTCGAGCGGGGAGGGGCGGAGGTCGCCGGTGGGGGCGGTGAGTTTCAACTCGGGACGCCGGTTGGGCAGGGCGTGGAACACAAACGAGGCCGGTTCTTTGTTGGTGCGGCCCTGGGCGTCCAGCAGTTGGAGTTCGTAGGTCTGCGGGGTGATGAGCGGGTGACGGGTGAGCGTGGCGGCGGGCGAATGGGTCGCCGCGCTCAGGAGCAACGGTTCCGCGTTGGGGGCACCCCTGGGGATCAGGCGCGCCGCGGCCACCGGCTTGTTCAACCGCAGCGCCAGCGTCAGTCGGGTGCCCTCGACCGCCGAGACGCGCCGGGTCTCGGCGATGTGGCGCGGCGGCAGGCCGGTGTAGGGGGGAAACTCCAGGTCCGCATCCGCGCCCACCAACCGCGGGTACTCGAAGACCGTGACCGTGAAGTCCGGCGACCGCCCGGCGGGGGACTCGACGCGGTAGGTGAAATCCCGCTGCACCTCCGGCACGGTGCCGCCGAAGAGCGGGTCGCTCAAACTGCGCGTCATGGCCGCGCGGCGCGGCTCTCCGCCCGGTTCCTGCCAGACCAACTCGGCCGTGGCGGGCACGTCGCCGCCAAAGCGCGCCAGCACCACGAGGTTTTGTCCGCGCTCAAGGGTCACGTCGCCCGGCGTCACCGACAAGCCCCGCACCGGTTGCACCCCCGCCAGCCGGGCCGGCGGGGCCGTCGAGCGCAGGGCCAGCACCCCCGCCACCAGTGCGGCCAGGCCGGCCAACTGCCCGGCGTGGGCCGCCAACAGGGCGCGGCGCGGCACCGCCCGGCGCCAGTCGTGGAACCGGGCGTGATCGCAGGCCTCAAAAACCACCCGTTCTTGCAGGTACGACAGGCCGCGTTCCGGCGTGGCCTCGATTTCCACCGCGGTCAACAGGCGACCTTGCAGCCCGGGGTGGGCGGCTTCGATGCGCGCGGCCAGCGTCCGGAGGTCCGGCTTGCGCTGCCGCGCGCGGACCAGGGCCCCACCGCACAGTCCAAGACCCACGGCCGCGGCGACCCATCCCGAAAGCGCGGACCCCCACCCCGTGAGGCGCTGACCGACCCACAGCAGCCAGGCCAGGCCGGCGGCGGCCCACCAGGCCGCGGCCAGGTGTCGGCCCAGGGCGCGCCACCGCCAGCGCCGCACGGCGGGGCGAAGCCAAACCTGCAACACGGGGTGCATCATGGCTGAACGGCTTGAAGCATAGCCCGGCGGCGGGCCGCCCGCCCGGCCAGAGCGGTTTCCAGCCCCAGCACGCCCAACGCGCCCAGCAACAGCCAGCGCCAGAGCTTTTGCCGGCTTTCCAACTCGGCGGCCCACAGGCGCTGCTGCCGGGCCACAGCCAGGGCGGGGGGCAACTCGGGCCGACTCAGCGGCACCCCCAGCCGCTCGAACTCCTCCGGGGACAATGGCGTGAGCCGGCTTTCCGCCGGGTCCAGGTTCACCGCCCAGCGGAAGACCTGCTCGCCCGCGCGCAGTTCGTACAGACCGGGCCGGGGAGTGGAGTCAAATCGCGTCGTTCCCGCGGCCAGGGGCGTGGTCGTCCCGTCGGGCCGGTGCATCACCGCCTCGCGGGCGGCGGCGGGCAGCTCGGGCAAAGGCAGTGCGTCGCCCACCAGGTACTGTGCCGCGCCCGGCGGCGGGCCGGCACCCAGGTCCAGCACGCTGTGGAGCAGCGGCACGAACTTCGTGGACAGCGCCAACTGGCTCTCGGCCGGATTCCAGCCCGCCGCCCAGACCAGGACCCGGCCGCGTCCGGCAGGGATTTCCACCATGGCCGGGTCGCCCGAATCAAACCGCGCCAGTACCCGGGCTTGCGGGCAGCCGGCCAGGTCCAAACGGCGGTGCCGCCAGAAACGGATTTTGGAGAAGTCGCCGAAACGCGGGTCGGCAAACGGCGCGAACAAGGGATGACGGTAATCCAGTTCGGCCAGGAGCGCGTAATCGGCGGGTTGATGGTCCGTCGCGGCGAGGACCGCGCCGGGAACCAGCTCGGTCAACCCGGCCGCGGCGGCGGCGTCGGGCAGAACCCACAGTACGGTGCGGCCGCGCGCCAGCCACGGGCGCAGCCCCGCGCCCAGCGCCGGACTGATCGGGACGGTGACCACCGCCAGTGCGGCCGATTCCAGTGCGGTGGCCGGGGACGGGTTGGCCGGGTCCGGCGCCTGGACCTGGACGGCCCGGCGGGTGGTGGGCGGGAAGGCGCGTTCCAGAAAAAAACGCGGGCTGCGCGGCTCTCCGGCGCTTTCGCGTCCGAAATACACCACCCGCAAGGGGTGGGGTTGCGGGGGCGCCACGTACACGAGGTTGTCGAACGGCTCCTCGTCGCCCTCCAGCCGCACGGCGCCTGCGGCGGGAGCGTTGGTGGGCGGACTCAGTGTGACCACACGCGACTGCCCGGGCGGAACGTACACCTCCACCGGCGCGCCGGCGTTGGTGGCCGCAGTCTCCCAGCGCAGTTGAAACTGCTCGCGGCGCGAGTCCGGCGCGTTGACCACGCGCAGGCGCACCACGGCGGCGGCCTCCGGCGGGGCCGAGTCGTCCGGCTCGGACACCCAGTGGAGGGCGGCGTTGGCGCGGGTCGGCGGCGGGAGCGCTTCCAGGCGCACGCTCACCCCGCGCGGCCACTCGTGAGCCTGCAACGCGGTAAGGTGGCCGCCGCTTTGCAGGTCGCTGACCAGCACGACCTCGCGAACCCGGTCCGCGGGGCCGTCGGAGAATTCGGCCGCCAGTTCGGCGGCGCGAATCAAGGCGCGGTCCAGGTGCGTGGCGGCCCAGCCGGGTTGGAGGGCGGCCAGGCGGGTGCGCGCCACCGCCGCCCGTTCGCCCACGGGCGTGGCGGTCCATTCCTCGAAGCTCATCCGCGGGACCGGGTCCCGGTCAAACGTCAGCACGGCCACCTGGTCGCCCGGACCGGCGCGGCGCAGCACCGCGTCGGCGCGGGCCAGGGCCTGGGCCCAGAGGTCGCCGCGGCGCAGGCTGGCACTGGTGTCCACCAGCAACACGGTGCGGCGGGCGGCGCGGTCGCCGGCGGCGGGAAGCAGTTGCTGCCAGTAGGGTCGGGCGAACCCCGCGGCCAGCAGGGCAATCACCAGACAACGCAGGGCGAGCAGCCCGAGGTGCTCGAGGCGGTTGCGCCGGGTCAGGCGGGGCGGTGCCGGGCGCAGAAACAACAACGAACTGAACGGCACCCGCTCGCGGGTGGTGCGGCGGACCAGGTGAAAAATCACCGGCCCGGCCACGGCCAGCGCGCCCAACAGAAACCACGGGGCCAGAAAGCTCATGAGGCGGGGGCGGAGGCGTGGCCGGGCGCCCGGGCGCGGCGGAAGGAGCGGCGTCCGCGTTCGGTGCGGCGCCGGAGGAATTCCAGCAGGGCCAGTTCGAGCGGCTGGCGGGTCTCGAGGCGGGTGAAGCCGATGCCCAGCCGGCGGCAGCTTTCCCGCAGGGCCTCACCGTGGGCCGCGAGTCGGCGCTGGTACTCCGCGCGGGCCGCCCCCGGGTCCAGTTGCAGGATGCGGCCGGACTCGAGGTCTTCAAAGACGGCCGGGTTGCGGAAAGCGAACGTGGTTTCGGCCGGGTCCAGAATTTGGAAGACCACGATTTCGTGGCCGCCGGCGGCCAGTTCGAGCAGGGCACGGTCCAGGCGGTCCAGCGGTGCGAGGAAGTCGGAGATCAGCACAACCAGGCCGCGCTTGCGCAGCAGTTCGGCGGCCCGGGCCAGGGGGGCGGTGAGGTCGGTACCGCGGCCGGCGGCGGGTCGGTCGAGCAGAAAAAGCAGGCGGCGCAGGTGCCCGGGGCGGTGCCGGGGCGGAAGGTAGTCGCCCACCGTTTCGTGGAAGGTGAGCAGACCCACGGCGTCTCCCTGCAAATGAAGGAACCAGGCCAGCGAGGCGGCGAGCGTGGCGGCGTAGTCGGCCTTGGGGAAGGGGAGCGAGCCGTAGGCCATCGAGCGGCTCTGGTCCACCAGGAGGTGGCAGCGGAGGTTGGTTTCGTCCTCGAAGCGCTTGACGAAGTAGCGGTCGCTGCGCGCCAGCACGCGCCAGTCCAGATAACGCAGGTCGTCGCCCGGGCAGTAGGCGCGGTACTCGGTGAACTCGACCGAGAAACCGTGGTAGGGGCTGCGGTGCAGCCCGCTCCAGAACCCTTCGACCACCGCGCGGGCCCGCAGTTCCAGGTGCCGGATGCCCATCAGGACCACCGGGTCAATGAGCCGGCCGGCCGTGGGGGCGGC
>CALFAV010000018.1 GCA_937946835.1 uncultured Verrucomicrobiae bacterium | reverse complement strand
TGTTGATCTGGTCAATCTCGAGGGTCTTGCGATTGACGTAGATGGTGGCGGTCTTGGGGGTCAGACCGTTGTCCTCCGGAGCTCCGGGGACGGTTTGCGCCGAAGCACTCAGGCCGGCCAGAACGGCCAGCCAACACAGGTGGTATCGGGTCTTCATAGAACGGGCATTTAGGTTGTCGTTGAACTACAGGTTGAACATGGATCTTAGTAACGGTGTTGCAAGGGATGCAAGCGCAAATTTTCCCCCGCGTTGCGCAATTTCTCCCAATCGCGGGCAGGAAGTTTCCGGCGACCGGCAGGGATTCTGTCCCCGAGTGATTGTCCCCCGGGACTGATTTCGCCGCGCGCGATGCCCGGGGCATTGACTTTCCCCGCCGCCGCGGGACGCTCATCGGCCCGTGAACATCGTGGTGCTCGACGGCCACACGCTCAATCCGGGCGACCTTTCCTGGGCGCCGCTCGAGACGCTCGGCCACCTGGAGGTGCACCCCCGTACCCCGCCGGCGGACGTGGTGCCCCGCGCGGCCGGCGCCGAGATCGTGTTGACCAACAAAACCGTGCTCGATGCCGCCGCCCTCGCCGCGCTGCCCCGACTCCGCTACCTCGGCGTGCTGGCCACCGGCTACAACGTGGTGGACCTGGAGGCCGCCCGGGCGCGGGGTGTCCCGGTGACCAACGTGCCCGGGTACAGCACCCCCTCGGTGGCCCAACTGACCTTCGCCCTGCTGCTCGAACTGACGCACCACGTCGGCGCCCACAGCCAGGGAGTGCGGGCCGGCCGTTGGAGCCGCAGCCCGGATTTCTGCTACTGGGAAACACCGCTGGTGGAACTGGCCGGGCGCACTTTTGGCATCATTGGCTTCGGGCAGGTGGGCCGGGCCGTGGCCCGGCTGGCGGCCGCTTTCGAGATGCGCGTGTTGGTGCACACCCGCACCCCGCCCGCGTCCACCCCGGCCGAAGTCCGGTTGACCGACCTGGACACGCTCCTGCGGGAAAGCGACGTGGTCTCCCTGCACTGCCCGCTGACCCCGGAAACCCGGCACCTCATCAACCGCGAACGGCTGGCCCTCTTGAAACCTGGCGCGTTCCTGCTCAACACCGGCCGCGGACCGTTGGTGGACGAGGCGGCCCTGGCTGACGCGTTGAACACCGGCCGGCTGGCCGGCGCGGGACTGGACGTGCTGAGCATTGAGCCGCCCCCGCCGGACCATCCGCTGCTGAGCGCGCGCAACTGCGTGATCACCCCGCACCTGGGCTGGGCCACCCGGGCCGCCCGCGAGCGCCTGCTGCAGCAGGCCGCCGAAAACGTGCGGGCCTTTCTGGCCGGCCGACCGGTGAACGTGGTCAACGGCCCGTGGCCGCCGTGAATTTCCCCCGTCGCATCTGTCGTTTGTTTCCATGACCCTCACCGACCTGCTCCAGAACGAAGACCTGCGCCGCCACGAATTTCCGGTCGTCACCCGGGCGGTGTACCTGGCCCACGCCGGGGTGTGTCCACTGCCGCGTCGCGTGGCCGAGGCCGTGGCGGCGGCGGCCCGCGAGGGCGCGATGGGTGATCAGGAGACCGCCGTGCCGCGGGACTTCATCCCGCAAACGCGCGCCCTGGCCGCCCGGCTCCTGGGCGCCACGCCGGAGGAAATCGCGCTGGTGGGGCCCACCTCGCTGGCCCTGAGCCTGGTGGCCAACGGCCTGAGCTTCCGCCGCCGCGCCAATGTGCTGGTCTATTTCGACGACTATCCCAGCAACGTGTACCCGTGGATGAGCCTGGCCGAGCGCGGCGTCGAGGTGCGTTTCCTAAACCTGCATCGGCTGGGCGTCATTCGCCCCGTGGACGTGCTGGGGCAGGTGGACGAGGACACCGCCCTGGTGGCGCTGGCCTCCTGCCATTTCATCGCCGGTTGGCGGCCGGACCTGGCCCGCATCGGCACCGCCCTGCGCGAGCGCGGCATCTTGTTCTGCGTGGACGGCATTCAGACGCTCGGGGCCTTTCCCACCCTGGCGGCGCACGCGGACATCATTGCCGCCGATGCCCACAAATGGCTGCTGGGCCCCTGCGCGGCCGGAATTCTCTACGTGCGGCGCGAGGTCCAAGAGCAGTTGCAACCCAGCGTCTTTGGCTGGCACAACCTGCGCTGCCCAAACTTCGTCGCCCAGGAGGAGCTCAAATTCCGCCCCGACGCCCGCCGCTATGAGGCCGGCAGCGCCAACCTCCTGGGTCTGGCCGGCCTGAAAGCCGCGCTCGAACTGGCACTCGAGCTGGGCGTGGACGCCATCGCAGCCGAGCTGCTGCGCAAGCGGACCCGGCTGGTGGCGGCGTTACGCGAAAAGGGTTACGAGGTGTTGTGCGCCGACGCCCCGCCCGAAAACGCCGGCGGCATCGTCAGCTTCCACCGGCCCGGCACGGACATGGGCGGGCTGCACGCCCGGTTGGCGGCCGAGGGCATCATCACCTCACTCCGCGCCGACCGCGCCGGCACGCGCTACCTCCGGTTTTCGCCGCACTACTACAACACGGACGCCGAACTGGACCGCGCGCTGGCCCGGCTATGATTGCCAAACCGGGGACAGGCGGTAATCCGGCTCGCGGCGGGACCACCCGGGCGCGGAGCCGGCGGGCAGCGTCAGGTGAGCCTGCTCCGGTCGGCCGGGCGGCGTGCGGCCGGCCGCCTGCGCGAGCACCTGGCGGATTTGGTTGAACCACCACTGCGCCCGCACCGGTGTCACGCCGGTCCGGCGGCCGTTCCGCCGGTCGCTCCCTGCCGGTGCGGCCCCGCCGGCAAAGGTCAGTTCCAGTTGCTGCGAGGCGACGAGATTTTGATTCGCATTCATGCCGCCAGTGTGCTGGATGGGGTCGGCCAAAAACCGTCCGAGGCGGAAATTTTTTTCGAGCCAAACAGGGGCTGGGCCACCGATACCCGGGGCCGCAATCAGGACCGCCGGCGGGGTTTGCCCCCGGAAAACGGGCACGCGGCGTCTGCCCTGTGGTTGCCGGGTGCAGGCGGCGGCGTAATGATGGGCGCATGAAAGCCGAATTCACCGTCATCATCGAACCGGCACCGGAGGGGGGGTACTGGGCCATTTGTCCCGAAGTGCCGGGGGCCAACGGCCAGGGAGAAACAATTGAGGAGGCCAAAGCCAGCTTGAAGGCGGCGATCGAGCTGGTGTTGGAGGACCGCCGCGCCGATATGTTCCGGGGGTCCCGGAAGCCGCAGTTTTGGACCAGGTGATCATCGGATGAAGCGGCGCGACCTGGAGCGCCGGTTGCGCCGCGCCGGCTACCTCAAACGGAGGGGGCCTCCCATTCCTTGTGGACCAACCCGCTGAGAGGTGCAACCGAGGCCATTCCCCGCCACGCCGAAGTCAAAGGACCTTTGGCCAAAAAGATTCTCCGAAACCTCGGCGCCGACTAAGGCGCCTGCGGACAAGGGGGAGATCGGTGTTGGCTCATCCGAATCGGGTCAAACCGGCAGTTCCAACTGCGCCGCGCCCGGACGCCGAAAAGCCGCGTCGGAAAGCTCCGGCCAGTCGCCCGCCAGCCCGGCCCGGCGGCGGGCCACCTCAAACAAGCGTCGGACCTGCGCCGCGTACGGGCCTTCGCCGGTGTGGCGCGTGCCAAACCGCGGGTCGTTCAACCGCCCGCCCCGGACGGCGCGAATCCGCGCCAGCACCCGTGCCTTGCGGTCCGGGAAGTGGCGTTCGAGCCACTCGACAAACAGCGGCGCCACCGCCCCCGGCAGGCGCAGCATCTGCATCGCCGCAGACCGCGCGCCCGCTTCCGCCGCCGCGGCCAACAGGCGTGGAATCTCGGCGTCGTTCAACCCCGGGATGACCGGCGCGACCAACACACAGACCGGCACGCCCGAGTCGGCCAGTTGGCGCATGGCCGCCAGTCGCGCCGCTGGCGGGGAGGTGCGCGGCTCGAGCACCGCCCGCAACCCGGGGTCCAGGGTGGTGAGCGAGAGCGCCACCGCGGCGGCCCGATGCCGCGCCAGTTCGGCCAGCAGGTCCGCGTCGCGGGTGACCAGGTGATTCTTGGTCACGATCTGCACCGGGTTCCGGCACTCGGCCAACACCTCCAGGCAGCGCCGCGTCAGTCCCAGCCGGCGCTCGATCGGCTGGTAGGGATCGGTCACGCCGCTCAGCACCAGCACCTGCGGACGCCAGCCCGGCGCGGCCAGTTCGCGCCGCAACAACTCCGGCGCGCGTTCCTTGACCAGGATGCGCGACTCGAAGTCCAGCCCCGCGCTGAAGCCCAGGTACTCGTGCGTGGGCCGGGCGTAGCAGTAAATGCACCCGTGCTCGCAGCCGCGGTACGGGTTGAGACTGGCCGCGAACCCCAGGTCCGGGCTGTCGTTGTAGGTGATGACGCTGACGCTGCGGTCGGGAAGGAACTGCGTGCGCGGCAACGGCTCCGGCTCCGGCTCGTCCGGCTCGGGCAGGGCCGCCCGGTGCGTGGCGGCAAACCGGTTGGGCGGTTGCGCCGCCGTGCCCCGGCGCGCCGCGGGAGAGGGCGCGCCCGACTTCGCTCCGGATGGGTCCGTGGGGTTCATCAGGCCGTGGCCGGCACCGGGCCGATCCGTACCGGATCCCCCAGCGCCAGGGTGAGCTGGTCCGACTCACTCAACGCCCACGCCTCCCGGCCGCGTTCGCGCAGGGCGGCGGCGAAATCGGCGGCGAAGCCGTGCAGGGTCAGCACCTGACGGGGATTCACCCTTTCGACCAGCCGCAGCAGGTCCGGGAAATCGGCGTGGTCGCTGAGCGGAAAGGCGGCGTCGGCCCCGTACTGGAATCGGCACCGGGGGTCAAGCGCCCAGCCGGTGAGCACGGCGCACCGCAGCGGCCCGAGTTGTTGTTCGAGAGTCGCTCGTGACGCCGCGGGCGGGCAAAGGACCACCTTGCCCCGGCCGTTGCCCGCCTCGAGCCGCTCAAAGGCCGGCAGCGTCAGCCCAAACTCCGCGTAAATGGAGGTCAACCGATAAACCTGTTCATGCAGGACCAGCGGCAGACCCGCCCCGGCCAGCCGGGCGAGGATTTCCTGGCTCTTGCCCAGCGAATAGCCCAGCAGCACCGCCGTCCGGCCCTCCGCCAGCGTCTCGCGGCAAAAGCGGATCACCCCGGCCATGACCTCGTCCTCGGGGGGAAAGCAGAACTCCGGGCGGCCGAACGTGGTCTCCATCACCAGCACGTCCGCGGCGCACGGCGCGCAGCGTTCCGCGGCCCGGCCCGGCCGCAGCTTGAAATCGCCGGTGTAGAGCAGGGTTTCGCCGCCGGCCGCGATCCACGTCAACGCGCTGCCCAGCACGTGACCGGCCGGCAGCAGGCGAAGCCGATACGCGCCTTCCGGGCCGTCGAAGACGCGGGTTTCTCCGAAGGCCAGCACGTGCTCGACGCGGCTGCCGCCCCGCCGCGCCCGGAGAAAACGAGCCGTGGGCGCGCTCAAAATCACCTCGCGGTGCGGCGCGGTGTGGTCCGCGTGGGCGTGGCTTACCACCACCCGCTCGGGGCCGGTCACCGGGCGTCGCGGGTCCAGCCACAGACCCAGCCGGGGCAGATGCAGGCCGCCGAGTTCAAAGCGCAGTTCGAGCGCGGGCACAGGGCAAGTTAGGGACCGCGCCCGCGGCGTCAACCGGCGCACTTCCGACTTTTCAACCGCCCCGGCCCGGCGCAGCGTTGGCGCCACATGCGCCATGAAAAAGCCCCGTTCTGATTCCCGCACCGTCTATCTGGTTGCCAGCGGCGACCTGCGCCTGTCCGCCAACCAAAAGTGCTGGCCCGAGCAGGCCAAAATGGAGGCCGCGCTGACCCGGGCGCTGGCCGCCGAGGGCTGGAAGGTCGAGCGGGCGCACCCGTTCGACCCCGCCAGGCAACACGGGTTCATTGACTCGCAGGCGATGGGCCTGGAGGTCTTCCGTCGCCTGGACCCGGACCGGCCGTTGATCGTGGCCGAGAGTGTCTGGCAGTACAGCCACCACGTGTTGCCCGGCCTGACCACCCACCGCGGGCCGATCCTGACCGTGGCCAACTGGAGCGGCACCTGGCCCGGGTTGGTCGGTATGCTCAACCTCAACGGCTCGCTCACCAAGGCCGGCGTGAAATACAGCACGCTCTGGAGCGAGAAGTTCACCGACCCGTTCTTCAAGCGCGGTCTGCGCCAGTGGCTCCGCACCGGGGTGGTCACCCACGACACCAGCCACGTGCGCGACCTGGCCCGGCTCAAACTGCCCGAGGCCGACGAGGAATTGGGCCGCGGCTGGGCGCGCGAGTTTCGCCGGCGCAAGGCCATCCTTGGCGTCTTCGATGAAGGCTGCATGGGCATGTTCAACGCCATCCTGCCCGACGAACTGCTCCACCCCACCGGCGTGTTCAAGGAGCGCCTCAGCCAGTCCACCCTTTACGCCGCCATGCTCCAGGTCGGCGACGCCGAGGCGCGCGAGGTCCTCGAGTGGTACCGGGGCCGCGGCCTCAAGTTCTGCTGGGGCACCGACGAGGCGACCGAGTTGACCGAGGCGCAGACCCTCCAGCAGTGCAAGATGTACATTGCCGCCGTGCGCCTGGCGGCCGAGTTCGGCTGCGACGCCATCGGCATCCAGTACCAGCAGGGCCTCAAGGACCTCACCCCGGCCAGCGACCTGGTCGAGGGCACGCTCAACAACGTGGACCGCCCGCCGGTGCGCTGCCCGCACACCGGCCGCGAGTTGTACGCCGGCGAGGCCCTGCCGCACTTCAACGAGGTGGACGAGGGTGCCGGCCTGGACGGGCTGGTCACCTACCGGCTTTGGCGGGAACTGGGTTTCGCCCCGGAAAACACCCTCCACGACGTGCGCTGGGGCGAGCATTACCGCGGCGACGGCGTGGATGCCTACGTCTGGGTGTTCCTCATTTCCGGCGCGGCGCCGCCCGCGCACTTCATCGGCGGCTGGAAAGGCGCTTCCAGCGAGCGCCAGCCGCCCATGTACTTCCGGCTGGGCGGCGGCACCCTCAAGGGCATCAGCAAACCCGGTTGGGTGGTGTGGAGCCGGGTGTTTGTCATGGACGGCCGCCTGCACGCCGACCTGGGCGTGGCCCAGGTGGTGAGCCTGCCGCGCGAGGAGACCGAGCGGCGCTGGCGCGAGACCACGCCCCAGTGGCCGATCATGCACGCCGTGCTGCCCGGCATCACCCGCGACCAGATGATGGCCCGGCACAAGTCCAACCACATCCAGGTGGTGTACGCCCCCAACGAAAAACAGGCCCACCGCGCCTGCCGCATCAAGGCCGCCGCCCTGGCCGAGCTGGGTCTGGAGGTCCACCTCTGCGGCGACGTGCGGTTGGATTAAATCCCCTCGGGCCCCGGCCGGGCGGCGTAAAACCGCTCGGCACGGGGCCGGTCCGGCCTTGAACTGCCGACCGGACCGGATGGGAATTTCGGGGACTTTGCGCCCCGCGACCCCGCCCGGGTGAGAGCCGGTCCGCGCCCGGCGACCTCAGGGATTTTTCGCCCCGCCCGGGAACAGGTCGGCCAGGTGCTCCACCACGGCGGCCACCACCGCGTCCGTGGCCGCGAAGGCATCCTGACCCTGGTTGGCGGCCACCAGCACGGCGAAGTCGCGTTCCGGGGCCAGCCACACGTTCGCAAAAAACAGCGTATTGCAGCCACAATGGTTCAGGGCCGGGCCGCCCGCCCAGTCCCGGCGGGTGACCACCCAGCCCAGCCCGTACTCGTCCCCGTCCACCGCGGTGGCCAGCGCCCGGTAGGTGGCCGGTTGCAACAGGCCGGGTTGGCCGCGCAGGCCGCGCAGGTGGTCGGCGATGAACTTCGCCCAATCCGCCAGCGGGCAGTGCACCGTGCCGGCGGGGCCGAGCACGGGTGGGTTGTCGGCCGCCGGGCCGTTGATTTTGGCCGGTCGGCCGCCCTCGTGGTGGCCCCAGGGTTGATCCAACATCCCGGGCGTGCCCACGCCGCCAAACCCGGCCCGGGACATCCCGAGCGGCTCGAAAATCTCCGCCCGCATCAGGTCCTCCCACGACCGGCCGGTGACCCGTTCGAGCATGGCCCCGGCGATGACGTAGCCGAGATTCGAGTACCGATGCCGGCGCCCGGGCGGGTGGAGCGGCCGGCTGGCCAGCCCGAGTTTCACGGCCGCCCGGCGTTGCTCGGTGACGGAGCCTTCCCGGGCCAGGCGGGCCCAGTCCAGATTGGCGGCCACGCCGGCCCGGTGCGCGAGCAACTGGCGCAACGTAACCGGCTGAAAGTCGGGGTGAAAATCCCCGGCCAGGTCGGGGAAAACCTCCGCCACGCGGGTGTCCCAGCTCAGCCGACCCCGTTCGATCAAGCGCCCGGCCAGGGTGGCGGTGAGGGCCTTGGTGTTCGAGCCCAAGTGCCAGAGGTCGTTGGTGGTGGCCGGGGTGGCGTCCCCGCGCCGGCGCACCCCCACCACCGCCTGCGCCGGCACCCCGGCGCTGGTCACCACCGCCGCCGCCAGCGCGGGCAGGTCATGCCGGTGCCGCACCGGTTCGAGCCGGGCGATCAATTCCGGGGCCCCCTCGGCCGGGGCCGGGCCGGGCGGGTGCTTTGAGCAGGCCGACAAAACCATCAGCAGAGCAGGCAGGGACCGGCTCATCCGCACGCGCCCGGGCCGCGAC
>CALFAV010000017.1 GCA_937946835.1 uncultured Verrucomicrobiae bacterium | reverse complement strand
CGGTCCGACCGACGACGGGCGCATCAAGCCAGACCTTGTTGCCGGAGGGGTGAACATCTTTTCCACCGGCTCGGCTTCCAACACGCACTACTACACCGACAGCGGCACGAGCATGGCCGCACCCGCCGTGGCTGGTTCGCTGAATCTGCTGGTGGGCAGACACAACGCGCTTTATGGCACGAACCAGCGCCTGTTGGTTTCCACACTGCGGGGGCTGGCGATTCACACGGCGGATGAGGCGGGACCGACAGCCGGCCCGGACTATCGTTTCGGCTGGGGATTGTTCAACGCCCGGAGCGCAGCCTTGCTGATGGAAAGCAATCACGCCAGCCAGGCGCTGGCCCACATCAAGGAGGTGCGGCTGATGAGCGGGGACTACATCGAGTTCCCCATCGTTGCGACGAATAGCCAGCCGTTGCGTGTGGGGATTTACTGGACCGACCCTCCGGGCACGCCGGTCGGTCCCAGTCTTAATCCGACCAACCGTATGCTGGTGAACGACCTGGATTTACGGGTGATCAGCCCGAACGGCACGACGAACTTTCCTTGGGTTCTCAATCCCGCCGCGGTGACCAATGCGGCTACACTCGCGGACAACATCCGCGACAACGCCGAGCGCGTGGACCTCCCAAGTCCGGCCAACGGCACACACATTGTGCGGGTCACGCACAAGGGCAATTTGGTCAACCACTCCAATGTCGTCTCCGAGCAGTGGGTGTCCATTCTCATTTCGGGCAACCACCCGCAACCTCAGCCGGACTTTGTGGTGGAACCCCCAGTGCTCAACGGGACAAACGCTCTCCTCAAATGGCCATCTGTGGTCGGGCGCATCTACCGGGTGGAGTACAACGACGATTTGACGACTTCGACGTGGGCCGACGCCACGGGAGAGATCAGCGCGACCAAGACCAACGTGGCGGTGACCGTTCCGGCGAGTGCCGACCAACGGTTCTACCGTGTGGTGCAAGTGCGTTGAGCTTGTATGCACCGGTCACGCTGCCTTTTGCTCCTTTCGCTCGCCTCAGTCGCTATCGGGCTGGGGCTGGCGGAAGGTTACGGCCAAGGGACGATTGTCTATGGTCGCCTCTCGAATCCCAATCCCTCACCCGTCCCCCCGCCGTGGGATGATTCGGGTTATCCAATGCCCGGGCAAGGACGCCAGCCTCTAGAACTCGATTTCAACGGCGATGGGCTTAACGACGTTGGGTTTCATGTTTTTGACACGACGTTCTATGTGTATGGTATGGATGCGACACGAATTCTGACCTACCCTCCGATTCCACCAGACATCAATTCCTTCCTGCCGGTATTGGAATCGGGAACGCAGATTGGTTTAGTGCCGCCTGACGAACAACTGGTTTGGCGACAGTCGATCAGCCTTGCCCCCGATGGTCGGCCCTATGCTGCTACCTTTAACGGTGCGTGGAACACGGGTTACAGCGGCCTGTGGCAGGGTGTTGAGGGGTACGTGGGTATCGAGTTCGGAAACGGCCTGAATCGTCACTATGCATGGGTGAGAGTTGGGTCGCCACTTGTTGGTTTGTATGGTGGATATGTATATGACTGGGCCTACGAAACGCGCCCCGGCGTCCCGATTCTGGCGGGCGCAATCCCTGAGCCTTCAACGTGGGCGTTGTTGGTCGGGGGAGGAGTCTTGATGGTGTTGCTCAGAAAGAAACGACGTGAAAGGAGGGGCTAACAAGATCACTGGAGCGAACAGCCGCCCCGCTTCACGGTTCGCGAGTCGCGGGCTTGGGCGACGCGCTCTGGTTGTCAAGAGTCACGGGCGTTATCACGGCGGGGCGGCTGTCGCTCAGTTCTGTCGTTAGGCAGCAGGGCGAGTCCTATGAAAGTTCGAGAGAGTGGTATGCCCGATGAAAAGATGTGGGAGGGCTTCTTTGACGCCAGCCGCATCCTCTCGCAGCTTGCGTTTGCCGACACCCACTCGGATGTCGTGGATTTTGGCTGCGGTTACGGCACATTCACGATCGCGGCAGCCAGACTCACCACTGGCACAGTCCACGCCCTTGACATAGAGCCGGAGATGCTCAGAGCCACCGCAGCCAAGGCGGAGTCTTTCGGGCTCACCAACGTCAGGACAGTGCAGCGTGATTTCGTCACTGACGGCACGGGCTTGCCAGACAGTTCAGTGGGCTACGCCATGCTTTTCAACATTCTGCACGCCGAAGACCCGTTGCGCCTGCTTCGGGAGGCTCATCGGGTATTGCGGCCCGGCGGCAGGGTTGGCGTGATTCACTGGGTTTACGACGCCACGACGCCGCGTGGCCCGCCTTTGAGTATTCGACCGCGCCCGGAGCATTGTCAGGCTTGGGTGCAGCAGGCGGGTTTCGAGTTGTTGATTCCTTTAGTTGCGCTGCCGCCCTACCACTACGGACTGGTGGGCAGCAGACCATAGTGAGTGATTTATGAAGCTAGGTCTTGTCATCTATTCGTCGGACGCCGAGACGGTTTGGAACGCCTTCCGTCTGGGCGTGTTTGCCCTCAAGCAGGGCGATTCGGTCAGGGCATTTCTGCTCGCCAGAGGTGTCGAGTGCGAGTCGTCGCACACCGAGAAATTTCCGGTCAGGACGCAGATGCAGGCGTTCGTGGACGCAGGCGGCAGCATTTTGGCGTGCGGCACATGTCTGAAACTGCGGCATTCCGAGGGCACAGAGCTTTGTCTGCTCTCGACGATGCAAGACCTCTACGAGTTGATTCGAGACTCGGACAGAGTGGTTTCGCTGTGAAGATGCTGCCTAACAAGGCCACTGGAGCAAACAGCCGCCCCGCTTCGCAGTTCGAGAGTCAGGGGCTTCGCCGAAGCGCTCCGGTGGTCGAGCGTCACGGGCGTCACCACGGCGGGGCGGCTGTCGCTCAGTTTGGTCGTTAGGCGGTTGGGAGCGTTTGGGCCATGAACGAGGCGTTGTTGCCTGGGTTTGCTGAGCAGCCTTCTGCGGTGGCGGCGTGCAGCCGCAGGGGCGGCAGCTTGGGCCGATGGGGGCGGGAGCCTGATCGCGGGTGGCCGGAGGGGCCGGGCAGGGATCGGCTGGCGTTCGTTGTCAAGCCCAGGGCCAGAACGCCTAACCAGACGCTGGAGCGAACCGCCGCCCCGCTTTTCCGTTCGACGCCGGACGGTAATTCATGAACGCCACAGGCGCTCCATCATTTCCGGCGGCGGCTGTCGCGCTGTTTTACTGTCAGGGGAGCATGTCCTCGCCAGCCTTCTGAACCACGGCACGTTGATCCCCAGGCCGGGTTTGACCGGCAGCCGGTGCACACGGATTGGCGGGCCGGTGGGAAAAAGCCCTGACCTGCTTGAGGGAACCCGGTTTCCCCACATCGCCCTGAGCAAGCTTTGGCTCGCCAAAACGAGGCCGTCGGGCCGAACCTGTGCCGCCCCCACCCACCGACTGGCGCGGGTGGGTAAATGGCATTGCACTTGCAAAGTTTTGGGCGATGACGCGCACGTTCTGGACCGATTTGGTTCCCCTGGTCGGGGTGGCGGTGGCTTTGCTGGCTGCGGATCGAATGGCCCTGCAGGCCGCCGGGTTCGTCGAGGACAGCGAGTGGCGTTACTTCAAGGGTCTGAGCGAGGCGTCCACGCCCGATTCCACCGCGTGGCGGCGGCCGGAATTTGACGACAGCTCCTGGCCGGTCGGCAAGGGGCCGTTTTATTACGAGGACAAGGCGGTCGGGTACACCGGCAACACCCGGCTGATCGACATGCGGGGCAATTACCTTACCCTGTTTCTGCGCAAGTCCTTCGACCTGCCCAACCCGGACCGCGTGACGCGCCTGACCCTGGACCTGCGCGTGGACGACGGCTGCATCGTCTGGCTCAACGGCCGGGAAATCGCCCGGGTGAACATGCCCGCGGGCGAACCCACCTACCTGACCGCCGCCGTCAACGCCGACCAAAATCCGAATGTCTTCAGCACCACGCTGGTCCCGGAACCGGGCTTATTGCGCGCCGGCGCCAACGTGGTGGCCGTGCAAGCCGCCAACTTCTCCCTGAGCGGGAGCAGTGATTTTCTCATCGCCGTGGCCCTGAGCCTGGAAATCGAGGAGCGCGAGCCGCGCCTGGAGGCCATCTTCCCCGCCCCGGGCACGGTGGTGCGCGAGCTGGGCGGCGTGGAGGTGCTCTTCAACGTGGCCGTGCAGGGGGTGGACGCCGCCGACCTGCTGGTCAACGGCCGGCCGGCCGACGGTCTCGAGGTCCATTCGCCCCGCGATTACACCTTCCGCTTCCCCGAGCCGCCGCCCGGCCAGGTTCGCGTGACCTGGGCCGAGGGGCATGGCATCACCTCCCGGCCGCCCGATCCCCTGCCCTTCGCGGGCGGGGCCTGGACCTACACCCTCGACACCAACGCCCCCCCGGCGCAGGTGGTCCTGTCCGAATTTCTGGCCGACAACCGCACCGGCCTGCGCGACGAAGACGGCGCGCGCTCGGACTGGATCGAACTGCGCAACCTGGGCACGGACCCGGTGCCCCTGGCCGGCTGGTTCCTGACCGACAACCCCACCAACCCCACCCAGTGGCGTTTCCCCGACGTGACCCTCCCGGCCCGCGGCTACCTGCTGATCTGGGCCTCGGGCAAGGACCGCGCCGTGCCGGGGCGTGAGTTGCACACCAACTTCCGCCTGTCCAGCGAGGGCGAATATCTGGCCCTGCTGGACGCGCAGACCAACATGGTGGACGCCTTCGCCCCCGCCTACCCCCCGCAGCAGCCGGATGTGTCTTACGGCCGCGACGTACTGGACCCGGCGCAAACCGGTTACTTCGCCACGCCCACGCCCGGGCAACCCAACGCCACCCGGGGGCCGGGCTTTGCGCCGGAGCCGGTTTTGTCGGTGCCGGGCGGCCTGTACCCCACCAACCGCCTGGTGGTGACACTCAGCGCGCCGGTGGGCACGATTTACTACTCGACCGACGGTCGCGCGCCCACGCCCGAAGCCGGTGCCAGCGTGTACACGGGGCCGCTGACCCTGAGCCAGAGCACCGTGTTGCGGGCGCGGACCTATCTCGAGGGGCTTTTGCCCAGCTCCCCGGTGGCGGCGGGCTACGTGCTGGTGGCCAGCACCCTGACCAACTTCAGCTCGAACCTGCCGCTGCTGGTGATCCAGCCCGTGGCCGGCATTCCCCAGGACAGTCGCGTGGTGGCGCACGTGACGGCCCTGGAGCCGTTTCGCGGCCGCACCGCCCTGATGGGCACCCCCGCCCACGCCGGTCTGGGGACCATCGAAATTCGCGGCCAGAGTTCGGTCGGCTTTCCGAAGAAACAGTACAACCTCGAACTGACCGACCCCGCGGGTGTGGACCTGGAAGTGCCGTTGCTGGGCCTGCCGCCCGAGTCGGACTGGGTGCTCAACGGGCCGTACTCGGACAAGAGCCTGTTGAACAACTTCCTGGCCTTCGAGCTGCACGAGCAGATGGGCCACTACGCCGTGCGGCGCCGGTTCGTGGAGGTGTTCATTGACGAAACCCGCGGCCTGCTCAGCCAGCCCAACGACTACCGTGGCATCTACGTGCTGTTGGAAAAGATCAAGATTGATGGCAACCGCGTGGCCGTGGCGCGGCTGGGGCCCAACGTGACCACCGAGCCGGACATCTCCGGCGGCTACATCTTCAAGAAGGACAAGTACAGTCCGGGCGACCTGGACTTCACCACCCGCGGCGGGGCGGGCTTCAGCGCGCAGACCCTCAAGTACCACGATCCCAAACCGCGCGAGATCAACGCCGCCCAACGGGCCTGGTTGCGGAATTACCTCATCGCCTTCGAGGAGGCCCTTTATGCCAGTGACTGGCTCACCCGCACCGGCGCGCGGCATTACTCGGCGTTCATTGACGTGCCCTCGTTCGTGGACAACCACTGGATCGTCGAGTTCACCAAGCAAATTGACGGCTACCGGCTGAGCAACTTCTTCCACAAGGACCGGGGCGGGAAGGTAAAGATGGACCCGATCTGGGACTGGAACCTGAGCCTGGGCAACGCCGACTACCTCGAGGGCTGGAATCCGGCCGGCTGGTACTGGGCGCTCATCGGCGAGAACGACCACATCTGGCTGCGCCGGCTCCTCACCGGCACGACCTCGCCGAGCACCCGCAACGGCGACCCCGATTTCAACCAGGCGCTCATTGACCGGTGGAGCGAGCTGCGCGAGACGGTCTTCAACCCCACCAACGTCCTGGCCCGCATAGACGAAATCGCCGCCCACCTGAACGAGGCCAAGGACCGGGAGTTCGCCCGCTGGCCGCGGCTCAACACCTACGTCTGGCCCAATCCCGCCATCTACATCCAGCCCACCTACGCCCAAATCATCGCCAACAAAAAGCAGTGGGTGCGCGACCGCTTCAACTGGATTGACCGCCAGTTTCCCCGCCGGCCGGAGCCGGACCGGCCACCCGGCTTTGTCCGCCCCGGCACGACCGTCACCCTCGGCGCGCCCGCCGGCACAATTTACTACACCCTCGACGGCACGGACCCGCGCCTGCCCGGGGGCGGCATCAGCCCGCGCGCCACGCCCTATCTGAGCCCGGTGCGCGTGGACCGCAACGTACGCCTGGTGGCGCGCGCCCGGGTGAGCACCACCTGGAGCGGCCCCCTGGCGGTCACCTGGCTCACCGCCCTGCCGCCGTTGCGGGTGAGCGAGATGCTGTTCGATCCCGCGCCCACCCCCGGCGCCGGGGACGGAACCGAAGACCGAAACGACCACGAGTTCATCGAGCTGGTGAACCTCGGCGCGCAACCACTGAACCTGGCGGGTTTCCGCTTCACCCGCGGCATTCAGTTCGATTTCTCGACCGGCGCGGTCCAGACGCTCGCCCCCGGCGCGCGCGTGGTGGTCGCGGCCAACCGTGCCGCCTTCGCGCGCCGCTACGGGGCGCTCCCCGGTCTGGCCGGCGAGTACAGCGGCCGCCTGGACAACGCCGGGGAGACGCTGCGCCTGGAGGGACCGATGCAGGAGTTGGTGCAGGAATTCCGCTACGACGGCGGCTGGTACCCGGCCACACGCGGCGCGGGCTTTGCCCTCGTGCCGGTAGATCCAACCGCCCCGCCGGCGCTCTGGAGCCAACCGGCCGGCTGGCGCGTGGGCAGTGTCCCCGGCGGCACCCCCGGCGCACCCGAGCCGCCGGCACCGGTTTTCGCGCCGGTGGTCATCAATGAGGTGCTGGCCAACCCCGGCCCCGGCCAGCGCGACGCCCTCGAATTGTTTAACCCCGGTCCCGAGCCGGCGGACGTGAGCGGGTGGTATCTGTCTGACGACCGCCGCACCCCCAAGTACCGCCTGCCCGCGAATTCCGTGGTGCCGGCCGGCGGTTTTCTGGTGGTGGATGCCGCGCAATTCAACCCGCCCGGCGGCGGGGAAAGCCGCTTCGGCTTGAGCGCCGAGGGCGAAGAGGTCTGGCTTTTTTCGGCCGATGCCGCCGGCCGACTCACCGGCTACGTGCAGGGCTTCGAGTTTGGCGCGGCTCCGCCGGGCCGGACCTGGGGTCGGCACCTCACGCAGGCGGGCGAAGAACGGTACGTACTCCAGGCGGCGGCCAGCCTGGGAGCACCCAACGCCGGGCCGGCCTTCGGCCCGGTGGTGCTCAGCGAGATCATGTATCACCCGCCCGATGTCTGGGCCAACGGCGCCTGGTGGGACGCGCCCGAAGACGAGTATGTGGAGTTGCTCAACCTGGCCCCGCAGCCGGTGCCGTTTTTTGACCCGGACCTCCCAACCAATGCCTGGCGCCTGGCTGGCGGGGTGAAGTTCACCTTCCCCACCAATCTCACCCTTGCCGGCGGCGAGCGTGTGCTGGTGGTGGGATTTGACCCCCGGACCAACTCCGCCCAACTGGCCGCCTTTCGCGCGCGCTACGGCCTGCCGCCGGAAACCCGTGTGCTCGGCCCCTGGTCGGGCCGGTTGGACAATGGCGGCGAAACGGTGCGCCTGCTGCGGCCCGTTCGGCTGGGCACGGCCCCGGACTCGGCCGTGGCCGAAGTGGAAGCGGACCGGGTCGAGTACGCCGACCGCCTGCCCTGGCCGGTCGGGGCGGACGGTTTTGGCTACAGTCTGCAACGCGCGCCGGAAAATGCCTTTGGGAACGAGGCCGCCCATTGGTACGCCGCCGTGCCCACGCCGGGAGGGCCGCCCGTGGCGGGGGAACTGCCTGAAATCGTCGAACCGCCGGCCGGTCTGGCCACGATCGTCGGACGGACCGTCACCCTGGAGGTTCGTGCCCGCGGGCCGGGCACCCTCCGCTACCAGTGGCGGAAGGACGGCCGGGCGCTCAGCGGCGCCACCGGTCCTGCCTTGAACTTGCCGAACCTCCAGCCGGAGCACGCCGGTGCCTACGACGTGCTGGTCGTCAACGAGGTGGGCGCGGTGAGTTCGCCGCCGGCCCGGGTTCAGGTGGCCCGGGCGGGAGCCGACACCGACGCGGATGGGCTGGACGATCTGTTTGAACTGACCCACGGCCTTGACCCGGACTGGCCGGACGATCTCGAAGCCGACCCGGATGGCGACGGCCTGAGCACCGGCCGGGAGTATGTGGCCGGCACCAACCCACTGGACCCCGCCAGCCGGTTGAGCTTCGAGACGGTGGAACTCACCGCCGGAGGGCTGCAACTGGCGTTCCCGGCCGCGGCCAATCGGGCCTACGCCGTCGAATACCGCGACCGACTCGACCCCGGTGACGCCTGGCGCCCACTCGCGACCGTCCCGGCCCGGGACCCGGGCCTGGCCGTGCTCCGGACCGAGAGTGTCACCGACACCTCCCGCCCGGTGCCCCCGGCGCGCTTCTACCGGTTGCGGGCGAACCTGCCCTGAGCGCGCCGGCCGGACCGGAGGCTGCGAACGAATTCAGGCCGGTTGCCCGGCCGGGCATTGATCCGGAGCCGCGGCTTACTGGGTGAACTGCGCGGTGGCCTGGAGGGTGCCCACGCCCGCGGGCACGGTCACGGTGAGCGTGGCGGTGCCGTTTTGCAGGTTGACCGGGCCGGCGTTGATCACCGAATTGGCCGTGGTCACCCGCAGGTTGACGGGCGTGCCGTCGGGAATGCCCGTGCCGTTGACCACCACATTCACCGGGCCGGCGTCGCTGAAGACCACGTCCGGAGTGGTCAGGTTGCCGCTGGGTGGCTGGACGACGTTGACGCCGTCCACGCTGACGATGGTCAGGGAGCCGACCTGGTTGAGCTCACCGCTGGCGGCGGGCAGGCCGACCACGGCGACCGGGTTTTGGGCGCCGGTGAGGCTGCGCACGTAGGCTTCCACGCGAATGCGGCCGTTGGGAAAGGAGGTATTGCCGCCGAAGGCCTGGAGTGTGCCGGGGCCGGTGACGCGGTCGGCGCGCAGGAGAATGGCGCCGCCGGAGCCGCGGCCGCCCTGGCTGGCGCCGCTCCACTCGAGGTCCCCGCCGTTGGCGCGAATGACGCCGTTCACGGTGATGTCCCGGGAGCTGGCGATCATGATGGCCCCGCCGCCGCCGCCGCCGTTGCCGCCGTCGTTGTCATTATTCGAGGCCCCGCCGCCGCCGCCGGAACCGCCGATCAGCGGCTGGAGGAACGCATTGCCATAAACGCCGTCGTACTCACCTTTCCGGCCGTCGCGCAGATTTTCCGGGCTGGTTTGCTGGGCGGTGCCGGGCGCCCCGCCGCCGGGCCCCTGGCCGGGCGAACCGACAAAGCTGCCGGAAGCGGACACGCGGATGCCGCCGCGGCCGCCATCGAAGCCGCCGGGGCCGCCGCGCGCCGGCACGCCGGGCGGCAGGTTGTTGGCGCCGAATTCCCCGCTCACGTCCACGGCGCCGTTGATCACCACGTCTTCGGTGGCCAGCCAGCGGACCGGGGTGTTCTGGACATTCTTTTGGAACACCACGGTGACACCGCTCGGGACGTTGATGGCGGTGAAGTTCCACACGCCGTTGGCCCGGCCGGTCATGTTGAAGGTCTGGAATTTGCCGCTATGGAAAGCCCAGTCGGTGCCGTTCCAGAAGTCGGTGTCGGCCGACCAACTGTCCACGCCGGGGATGTCGCCGCCGAAGACCACCATGCGCCTGAGGCCGCCGTGCCAGGCCATCGCGTGCCCCTGACGGCCGGCAATCTGGCGGGTCGGCGTCTTGCGCGTCCAGGCGGTACCGTTCCAGGTCCAGGTGTCGGACTGGTTGCTGCCGCTGAACAGGACCACTTCCTGCCGCACCGGGTCGTAGTCCATGGTGAGAAAATTCCGGGGGCTGGGCGGGCCGAAGGGTGAACGCTGGGTCCAAGTGGTGCCGTTCCACACCCAGGTTTGCCCCTGATTGCCGAAAAGCAGGACTTCCTGCCGTGCGGCATCGTAGGCCAGCGCCGAATTGTTGTGGCCGGGGGGCGAGGTGGCGGGTGTCTTGAGGGTCCAGTCCGTGCCGTTCCAGGTCCAGGTCTCGGCGTTGCCACCGGCGGCGGAGTTGCCACCGTGGAGCACCACTTCCTGCCGCGCGGCATCGTAGGCCATGGCGTGGCGCTCGCGGGGCGAGGGCGAGTTGGCCGGGGTTTTCTGGGTCCAGTTGGTCCCGTCCCAGACCCAGGTGTCGTTGAGGCGGATGTCGCCACGGTGGCCGCCGAAAAGGACCACCTGCTGGCGGGCGGCGTCATAGGCCATGCGGTGGCCGTAGCGTGGCACCGGGCTGTTGGCCGGGAAGACGCGGGTCCAATTCACGCCGTCGAACAGCCAGGTGTCACTCTGGTTCACGCCGTTGACCTGGCCGCCAAAGAGCACGATGCGGTTGCGGGCGGCGTCGTAGGCCATGCTGCCCCAGGTGCGGCCGCCGGGGATGACCTGGCGGAAGGTCAGGGGTCCGTCGGCGCCCGTCGAGCCACTGGAGTACGGCAGGTCGGGGTCCACGGCCCGGGCCGGGCCGACCAGGAGGAGCAGGCCGGCAACCACCAGGAGGCGGGCGCCGGTATTGGAGGTGCGTTGTGTTTTCATGGGCGGATCGGGTTGATACTGCGTGTTGATCGAGGAGGTCATTGGTTCAAGTAGCTCACAACGGGGGAAGGAACGAACACCGGACCGGAGTACGGCACGGACACGGCGTTCAAGTAGCTGACCGGCAGGGAACTGGCATCAAGCGGCGTACCGGCCGGCACCGTGGCCGGGAGGCTGTTGAGGTAGCTGACCGGGAGCGACAGCACGTCTTTCGGAGTGCCCGCCGGCAGCGTGGCGGCCAGCGCGTTCAGATAGCTGACGCTCGGGCTGGCGAGCTGAAGCGGGATGCCCGCCGGCGGCGACTGGGCCAGGGCGTTGAGGAACGAAGCGGTCGCGGTGCTGACCCGAACGGTGGGCGTGGAACCGGGATCGGCCGGGTTCGAGCCGTCGGCCACTTCACCGTTGTCGTCCCAGCCGTCGCCGTCGGAGTCCGGGTTGAGCGGGCTGCCGTTGACCTGCCATTCGCGGAAGTTGATCAGGCCGTCGTTGTCGTTGTCCTCGAGGTCGTCGTTGACGCCGTTGCCATCGGTGTCCGCCACGCGCGGGTCGAAGCCGAAGACCAGTTCCCAGGCGTTGGGCAGGCGATCGCGGTCAAAATCCTCCGCGCCGTCGAGGATGCCATTGCCGTTGGTGTCCGGATTGTTCGGATCCAGGCCCAGCAGCGGCTCGATGTTGTCGGGGATGCCGTCGCCGTCGGTGTCCACCTGACCCAGCACCCAGAAGCGCCAGCGCACCGGCGCGGGGAGCGCGTTGCCCACCAGGTCAGTGACCGCGGTGGAGACCGTGGCCTCGTAGAGACCGGGATCAAAGTTGGCCGGGAAGGTCAGGAACAGGGCATTGAGGGTGCTTCGATAACTGAGGCTGCCGCCGGTCAGGGGTTGATCGTCCCCCGTGCCCAGCACGCCGTCGGCGCCGGCGAAGACCAGGCGCAGCGCGGCGGAGTTGACCGGGGTGGCCAGCGGCTCGCTGAAGTACGCCGCCACGGTGTCGGTGGAGCCCACGATGGCGTTGGGCGCCGGGTAGCGGCGGATGACCCGCGGCGGGGTGGCGTCGGGCACCAACTGGACGAGGTATTCCCGGGACCAGGCGAAGTTGCCGCCGGTGTCGAAGGCGCGCGCCCGCAGGGTGAAGGTGTCCTTGGTGGGCGTGCGCACCGGGGTGACAAAGCGCTGGCTGAACTCGTAGTTGCCGTCGGTCCCGATGCGGACGCCGTCCACGTAAAACTCGACCCGGGCCACCTGGACGTCGTCGCTGACGCGGGCCACGACGTTGACCAACTTGCCCTCCTCGGCCACGGCCGGGTCGAGCGGGAAATCGGCGCTCAGTTCGATGGTGGGCGGCAGGTTGCCCGAATCGTAGGCCAGGTAGTTGACCACCTGCAGGCCGGCGCGCCCGTCGGCCACGTAGGCCAGGCCGTTGTACAGCGTCAGTGCCGTAGCCAGGCCGGGGGTGCGGAACGTGGCCAGGAAGTCCAGACCCAGGCCGTCGGCCCCCAGCCGGTAGAGCGACACGTCGTGCGGGCCGTCGTCGGTGCTGTTGGCGTCCACGGCGGCCAGCCCGAGGCCGGAGCCGTTGGGGACCATTTGCTTCCAGCCGCGGGCGGCGGTGTTCTGGTTGCGCAGGGTGCGGAGGTTTTCCCGGTCGGTCACATCAAAGACGTTGAAGCCGGAGGTGTGGCTGGCATGGGCGCGGCCGTCGGCCACAAACAGCCGGAGTCGCCGGCCGCCCGCCCCGATGCCGCCCGGCGAGGCCACACTCGAGCTGACGCGCAACTCACCCTCGTCCAAGGGCAGCGCAAAGAGCCGGTCAGTGCTCAGGGCAAAGAGGGTGCTGCGCCAAATGACCAGGTCCTGGAGATTGGGATTACCGGGAATTTGAAAGCGCTCGAGGAGGTTGCCGCTGGCCAGGTCCACCACGGCCACCACGCCCCTGCCGGTGCCGGCAAAACCCACCCCACCCAACGTGGCCACCGCATTCACATTGCCGCCCACATTGACCTGCTGGGTGATCCGGGCGTTGGCGGGCAGTTCGAGGTCCACCACCGCCAGGCCGGCCGGGCCGTCGGCCACCACCACGCGCAGGGCGTCGCGGGCATTGGGGCGGGTCACCAGCGCCACGCCGCGGGCAGTGCCGGGGGTGTCCACTTGGGCGATCAGTGTCGGGGTGAAGCCGGTCTCGATGTTGAAAATGGCCACGCCAGCGTCCGAGTCGGCCACGGCGGCGTACCCGCTGTGCGCGGCCACGTCCACCGCGTTGCCCGGGGTGTCGGCGGCGGCCAGGACGCCGGTGCTCACCGGCAGGCCGTCCAGCGGGTTGGTGCCGTTGCGGATTTCCGCCCCGTCGCTGATGCCGTCGCCGTCGGTGTCGGCCTTGTCCTTGTTGGTGCCCAGGACCATTTCAGCGGTGTCGCGCAGGCCGTCGCCATCGCTGTCCGGGGAGCGGTCCCGGCGCATGATGACCGCGGGCAACAAAAAGTTCTGGCCGTTGCCCGCGCTGATCCAATCGGCAGTGCCGATGCGGCCGGTGGCCGGGTGGAACACCCATTGGCGGTAGCGCGTGTCCGGCGCCATGATGAGCAACTGGTGCCCCTCGCCGTTGCGGCCGGTGGTGCCGCGCTGCTCGATGAGGCCGGTCTCGAGGTTCATCAGGGCGAAATAGTGCAGTCCGAGCGAGAAGGGCCGCGTGCGGGTGTCGGGCTTGAGCGGGTTGGTGCCGTCGAGGGTTTCCTTGAAGTCGGAACGGCCATCGCCGTCGGTGTCGCGGTTGCGCGGGTTGGTGCCCAACTCGAACTCGCGGATGTTTCGGAGGCCGTCGCCGTCGGTGTCGAGCATGGCGTCGCGCGGGTCGTTGGGATTGAGCCCGTGCAAGGTTTCCCAGGCGTCGGGCATGCCATCGCCGTCCAGGTCGTGGGGTGGGACCACGGCAATGGTCAGGGCGCCAAAGATGGGATGGCCGTCCACGCCTGCCGCGCGGCTGACAGTCATCTGGACCGAGCCCGGTGTCAGCGCGGTGACCTGTCCGGCGGCGTTGACCGCGGCCACACCGGGCGCGGAGCTCTGATAAACGGTGAGCGGCGCCCCGGTCAGGTCCACCTCCGAGCCGTCGTTGAAGCGGCCCACCACCTGCAGTTGCGTGGTCTGGCCGGGGCGCAGGTTCACCGCGAGGGTGTTAACCTCGATGGCAATCAGGCGGGGTGCGCCGTTATCGGCCAGGCTCAGGTTCTGGCGGGCGAGGAAGAACGGCGGGCAGGGCGCCCAGCCCTGGGCGGTGGCGTGGTTGCGGATTTGCGTGATGCGGCCGTCGAGCACGTCCTGCCCCGCCCGGTAGGCGCCGTCGTTGCGGGCGCCGTCGTGGCCCACGTTGAAGGCGGACACACCGTTCACAAAGGCGGTGTGCAGGGCGGCCCGCGCCTGCTCCACCCGGGCCGCCAGGATCAATTCCGCCTCGGCGGGGTCGCGCTCGCAGGGAACGGACTCGGCCTCGATGGCGGCCTCGGCGTTTTGCCAGAGCGGGTTCAGAATGCCGGGCCAGTCCACGTCGCGATGGTGGACCTCGTGAGCCAGACTGGCGGCGCGCAGGTGCCACACACCCCGCCCCCGACCCAGGTATCCGGCCATTTCCTCGATGATGCCGCAGTAATTGTTTGAGGTGACATTGACGCCGATGACCGGTTCGGTGCTGACAAAGCCGCTGTTGAGGCTGGTATTGATGGCGCCGCGCCAAACCAGGCGGGTGACCCGGTACCTCCAGCTTTTCGAGGCGCTGTCGTAGCAGATGCCTCCCTGGATTTCGAAGCCGCGATGGCGGGTGTAATTACCGCTGGGATCGGCGTCGTTGTTGGTGATCGGCCAGTCGCTTTGGTCCACCGGACCGGGCGCATTGGGACCACAGGCGGGACCGGCGTCCTTGCACGGGTCTTCATCGCCGTCCCCATCGCCGTCCCCATCGCCGTCTCCATCGCCGTCCCCATCGCCGTCGCCGTCGCCATCGCCATCACCATCGCCATCGCCATCGCCATCACCATCACCATCACCATCACCATCACCATCACCATCGCCATCACCATCGCCGTCGCCATCGCCATCGCCGTCGCCGTCTCCATCACCGTCTCCATCTCCATCCCCGCCGCCCAAGAGATTGTCGCAACCTCCGCCGGAGCCGGGCGAAGTGCCGTGCCAGCCGGGTTGGCGGACGCCCACGCCGGGGTCGGTTTCCACGTAGTTGCCATCCGGGGTGACGGTCATCGGCCCGCCCAGTTCCCAGCGGCCGGTGTCGTGGTTGAAGCTCCACAGCGCACTTTTGGCGCCGGGCGGCAGTTTTTTGCCGGTGCGGGGGTCGGGCAGATTGGGGAAACGTACCGGCGCGGGCCGGTCGAAGTTCATCGGGCCGTCGGTCTGGATGGTGATGACCAACGGCAGGGCCAGTCCGGGCGGCAGCGGCTCGGGCAGGCGATCCGGCGGCACGGGCGCGATGCCCACCCGCCCGCCGCGGTTGCCGTTGTCGGCAAACAGGGAGTTGGCCGGGACCACCACCACCACGTCCCGGAGGACCGGGTTTTGCTGGACCACCTCGGGCGGGAAGGTCACCACCGTGTCCTGGCTGGCGCTGACCTCTTTGAGCGTGCCGCCACGAATCAGTGGCAGGAAAATTTCGCCGGTCCCCGCGGCCAGGTTGTCCTCGCGCCCCGGCGCCGCCTCCCAGGCCTTGCCCACGAAGGGGTAGTAGTTGCCGTTGGGCCACTGGCTGCCCGCCGCGGTGCGGCCGTCCACATGCACAAAGAAGCGCCCGGACGGGGCGGGCTGGAGCTTGAAAAAGCCGCTGGCGTCCGTGGTGGTGCGCAAGGTTTCTTCCGCCCCGTCCACGGTGATGGTCACCCCCGCCAGGGGGCGGTTGACAAATTCCCCCGGCCGGCCGCCGGGTTCGGGATCGGAGGCGAAGACGCGCCCGATCACGGCCGTGTTGGCCAGCGGGGTGGCGCTGAAGGTGTCGAAAAAGAAGTTGGTGCGGCCGCCCGGCAGGCCGTCGCCGTCCACGTCCAGCAACCGGCCGAAGGCGTCGGTCAGGTTGTTGCCGTCAAAGGTGACCCGGATGCGGGCGCCAGCCGGCAGGTTTTCGAGGTAAAAGAGGGACACGCGGCGACGCTCGTTGGAAATTTCCAGCCGGGACAGGAGCCGGCGCCCGCCGTATTCGGCGTAAAAGTGATTCGAAGAGAGGACGGTGCCGGCCGCGAGGGGCGCGGTAAACTCGAGGAAAGTGTCGCGGTTGACCGAGACCCCGTGCGCGCCGTTGGGCGGGGAGAGGTTGCTGACCACCGTCAGCGGCTGGGGCCCGGTGGCCCGCAGCCGGTAAAAGCGGGTGCTGTCCACGGCGTTGAGCCGGACCGCGAGTTGGTCGCCCTGCGGCTCGGGTGATACCCCGGTGGGAGTCCACGTGGCGGCGGGACCGACCGCCGGCGATTCTTCCAGCAGGAAATCTCCGGCGGCCTGGGGCCAGGCCAGAAGAACCTGACGTCCGGTTTCTTTCCGCACCTCCAGGCGCGGGGGGGCCGCCCCTTGTGCCCAGGCCCAGAATGCCGCGCCGGTCAGGCCCGCAAAAAACCACCAGAACGAGTGCTTGCTGATCATGGGTTTGTTGGGCATCGAGAACCATTCCCCCTCGATCCAACAACCCACGCGAGGAAGAAGAGCGCAAGAGCGATGATGATTTACATCAGCCAAATCCGCTCGTCAAAATTTTTTTTGTACCAAATTTTCAAAGCTGATTAAAAGTCGGCCCCGGTCAAGTAACCACCGGGGTTGCGGGGCGATCGTCCCGTCCCGGTGAAAGTTCCTTCCCGGCGATTGGGCTGCCGTGGCAGGCATGGATTCTCTTCATTTTGGCCCCCCGGTCCGGCAGGCTGGCGCGCGCTCAACGGCAAGTTTCCGCCATGGCTGACGGGGGCAAACAACAATCCGGGCAAAAAAACTCAACCCCGCCGCGAGCCCGCGTCTCGATACCGCCGTCGGGACCGCGGGCGGAGCCGCCCACTCCCCCGACCGACGGTGGGGGTGAACCCACATCCAGGCCGAGGCCCTGCCCGGGGCGCAGGGGCCGCTCCCCCGGTGCTTTGACCCCAAGCGCGTGGAAGCCCCGCTGCATCGCCGCGTGGACCGCAACTTCCTGGACTACGCGTCCTACGTCATTCGCGACCGCGCCCTCCCCAGCCTGGCCGACGGCCTCGATCCGGTGCAGCGGCGCATCCTCTGGGCGATGCATCTGACCGATGACGGCCGGTTCACGAAGGTGGCGAACGTCGTGGGCGACACGATGAAGTTCCCCCCGCACGGGGATGCGGCGATCGGCGAGGCGCTGGTGGTGCTGGCCAACAAAACGCTACCTCATCGAGGGCCAGGGCAATTTCGGCAACCTGTACACCGGCGACCCGGCGGCCGCGCCGCGGTACATCGAGGGCCGGCTCACCGAGCTGGCGCGCAGGCCGTCGCCGTCGGTGTCGAGCATGGCGTCGCGCGGGTCGTTGGGATTAAGGCCGTGCACGGTTTCCCAAGCATCGGGCAGGCTGCGCCGAAGTGGGAAGTTGTCCGCTCCAAACCCCGTAATCCAAGGCCAACTCAGCAACTCGGGCTGAAGAGCCACGGGCGGCAAAAGCGGCCGTGGCTTTCATCCCGCAGCCGCGGGGTTACCGGCCACGGCTGGCGCCGCGTCTTGCCCCGTTGAGCCCACGGGCACGGGGGCGGCGGTTGGGCCGGACTCTTGGCTCTGGCCGGGCAGGCGGTGCGCCCATCCGACATCGCGCCCATTCTTTGGTTTTGCCACCTTGGAGCAGAACCCACCACCAACACACAACGAAACCCGTTGTTGTCGTTGCGATGGTCGGGCGTGTTGTTGTTGCGGTTCGAGGACAGCAGGTAGTCGGGGTCGTTGCGGTACCATGACCCGCCCCGCAACACCCGGTATTTCTGCTCGTTGTCATACCAGTCTTCACACCATTCCCACACGTTGCCCCCCAGGTCATAGAGGCCGTATGGGTTGGGCCGAAAACTGCCCACCGGCGCGGTATTGGGGAAGCCGTCCGAGTCGCCGGCGTAGTTGCCCGCCCAGCCCGGCGGGGGAAACTCGTTGCCCCAGGGGTAAACGCCTTTGATCCGCTGGTCCCGTTCTTGGGGCGTAGCGCCCGGTTCCTCGGGCAGGTCAACGGCCGCGCTCCATTCGCGGTCGGTGGGCAGCCGGTAGCTGTCGTCGCTGCCGATCACGCCTTCGGCCTGCTCCTTGGTGGTGAGCCACTCGCAGAACAGGACGGCCTCGTTCCAACTGACATTGACCGCCGGATGCGTCGGTCCCTGGGTAAAATCCGGTTTTTCGACCTTGCGTTCGGTGGCTTTCGCAAAGGCGGCGTAGTCTTTGACCCGTGTTCCCCAGATGCAGAACAGGACCTTGGTGCCCGGGACGGGGACGAACCTCATGCCGAGGCTGTTGGTCCAGGGGTGCTCCTTGGTGGCGCTGTGCGGCTTCAGGGGCGCAGGTGGGGTTTCTGGCATGGCAACGGGTTTGAGGGCTGGCGGGGGCAGGCCGAGTAATTTGGCGGTGATGCGGGCCAGGGCGTCCACCATCTGCTCCTCGTTGTCCACCGACTCGGTTTCCGCTGCGTCCACGCTCAGGTTCAGATTGAGGACCTTGACGGAAAGGAAGTGTTTGCTGCCCAGCTTGGCCGCCGAGCCGAGGTAGAGTTGCTGGATGCCCAACTGGTTGACCGCCTGCTGGCGCGCGTCTTCCTGCGAGAGGTTGGGCTGCGACTTGGCCACGTGTTACAGCACGCGGTCAATCTGCTCCCAGTCCACCACGATAAACCGGCCGGACTTGACCACCTGCTTGGTGAGCACGTCGTAGAGGAGGTTCGAGAGCGTCGGGTCCAACGACTTGGACACCTCGAACTTCATGATGCCGATTTTGGGTTTGACGGATGCGGTAGCCGGGGCCCCGGCCGGGGCCGGGGCAACTGCACTGGTGGGGGCGGGGCCGGGAGCGTTGGTCGGCGCAGTTGCAGCGTTGTTGGGGGGCGGTGGGGGCATCCGGGGGGCAGGCTCGTTGGTTTGCGCCCGGGCGGAGGCGGCGGTCGCCAGCGCCAGGAGGACCAGGCTGGCCTTGCGAATGAAGCGGGCCGGAAGCGTCATGGCAGGAGGCATTTATTTGGCTAAACCCAACCCTTGCAGGGTCACCCCGATGAGGTTCGCCGTGCCGTCGCGGAGGCGGATCAGGTGCTCGATATCGTGCGCGGCGGCCGCCAGGCTCTGCGAGGCGCCATCGGCGGCGCACTGGTAGTTCTGCTGGGCCAGGTAGGCGGCTTGGGCGGCCTGGGTGTAGCGCTCCTCAGCCCGGCGCAGCGCCTCGCTGGCTGCGGCCTGTGCGGCTTGATTGGCCTGTGCCGCCGGCAGTTGCTGGAGGGCGAGCGCCTGCCGGGCTTCCTCCAGCGCCCGCTGGTAGGTCGTCAACGCCTGCTCGCGTTGCTGGAGCTGCTGCTGACGGAGAAACAATTCCTGCTCCCGCGCCTCGACTGCCTGCCGGGCCGCGTGCAGTTCCTTGCGTTGCTGGTCGTTCACGCGCTGGTCCGCCGCCAGGGCGGCGACTTGACGCAGCAGTTCCCGGTTGTACACGCGGGCCTTTTCGCGGTCGAACGCCCTGTACTTTTCGGCGGCGAACTGACGGAACAACTCAAAAGTGTTCGTGCGCGGCAAGGAACCCGCCCCGAGCTGCACCTGCAGGTAGCGGGGGCGTTGCTCGGTTACCGAGAGCCGCTGGCCGGCCAGGGAAAGCTTCGCCAGCTCGCCCGCGAAGGCCGCGGTTTCTCCGCCGCGCTGGACCTCGAACTGGGCCGTGCCGGCGTGGTAAAAGCGCCGGGCGGCAGCCACCACGCCGGGCAGCTTCCTGATCTCGGCGAGCGCCGCCCCGGCCTGGTCGGCCGACGCCAGGCCGTGCAGGTCCACCAGGATTTCCATACCGCGGAGCAATTCGTCCCGCAGGAACGACTCGAAGTGGGCCACCAGGGCCGCCCCAGCCTGGTTGGCGGCTGCTTCCAGGGCCCATGCCGCCGGTCAATTCGTCAATGTGTTTCACGCTGGCCGTGGCGGTCTCGGTGGCCAGGAGACGCGCAGACGGGGCTTCCACCAGCCGCAGTGTCAGATTGGCCATGCGGGCTTTGAGGTCCGTGCCGGCCAATGGAGCGCTGGAGGTGACGGCAGCATCGCCCAGAATGAGGTAGTCCGCCTGCCAGCCGAGGGCGGTCCGGGCGGCGTTGGTGATGTCCAGAGCGGCCTCGGCGGCCAGACGACCGCGCAGTTCCACCAGTTGCTTCTGGTCGGGGTCAAGGACGCGGACTTCCCTTTGCTGGAGCAGGTTGTGGAGCACGGCTTCGGTGGCACGCGTGCCCGCGACGCGGGTTTCAAACCGTTCCTTCACCAGGATCATCACCGTGGGCGATGGCGACAGCGTGCGGAACAGGTCGGTGACGCCATGTTCGGCAAGCCGGCTCCCCCCACCGGGCGTGCGCCCAAGGAAATGTCGGATGCACCAGGCCTCATGTGCCGGAGCGCCGGCTCTTGGTGGGGGGCCTTCCTCCGGCGCTTTGGGATTGCCAGGCGCCGCGCGAAAAGCGGCAGAAACTGCCGCAGTCCCAGGCGACGCCGCTTGCCGCGGAGCCAGCGCCCGGCCCGGCTTCGCATGGCCGGGTGAGGATACGGGCACGCCCATCATCGTGCGCCGACAACGCGCCCCGGGATTGGCGAACGGCCGGGGTATGGCCGGTGTCGAGCGTTCGAGCAGAAAAGCCGTGAAAACACCTCCCGCCGCAGCTATGTAACGGCCATGTCGAACTCGGGACTTGCTGCTGGCGCCTTGGCCGCCGTTTTCCGGCGTGCCACCCGCTCCGGCGCTTTGGAAAAAGATTTTCGGGAAGCGGTCGAGGCCCACCTGCTGGAGCTTGCCCGGCAGAGCGGCATTGACCTCGCACCCCACACCGAGGTCACCCTGGGCAGTTCCGGCCGGGCCGACACCATCTACAACCGGTTCATCATCGAGTGGGAAAAGCCCGGCTCGCTCAAACCCTCCAACGCCGCCACCAAGAACCGCGAGACCATCGCTCAGTGCCAGCGCTACGGCGACAGCCTCTTCTGGCGGACGCGCGAGCGGGCCGGCCGCATCGTCGGCTGCTGCACCGACGGCCACTGGTTCATCTTCCTGACCAAACCCGACCGCCGCTGGGAAGCCTCCGACCCCGTCCCGGTCAACGAAGCCTCCTGCCGCCGTTTCCTCGAATACTTCTTCTCGCTCCAATCCGGGGTCGCCCTGCTCCCGGAATACCTGGCCGAGGATTTCTCCGCCGAAAACGCCCGCACCCAGCGCGCCGTCAGGGCGCTCTACCAAACCCTCGAAAAGCACGGCAACGCCCCGGCCCTCAAGGCCCTCTTCGACCAATGGGCCGCGTTCTTCGGCGCGGTCACCGAATACGAGCAATGGCGCGTCAAGCTGGCCAACGAGGACGCGCTTCGAAAAATGGTCCGCGCCTTCGGCCTCCCACAGGACGGCCTCGACCTCAACCGCTTCTTCTTCGCCACCCACACCTTCTTCGCCATCCTGACCAAGTTGCTGGCCTACCTCATCGTCGGCCGCTACACCGACCTGCCCACCGGCGGCCTGGCCGACTGGAAGAACCTCTCTGCCGACCAGCTCCGGGAACGCTTCGCCGACCTGGAAAAGGGCGGCCCGTTCCACACCGCCGGCATCCGCAACTTCCTCGAAGGCGATTTCTTCGCCTGGTATGTGCGCTTCTTCACCCCCGAACTGGCCGCCTGCCTGCGCGCCGTGGTCGAGCGGCTGGCCGATTACGACCCCGCCACCCTCGACCTTGCGCCCGCGCCCACGCAGGACCTGCTCAAAAAACTCTACCACCGGCTGGTCTCGCCCCACATCCGCAAGGCCCTGGGCGAATACTACACGCCCGACTGGCTGGCCCAGCGCCTCCTGAACATGCTCGACGGCGGCCAGTTCCGCGGCGACCCCGACGTGCGGCTGCTCGATCCCACCTGCGGCTCGGGCACGTTTCTGGTCATGGCCATCAACGCCATCCGCCGCAACTCCATCGCCCAATCCCTCGCTCCCGACGAGTTGCTGCGCAAAATCTGCCACAACATCGTGGGCATTGACCTCAACCCGCTGGCCGTCATCGCCGCCCGCACCAACTACCTGCTCGCCCTCGGCCCGCTGCTGGCCCATCGCGGCCAAGAGCCGCTGGAAATCCCGGTCTATCTGGCCGACTCGGTCATGACCCCCTCACGCGGCGACGCGCAAAACCTCTTCGAGCAGGACAAGGTCCGCGTCTGGTTGTCCATCGGCCAGGTCGAACTGCCCCTGCGCCTGGCCAGCCAGCGCGGCGTGGCCGGGCTGACCCACTTGCTGGACGAACACCTCGCCAAAACCCCGCCCACGCCGCCACAGGACTTCACCCGCCGGGCCGAAAAGGCCCTCAAAGCCTGTTACTCCGCCTCCAAGCTCAAGGAACAGGGCCTCACCGCCGAGCAGGCCTGGCTAAAAGACGAGCCGACGCTGGCCGCGCTCTACCGCACCATCTACGACCTGCACAAGAACGGCCGCAACGGCATGTGGGCGCGCATCATCAAAAACGCCTTCGCCCCGGTCTTCCTCGCCCCGTTCGACTTCGTGGCCGGCAACCCGCCGTGGATCAACTGGCAAAACCTGCCCGAGGGCTACCGCAACCAGACCAAGCACCTCTGGCAACAGCACGGCCTGTTCGTCCACAGCGGCATGGACACCATCCTCGGCAAGGGCAAGAAGGACATCTCCACATTGGTCACCTACGTGGCGGCGGACAGCTACCTCAAGGACGGCGGCAAGCTCGGTTTCGTCATCACGCAGTCGGTCTTCAAGACCAGCGGCGCGGGCCAGGGCTTCCGCCGGTTCAAGTCCCATCGCGGCACGCCGCTGGGCGTGGTGTGGGTGGACGACTTCTCCGAGATGCAGCTCTTCGAGGGCGCGACCAACCGCACCGCCGTGTTCATCCTCCAAAAGGGCAAG
>CALFAV010000016.1 GCA_937946835.1 uncultured Verrucomicrobiae bacterium | reverse complement strand
CAAGGACACCACCCAGGCCGAGTTGCCGCCGGGATTTCAAACCGCGGAGTTCCTGCTCAACTGCGGCCTGATTGATGCGATCGTCCCCCGCCGCGAACTGAAGGAAAAACTCATCTACTACCTGTCGTTCCTGCTCAACGGGCAAAAGCAGGCAACCGCGTAGTTCCGGGGCTTCCGGCCGCGCGTAGGCGCTCTGGCCGGTGGCATGTTCACCGGGAGCCAACAAGTAAACCAGCGTCGGGAAAGTTTACTCTTTGGCCGAATGTCAGCCTGCTTTTAAATTCCTGTTTGCAAGTTGCTTGGCAGCAATTGACAAGGATTAAAAATTTCTCAAGCAGAAGCCTGCCAAAGTCCAAAATTCATGGAAGCTGTCGGGAATTCGACGCTTTTCCCCCAGCGGCGGTCTATGCTCTTGGGCTGTGGTAAATTAACCCGGAGCTGTCACCGATTTGTTGCCCCAACCGAAGGCTTTTGCTTTGAGCAGGTTGCAATTTGAAACCGAAGGGGATGTTTTGTGGTCAAGAGTTGTGGACCAACTTGGCAAATGCATTGCTGAGCAGTGTGCCAAGAAACTATGAACTCAAAAGCACTGCCTTCCTTGGTGGCGTTTCTAGGCATCGTCACTGCCACTGCTGCGCCGATCACCCCCACCTACGACACCTTTGGCACGCTGAGCGGAGCCACGTTTGGTGGAACCGGGATCCCCAACCACGCGGTCGCCATCACCACGATTGGGGATGTAACGTTGGGCTTGACCGCCCACGCGCGATACTCCAATCCTGCGGTTTCCAACGATGGAGCCGGGACTTTTTATGCCGTGAACGGGGGTGACATTTACTCAAGCCCACCGCAGCCGGGGTACGCCAGGTGGAACTTTGGCTGGTACGTTAAGAACGCAGGAATGTCATCGTATATCGTTGACTTGCGGTACGATTTTGATCCTGCCACTGCGACAGATGAAGGATTGCTGGGAAAGGCATCGGCACTACTCGGCCAAGATTCCTTGGTGCAAGACTCGTGGAACTTGGGAATGGGCTTCTTGGCTTTAAGTTCTTCATTTGTAACTCCACCCACTTACTCGCCTTTTAATCCAAGTGTCAACGGGGAATACAGCTTCGCCCTGATTTTGCGTGACCTTTCCGGAAAAGAACTGGGTCGCTCTGCGATTAACGTCAGGGTGGTTCCAGACGGGGGTGGTACAGTGGCACTGCTGGGTTTGGGACTGGGCATGGTGGGTTGGTTTAGCCGTCGTTTTGCTCGGTAAGCCAAGTACTGAGTGGTCTATTGTAATTCCAAGCTCCCCGTTTGGGGAGCCTTTTTGCTTTCAAGGAACGTTCGCACGGCTGCCCGGCACGCCCTCAACGGAAAAGCCATGTCGGTTCGGAGGTCAGGACTTACGTGCTTCGAGGACAGGATGATTTGAGCGGGGAAGGCGCTTGCTGTTTCCCCGGAGTTTTTTTAGCGTGACCGCCACGTTGCGTTGACTCATGAACAAGCCCCCCATTCGCGTGGCGGTCACCGGCGCTGCCGGGCAGATCGGTTATTCCCTGCTCTTCCGCATCGCCTCCGGCGCGATGTTTGGCCCGGACCAGCCGGTCATCCTGCACCTGATTGAAATCCCGGATGAAAAGGCCCTCAACGCCCTGCAGGGCGTGTGCATGGAGCTGGAAGACTGCGCCTTCCCGCTGCTCAAGGGCCTGGTGCCCACCGCCAGCCTCGAGGAGGGCTTCAAGGGCGTGAATTGGGCGCTGCTGGTCGGCGCGGTGCCGCGCAAGGCGGGCATGGAGCGCAAGGACCTGCTGGGCATCAACGGCAAAATCTTCATCTCCCAGGGTCAGGCCATCGCCCGGCACGCCGCCAGTGACGTGCGCGTACTGGTGGTGGGCAACCCCTGCAACACCAACGCCCTCATCGCCCGGCATCACGCCCGCGGGGTGCCCGCCGACCGGTTTTTCGCCATGACCATGCTCGACGAGAACCGCGCCAAGACCCAGCTTGCCAAGAAGGCGGCGGTGGACGTGACGGCGGTCACGCACATGGCGATTTGGGGCAACCACAGCTCGACCATGTTCCCGGACTTCTTCAACGCCCGCATTCACGGCCGGCCGGTGCCGGAGGTGATCGGCCATCGGGCCTGGCTGGAAAACGACTTCATCACCACTGTCCAGCAGCGCGGCGCGGCCATCATCAAGGCCCGGGGACTGAGCTCCGCCGCCAGCGCCGCCAACGCGGTCATTGACACCGTGCGCCGGCTGACCACGCCCACCCCGGGCGACGATTGGTTCAGCGTGGCGGTCAGCTCGCCGGGCGACTACGGCATCGAGCCGGGGCTGATGTTCAGCTACCCGGTGCGCAGCGATGGCCGGAACTGGTCCATTGTGCCCGGACTGCCGCTGAACGAGTTCAGCCGCGCCAAACTGGCGGTCACCGAGGCCGAGTTGAAGGAAGAGCGGGCCATGGTGGCCGAGTTGCTGGGGTCCTAACCCCGCCGCCGCCGGAGAACGCACTTCGGCTCAACGCACTTCGGCTCGCGGCGGCCCCTCAACCCATCACGTGCGCCGTGGGCAGAGCGGCCCCGCAGAACACGCAGTGCCGGCGGGTGGAGCGGTTGCGGCGGCCGCAGCCCGGGCAATTCACCAGCCCGCCGGTGATGCGGCCATCGGCCTCGCCGTCCCGCAGGTCCACTTCCTGCATTTTTTCGAGCAGGTCGGTGTCGCTGAACCGTCCCTGGCTGCGCAGCAACTCCCACATGGCCTGCGCGGCGAGGGTCATCGTGTCCAAACGGCGCTGCAGCTCCTCCACCTGGGCGCGCAGGCGCGAGACTTCGCTTTTGCTGGGGACCTCCGCCGTCGCGGCGGTTGGGCTGCTCGGCGGGCCGAGGATGTGGAAAAACACGTTCATGGCTGGGGTGCGGTTGCTCGGCTCCCCGCGGGGCCCGTTCAAATCTGGGAGTACGGTGCGGGCCGCAGCAGGTAGTTGGTGATGTTGGTGACGATTTCGGGGTCGGTGTAGCCCGGCGTGGTGCTGAGCTTTTTCCATTCCGGGTCGGCCACGAAGGTGCCCCAGCTCTTGTCCCGGGCTGCGAGGCTCTCGAAGACCAGCAGGTAGGTCAGGTTTGGCAACCGGTCCCCGACCAGCGTTTCGCCGAAAAAGACCGGCGTCAGCCCCGTGCGGCGGAAGATGGCGATTTCGCCCCCGTTGAACATCTCGACCTTTTTGCGGTGGGCCTTTTTGGAGTGGCTCTCGTAGAGGCGCAGTTCGAAGAGGCGCGGCTGTTTGTCCCGGGTGAGAGAGGGGACCTCGAGCCGGGGCATACCCTCGAAGGCGACCATCAACGAGCTTTCCATCCGCACGTACGGCGGGTCGGTGGGCGGGGCGTTGATGAACTCGGCGCCGGCGCGCTGGTACTCGGCGTCGGCATCCAGCCGCGCCCCGGCGGTGGCGAATTCCTCGAGCGACCGGTAGGGAATGAGCACGTAAACGCCGGGACTGTCCGGACCGACCATGACGTTGAAGACCCCGATCGGCCCGATGCCCAGCCGGTTCATGGCCGGGAGGGCCGCTTCGCGGGCGTAGTCATCGAAACGCTTCTGCATCGGTCCGCGGCGCAGGAGGTAGCGCCGCAGCTCGTAGTACTCGCGGGCCGGGGGACGCTCGGGTTCCCCGGCGCGGAGGCGCAACCCGGTCAGGCCGCCCAGGGCGAGGGCGGATTGGAGGAACTGGCGACGTTTCATGGGGCACAAAGGCGATCGGATGAAATCCTCGAGGGCCGGCGGCCGGAGTCAATGCCGGAAACGCCCGGCCTCACGCCGGCAACGGCCGACCGGTCAGCCGCTCGTAGGCCTCGAGGTATTTCTGCTGGGTTTTGGCCACGATGTCCCGGGGCAGGGCTGGCGCGGGCGGGGTCTTGTCCCAGTCGAGCGATTCGAGGTAATCGCGCACGAACTGCTTGTCGAAGCTGGGCTGGCTCTGGCCCGGCTGGTATTCGTCCGCGGGCCAGAACCGGGAGGAATCCGGCGTGAGCACCTCGTCAATGAGGATCAACTCGCCTTCGTAGAGCCCGAACTCGAACTTGGTGTCCGCGATGATGATGCCGCGTTCGCGGGCGTAGTCGCGGCCCTCACGGTACAACCGCAGGCTCAGGTCGCGCACCCGCGCGGCCAGCTCCGGCCCCACGAGCGCCGCCGCCTGCTCGAAGGGGATGTTTTCATCGTGCCCGCTTTCGGCCTTGGTGGCCGGGGTGAAAATTGGCTCGGGCAACTCGGCCGACTCGGTCAGGCCGGGCGGCAAGGGGATGCCGCACACGGACTGGCTTTTGCGGTACTCCTTCCACCCCGAGCCGGCCAGGTACCCGCGCACCACGCACTCGATGGCCAGCGGCCGGGCCTTTTTGACGATCATGGACCGGCCGCGCAGCCGGGCGGCAAACGGCGCCAGGCGTTCCGGCAACGGATCGTTCGCCCGGGCCAGGAGGTGATTGGGCACCAGCGGGGCGAAGCGCTCGAACCAGAAAAACGAAAGCCCGGTCAGGACCTCGCCCTTGCGCGGGATGCCGTTGGGCAGGACGCAATCAAAGGCCGAAATGCGGTCCGTGGCCACCAGGAGCAGCGCCTCGCCCAGGTCGAACAACTCGCGCACCTTGCCGCTTTTGAGCTTCGGGATGCCCGGCAGGTCCAGATGCAGCACGGGGTCATGTGACATGGCGCGAAGTATGTCCCGCCGACGCACAGGCGCAAGGCGGGGCGCGCGCACGAAGACGTTTGTGCCCGTCCCGGTGCCCCGCATACTTTGCCCGCATGAAAGCGTTCCTGACCCTGGGCCTGGCGGTTTTGTGGGCCACCCCCCCGGTCCGGCCCGCTGAAGACCGGCTCCGGCTGGACGACCTGCTGGAGTCCGGCCGGCAGTGGCTCGAGGAGAACGTGGATCCGGGCGTGCTGAAGGCCTTCGAGGCGCTGGACGAGGCGGAGGCGCGGCGGCTCCTGCGGGACCTGCAACGTCGCCTGGCTGGCGAGTACGTCCTGGACCTGGCGGCGATGCGCGACACCGCCCGGGCGCTGGCGCCGGTGTTGGAGCGCTTCGAGGCCACGCGCGGCTACGGCCTGTGGCTGCGCACACGCCTGGACTATTTCGACGCCGCCCGCGAGCTTCGTCTCCTGATCCCGGAACCCAAGCCGGAGCCCGGCCGCCCGCCTCCACCCCGCCCGGTGCCCACCCCCGAACAGGAACGTCGGGTCTGGCGCAAGCAGGTGGCCGACCGGCCCCTGCCCCGGGGCGCCGCGGTGTACGTGCCACGACTGAAGCCGGTGTTCGCCGGCGAAAAAATGCCGCCCGAACTGGTGTGGCTGGCGGAGGTCGAGTCCTCCTTCAACCCGCAGGCGCGCAGCCCGGCCGGCGCGGCGGGCCTGTACCAACTCATGCCGGGCACGGCGAAGGAGCTGGGTCTGAGTCTCACCCCGCGCGACGAGCGGTTGGACCCGGAGAAATGCGCGAATGCCGCCGCCCGTTACCTGCGTTACCTGCACGGGCGGTTCCGGGACTGGCCGTTGGCGCTGGCGGCATACAACTGCGGCGAGGGCCGGCTGCGGGCCCTGATGGAGCGGCACCGGGCCCGCACCTTTGATCAGGTGGCCGCCCGCCTGCCCGCCGAGACCCAGATGTACGTGCCCAAGATGGAAGCGGTGTTGCAACGGCGCGAGGGCCGGTCGCTGACCCGCCTGCCCGCGCCACAATGAGCCCGGTCGTTCTGGAGTCGCCCCCGCGATCGTCGCGAGGCCGGGGCCGGTTCAGCCGCTAACGCCGCAGCCCGGGAATGGCCGGGAACGGTTCGTCCAGGGCCTTGGGCGGGCCGAAGACGAAGGTGGCCAGGAGGGCCTGACGGGCGGTGTGCGGGGATCGCAGGGCGGTCAGCAACGCCTCGACTTCGGGCGACCGGCCCCGGAGGCGTGCGGCCGCCTCGGCCCGACGTTGGGCGGCCAGGGCCTTGGCGGCTTCGGCGCGAGCCCGGGCGGCTTCCAGCTTGGCCAGGGCCAGTTCGTCCAGGGCGCTGGCCCGTTGGTAGACCGCTTCGGCTTCGGCCAGCGTGGCCAGTTCCCGGACCGGCGCGGGCCGCACCTCGAGGCTTTCCACGCTCACCGACTCGACAGGGGCGGGGCGGGGCGGCGGGCTTGGTGGCGGCGCCGTCACCACGGAGGGCGGGGTTGGAGGGGGCGGCGGCGGCGGAGCCGGTTCTTCGCCGAACAGGCGCCGGAGTTCGCGCTCCAGGTCAAAGGGCGGCTCGGGCGGCGCGGTTTCGGGAGCGGGCGGCTCGGGGCCGGGCTCGCGACGCAACGGTCGCAGCGGCGGGGGGATCGGGGCTTCTTCTTCGCCCGCCTCGGTGGGCAGGCCTTTGCGCCGCCGCAACCAGTTGCTGAGGCCGGAGAGCACCAGGATCACCACAAAGGCGATCAGGCTCTCCCAGGAATCGGCCAGCAGGGGCATGGTCGGGTCTGCGCGGGGCGGTCAGGTGCCCTTGGTCTTGTCGCCGGCGGGCGGCGGGGTGCCCGGTTGGGCGATGCTTTCGCGCATGTGGGTGTCCGCCTGGATGTTCTTGATGCGGTAGTAATCCATGATGCCGAGGTTGCCGCTGCGGAAGGCCTCGGCGATGGCCAGCGGGATTTGAGCCTCGGCCTCGACCACGCGGGCGCGCATTTCCTGGGTGCGGGCGAGCATTTCCTGCTCCTGGGCGACGGCCAGGGCGCGCCGGACCTCGGCCTGGGCCTGGGCGATGAGCTTGTTGGCCTCGGCCTGCTCGGCCTGGAGTTTGGCGCCCACGTTTTCGCCCACGTCCACGTCGGCGATGTCAATCGAGAGGATTTCGAAGGCGGTGTTCGAATCGAGCGCCTTGTCGAGCACGGTCTTGGAGATGCGGTCGGGGTTTTCGAGCACGTCCTTGTAGCTGTTGGACGAGCCGATGGTGGTGACGATGCCCTCGCCGACGCGGGCGATGATGGTTTCCTCGGTGGCGCCGCCCACAAAGCGGTCCAGGTTGGTGCGCACCGTCACCCGGGCCTTGACCTTGACGGCGATGCCGTCCTTGGCCACGGCGTCAATGGTGGTCTTGCCGGAGGCGGGGTTGGGGCAGTCAATGACCTTGGGGTTGACGGAGGTTTTGACGGCGTCGAGGACGGTTTTGCCGGTGCCCTTGGTGGCCAGGTCAATGGCGCAGGCGCGGTCGAAGCTGAGGTGGATTTGCGCCTTCTGGGCGGCGATGAGCGCGCGCACGACCATCGAGACGTCGCCGCCGGCCAGGTAGTGGACGTTCAACTGGTCCACGCTCAGGTCAATGCCGGCCTTGCGGGCGTTGATGTAGTTGTCCACCACCAGACCCACCGGCACGCCCCGCAGGCGCATGGCGGCCAGCTCGATCAGGCCGACGTACGCGCCGGAGACCCAGGCCCGGATGAAGATGGTGAAGAAATTGAACAGCAGGATCAGGAAGACCAGCCCGACCAGGAGCACCAGGGCGAGCAGGATCAACTGAAACGAGATGGCGGCGAGCAGGGTTGTGTTCATGGTCTTGGTTTGTTGGTGGGAGCTTGGCGCAGTGGCGGGGGCATTGTCAAACCGCGCGGACCACCACGCGGATGCCTTCGACGGCCACCACCCTCACGGGGGTGCCGGCCTCGATCATCGGCCCCTCGGTGACCACGTCCACGCGGCGGCCGTTGATCAGGGCGGTGCCGGAGGGCCGCAGGTTGGTCAGGGCGGTGCCGGTTTGGTTGAGCAGGTCGGGCTTTTCCAGTTCCGGGCTGCCCAGGGTGCTGCGGGTTACAAACGCCTGCCCCAGCCGACTGTGGGGAAAGAAGCGAATCCACAGCAAGCCCGCGACCACCAGCACCACCAGCACCACCAGCAGCACCAGGCTGCCGGTGCGTGGCCCGAACTTCGAGTAGCTCAACACCACCCCGGCCACCAGGCAGCCGAAGCCGATTGTCCCGGCGATCATGCCCGGCAACACGGTCTCCACCAGCATCAGCACCAGGCCGGCCACCAGCAGGATGATCACCGTTTCCATTGATGCCCCAGAGTACGCAAGCCGTCGTGGGGCGCAAGGAGACAACGCCGGTTTCTGCCCGGTTGGTCAGCCGCCGCCGGGAGGGGAACACGAGGAACCCCCGGCCCGGTTCAACCCATGGTGGCCGCCAGCCACCGGCGCACGTCCACCGCTTCCATGCCCGCCGCGCGGATGGCTTCGAGCCCCAGGTCGCCATCCTCAAAGGCCAGGCATTCGGCCGGGGCCAACCCGAGCCGGCGGGCGGCCTCGAGGAAAATGTCCGGCGCGGGTTTGGGGCGGGTCACGTCGTCCTGGGTGACCACGGCGTCGAAGAGGTCCTGCAAGCCGAGGTGTTCGAGCAGGCGGGGGATGACCCGACGCGAGCCGCCCGAGGCCACGGCCAGTTTCCGCCGACCGCGTTCCACCCTGGCCAGGCGGACCAGCGGCTCGATGGGGCGCACCAGGGGCAGGCGGGTCAGGAAGGCCGCCTCCTTTTCCCGGGCGATGGTTTCCGGATCCAGTTGCAACCGGTGATCGCGGTTGATCCGGCGGATGATTTCGCGCGTGGGCACACCGGCCAGGGCGTAAAGCCGCTCGCGGGTGAACGGAATCCCGTGTCGGGCGCACACCTCCTGCCAGGCGGCCCAGTGCAGGGGCATCGTGTCGGCCAGGGTGCCGTCGAAGTCGAAGATCAACCCCCGGATGTGCGGGGGGAGGGTCAATTCGGCGGGAGGAAGGCCCGCCGGATGTTCCGGGTGGAGGGCGGGATTCACAGGGCCAGTGCGGCCAGGCGTTGTTCGAGGTCGTGCGCCAGCAACGGCTCGATCAACAGGTCCAGGTCGCCGTCCATCACGGCGGCGAGGTTGTACACGCTCAGGTCGAGGCGATGGTCGGTGACACGGTTTTGCGGGAAGTTGTAGGTGCGGATTTTCTCGTTGCGCTCGCCGGTGCCCACCTGCCGGCTGCGGGTGGCGTCCAGCCGGGCCTTTTCTTCCTGGCGGCGCAGGTCGAGCAGGCGGGTGCGCAGGATGTGCACGGCCCGGACCTTGTTCTTTTGCTGGGAACGTTCATCGGCGCAGCGCACCACCAGACCGGTGGGCTTGTGCAGGATTTGCACCGCCGAATCGGTGGTGTTCACCCCCTGGCCGCCCGGGCCGGAGGCGCGGCAGGTGGTGATCTCGATTTCCTCGGGCCGGATCTCGACCTCGACCTCCTCGGCCTCGGGCAGGACGGCCACGGTAGCGGTGCTGGTGTGGATGCGTCCCTGGGCCTCGGTGGCCGGCACGCGCTGCACGCGGTGCACCCCGCTTTCGAATTTTAGCCGTTTGAACACCTCGGTGCCCGCCACGCTGAAGATGATTTCCTTGAAGCCGCCCAGGTCGGAGGGGTTGGAATCCAGATTCTCCACCTTCCAACCGCGGGTCTCGGCGTAGCGGGTGTACATCCGGTACAGGTCCGCCGCAAAGAGCGCCGCCTCGGAGCCGCCGGCCCCGGCGCGGATTTCCACGATGATGTTGCGGGCGTCGGCCGGCTCGGGGGGGAGCAGGCCCTCGCGGACCTTGCGGCTGAGCGCCGGCAGGACGGCCTCCAGTCGGGCAATTTCCTCGCGGGCCAGGGTCTGGAGCTCGGGGTCGCGCTCGGCGGCCAGCAGGGCGTGGTTGGCCTCCAGCTCGGCCAGGGCCCGGCAGTAGGCGTCGCCGTGGGCCAGCAGGTCCTTCAGGCGGGCGTACTCGCGGCCCAGTTCCTGGGCACGTTGCGGCTGTTGGAACGTGGCCGGGTCGGCCAGCCCCCGCTCCACCTCGGCCAGGCGCTGGCGCAGTTTTTCAATGTACGGGCGCAGGTCCATGTAAAACCGCCCCGGAAAAAGCAGCACCCGCCCGGCGGCGAGTCCGGGCGGGCGCCGGCGGGCGGAAAACTACTTGCGCTTCTTCTTGCCGGCCGCGGCCGCGGCCAGCGCGGCCTGCACGGCCTGGGTCTTGGCCAGCCGTTGCTGGAACTTGTCCACGCGCCCGGCGGTGTCCACGAACTTCTGCTGGCCGGTAAAGAACGGATGGCACACGTTGCAGATGCCCACCACGATCACGGGCCGGGTGGAGCGGGTCTTGAACGTGTTGCCGCAGGCACACCGTACCTCCGCCTCCATGTACTTGGGATGGATGTCCGCTTTCATTCAAAGGCGAGACACCCTACCGGCCCGACGGCCCGGTGACAAGCTGGAAAGACCGATCCGCGACGCCGGTCGGAGGGTGAGATGGGGCCGGCAAGCCGGCCGTTCCTCCAGCGCCGCGGTTTGCGGGCGGGCTGCCGGACCGGGGGTCAGAAGTCGTAGAGTCCGCTGTCGCGGGTGTAGCCACCGCCGGGGCCGCCGAAGTCGTCGTCTTCCCCCTCTCCCTCGCCGAAGAAATCCCCGAGCACGTCGCCCATGTCCTCCTCAATCTTTTCGGGGTCTTCGCCCTTTTCCAGGCGCTTGATGGCCACGTCCAGTTCCCTGGGCATGGCCTCGGAGGGCAGGGCCTCCTTCATCTTTTTCATGACGTAGGCCATGTGGCGGGGGTTGTTTTCGTCCAGGTGGTCCATGTCCCGCTCCAGTTCACTCATCACGCGTTCCATCCGGCGCTCGTCAATGTCGGGCAGAGACTCGTCGTCCGGGGATTTGGCCGCGGGTTCGGCCAGGCCCTTGAGGTGGGCGAAGCGGCTGATCTGTTTTTCCAGGCGGTCGTTGCCGCACTTGGGGCAGGTGGGGGACCGGTCCGGGTTCACCCGTTTGGACAGGAAACTGAAAATGACCCGGCACTTCGGGCAGGCGAATTCGTAGATCGGCATGGCTCCCAGAGTCCGATTTCCATCCCAGATTGAAAAAGTCCCCGGCGGACGTCAAGGCGCGCGGCGACCGCTCAGGCCGGCGGCGGCGAGCACTTCCTCCAGGGTGACCGGAGCGCCGCCGCGGCGTTTGCTCTCGTCGGCCGCCTCCATGAAAGCGAACAGTTCGATGGTTTCCTCCGGGGGCACCGGCGCCACGCCGGTCTGGAAGAAGCGGATGACCTCGCGGATCAGGGGCGCGTAGTCGCCGCCGGGTTTCTGATCCACCACGGCCTTGGTGCCGAAGAGGGTCACCCGGTACGGGGCCGCGGCGTTGCGAATCCCAATGAGCGTGCCCACCCGGCCGTCGCGCCAGACGCCGGTGACCACGTCGGTGTCCGGGGTGTGGGTGCGAACCACGCGCTCGCAGCCGGTGCCCAGCACGGCAAACAGGGCCTCGGTGGGGTGGATGCCGTACCAAAACAGGTCGGGATGGTGCGGCTCGAGCGGGGCGGGGCCGGTCGAGACCGCGCCGCGGATGGCGCCCGCGTCGGTTTTCTTCAGTTCGAGCAGACCCGGATAAAACCGCAGCGCGGAGGAGCTCCAGCAGGGGGTGCCGGTTTCCCGGGCCAGGCGGAAGATCGCGATCACGTCGCGCAGCGAGCCGGCCATGGGCTTGTCAATGAACAGCGGTTTGCGGGCCTGAAGCACCGGCCGGGCCTGGGCCAGGTGGGGGCGGCCGTCCACGCTTTCGAGCATCACCGCGTCCACCACTGCGCACAGGGCCTCGATCGAGTCCATGATCTGCACGCCCCAACGGTCCCGCAGTTCGCGGGTGTACTCGGCCACGCGGCTGCGGCTGGCCTCCAGGTCCGGGCTGCCGCCGGGGAAACCGGCCACGACCCGGCCGCCGGGGACGTGATCCGGGCGGCCGGGATCATTCAGCAGTTGGGTAAAGGCGATGACGTGGGAGGTGTCCAGGCCGATCAGGCCGATGCGCAGTTCAGCGGCGGCGGCCGAGCCGAGAGCCACGGTCAGGCCGACGGCGAGGATTCCTCGGAAAGCTCGGGTCAGGGTCTGCATGGTTTGCCGCCCAGAGTGTCCCGGGAGGTGGAGCGGCACAACGCCAAAGGACAGACCAGGTCGGTGCCGGCGGCGGGGGCCACGGCGGGCGTGGTTTTTTCAAACCCCGGGCCCCCGGCCCGCAGCCCCGGGCGGGTCCGGGCGGTTCAGGGCGCGGCGGGGTGTTTGAGGAGGCGGAAGAAGTCCCCCTCGGTGGTCAGGATGAGCGTGGTCTCGTTGGTGAGCACCGTTTTGTAGGCCTCGAGGGTGCGCAGGAAGCGGTAAAACGCGACCGTGTCCGGACTGCGGTTGTAGGCGGCGGCGTAGATTTCCGTGGCGCGGGCGTCGGCGGCCCCGCGGATTTCCTGGACCCGACGGTAGGCTTCGGACTCGATGGTTTGGAGGTCCTTTTGTTTCTGGCCGGCGATCTTGGCGGCCTCGCCCGCGCCCTCGGAGCGGAAGCGCTCGGCGATCTGCTGCCGTTCGCTGATCATCCGTTCGTAGATGCGCTGGGCCACGCTGGGGTTGTAGTTCACGCGCTTGAACTGCACGTCCAGCAACTCGACCCCGAAGACGGCGACCTTGGGCGCGGCGTTGGTGAGGATTTCCTCCTCGACCAATGGCCGGCCCTTGCGGATGGGGTACAGGCGTCCGGTGGCGGGGTCGTTGGTGCTGCCCGCCAGACTGCTGTCCAGCGCCGGCACGCGGTCGCGGGTGCTGCGAATCAGCTCGATGAGCTCATGCCGGGCGATGGCGTTGCGGATTTCGCTGCCCAGGATGTCGTCCAGGCGCGACTGGGCGCTGCGCTCGTCGCGCAGGCGCAGGAAGTACTGCTGGGGGTCGCGGATGCGCCAGCGGCCGAAGGCGTCCACCACGATGTAGGTCTTGTCCTTGGTGGGCATCTCGGAGGGGCGGCCGTCCCAGCGCAGGACGCGTTTTTCGAGACGGTTGACCTCGTGGATGAAGGGCAGCTTGAAGTGCAGGCCGGCGTTGGTGCGGGCGGCGCCGATCGGTTTGCCGAACTGGGTGATGACGACCTGTTCGGTCTCGTCAATGGTGTACACCGTGCCGGCCAGCAGGAGCAGCCCGAGCAGGCCGGCGGCCAGCAGGCCGAGGAGGGGGGCGAGCGGTCTCATGGGGTGGGCCGGGCGGGTTGGAGTTGGAGCAGGGGCAGGACCTGGCGGGCGGATTCGTCCACCACGATCTTGCCGCGCAGGCGCGGCAGCACCTCTTCGATCATTTCGAGGTACAAGCGCTGGCGGGTGACCTCCGGCGCCTTCGTGTACTCGGCAAACATCGCCGTGAAGCGGGCGGCGTCGCCCTCCGCCTCGTTGACCCGGCGGATGGCGTAGCCCTCGGCGGCGCGGATGCGCTCCTCGGCCTCGCCGCGGGCACGGGGCACGGCCTTGTTGTATTCGCCGCGGGCCAGATTGATGACCTTCTCGCGCTCCTGCTGGGCCTGGTTGACCTCGTTGAAGGAGGCCTGCACCGGCGTGGGCGGGTTCACGTTCTTGAGCTGGATCTGGTCAATGCTCACTCCCAGGCCGTACTGCTCGACCAGGCGCTTGAGCCGGGTCAGGGCCTCGACCTCGATCTCCTGCCGGCCCACGGTGATGACCTCGTCCACCGTGCGGTCCCCGATGACCGTGCGCATGACCGATTCGGACAAATCGCGCAGGGCGTGGTCGGGGTCGCGGAAGGCAAACAGGTAGGCCAGCGGGTCATTGACGCGGAACTGGACCACCCACTCGACCGAGGCGGCGTTGAGATCGCCGGTGACCATGCTCCGCTCCAGTTCCTGCTCGCGGGTGTCGGTGAACTGGTAGGGGTACGTGGCCCCGGGCGTGGCAAAGCCGAACTCCTGTTTGAGCTGGCGCCGGACCGGCACCCGGTACACGCGGTCCATGCCGAGGGGCAGGCGCACCTGCAGGCCGGGCTCGACGGTCTTGAGGTAGCGGCCGAAGCGCAGAACCACCCCCTGCGACTCGGCTTCGATGGTGTAAAAGGTGCTGACCAGCGCCGCCAACAGCATCACGCCCAGCACCCCGCCGGCCAGCAGCCGCACCGGCAAACTGTAGTAGGTGCGTCCGATGCGAACAATCATGCCGCTCACCGTGGCGGGGGGGCGCGCGCCCGTCAATCTCAACCGGCCCCGCCTTTGCCGCTTGGCGACGGGACCGGCGGCGGATTCAATCCGCCCATGCACGACGCGATTGCCGCGCTGGTGGCGTTGTCCCGTGAAATCGGCCGCGAGGACCGTGGCCTGGCGATTCTGGCCGAGGGCAACACCTCCGCCCGCGTCAACGCCACGCAGTTTGCCGTCAAGGCCAGCGGGGCCCGGCTGGCGAGCCTGACGGAGGCGGAGGTCACCGTGTGCGACGCCGCCCGGGTGCTCACCCTGCTGGACCGCAAGCAACTGCCCGACGAGCAGGTGCACCGGGCCCTGCTGGAGGCGCGCGTGGACCCCCGGGCCCGCAAGCCCAGCATCGAGGCCCTCTTCCATGCCTGGCTGCTCACGCTCGAGGGGGTGAACTTCGTGGGCCATTGCCACCCGCTCCACGTCAACCAGATCCTCTGCTCGCCCCGCGCCCGCGACTTTGCCGAGCACCGGATGTTTCCGGACGAGATCGTGTTTTGCGGCCCGGCCTCGGTGTACGTGCCCTATGCCGACCCGGGGCTGCCGCTGGCCTGGCAAGTTCGCGAGCGCACCAAGGACTTTCTGCGCGAGCACGGCCGGGTGCCCCGGCTGATCCTGTTGCAAAACCACGGCGTGATCGCGCCGGGCGGCTCTCCCGAGGCGGTGTTGGCCGCGCTGCTCATGGCCGAGAAGGCGGCGGCCATCTTCGCCGGGGCGGCGGCCATGGGCGGCCCCACCTTCCTGCTGCCGCAGCATGTCGAGCGTATCACCACCCGCCCGGACGAGGCCGAGCGCCAGCGGCGACTGTTTTAACCCGAAAAAACGGAGTCGCCGCGGCGCGACACGGGCTACCAGCCCGTTACGCCCGGCTACCAAGCGGGCGCCCGGCTCCGCCTACTTCAATTCGAGGTCGGCCGGCCGCACGCCCCGGACGAACTTGCCGAAGCCGAAGTAGCTCGGCCGGTACTCGCGCACGGGTGTGGCGTCGGCCCGGGCCGGCACCTCCAGACCGGTGAGCCAGTGGGCGGCATTGACGATGAGCCGGCGCAGGTCCTCGCTTTGAAAATCCACCGCCGCCCCGATGGTGGAGGTGAGCGCGCGGGTGGTCTTGCCGTTGGGCCAGGTGTACTCGCGCACCCAGACCAGCGGCATGAGCGGCTTGCGCCAGTTCGGCGGCGCGTCCGGCGTCAGGCCCTTCAACACCAGGCCGTGCAGCAGCACGGTGTCGGTCGGTTTCAGGTGCACAATGCCGTACACGTCCGTCGGGCCGAAGACGTCCGTCACCCCGCGCAGGACCGGGTGTTTGGCGTTGAGGCCGTCAATCAGCCCGCGCGTGGCCTCGGTGCCGTGGTCGCCGTGGTGGTTGATCCAGGTTTCGCCCAGGACCTGCTGGCCAAAGCCGCCCGGCCAGTCGCGGCTCCGCCAGTCCCAGCGGGCGAAGGGGCTTTGCTTGTGGCGCTCGTAGCTGAAGGCGTGCGTGGCGGTGCGCAGGGCGATGATCGGCTTGCCGGCCTGGAGGTAATCCACGAAGTGCTGCATGTCGCGGTCCGGCAGCTCGCGGAAGCGGAAGGCACAGATGACCAGGTCCGCCGAATCCAGCAGGTGCAGGCCGGGCACGTTGGTCTGGTTGTTCGGGTCAATCGTGCCGTCGGCCGGGTTGATGGAGAACAGGACCGTGCACCGAAAGCCGTGCCGCTGGCTGAGCAGCCCGGCCAGCATGGGCAGCGATTCCTCCGAGCGGTACTCCTCGTCGCCGGCGAGCAGGACCACGTGTTTGCCGTTGGCCCGGTCGGTCGGTGGCGGGTAGCTGGCCCAGGGTTCGGCCCCCGGGGCAGAGGCGGACAAGAGCGCCAGCGCGGCGCCGCAAAGGACGATGGACTTCATGGCCGTCAGTGTAAGCCGGACCCCGCGCCGGAGCACGGACAAAGCGCGCCGGCCACCGCCCGGGTGGGTTCCGGGCCGCCGTCGGCATTTTTGCCCGGACCGGCCCTCCGCCGGGCTGGCGCGCCGGGGCGCGGCGAAGTAGGCTCGGGCCATGCCTGAACGTCTGGCCGGCAAGGTCGTGGTCGTCATTGGCGGCACCGGCGGGCTGGGTTTGTCCGCGGTGCGCGCGTGCCTGGCGGCGGGGGGCCGCGTGGTGGCCGTGGGTTTGGAAGCGGCCGGCGCGGAAGTGCTCAACCTCGAGGCGCCCGGTCGGGTGCACGCCCTGGTGGCCGACGCCACCGAGCCGGCCACGGCCGAGCGGGCCATTGCCGAGGCGGAGCGGCGCTTTGGCGGGTTTCACGGCCTGTACCACGTGGCCGGGGGCAGCGGGCGCCGCCAGGGCGACGGCGCGTTGCACGAACTGACCGACGCCGGCTGGGAGTACACCCTGCGGCTGAACCTGACCTCGGTGATGTACTCGAACCGTGCGGCCGTGCGGTCCTGGCTGGCGCACGGCGTCGGCGGCACGGTGCTCAACTGCGGCTCGGTGCTCGCGCAGTCGCCCTCGCCGGAGTTTTTTGCCACGCACGCCTACGCCGCCGCCAAGGCGGCCCTGATCGGGTTGACCCGCGCCGCCGCCGCGCGCTACGCCCCGCACAACATCCGCTTCAACGTGCTTGCCCCCGGCCTGGTGGCCACCCCCATGTCCGCCCGCGCCCAGGGCGACCCGGCCATCCTCGAATACATCCGGCGCAAACAGCCCCTGGACGGCGGCCGCATCGCCCGCACAGAGGACCTCGATGCGGCGGCGCTCTTTTTCCTCTCGGACGAATCACGGTGGGTCACCGGCCAGGTGCTGGCGGTAGACGGCGGCTGGAGCGTGTCCGAAGGCCGTCCCCCGGCCCGCACCCCCGGCGAGACCGCCGGGACCCACGCGACCCTGCCCCGACCATGAACTACCTGCTCGGGCTGGATTTGGGCGGGACCAGCGTCAAGGCCGTGGCGGTGACGGCCGAGGGCCGGGTGCTGGAGCGGACGGTGGAGACCTTCGACCCGGAGAGGCCCCGGGCGTTTCTCGACGCGGTGCGCGCCGCGCGCGACCGGTTGGTGTCGGCCGCGGGCACGCCCCCGCGGGCGCTGGGGGTGTCCGCGCCGGGTCTGGTGGCGGAGGACGGCCGCCGCGTCGCGCACATGCCCGGCCGGCTGGCGGGACTGGAGGGCCTGGACTGGACGGAAGCCCTCGGGGCCACGCGGCCGGTGCCGGTGTTGAACGACGCGCAGGCGGCCTTGCAGGGTGAGGTCTGGCTGGGTGCCGCCCGCGGGGCGCGAAACGCGGTGCTGCTCACCCTGGGCACGGGCGTGGGCGGCGCCGCGCTGGTGGACGGCCGGTTGTTGCGCGGGGCCGTCGGCCGCGCCGGGCATCTGGGGCACATCTCGCTGGACCCGGACGGCCCGCCGGACATCTGCGGCACACCGGGCAGCCTCGAGTGGGCGGTCGGCAACGCGACGGTTCACGAGCGCTCGCAGGGCCGGTTTGCCACCACGCACGAGCTGATCCGGGCGGTGGAGGCGGGCGATGCCTTTGCACGCGCCGTCTGGCTCAAATCCGTGCGCGCGCTGGCGGCGGGCGTGGCTTCGCTCATCAACGTGCTGGACCCGGAGGTGGTGGTGATCGGCGGTGGCATCGCCCGGGCCGGAGCCGCGCTGTTTGAACCACTGGCCGGGGAACTGGACCGGATGGAGTGGCGGCCGGGCGGACATCGGGTGCGGGTGGCGCCGGCGGAACTGGGCGAGTTTGCCGGGGCCTGCGGCGCCGCCTACCATGCCCGCGACGGGACATGAACGGCCGCCTTTTGCCCCAACGACCACTCGGGGTTTTGGTTCTCCTGCTGGTGCTGACCGCGCCGGGGCGGGGCGCCGGTTCCGAAGCGCCCGCCGACGGGACCGCGCCGCCGGACCTGGATCGGTTGTTGCGGCGGGCGGTGGAAAACGCCCGGGGCGACCGCGAGATGGAGGCGTGCTTCAAGGCCCGGTACGCCTACGTGCGCACCAAGACCACCGATACCCTGAACGCCGAAGGAGAGCTCAAAAAGCGCGAGCACGTGCGCCGCGAACACACCCCCGCCCGCCCCGAGCCGGACCCCTGGGCCGAGGTGGAGGATGACCGCACCCGCGCCTACGAGCGCCGCGATGTGCCGGTGACCACCAACCTGCTCCAGCGCTTCCGCTTCACCCTCGCGGGCCGGGAGGAACTGGCCGGGCGGCCGGCCTGGGTGGTGGACTTCGAGCCGGCCGGAGACCGCCAGCCGGCGGACAGTCTGATCGAGCGGTTCATCAACCGCATGGCCGGGCGGCTGTGGATTGACGCGGCGGACGCGCACGTCATCCGCGCGCAGTTTCACCTGACCGGGCCGGTCAACGTGGTCGGCGGGCTGGTGGGGGCGCTCAAGCACTGCGAGGTCTTCTTCGAGCGGGCGCGGACCGAGGAGGGCCTTTGGTTCACCCGCCGGCTGACCTGGCGCATCGAGGGACGCAAGCTGTTTACCCGCCGCCTCATGACCCACCACGAGGAACTGACCGAGGTGCGGCCGGCCACGGTCGCGGCTCAAACGGAGTCCCGGGCGAGGGCCGGTGCCGGCACGTCCGACCGGGGGGGCGATTCCGGCGCGTCGGAGGCCCGGCCGCGCAGCGCCGCGGCCAGCAGGTCGCCGGAGTAGATCGCATTGGGCACCACCTCGCATTCCGCCCAGCAACCCGGGCAGGCGCGGACCCAGGTGCGTTGGGCGCGGGCGGGCGCTCCGTTCCAAATCTCGGCGAAAGTTTGCCGGCGCAGGTTGCCCACGCGGCGGGAGTTGAACTGGCAGGTGGGCACGTCCCCGTTGGGGTACAGGCGCAAGTGACTGTGCAGCGCCACGCAGGGCGGATTGGGCGCGGCCCGGCCGTGGAGCACCCGATTGCGGATGCCGCGGTAGTAGTAGCGCTTGGCCGCCCGTTCGGGCAACGGCAGCCCGGTGGCATCCGCCTCGGCCTCCTCCAGCCAGGCCAGCAACTCCCGCTTTTCAAACTGACCGAAGGTCGAGTACTGCCCGGCCGCACGGGGCGCCACATCCAGTTCCCCGGCGGTGCTGTAGGTGGCGCTCACGTCGTAGGCCAGCACCGCGTTGTGACGGACCCCCAGCGGGCGCAGCCATTCGCGCAGTCGCCGGTACTCGGCGAGGCCCTCGGCGTCCACCAGGGTTTGGTTCACCGCCAGCCGGAGATTCAACTCGCGCTGCCGCGGCGCCAGGGCGCGAAGGGTGGCGGTGGCGGTTTGCCAGGCGGTCGCGCGGCCCCGCACCGCGTTGTGCTTGGCCTCCGTGCCGTCGAGCGAGACCAACAGGTGCAACGGCAGTGCGCGCGGCCGGCGCTCGCAGAACTCCACAATGCGCCCGGTCAGAAACCCGTTGGTGGTCACGTGCAGGAAGAACGGGTGCAGGTGGTCGCGGACCAGCCGGGCGATGTCCAGCAGGTCCGGCCGCACAAACGGTTCGCCGCCGGTCAGGCGCACCGCGTCCAGGGACGGCAGTTGGCGGAAAATGGTCTCGATTTCCGGGAGGGTCAGCTCGTCCGGCGAGGGCTTCCGCCAACTGTCGCACATGATGCACCGGGCGTTGCAGGTGAAGGTGACGATGTAGGTCAGGAAGCGCGGCGGGCCCGGATCGCCCTGGCGGTTGCGCAAGAGGGTCAGGGGCAGCGAAGCCAGACGCAGTGCCTTCATGCGGCGAGGAGCTCCGGCACGGCAACTTCCCGAGCCGGTTGCGGCTCGGGGCAAAGGTATCGTCGCAGCACACGCAGAGTGGCGGGCAGGCCGTCCAGTCGTTCCCGGCAGATGCGGCCGCGATACCGATCCAGCGCGACCAGGAACCGGTGCAGCCGGGCCTCGGAAAATTCCGCCATCGGCATGGCCTCTCCGGCCCCGGAGGCCTGCAGGAAGTGGGCGTTGATCTCCTGCTCGAAGTTGTTGGTTTCCGCCAGCGCGAAGACCGGCTTGCCCAGGTAAAGCGCCTCGCCGACCAACTGGTTGCCCGCGGTGCAGACCAGGGCCGTGCAGCCGGCCAGGTCCGCCAGAAAGCCCGTCTCGCTGATCGCCTGAAAACTCAGGCGCCCGCGCGGCGGCCGCGCGCCCAGCCCGTACACCCGGGCCTCCAAGCCCGTGTTTTCCAGGGCGCGCAGCACCGCCTCGCTGCCGAACTTGCGCCAATAGACCACCAGGTGGGGGTGCGTGACCGGCCGCGTTGCCCGCACCGCCTCGCGCAGCAGCACCCCCACCTGGGTCACGCGCCGGCAGCCGGACCGCAACGGCGGGAAGTAAAAGGACGAGACGATGGTTTCCACCTGACCGGAGTAGTACGCACCCACGACGGCGGCCATGTAGGCAGCGTGCCACCGGAGCCGGGGCGGCAGGCTGCTCAGGTCGTAGGTACGGAGAAAGTGCTGGTGGTTGAGGCTGATGAACGGCACGCCGCACCGCCGGGCGGCTCGGGGCAACGCCGGCTCGAAGTCGGTGATCACCAGGTCCGGCCGTTCGCGGCGCAATTCGGCCGTGAGCGCGGCCAGCGTGACGGGCAGTTGCCGGAGATAGGTTAACAACCGGCGCAGCGTGGCGGGGTAGCGCAGCCGGTGCCGGTCATCGTAGGCGAAGCACAGACCGGGCAAAGGGTCCACGCGCACCTCCGAGCCCGCGTACAGCCGCGCGAGAAACGGGTGGGCGTCACCGGGAGCGAAGATGCGCACCTGGTGTTCCCCGGCCAGGGATTCCACCAGGGCCCTTACCCGGGTGGCATGGCCCCGACCCTCTCCGGACAAGCTGATGAAAATTTTGGCCATTTGAGCGGCACGCGCCGCGCCCTTCTAAGAACCGGCGCGACCGCGCGCCGACAAGGCGCAAAGCAGGGCTTTCCGCAATTGTCGCCGGCTCGTGACCCGGTTGTGACGTCCGGCGAACGTCCCGGGTGGCCGTTCACCACCGCCTTCCGCAATCGGGCGGGACCGGTTAGACTGGGCCGCGATGCAACCCGCCCGGGACTATCTGCGCGCTTGTCAGGGCCTGATCGAGACCGTCGCCGCCCAATTGCCCGCCCTCGAGCGGGCGGCGGAGTGGTTTGCCGCCACGATCCGCGCCGGCCGCATGGTCCACCTCTTCGGCTCCGGCCACAGCCGCATCCTGGTGGAGGAAATGTGGCCGCGGTACGGTTCGTTCCCCGGCTTCAACCCCATCGTCGAGCTGTCGCTGAGCTTTCACAACCTGGTCGTCGGCCCCAACGGCCAGCGCCAGGCGATGTTCCTGGAAAACGTCTCCGGCCTGGCCGAACGCATCCTGCGCAACTTCGACATCCGCCCCGTGGACGGCGCGCTGGTCATCTCCTCCAGCGGCTGCAACGTGGTGCCGATCGAGATGGCCGAGGGCTTCCAACGCCGCGGCGTCAAGGTGGTGGCCATCGTGTCGCGCCGCCACGCCGAGGCCAGCCGCAGCCAGCGCGCCGACGGCAAAAAACTGCCCGACTTCGCCGACCTGGTGCTGGACACCGGTGCGCCGGCGGGCGACGCGATGGTACGTGTGCCCGGACTCGAGTATCCCGTGGCGCCGGGCTCGACGGTGGGCGGGTGCCTGTTGATCAACGCACTCAAGGCCGAGGTGGCGGCACGGCTGACCGCCGCCGGCTGTCCCCCGCGGGTGCTCACCGCCGGGGCGCTCATCGGTGCGGAGCGGGCCGCCGCGCTGTTCGAGGCGGCCTACGATGAGCACGCCCGCCGCCTGGCGCGCCTGTACCAGGAACTGGGCGCGTGAGCGCCTCCGGACCGGGCGTCACCGGCGGCGATCAGGGCCGTCGCAAGCGGTAGAAGGGCGTGCCCGGGCCGCGGGTCACCTCCACTTCACCGGTGCCGGCCACGGGAAGCCAGACGGTGCCGACAGGCTCAGCCCAAGGGGGGTGCGAGGTGGGCAGGTGAAGGCGGGCTGAAACCGAGGAGCTGAGGGGCGGGAGCGAGTTCGTCGTTGTATGGGACTTCCCCGGCGGAAGCGCTGCCGCAAGTCGCATAACGCTCATCGTTTATTGCCCCGGTTTTCCCCCTCAAAGCAATCCGCAAGATGCGCTGCCTGAGACCTTGCCGCTGCGGCCGCCCTTGTGCCACGGTATTGGTGCCCTGATTACCAACATGGCCGATCCACCCGCCGAATTCCCGCCCACCCGCTGGAGCCTGGTGCTGGACGTGCGCGGGGACCCGGCCCGCTCCCGCGAGGCGCTCGAGACGCTCCTGCGGCTGTACTGGCCGCCGCTCTACGCCTTTCTCCTGGCAGACGGCCAAAGCCCGGAAGACGCCCGCGACCTGCTCCAGGGCTTCCTCGCCCGCCTGCTCGAGCGCGAGGACCTGGCGCGGGTCGAACCCGGCCGCGGCCGCTTCCGCTCCTACCTGCTGGCCGGGCTGCGCAACCACCTCGTCAGCGAAGTCCGCCGCGAATCGGCCGCCAAGCGCGGCGCCGGCGCGGTCTTTTCGCTCGAAACCGAGGAGGCCGCCGCATCCCTGGCGGAACGTCCCGCACCGGGAGTCAGCCCCGAGACCGCCTTTGATCGCCAGTGGGCGCGGCTGGTGCTGCAACGGGCCCTGGAACGCCTGAAGCGCGAGCAGGACGCGCAGGGCAAGCTGACCCAGTACGCCACGCTCGCCCCGGCGCTGGGTGGCGATGCCACCGCCAGCCACGAGGTGCTGGCGCAGCAGCTCGGCATGAGCCCGGGCGCGGTGGCCGTGGCGCTGCACCGGCTGCGGCGGCGGCTGCGCGAACTGGTGCGCCACGAGGTGATCCAGACCGTCGGTTCGGCCGCCGACCTCGACGAGGAAATGCGTCACTTGCTCGCCGTGTGGAGCGATTGAGTGAAAGCCGCGCCGCGCCAATGCGCTGAATCCTTCAGCCTGTCATGACGGCCGCCTCATCGCCCCCGCCTGCCTGCCCGCGCTGCGGCCTGGCGCTGGAGCACAACGCCGTGGATGGGCTGTGCCCGCGCTGCCTCTCGCGCGCGCTGCAGGACGCTCCGATCGGACCGGCCGATTCCCCCGAGCAGCCGCCCGCCGCCTGGCGCTTCCTCGGCGATTATGAGCTGCTCGAGGAAATCGCCCGGGGCGGCCTGGGCGTGGTGTATCGCGCCCGCCAGCTCGGCCTGAACCGCGAGGTGGCGGTCAAGCTGCTCCGCACCGGCGCGTTGGCCGGGGAAGAGGAAGCCCGCCGGTTCCGCGCGGAAGCGACGGCCGCCGCGGCGCTGGATCATCCCCACATCGTGCCGATCTACGAGGTCGGCGAGCACGAGGGCCAGCCGTACTTCTCGATGCGCCTCGTGTCCGGCCGAGACCTGGGCGCGGTCACGCGCGAGGGGTCGTTGCCCCCGCACCGCGCCGCCGAGCTGGTGGCCACCGTGGCCGACGCCGTCCAGCACGCCCACGACCGGGGCCTGTTGCATCGCGACCTCAAGCCCTCGAACGTGCTGCTTGACGCCGAAGGCGCTCCGCACGTCACGGACTTCGGCTTCGCCCGCCGGCTCGACACCGATGCGGCCTTCACCCTCAGCGGCCAGGTGCTGGGCACGCCCGGCTACCTCGCGCCGGAGCAGGCCGCCGGCCGGCGCGACCTGACCGTGGCCTGCGACGTGTACGGCCTGGGCGCGCTGCTGTACCACCTGCTGACCGGTCGGGCGCCGTTCGTCGGCGACTCGCCGGCCGTGGTCCTGCGCCAGACCCTCGAGGCCGAGCCGCCGCCGCCCCGGCTGCTGAACCCGGCCGTGCCGCGCGACCTGGAAACGATCACCCTGAAGGCGCTGGCGAAAGAACCCCGTGCCCGCTACGCCACGGCCCGCGCGCTGGCCGACGACCTGCGCCGGCATCTGCGCGACGAGCCGATTTGCGCCCGGCCGGCCGGGCGAGCGGAGCGCGTGGTGCGCTGGGCGCGGCGGCGGCCGGTGCCGGCGGCGTTGCTGGGGATCATTCTCGGGCTGCTCCTGGCGGTGGGGGCGATCTCGATCGGCGCCGGCATCCGGGTGGACCGCCAGCGCCGGCAGGCCGAGGCGGTGAAACGCTTCCTCGCCGAACTGCTGGCCTCGCCCGATCCCAGCCGGGACGGCCGCGATGTTCGGGTCACCGACCTGCTGGCGCGCGCGGCCCGCCGGGCGGAGACCGAACTGGCCGGCCAGCCGCTGGTCCTGGCCGAGGTGCAGTCCACCCTGGGCTTCACGTACTACCAGCTCAGCCAGTACGCCGAGGCGGAGCCGCTGTTGCGCCGGGCGCTGGCGTTGTACCAACGGCATCT
>CALFAV010000015.1 GCA_937946835.1 uncultured Verrucomicrobiae bacterium | reverse complement strand
CGCGGGGCTTCGTCTCCCACCGCGGGGAGGGCTGGGGGGGCCGGCACCGCCTACGCGCCGGGGCCCGCCGCCACAGCCAGGGGGAGCTGGGGTTGGAGGCCGGGTTGTTGGAGCCGGCGGGTGAGGCGTTGCACCTCGGTGATCGGGATGAGGCCCTGCTGGACCTTCTTCCAGGCCTCCTCGCGCAGCGAGCGCCAGCCGTATTGCCGGGCGGCGGAGCGCAACTGCACGGTGGACACACCCGGGCGGAGCAGCTCGGCCACGGCCTCGTGCATGACGAAAAACTCATAAACCGCCACGCGGCCGCGCGTGCCCTTGCCGCCGCACTCGACGCAGCCGCGGCCGTGCAGGGCGCGCAATTCCTCCGCGGGCAGGCGCAGCGCCCGGGCCATCTCGGCGCGGCAGCCTTCCTGGTCCAGCGCCGGATCGGGCTCGGCGCACTGCCGGCAGACCCGCTGGGCCAGGCGCTGGGCGATGCTGCAGACCAGCGCCGAGCCGAGGGGGAAAGGGTCCACGCCCATGTCCAGCAGGCGCACCACCACGTTGAGGCTGTCGTTGGCGTGCAGGGTCGAGAAAACCAGGTGGCCGGTCTGGGCGGCACGCACGGCGATCTCGGCGGTCTCGGCATCGCGGATTTCGCCGATGAGGATCACGTCGGGGTCGTGCCGGAGGATGGCGCGCAGGCCGGAGGCGAAGGTCAGGCCGATGTCCTCCTTGGTCTGGATCTGGACGATGCCCTCCAACTGGTACTCGATCGGGTCCTCGATGGTGATGATTTTGCGGCCCTCGTCGTTGGCATTGGCCAGCACGGCGTAGAGGGTGGTGGTTTTGCCCGAGCCGGTGGGCCCGGTCAGCAGCACCAGGCCCTGGGGCAGGGCGGCCAGTTGGCGCATCAACTCCTCCTGCTCGGGTTCCAGCCCCAGCTCGCGCAGCTCCAGTTGGAGGCTCTGGCGGCCCAGGATGCGCAGGCACACGGCCTCCCCGTGTTTGGTGGGGATGATGGACACGCGCAGGTCGTAGTCGGCACGGTCGGTCTTCATCGTGATGCGGCCATCGTGGGGGAGGCGTTTTTCCGCGATGTTGAGGCCGGCCATGATTTTGAGGCGGGAGACCAGCGCGCCATAAACCTGGCGCAGGCCGGGCGGGGTTTTGACCGGCTGCATCAGGCCGTCCACCCGGTAGCGGATTTTGACGTGGGCGTAGTACGGTTCGATGTGGATGTCGGTGGCGCCCAGGCGCAGGGCGTCGCCCAGCAACTGGTCCACAAACCGGGTGATGCCGGCGGTGACCCGGGCGTCGTCCTCGCCGGCGTCAATCTGGAAGGCCACGTCGGCCGAGGCATCGGGGGCCGGGCGGTCCTCACCCAGGTGTTGCAGGGTATCGGCGCCCAGGCCGAAGTGTTGGCGGATGACGTGGCGATAACAACTGGGGGTGGTGAGAACGGGGTGGATCTGGCGGTTGAGCAACAGGCGCAGGTTGCCCAGCTCGGTCTGGCGCGGCGGCTCGGTGAAGGCCAGCGTGATGGTGTCCCCCTCCAACGCCACGGGCAGCACCTGGTGGTTGTGGATGACGCTGGCGGGCAGGATTTGCTCATCCGGCAGGCCGGGCGGGAAGCGGTAGTTGCACAGGTCCACAAATTCCAGCCCGTACAGCGCGGCCAGGGCGGCATAGGTCTCCGTTTCCGAGGCAAAGCCCAGCTCGATGATCGCGTGATGCTGGGGGGTGCGCAGGCGTTTCTGGCGTCGGCGTACCAGGTCCAACTGTGCGGCATCGAGCTTGCCGGCGGCGAAGAGCACCTCGCCCACCTCGCGTTTGGAGCTGTCCGCAGGGTTCATGAGGCGGGGACCTGAAGGACCTTTTTCACGTTGAACTCGAGCACATTGGTCGCGCCAGCCGCGTTGGTGAGGATGACCGAACGCCGCTCGATGCGGTGGAGGCAATGGTCGGCCACCACCGTCGCGCCGGCGGTGAATGAGCGGACCTGCGCGTCCACCTGGAGGAAGGCGCGGCGCTCGCCGCCAGAGCTTTCCAGGTAGCCCAGATACGTCAACTCGGCCGGGCGGGTGGTGGGGGGCGGCGGGGGTTGAAAGTACCGGGTGAAAAACGGATTGGGAGCGTTGGACACCGCCACCAGCCGGGCCAGTGCGGCGGGGGAAAACCACTCCTGAACCTGGGCGGGCGTTGGCCAGGCAGGCTGGCTTTGAGTGGCGCCGTTGCCCAGGGGTTTGAGCGTGGGCAGGCGGCCGCCCCAGTTGACAAGGGTCAACCCCAGCAGCACCAACAGGCCGGCCAACACGGCGCCGGCCAGCAGCAGGCGTTTTTCGAGATCGCTGAACATCACGGGGAAGCCGTTGCCGGCGCGGGAGTTTCCCGCCCGGCCTCCAGGGGTACGAAGCCGCTGACCACCACTTCGGCCCGCACCTCCGCGGGGTGGTCCGGGGCAGACTTGCGCGCCCGCAGATGGCTCAAAAACAACGCGGGCTTGTTGGTAAGCACGTTGGCCAAGCCCACCGCCTCCAGCTCGGCCCCCGTCAGGGGCAGGCTGGTCAAAAACCGGCCGACCGCGTCCATCGCGCCCACCACCTCCAACCGCATGGGCAGTTCCTCGTACAAACGGCGGCCGTCCAAAAGCGAGCGGTGACTCACCGCGGGCAACTGGGCCAGTTCGCGCACGGCACCCACCTGACAGTGGAGGGCGGTCAGGAGCAGTTCGCGCGCAAAGGCCAGCCGCGCCCACAGCAGCCCGGGCTCGGCGGTGTCGGGAGTCCGGACCGGCAAGCCGTTGGTCACGCCGGGTTCCAGGGCGATTTTCCGGCTCCGCGCCAGAGCCACGAGTGCTTCGGCCAGGCGGGTGCGCTCGTTTTCGAACTCCAGGATCTGAAACGGCGCGCGAATCTGTTCCCACCACGCGGCCGGCAACCGCACCCGCCCCGCGACCCGATCGCGAATTTCGGCCAGCTCGGCCGCGGAGTGTTGCAGGGCCGCCAGCGCCTCGGGCAGTTGATCCAGGCTCAACCCGGCGGTGGCCTCGCTGGATTGGTTGGTGGCGGCAAAACTTTCCCAGGCGAGCCGCAACGGCCGGTCCAGCGCATCTGCCCGCCGGTTCAGCGTCTGATAGCCGGCAAAATACAGGATGGTCAGAACCAGCGTGCCCAGGAGGGTAAACTCCAGCAGGTACGAGCGCGGGGGGATTGGAGGCGGGGCGGGTTCCATGAGGTCAGGGACCGGCGCCGGAAGCGCCGGTGGGGCGCCGCGGCGTGCGCTCGGTGCCCCGCTCGGTTGCCGGTTTGCCGCGGGGAGCCAGGGCGCGCGGGGCGGGCAACTCGCGTCCGGCCACCTCCAGGGCCAGCGAGAACACCCGGTTGGACACGGCTACCTGCGGGTCCACCAGGTCTTGGCGGCGCTCGTCCGGCAGCGCGTCCACGCGGCCGAAAAGGACATTGCGTTGCAGGTGTGCCACCACGTCGCTGAGTACCCGGCGCAACGCTTCGCCCTCCAGCGGGATGCACAGTTCGGCGATGAATTCCCGGTCCGGCCGCGCCGGCGCGGGCGCGTTGGTCGGGGCGGTCGGTGCCGGGGCGGGGAAATCCGGCAAGGCCCCGGGGCCGGCCGGGGCCGACGTCGGCCGGGCCACCAGGGCCAGGCGAGAGGTGCCCTGCTGATAGCTCGCGGCATCGGCAAACAGCACGTACCAAAAGGCGTCGTTGGTGCGGGAGTCGCGCACGGCGGCCAGAGACTGGAGCGTTTCGAAGGTCTGTCGCTGCCGCCGCAGCACCGGGTACACGCGCTCGTAGTCCAGATTCAGCTCCCGGTACAGGCGGTCAATTTCCAACGCGGTTTGGAGGGCGGCCTGGCTCTGGCGGGTGAGGGCGCGTTTGCGCTCGATGAGGTCGCGCTTTTGCATCACGCCGGCCAGCAGGACGGCCAGCAACAATCCCCCCAGGAGCACGTTGACCGAGAGCACCCCGGCCAGCGTGCGGCGGCGGCGATGCCGGATGCGCGCTCCGGCCGGCAACAGGGAGAGGCCGGCGGGGGCCCGCTGGAGGGCCTGAAGGGCCGCGCCGTAACAGGTCAGGTAGTCGGCCACCGGCCAGGGGCTGTTCCCGCTGACGCGCGCCTCCCAGGCTTCAAACCGCAGACCGGTGTGCCGGGCCAGCAGCGTTCGCAGCTCCGAATCGGTGGCCCCCGGGCCGGCGAGGAAGACCCGGAAGTCGCCCAGCGAAAGCCCCGGCTCGGGGTTGTCCTCCAACCACTCGGTCACGGCCAGGCGGATGGCCGCGGCCCAGTCTCCCGGACCGGCGTGGGATGCTCCGCCCGGGATCGCCCCGGTGGGGGAAGGTACACCGGGGACACCGAGGTTTCGCCCCAGGGTGGCTTGGAGGTGTTCCAAGCCAATGGGCACGGTGGCGGTGCTGACGCCCCGGCCGTGGACCACCACCACCACGACGCTGTTGCGGGCGCGCAGGTCCACCACAACCGCGTGCTGGTCCGGCCCCACGAACTCGGAGGCGGCGGTCAGCAGGGCCTGGCCGCTGGGGATGATCTCGGCCAGGTCCGGCGGTTCCGCCCCGGGGCTTTCCGGCACGGGGGCAAAGCGGGCGAGCAGGTGGTCCAGTTCCTCCTGTTTGCACAGGGTCAGCCAGCAGGGCGCGCTGAAGCGGCCGAAAGGCCGGAGATTGACCGCGTGCCACGCGAAGGCGCTTTCTTCCAGGCCACTGAGGCGGCGGGCTTCCCGCACCAGCGCGGCGTGGCGGTCCTCGGCTCCGGCGGCGGGGACGTCCACCACCGCGGAGATGGTGCGGTACTGGGGGAGCACCAGCACGCGTTCGTGGGGGCCGGCCTCGGTAAGCAACCGGTCCAGTTCCTCCGCCAGGCGCTCGGCCTGCTCGGGGTCGGAGTCGGTGCCGGCAAGGATTTGGTAGTGCGCCACGCGCAGCGTGCGCGGGCCGGCGTCCAGGACCAGGACCTTCACGTACCGGCTGCCCGGGTCCAGGACGACCAGGCGCCGCCACCAGCGGGGCAGGAGGCGGGAAAGCCAGGAACTCGGAGGGAGCGCCATCGGGCTGCAGGCGGAGTCAGGGTTGGGTCGCGGGACCGGACGCGGCCGTGGGCCGGATCATCGGTTCGTCGTAGATGAGGTACTGGCCGTCCTCGGACAGGAGTGTGGCGGTGACGAAGACCAAGAGGTAGCGGGGCCGATCCACCTGGGTGCGGCGGCGGAAGGCCGCGCCGATGACCGGCAGGTTACCCAGCAGGGGCACGGACTCGACGTAGGTGGTCTGCTGGCGCTCGAGCACCCCGCCCATGACCACGGTTTCGCCGGAGCGGATGGCCACGCGCGTGGCCAGTTCCTGGGTGCGGTACTCGGGCAGTTTGATGTCGAAGGTGCTGACCACGTTGCCGGCGTCGTCCTTGTCCGTGATGGTGGCGAAGGGGGCCAGTTTGACCTCGGAGTTCACCCGCGGGCGCAGGGCCAGGAAGATGGTGCGGCCGTCTCCCCCCACGCTGGCCAACACGTCCAGGCTGGCGCCGGACTGGATTTTGGTGGGCTTGCCCGAGGGCACGATGGCCGAGGAGGAGCGGCGCTCGAGGATCTGCTGCTTCACCTGGTACTCCTCGTAGTAGTACTGGGTGCGGCCGTCGCTGATGGTGGCGGGGAGGTTGTTGATGACGGTCAGGCGCGGGGCGCTCAGGGTCTGGCTTTCCCCGCTCTGGTCCAGCAGGGAGAGCGTGGCGGTGAGGCTGCGGCGGTTGAGGATGTTGGTGAAGGTTTCGGAAATGCCAAAGGCCGGGTTGAGGATGCCCAGGGCGGTGGCGGTGGTGGTGTCCACCTCGGTGTCGAAACTGGTGCGGCCGGTTTCCCAGGCCACGCCCAGGCGCTGGAAGGCGGCGGCACTGACGGTGACGAACCGCGCCTCGATGAGCACCTGCTGGAGACCGCGGTCGAACTCCTTGATGAGGGTTTCGAGCACTTCCAGTTGCTCCGGGGTGCCGCGGGCCACGACCAAATTGCGCTCGTAGTCAATCAGGTACTTCGAGCCGGTGAAGAAGTTGGTGATGGCGCGTTCCAGCGCGGGGATGGCCGGGGCCAGGTCGTTCACGAAGGCGTTGAGTTTCTGGGACTCGGTGATGGTCTGGACGTTTTGCTGGATGACCTTGGTTTGCACCACCTCCTCCGGGCCGAAGCGGGCGGGGAGGATGAAGCCCTTGCGCAGGCGGTAGACGCGGGTCTCCTCCAGCGCCTTCTTCGGGTCCTTGCCGTCCACGATCCAGACCAGCTCATCGCCGACCTGAAACTGGACATCCAGGTTGCGCGAGATGTAGCGCAGCAACTCCCAGAGCTTCACCCGTTCCATGTGAATGCTCAGTTTCTGTTGGAAGGCGGGCAGGGAGCGGTCGGCCACGAAGTTGATGCCCTCGGTCTGGCCGATGGTGAAGATGATGTCGTTGAGGGTGGTGTTGTCCAGGTGCAGGGAGACGGGCTTTTGGAGCAGCTTCATCATCGCCCCCTGCTGGGACTCGAGGTCAAAAAGCAGGCCCTCGACCCGGTTGGTTCGGCCGTAGGTGGGGGGGATGTACGGCGTGGCCTCGATCTGGTCCACCAGGTCACGCACGTCCTTGCGCGGGGGCAGGCCGCGGTCCTTGCTCTCGGTGAGCAGGCCGGTGATGGTGGGGTTGAAGGCGGAGCGCTTGGCGTCAATCTCGCGGATGCGGTCCTCGAGGGCGCGGTTGCGTTGAAGTTCCCGCTGTTTCTGCACCCAGCCCAGCAGCCGGTGGGCGGCGGAATCCTGCGGGTCCTTGGCCTCGAGGGCTCGCGCCCGGGCCTCGGCTTCCTCCCAGCGGCCCTCGTCGGCCAGCTTCAGGATGGCTTTGATTTCCTCGTCGTGGAAGGCGCTGTACGCGACCTTTGAGGGTTTGGCGGCGCTGCGCGCGGGCTCGGCCGCGCGCGGCGGTTTGCCCTCCTCGTAGCGCTGGCAGGCGGTCCACCCCAGCAGCAACGCGACCAGGAGACCGCCCCGTGCGCCGGACCCAGCTTTGACCTGCAAGCTCCACATAACCGGTCTCATGACGCCTGGTCCCGGCCAATCATTCGGCACCTTCACCCCTTCCGGCGGCGGGTCGGGGACGGCATTCCCCGGCGCGCCCCGCGCCTGTGCGCAGGTTCCGACGCGCGCGGGTCCTCGGGACTTGTTTTCGAAGAGTGTGCGCCCCCGCCCGAATGTTGACCAGTCCGAAAGCAGCTCCGGCCCGGCCCGCAGGACGCTTCCGGGTCGGGTCGCCACGCCGCCCCTCGGGGTTGACGCCCCATTCCCGGCCAAGACGGTGATGGCCGGTGCGCTTGGGGGCTTGCCAGCGGCGCCGGGGCTTGGAAGGGTTCGCGCGCGAACTGAAGCAAAGCGACCATGCCCATCGTAGTTGATCGTCCCGGCAACCGCCGGGCGTTTCTCAAAACCGCCCTCCTGGGCGGCGCCGGCGTGGTGTTGGCCGGGTGCCGAACCACCTCCCCGTCCGCGGCCGGCACCGAGCCCGAGTTCCACCTCGCCCTGTTGGCGGACACGCACGTGCCGGCCGACCGCGCCAACACTTACCGGGGCTTCCGCCCCTGGGAAAATCTCCGTGCCACGGTGCCCCAGGTGGTGGCCGCTCGCCCCGAAGGCGTGGTGATCTGTGGCGATGCCGCGCGGCTGGACGGCCGGGAAGCGGACTACCGCGAACTCCAGGGACTGCTGCACCCCCTGGCGGCCGCGGCGCCGGTGTACATCGGCCTGGGCAACCACGATGACCGCGCGAATTTCCTGAAGGTCTTCACCGAACACCCCGGGCGCCCGGCCGGGGTCAGCGGCCGGCACGTGACGGTGATTGAACACCCGGTGGTGCGGCTGATTGTGTTGGACTCGCTGTTGTACGTGAACCAGACGCCGGGACTTTTGGGCCGCGCCCAGCGCCAATGGCTGGCCACTTACTTGCCGCGGCTGGCCGATCGGCCCGCCGTGCTGTGCGTGCATCACACCCTGGGCGATGGCGACGGGGAGTTGCTGGACGCGGACCGGCTCTTCGCCCTGGTGGCGCCGCACCGGCACGTGAAGGCGATGGTCTTCGGGCATTCGCACGTGTGGGCCCTGATGCGGCGGGGGCCGTTGCACCTGATCAACCTGCCGGCGGTGGGGTACAACTTTGACGACCGGCAACCGGTCGGCTGGGTGGAGGCGCGCTTCCGGCCGGCGGGCGTGCGCCTGACCCTGCGGGCCCAGGCCGGGAACCGGGCGCTGGACGGTCACACCACCTGGCTGGGGTGGGGTTGACCGCCGGGAAGCCCGGGCCAGAAGCGTCGCAAAATCACCGGTCCTTTCGAGAAAAGATTGCCAACGGAGGAGCCGGCTGTTATTGCCGGGCTTTCCGGCGTCAACAAAACAACGCACCCATGAGTCATCCCGTTCGTTTCGACCTGACCGTCAAAGACCTGCCCCGGGCCTGGTACAACCTGCCGGCCGATTTCCCCGAGCCGTTGCCCCCGCCCCTGCACCCGGGCACCCGGCAACCCGTCACCCCGGACCTGATGACCGCCATCTTCCCCGAGAACCTGGTCCAACAGGAGATGAGTCCGGAGCGCTGGATCGAGATCCCGGAGCCGGTGCGGGAGATTTACGCCCTGTGGCGGCCCACGCCGCTGCTGCGGGCGGTGCGGTTGGAGAAGGCGCTGAATACCCCGGCCCACATTTACTACAAGTACGAGGGCGTCAGCCCGGCCGGCAGCCACAAGCCCAACACCTCCGTGGCCCAGGCCTTTTACAACAAGCTGGCCGGCACCAAGCGCCTGGCCACCGAGACCGGCGCCGGTCAGTGGGGGTCGTCTCTGGCCTTTGCCACGCGGCTTTTCGGCCTCGAGTGCGTGGTGTACATGGTCAAGGTCAGTTACCAGACCAAGCCGTACCGCGGGTTGATGATGCAGGCCTGGGGCGCCGAGGTGCATCCCAGCCCCAGCGAGCACACCGAGTACGGCCGCAAGCTCCTGGCCGAGGACCCGGAGTGCCCCGGCAGCCTCGGCATCGCCATCAGCGAGGCCATCGAGGACACGGTCAAGCACCCCGGCACCAAGTACTCGCTGGGCAGCGTGCTCAACCATGTCTGCCTCCACCAGACCGTCATCGGCCTGGAGGCCATCCGGCAGATGGAACTGGCCGGCGAGGCGCCGGACGTGATCGTCGGCTGTGTCGGCGGGGGCAGTAACTTCGCGGGGCTGACCTTCCCGTTCCTCGAGCACAAGCTCAAGCGCGGCGCCGGCTACCGGGTCGTGGCCGTGGAACCGTCCTCCTGTGCCTCGCTCACCCGGGGTGAGTTGCGGTACGACTTCGGCGACACCGCGGAAATGACGCCCCTGCTGATGATGTACACGCTGGGCCATCGGTTCATGCCGCCCAAAATTCATGCCGGCGGGCTGCGCTACCACGGCATGGCCCCTTCCGTGAGCCACGCCAAGAAACTCGGCCTGATCGAGGCGGTGGCCTACCCGCAAACCCGGGTCTTTGAAGCGGGGGTGCTCTTTGCCCGCACCGAGGGCATCCTGCCCGCCCCCGAGCCCTGCCACGCGATTGCGGCGGTGGTGGATGAGGCGATTCGCTGCCGCGAGGAGGGGCGCAAGAAGGTGATCCTCTTCAACCTCTGCGGCCACGGCATGTTGGACCTGGCGGCCTACGACGACTACCTCTCGGGTCGGTTGCGCGACGCGGCGGTGTAACCCCTTTCCCGCAACTCCGCGGGATGTTTGAGACCATCATGAGCAACACCATCCAACTCCTCCGGCTTGGCGGCGCCCTGGCGCTGCCGGCCCTTGCGCTGGCCCAGCCCAGCTTCACCGGCCTCTACCCCATCGGGGTCGAGGGACTCAAGTCCGGCACCATTCCCCCGCCGGGCTTCTACCTGCGCGACTACAACCTCGCGTACTTCAGCGACCGGCTCAACGACGCCCACGGCGACAAGGTGCCGGTGGACTTCGAGGCCTTCGTGTACGCCAACGCCATCCGCCCCATCTGGATCACCGACTTCAAGATCCTCGGGGCCCACTACGGCTGCGACGTGCTCGTGCCGTTCCTGTACAAGAACGTCAAGGTCGCCGGCAACCGCGACGACACCTTCAACCTCGGCGACATTTTCATCGAGCCGATCACCCTGTCCTGGCACTGGCAGCGGGCCGACGCCGGCATCGGCTACGGCATCTGGGCCCCGACCGGGAACGTGGACCGGGGCAGCCTCACCGGCGGGACCGGCCAGGACACCTGGACCCACATGGTCAGCGCCGGGGGCACGGTGTACTTCGATGCCGAAAAGACCTGGGCCCTGTCCGCCCTGGCCCGCTACGAGATCAACCACGAAAGCGACGACTACAACATCACGCCCGGGGACGTGCTGTCCCTGGAGGGCGGCCTGAGCAAGGCCTTGTCCCCCAACTTTGAGGCGGGGGTGTGGGCTTACTACCAGGGACAGGTGACCAGGGATGAGGCCGACGCGGGGGTGCTGGTCAGCCGGGAAAAAGACCAGGTGGTGGGCGTCGGTCCCGAGGCCGTCTGGTTCTGGCAGAAGGCCGGGCTGTTTGTCTCGCTCCGCTACGCTTACGAGGTGCTGGCCGAGGACCGGCCGCAGGGCCATCGCGGCACCCTGACCCTGACCAAGAAATTCTGAGCTCCCGAACCGGAGCCCGGGCGCCGGCGAAACGCAGGTTTCGCCGGCGTTTTCTTTGCTTGCGCCCCGGCCCGGCCGGCCCAGCCTTGCCGCCGCCATGATCGAAGCCGCCCGGGCGTTTCAGCAGCACTTTGGCTCTCCCCCCCTCCGACTCGCGCGCGCGCCGGGCCGCGTCGAGCTGCTCGGTAATCACACCGATTACAACCAGGGCCTGGTCATGGCCCTGGCGGTGGACAAGTTCATCACCGTGGCCGGGGCGCCGCGGGCCGATGACACGGTGGAGATGGTCTCGACGGCCTTTCCCACGCCGGCCCGCTTTTCCCCGGACCGACTGGAGCGCGATCCGACGGTGCCCTGGGCGGATTACCCCAAGGGGGTGCTGGCGCAACTGCGCGAACACGGCCTGGCGCTGCGCGGGTTCAACGCCGCCATCCACAGCACGATCCCTCTGGGGGCGGGTTTGAGCAGCTCCGCGGCCCTGCTGGTGGCCACGGCGTTGCTGGTTCGCAAGCTCTACCCATACACCCTGGACGCCACCGGCCGATTGGTCTCCCTGCCTCCATTTTCCGGCGAGGAGCGGCCCGCACTGGATGCCGCCGAAAAGCTGGCCCTGGCACGCCTCTGCCAGGCGGCGGAAAACCGGTTCGTGGGCGTGAATTGCGGCCTGCTGGACCCCATTTCGTCCCTGTTCGGCCGGGCCCGGCAGGTGATCCTCATTGACTGCCGTGACCTGGCGGTGGACTGGACGCCGTTTGCTCCCGGGTTCACGGTCGTGGTGGCGCATTCCGGGGTGCGTCATGCCCTGGTGGCCGGGGAGTACAACGACCGCCGCGCCACATGCGAAGCCGCCGCCGCCGCCCTGGGGGTGGCCGCCCTGCGGGAGGTATCCCCGGAGCTGTTGGAGGCCAAACGGAGCCTCCTGACCCCGCACCAGTATGAGTGCGCCGTGCATGTGGTGGGCGAGAATGATCGGGTCCGCCGCGGGGCCACCCTGTTGCGTGCCGGAGACTTCGATCGCTTCGGCCAACTGCTCTGGCAGAGCCACGCCAGTTCCCGGGATTATTTCCACAACAGTTGCCCCGAGCTGGACACGTTGGTGGAACTGGCTCGGCAACACCCCGCCTGCGTGGGGGCCCGGCTGACCGGCGGCGGGTTTGGCGGCGCCACCCTGAACCTGGTTCGAAATGGGGCGGTGGAAGATTTTCGTGCCCACCTGGCCGCCGGCTACCGGTCACGCACGGGGCGCACCATGGAATCCTGGGTCTGCCACGTGGTGGACGGCGCGGCCTGAGAACGCGAGGCTCTTCCGGCGCCGGCCCGGAAACGCGCCCGGCGGCTGTACCCCCTAAAACGCTTGACTCCGGGCGCATCCCGTCACAGCGTAGCGGGCAGTAGTAACTGCATTTCCCCCGCATCCCGGATGACCGGAATGCGGGCCGGCTGACGCCTGCGAGTTGCGTTCCACCGCCTGCTGCGCTGTTGCCCCGAGCGGCGGCGTCTGATTTGCCTTTTCAGTCGTCGGCCACACAATGCGATGAACAACGCCTGACTTTGTCGGTTGAATCCGCTCCCGCCGCAAGGCGTGGTCGGGCCATCCCCAATTCAACAAGTAACTTTGCGACCTATGCCACGAGCCAAAACCTACAAACCGACCACCGGCACCGCGCGCCGTCGTGCCAAGGCCACTCCTGCCGCGGAACTGCCGGCGGCAGCCGCCGCTCCGACCGAGACGCCCACCCCGGCGGAACAACCCGCCGCCGCGGCCGCTGATGAATTACGTCCGCCGCCGGCTCCTGCCGCGGCTGAAGCCGAGGAGGCCGAGTTGGTGGTACGTGCCTCGCCCCCGCCGCCGCGGCCGCCCCTGGAGGGTTTGCCCGAGGAGACGGAGGAAGAACCCGCCGCCGCTCCGGCCAAACCCGCCCCGACCCTGCCGCCCGGACAGACCATTAACATCGCCCGCCTCCAGGCCATGAGCATGGCCGAGCTGAGCCAGTTGGCGCGGGAATGGAACATCGAGAACTTCGGCACGCTCAAGAAGCACGAGGTCATCTTCGAGATCCTCAAGAAGAACGCCGAGCGCAACGGCATCCTCTTCGCCGAGGGCGTGCTCGAGATTCTGCCCGAGGGCTACGGCTTCCTCCGGTCCCAGAGCTTCAACTACCTGCCCTGCCCGGAGGACGTGTACGTGTCGCCGTCGCAAATCCGGCGCTTCAACCTCCAGACCGGCGATCTGGTGGCCGGCCAGATCCGCCCGCCCAAGGAGAAGGAGAAATTCTTTGCCCTGCTCAAAATCGAGGCGGTGGACAAGGAAGACCCCGAGAAGGCCAAGGACAAAACCCACTTCGAGAATCTCACCCCGCTGTTCCCCAACAAACGGCTCATTCTCGAAACCACCCCCGACGAGCTGTCCACCCGGGTGCTAGACCTGGTCTGCCCCATCGGCAAGGGCACCCGCGGTCTCATCGTGGCGCCGCCCCGCACCGGCAAGACCGTGCTCATGCAGAAGCTGGCCAACGCCGTGCTCAAGAACAACCCCGAGGTCTATCTGATCATCCTGCTGATTGATGAGCGGCCCGAAGAGGTCACCGACATGGAACGCTCCTGCAAGGGCGCCGAGGTCATCAGCTCGACCTTTGACGAGCCGCCCGAGCGCCACGTGCAGGTGGCCGAAATGGTCATCGAAAAGGCCAAGCGCATGGTCGAGCACAAGAAGGACGTGATGATCCTGCTGGACTCGATCACCCGCCTGGCCCGCGCCTACAACACCGTGCAGCCGCACTCGGGCAAGATTTTGTCCGGCGGCGTGGACGCCAACGCCCTGCACAAGCCCAAGCGCTTCTTCGGCGCCGCCCGCAACATCGAGGAGGGCGGCTCGCTCACCATCATGGCCACGGCCCTGATTGACACCGGCAGTCGCATGGACGAGGTCATCTTCGAGGAGTTCAAGGGCACCGGCAACATGGAGGTGCATCTGGACCGCGCGCTGGTGGACCGCCGCATTTTCCCCTCGATCAACATCGAGCGCTCCGGCACCCGCAAGGAGGAGCTGCTTTACCACCCGGACGAGTATCAGAAGATCGTCGTCCTGCGGCGCGCGCTCACCGGTGTGCCCCCGGTCGAGGCCATGGAACTGCTGCTGGGCAAACTCCGCACCACGCCCAACAACATCATGTTCCTGCTCAGCATGGGCAATCTGACCTGAACACCCCGTCCGGCCGGCCCGACTGCCGGGCGGGGGTCCGCCCCTGGTCCGACTTGTTCGACCGATCGGACCTTGAACCGGGTGGGGCAGGGGATGGTCCCCCGATCGTGCCTCCCCAAAAACGAGGCGGGGAGTGACGCCCACGCGTCGCTCCCCGCCGGGGTTGCAGTGTGTCAGATTTTCGGCGGCATCGGGGTCCAGGCGCCTTTCTGGGCGCTGGATTCCAGGCAGGTCTTGATGAAGGCCATGCCCATCCAGCCGTCCTCGACGTTGGCGTACTTGGTGCCGTCGCACTTGAAGGGCTGACCGGCCTGGTACTTGCGCACGTCCGCCTCGAAGCAGCGGTGCAGCCGTGCAAAGGCATCGTGGAACGCCTCCGGGTGGCCGGACGGAATGGTCGGTTCTTCCATCAAACCGGGCATCACCTTGTCAATCTCCTCCTTGGACGGCAGGAAACCGTCGCCGGGGGTCACCGCGCCGCGGTAGTACACGCGGTCGGGTTGGCCCAGCAGTTTGATGGTGACGCATTCGGGGTCCTCCTGACGCCAGACCAGGGTGCCCTTGGTGCCGCAGACCTCGATGCCCAGGTCGTTGAGGTGCCCGATGCTGATCTGCGAGGCGCGCACCAGCGCGCGGCCGCCGTTGCTCAGATGGCAGTAGGCGGTGAAGTGGTCGTCAATGGGCCGGCCCTTGACGAAGATTTCCAGGTTGGCGGAGACCTCGGTGATCTCCAACCCGGTGACGTAGCGCAGTTGCATCAGCGCGTGGGTGCCGATGTCCCCGCCGCAACCGGAGCCGCCGGCCCGTTTGGGGTCCACGCGCCAGGCCGCCTGCGGCTGGCCGGTGTCCTCCAGCTTGGTGGCCAGCCAGCCCTGCAGGTAGTAGCTGTCCACCCAGCGAATGTCGCCCAGCAGCCCGGCCCGCACGATGTAGCGGCTGAAGCGGGTGGTCCAGTGCCCGAGGTAGGTGTGCGCCACGCCGAAGGGAATGTTCTTTTCGCGCACCTTCTTCACGAGTTGCTCGGCTTCCTCGAGGGTCACGGTCAGCGGTTTTTCGCAAAAGACCGGGATGCCCGCCTCGAGGGCCTTCATGGCCGGGTCAAAGTGCACGTGGTTGGGTGTGACGATCAGAATGTAGTCCAACCGCTGCTCGGGCGGCAGGTTCTTCTGGTCGGCGATCATCTCCGTGTAGGACCCGTAGCCCTTGATGGGGTAGGGCCAGTTGGCCGCTTCCTCGAGAGCGATTTGCGGGTCCGGAAACAACGCGCCGGCAACCACCCGGCGGGTGCCGTCGAAGTGAATGGCCCGTTGGTGCGGATGGACGATGAAGGCGCCCCGGCCGCCGCCCACCAGGCCGACATTTAAGGGTCGTGGTGATGGCATAGGTGTGTGTGCGTTGACTGGTTACCAACCCAGCCGCCCCTTGCCAAACCGCTACTCCAACAGGTCACTGCGGCTTGAAGGCGGACTGGAAGCGCGAGCATAGGCCGCCGCAACGCGCCGGCAAGGTTTTTGTCGCCCAACCGCCGAGGGCACCACTCATGCACCCCGGTCGGGTGATCCGGCACCGTCCGGACACCAAAGCCGATGGTCGAAAAAGCCGCCGGTCCGGGCCACCACAAGCCGTCCAATGTGGTCAGGGGAATTATCCCCGCACGCCGGGTGGATTCCGCTTGCGGCTTGCCAGAAGGCGCGCCGGGACGTTAGCTCGGGGCGTGAAAGCCACCTGCTTCGCCCTGCCGTTAATGGCCTTTAGCCTGATTGCGAGCGTCTCCCGGGCCGGGCCGCTTACCCTGGCGGGTCCCGGGGTCACTCCCGCGCTCATCCTGACCCAGCCGGACGCCACCCCGGCCGAGCTAAACGCCGCGCGGGAGCTGGCGGCGGTCCTGCAGGAAATCACCGGCACCGCGTTCAAAATCGAACCGGCCCCGGACCACCCGCCGGAGCGCGCCATCCTCGTGGGGCCCGGACCCGTCGCCGCCCGGCTCTTCCCCGACGTGCCCTGGGACCAACTCGGCCCCGAGGAGGTCGTCATCCAGACCCGGGACGAACGTCTGCTGCTGGCCGGCGGGCGGCCGCGCGGGACGCTTTACGCGGTCAGCCAGTTTCTGCAGCGCCAGGCGGGCGTGCGCTGGTGGACGCCGTGGGCGGCCCGGGTACCGAAACAATCCCGCCTGGAGGTGGGCGAACTGAGCGTGCGTTACCGACCGGTCTTCGAGTCGCGCGACCCTTATTGGTACCCCGCCTTCGACGCGCGTTGGGCGGTGCGCAACTTTTCCAACAGCCAGTCCGCGAACATCCCGGAGGAATGGGGCGGTTGCATCCGGTACAAGGGCTTCGTCCACACCTTCTACCCGCTGGTCCCCCCGGACGAGCACTTTGCCAAACACCCGGAATGGTTCAGCGAGATCAAGGGCCAGCGCACCCACGACCACGCGCAGCTCTGCCTGACCAACCCCGAGCTGCGGGAGCATGTCGTCGAGCGGGTGAAGCAATGGCTGCGCGAGTCGCCCGAGGCCCGGATCATCTCCGTGTCCCAGAACGACTGGTACGGCTACTGCGAATGCGCGAAGTGCAGGGCGCTGGACGAGGCCGAGGGCAGCCATGCCGGCACGATGCTGGACTTTGTGAATTACGTGGCCGAGCGGATTGAAAAGGAGTTCCCGCACGTGGCGGTGGACACACTGGCCTACCAGTACACCCGCCAGCCGCCCAAAACGCTCAAACCCCGGCCCAACGTGATCGTCCGGCTCTGTTCGATCGAGTGCAACTTCCGCGAGCCGCTCGAGGCGCCGGCCAATGCCAAGTTCGCCGACGACATCCGCGGCTGGGCGAAGATTTGCGAGCGGCTCTACATCTGGGACTACACCACCGACTTCGCCCATTACCTGCAGCCCCACCCGAACTGGTATGTGCTGGGCCCGAACGTGCGCTTCTTCGCCGCCCACAACGTCAAGGGGCTTTTCGAGCAGGGCGCGTATCAGAGCCACGGCGCCGAGTTCGGCGAGTTGCGGGCCTGGGTGCTGGCCCAACTGCTCTGGGACCCGCGCCAGGACGACCGCGCCCTGATCCGGGAATTCCTCGAAGGCTACTACGGCCCGGCCGCCCCGCCGATCCAGCGTTACCTCGACCTGATGCACGAGGCCTCCGCCGGCTGGAACCTGACGTGTTTCTCGAGGACCGACACGCCCTTCCACCACTTCGCCACGCTGAACCGCGCGGAGCAACTCTGGCGCGAAGCCGAGGCGGCCGTGGCGGGCGACGAAGAATTGCTCGCGCGCACCCGCCGGGGACGGATGTGGCTGGGCTACGTCTGGCTCTCGCTCTGGGACAGGCTCCGCAAGCAATGCGCGGAGGCCGGCGCCCCCTGGCCCCTGCCCGAGTCCCGGGCCGAGTTCGCCCGCGAATGGCTCCGCTGGACCCAGGGCGATCCGGCGCGACCGTGGACCAAGGTCACCCTGGTCAACGAATCCGGTCTGAGCCCGGAGAAATTTGTCGAGCGGCTCGGGGCGAACGCGTCGCGCTGAGCCCCGCAGCCCCCGCCCCCTTCCCTGAGTCGGAACGGAGCGCTCAGGTTCGGACGCGGGGCCGGGCGTCGTTGCAGTGCGGCGGAGAAAAATCCCTTCTCCTCCGCAAAGGCAACGCAAGACCATGAACCTGATCCAATGTTTCCCCGGGTGGGCGCGCAGGGTGGGATGGGTAGTCCTGCTGGCGAGTGCCACGGCGGGGCCCCTGCCCAAAATCCAAATCAGCCCGGATGGACGCGGTTTTGTGACCCGCGAGGGCCGGCCGTTCGTGCCGTTCGGGGTGAATTACTTTCGGCCCGGTACCGGCTGGGCGCCGCAGGTCTGGAAGCAATTCGACGCGGAGGCCACCCGCCGGGACTTCGCCCGGCTGCGCGCCCTGGGCGGCAACTGCGTGCGGGTGTTTCTGACCTACGGCTCGTTTTACCGCGAGCCGGGTCGGCTGGAGCCCGAAGGGCTGGCCAAGCTGGACCAATTCCTTGCCCTGGCCGAGGAAGCCGGTCTTTATGTGCACCCGACCGGGCCGGACCACTGGGAGGGCCTGCCCGAATGGGCGCGCGGGGACCGTCTCGCGGAGGAGCAGGTGTTGCGGGCGCTGGAGGATTTCTGGCGTCTGCTGGCCGCGCGGTATCGCGGCCGGTCCGTGATTTTCGCCTACGACCTGTTGAACGAGCCGGAAGTGCGCTGGGACACCCCGGCACTGCGCGCGCGCTGGAACGCCTGGCTGAAGGAACGCTACGGCGAGGCCGAAAAGGTTCGCGAAGCCTGGGGCACGCGGGATCGGCCGATGGTGCTGGGCGAGGTGCCCGTGCCGCCACGCGATGCGCCGCCGGGACGTGAGTTGCTCGATTTCCAGCACTGCCGCGAGGCGGTGGCGGTGGAGTGGACGCGGCGCCAGGCGGCGGCGATCCGGGCCGCTGATCCCGGGGCGCTGGTCACGGTGGGGTTGATCCAGTGGTCGGTGCCGGTGGGCCTCGCCGGCGCCTGGCAATACTCGGGGTTTCGGCCCGCGCAGCAGGCGCCGCTGCTGGATTTTCTGGAGGTGCATTTTTACCCGCTGGCGCGCGGCTTTTACGAGTACCGCGACACCGAGGACGAGGTGCGCAATCTCGCCTACCTGGACCTGGTGGTGCGGGAGGTGGCGCGGCCGGGCAAGCCGGTGGTCATCGCCGAGTTCGGCTGGTACGGCGGCGGCCAACCGTCCTTCAACCAGGGCCGTCATCCCTACGCCACTGAGGAACAACAGGCGCGTTGGTGTCGGCTGGTGGTCGAGCGCACGGCCGGATTGGCCTGCGGGTGGTTGAACTGGGGCTTTTACGATCACCCCGGCGCGCGGGATGTCACCGAGTGGATCGGCCTGCTCACCGCCGACGGGCGCGAAAAGGCCTGGGCACGCGCGTTTCGGGAGTTGAGCCGCCGGTGGCCGGAGGGCGTGCCCCTGGCTGTTTTGCCCGCCGACGCGCCGCGACCGGACTGGGACCGACTCCTCATTGACGGCGCGGCGCGGGACGCCTTCCGCACGCAAGTGCTGGAGTGGTATCGCACCCGCGTGCCGGGGCAGTGAGAATTCCGCGGCTTTTCGGCCATTTTCCCCTTGCAGTGCGCGGGCCCCCTGCTAGAAAGCCCGCCGAGTCCGTTGTTTCAACCACAACTCAACAAGCAGAATCTATGGGCAAACCGCTCTCCAAATCACAACTCGCCGCGGCGCTCGCCGACAAAGTGGGTATCACCAAAAAACAGGCCGTGCTGGCCTTGGATACGCTGACCGAGCTGGCCTACAAGAACGCCAAGAACAGCTTCACCATCCCCGGCATTGGCAAGCTGGTTCTGGTCAACCGCAAGGCCCGCATGGGACGCAACCCCAAGACCGGCGAAGCCATCAAAATCCCCGCCAAGAAGGTGGTGAAATTCCGCGTGGCCAAGGCCGCCAAGGTGGCCATTTTGGGTGGCTGAACCAATTTCCGAACCGCGGGACGGGCACCTTGGTTTTCCCAAGGTGCCTTTTCCGTTTCCAATGAAAATCGCGGTCGTCGGGTGTGGCGCCGTGGGCAGCTATTACGGCGCCCGCCTCTGCCAGGCTGGCGCGGAAGTGCATTTCCTGTTGCGCTCGGACTACGAGGTGGTCCGGCGGGAGGGCGTGCGAATTCTGAGTGTGCACGGGGATTTTTGCGCCCGGCCCCACGCGGCCCGAGCACCGGAGGAGATTGGTCCCTGCGACGTGGTGCTGGTGGCGCTGAAAACCACGGCCAACGACCACTTCCCCCGGCTGCTGCCGCCGCTGGTCGGACCGGAGACGCGGGTGGTGACGCTGCAGAACGGGCTGGGCAACGAAGAGCGCCTGGCCGCGTTGTTCGGCGCGGAGCGCGTGGCGGGCGGGCTGTGTTTTGTGTGTTTGAATCGCATTGCGCCCGGGGTGGTGCGCCACTCGGCCCACGGCCTGGTGGTACTGGGCAATTTCCGTCGCCCGCCGGAGGCGCGCCTGCAACAACTCGCGGACCTCCTGAAAAGCGCCGGCATCCCCGTGCGGGTGACCGACGAGCTGGAACGCGCCCGCTGGGAAAAACTGGTGTGGAACGTGCCCTTCAACGGTCTGGGCGTGGCCGGGGTGGTGGGCTACGAGTCGTTTTTACGGGGCGAGGTCCCGCCCGGTTGGGACCGACGTCACACCCTGCCCACGGACGCGCTGCTGTCCGATCCGCGCTGGCTGGCGCTGGTGCGGGAATTGATGGGGGAAGTCATTCGCGCCGCGCGGGCGCAGGGCTTGGACCTGGCCGACCAGGTGGCTGAGGACAATCTGGAGCGCACACGCTGCATGGGGGCCTACAAGGCGTCCACGTTGCTGGATTTCGAGCAGGGTCGGCCTTTGGAGCGGGAGAGCCTCTTCGAGGAGCCGCGCCGGCACGCCCGCGCCGCCGGAGTGGCCACTCCCCGGCTCGACACGTTGTGCGCGGTGCTGCGCCGGCTTGAAGGCGCGGGGTAAGGTCCGGCCGTGCTCCGGTTACTCAAGGACCGGGAGAGCCGGGTGGTGGGGAAAGCGGTGGAGGTTTGCCCGGGGTGAACGGTTCCTTCAGCTCTGGGGTGGGTCGAGGACCCTCGTCCGGGGCCGGACGCGGCGCTGGCCTTTGTGGCGGCCCCCCTTCGTCGGGGTTGCCGGGAGCCCAGCGGCGCGAACCCGGTCCTTCCGACCAGCGGCCGGGGGGACGCTCGCCCCGCGGGCGGCTCATCCGTCTTTTGTGCAGTTCCTCGGCCTTGAGGCGTTGCTCCGGCGTTAGCTCGGCATCCACCGCGGCCTTGAGGCGCTCCATTTCCGCCTGCAGTTTGGGGCTGAAGCCCTCCCACAACTCCCGGGTGCGTTGCTGGCTTTCCTTGATGAGCCGGTCAATGCGTTCGCGCTGGTCCGGGGCCAGCTCCAGCGCCTGCTCCAGGTGCCGGAGAAAATCCATGCGCTGTCCCACCCAGGGCGGTGGAGGGCTGCCCGAAGGAGGACGGGCCGGCGCTGCCGGCCGGGTGTAGTTCTGGTACAGTCGCGTGGCCACGCTCCCGGAAATGACCCCGGCACCGAAGATCACCACCGCCGCCCCCACGACTTTCCAGGGAACACCCATTTAGTCAGCCGGCTCGGTCAAGACGGCGTAAACCGCGGTTTCCAATCCTTCGCCCAGGGACAAGGAGGTGCCCTGCAGGGCTCCGGTAAAGGCCGCCAGTCCAACCAGCACCACGGTCAATCCCAGGCAGGGGGTGGCTGCCCGCCAGAGCATCCGCGCCCAAGCGGTCCAGACCTCAGTCGAGTCCTGCGCCACCTGACGAAGGCGCGCCATGATCCGTTGCTCGAACGCGTAGGGCACCTGTTCCGAGGGCCGGTCCAGGCGGGCCGCGGCGAGCAATTTTTCTTGGAGTTTGGCCAGGTTCATAGGGCCTTTCCCGGGGCAGACGCCCGGCCGTCCGGGCCGGTTACAGGTACTGCTCCCGCTTCAGTTTCTGCAGGCACTTTCGCATTTCCGCCCGCGCCCGAAAAGCCCGGACTTTGACCAGCGAGACCGACCAGCCGGTCAGGGCGGCGATTTCCTTGACCGAACGTTCCTCGATCTCGAGCAGGGTGATTACCAGCCGGGCCTTGGGCGAGAGCATCTCCAGCAGCCGTTTGACCAGGGTGCGGGCGGCTTCGGCGTTCTCCGGCGCCTGATCCGGCTCGGCCACGAAACGGTCCAGCCAGTCTTTTTCCGGCTCGGAGAGGTCGGAGAAGTGGTGTTCGCGATTGCGCTGGTGGACGCGCAGGAAATCGTAGCAGGTGCGCACCGCCAGCCGCATCAGCCAGTGCTCGAACGGGGCGTCACCCCGGAAGGTATCCAGTTTTTGGTAGGCCTTGATGAACACCTCCTGGACGATGTCCTCGACCTCGCTTTCGCGGCGGGCGTACCGCCGGGCGGTGGCAAAGATGCGGGGCTGGTATTTGCGCACCAGCGCCTCGAAGCTGGCCGTATCGCCGCGGCGAACGGCGGCCACCAGCTCTTCATCGTTGCGTTCCACAAGCACGGACTTTGCCCGCTCGGCGTTAACGACAAAAGGGGAAAGCCATCCCCGGTTCCGGTGATGGCTTTCCCGTCGTAACCCCAACCCTCCGAAGGCTTCCGCTTGACAGGGATTCAGGGCCGTTGTCCCGGCTCTGCCCATTGTCGCAGAAGCAGACGGGCAGTCCGCCACGCCGGTTACACGCGCCGCCGGCTCACTGCCGGGGTCCGGCTCGCCGGAGAAGTGGAACACTCAGACGTCGCAGAGACGGACGGCCTCGCGCAGCGAGGTCAGCGGGTCTCGCTTGGGGATGAACTCCTGGGCCACGAAACCTTTGAAGCCGGTCTCCACGATGGCACGCATGATCGCCGGGTAGTTCAGCTCCTGGGTCTCGTCAATCTCGTTGCGGCCCGGCACGCCGCCGGTGTGGTAGTGCGCGATGTAGGGCGCGGCGGCCGCGATGCCCTTGTCTTTGTCGCCGCGGATGGTGCGGATCACGTCGCCCTCCATGATCTGCATGTGGTAGATGTCGTACAGGAGCTTGAAGTGCTCGGAGCCGACCCGCTTGCACAGCTCCACGCCCCAGGCGGTGTGGTCACACATGTAGTCGGGGTGGTCAATTTTGCTGTTGAGCAACTCCATCACCGCCACCACCCCGTGCTTTTCGCAAACCGGCATGAGCCGTTTGAGCCCCCGGGCGCAGTTTTCCAGCCCCTCCTCGTCGGACATGCCCTTCCGGTTGCCGGAAAAGCAGATGATGTTCTTGTACCCGGCCGCGGCCACTTTCGGCGCGGTGGCCTCGAAGAACTGCAGGATGCGGTCGTGGTTCTCGACCCGGTTCAGCCCGCTGGTGATGCCCCCGGGCACGCCGCTGACCATCGCGCAGACCAGGTCGTACTTCTTGAGCGTGGGGAAATCCTCCACCGTCAGCAACTCGACCGAACGCAGGCCGATTTCCCTGGCCGCGCGGCAAAACTCGTCCAGCGGGATTTTGCCGTAGCACCATTTGCAAACCGAGTGGTTGATGCGGCCCTTGAGGGGACCGCCGGCGGCTTCCGCGGCCTGCAGCCGACCGGCCAGCGAGGCCGCGGCCAGGCTGGCGGCGGAGGCGGCGGTGGTTTTCAGGGCGGTGCGACGCGTGACGGGTGTTTTCATGGGGGGTTCGTTTTTGAGAAAAAAGTCCGGTCCCCGGCGGTCCAAGTCAACTCCGCATCGCCCGTTGCGGCGCGGGCGGCTCAGGGAGCGCTTGAGGGCCTCAGCCGGTCCAAACAGGCCCGGAGCGTCTCGACGATCTGCCGGGTTTGCCCCTCGCCCGGGATTTCCTCGCCCAGCAATACCCGCGCAATCCGGTCGGCCCCCACCCACGTCGTGCACAAATGGCCCACCACCCGGCCGCGGTTTTGGGCGCGGGCATAGTCGAGCAACGCCAGTGCCGCCTCCCGGTTGCGCCAGCTCGCCGGCAGCACCCGGAAGCCGCGCTCCTGAAAAAACGGCACGGAGGGGTACTCGGCGCGCGGCTCGTAGTGCCAGTCGCAGATGACGATGTCCCGGGGGATCAGTTCAACGGCCGGCGCGGTGCCGTTGCGGCTCGCCTCCCACTCGCCGTACTTCATCGTGGCGTCGTCCAACAGCCGGTCCCCCCACATCCACATCTCCACCCGCCGCTGCCCGACCAGGTGCCGGTGATAATCGTTCACCGCCCGGGCAAACAACCGGGCCGGGTCCTGACCGCGGCAGCGGGCGCACTGCTCGTGGGCCAGGAGAAACACCTCGTCCATGCCCACATGGAGCGCGTCGGCCTCGAAGGCCTCCAGCAATTCGTCGAACAGCGCAAAGACCACCTCGTTGACCCGCGGGTGCTGCGGGCACCAACTGCGGCAGTAGATGCCCGGATTGTCCCGGGGAATTTGCGGCGTCTCGTCGAACTCGGGGTATCTCGCCAGCAGCGGAAACGTGTTGGTGCTCCAGGACTGGTGCCCCAGGCAATTGAACAACGGCACCAGGCGAATGCCGTAGCGACGACAGGTCGCCGCCAGCTTCCGGGCCTGTTCCCGGGTGAGCGCCCCCGGCAGCGCCAGTTCCGGGTGGGACTTCCAGGCAAATCGGTAATTGACCTCGAACACGAGCAGGTTCACCCCCGCCGGCGCCAACTGCTCGGTAAGCGCCCGCTCCACCAGCGTCAGGTGCCGCGCTTCCGGCGCCGTCAGGTGCACCCCCCGCCAGGGCGGGCGCGGTGATGTCGAAGCCGCGGTGAGCGGCGCCTCGGCCGCCCGGGCAACAAGCCCGACGGCCACCACCCAAATCGGGGTCAACTTCATGGGACCCCACCGGAATACCGTGGCCCAAGGCCCCGGGCAAACGGAATCCGGTACTGGTCCCGCGGGCGGAGAAGTGCCCGCCGCAGCACACCCGGCCGGCCTCCCCGGAGCCAGCGTGGGCAAATGGCTCCCTGCGTGTACGCCCACCTTGCACGGAACGACACACCGGCTGCCGAGCCACTGAAGGCCCGAAAACAATACCGTCATGGAAATTTCTGCCGTCCCATTGCCTCAGTAGAACTATTCCCGTCGCTCCCTAAAAAAAACGCTTGTCTGACTGAAAAGTTGACCTAGGGTGTGACTCGTTACCAAAAAAACCCGGGGCCTGAGGAGGGTCGCCCCCGCCTGGCAGGCGCCGGGGCAACCAAACTGTTGGCATGGCCATGACGACCTCCACTTTTCCTCGACATGCGGCATCGGCTCCAAACGGGCCGGCACATCCGGGCACGGCTACCCCGGCCTGGCGCCGGTGGTGCCTGGCCGGTGTGACGGCGGCCATCTTGGGCAGTACCGCCCGCCTGGACGCGGCGGACATCGCCAACTGGATCAAGGGCACCACCCCGGGCAACTACAACGAACCGGCCAACTGGGACTTGGGCGTGGTCCCGGTCAACACCGCCACGCGCACCTTCGTGGTCGAGGTACCGGCCAACGCCCGGATCAACTACGACGTGCCCGGGACCGCGGAGGTGGACGCGATCCGGTTGCGCGACAACGCCACGCTGAGTCTGGACGGCGCGCGGACGTTCGTGGTGAAGGGCATCTTGATTCTGAACGGGCCGGTCACCGCCAGCGGGGCAGGGGCGGTCTTTCGCTCGGACCTGGCAGCCGCGGCGTTGGGCGGGACCGCCCGCTTTGCCGTGACCAACGGTGCCCGAATCGCGGTGGCCGCCTCCGGGCTCGAATTGCCGGCCGACTACCGCACCCACCGCCAGATCCTGGTGGCCGACGGGGCCGGTGCAGAACTGGACCTGCACACGCTGATTTCCCTCACCACACATGGCGGTCACGGGGGAGCTTGGGATTACGAGGTCATTGCCCGCGGCGGCGGTCGGGTGGATTTGTCGGGCCTGACCACGGCCACCGGGCCACGCCCGGATGATTTCAACAACGACGACTGGCTGAGTTTCCGCGTCCGGAGCGGCGGGGTGCTGGACCTGAGCAGCCTGCGCAAAATCTCGCGCCGCGTCCGGCTGGTACCGGAGCAAAACTGGACCCTGCCGGCGCTGGAGGAAATCGAGACGGGCTGGTTGCTCCCGGCGGCCGGGGTCACCTTGAGTCTGCCGGAAGCGCTCCGGATGAACGGGGGCGTCATCCAGGTGCCCAACACCGCGGTGATCCAGGCCCCGAAGCTGACGGCCATTCGCGAAACCACCATTGACGTCGCCGCCGGCGGCACGCTCCAGGCCCCGCTGGTGACGGACCTCACCGGCAGTGCGATCACCCTCGACCCGGGCGAAACCCTCCAGCTTGGCACGGTGAGCCAGTTCGACCGCCTGAGCCTCGTGGCCAAAGCCACCCCCGCGTTCAGCTTCAGCGCCACCGCCTACACCCTGCCGGAGGATTGGGGGGCCAACCGCAAACTGTTCGAGGCCGACGGGGCGGGCGTGATCCTCAACGTCAGCTCGCTTCAAACGTTGACGGTCGGCGGCTCATGGTATGGCGCGTGGGATTACTCGGTCGCCGCCAAAAATGGCGCCACCCTGAATCTCTCCGGTCTGACCACGGCCACCGGCGCGCGCACGGACACCTTCGGCAACGACGACTGGCTGAGCTTTTACGTCCAGAGCGGCGGGCAGTTGAATCTGGCCGGCCTGCGCACCGTGTCCCGCAAGGTGCGGTTCCTGCCCGACCCGGGGCACTCGCTCGCCCTGCCGGCCCTGGAAGAGGCCAACGGTGCTTTCTTCAACGTGCCCAGCGGCTCGGTCCTGAGCGTGCCGGCCCTGCGACGGGCGTTGAATGTGCGCTTCGACGTGGACTTCGCCGGCGAGGTGACCGCCCCGGCCCTGACCAACCTGCAGGGGGTCGCGCTAAATCTCCAGGCCGGCAGCCGGTTTGCCGCGCCGGCCCTGGCCAATGTCAGTGGCAGCTCGCTACCCCTGGGCGGGGGCGAAACCTTCACCGCCGGTACGTTAAGCGTGATTGACGCCGCCAGTTTCGTCCTCCGCGGCGCGGCCCCCCTCACTTTCTCCGCCACCCGCTATGAACTGCCTCCGGACTGGCGGGCCAACCGCGCCCTGTTCCATGCCACGGCGCCCGGAGCGGTGCTGAACGCAGCCTCCCTGCAAACCCTGGTCACCCACGGCGGTCACGGCGGGGCGTGGGACTACTCGGTCCTCGCCGAAAACGGCGGGGTGATTGATCTGTCCGGGCTGACCGCCCTCACCGGGCCGCGCACCGATGACTACGGCAACGACGACTGGCTGAGCTTTTATCTGAAGCGCGACGGGCAAATCCGCCTCAACGCCCTGACCACGGTCGAGCGCCGCACCCGGTTCATCACCGAGCAATCCTGGTCCCTGCCCAACTTGGAGACCGTCCAGAACGGAACGTTCCAGGTGGGCGCCGCGACCACGCTCGACCTGCCCAAACTGCGCGAATTGGATGCCGGCCGCCTCGAGGTGCCCGCCGGCGCCACACTCAACGCGCCGCTGGCCACCGCGCTGCGCAACACCGCCCTCGTCGGGGCCCCGGGCGGACGGCTCAACGCACCCCGGGTGACCGACCTGACCGGGAGCGAAATCACCCTCGAGTCCGGGGAGGAGCTGCTCCTGGGCAGCGTCAGCGCGATTGACCGCCTGAGTTTTGTGGCCCAAACCACGCCGGCCTTCCCCTTCGTGGCCACCAACTACACCCTGCCGGAGGACTTTCGCACCAGCCGTCCGCTGTTTACCGCCGACGGTGTGGGGGTGGTGCTCGACCTGCGCACGCTCCAAAACGTGGTCACCCCCGGTGGCTGGGGGGCGTTTAACTATTCCTTCACCGCCCGCAACGGCGCCCTCCTGAATCTCTCCGGCCTGCGCACTGCCACGGGCGGACGCACGGACAATTACAGCGCCGATGATTGGCTGACCTTCCGCGCCGAACTGGGCGGCCAAATGGAGCTGGGCGACGTGACCTTGTCCCGCGTGGCCCGGATTCAGGTGCCCGACTCCTCCGGCCGGATCAAGGCCGCCCGCCTGGACGTGCGCGCGCCGGCCCGGGTCGAGGTGACGGACTTCGGCACCTTGGAACTCACCCGCGGCTTCACTTTCAACCACACCGATGAGTCCCAGATCAGCCTCCACAACGCCGTGGTGCTCTTCACCGGCCCCGGCGAGCAAACTCTCGAGGTGGGCGGTCAGGACGCCGGCCCGACCGGTCACACCACCGGCAATTTCGGCCTCGGCCGGCTCGAGGTGGGCCGGCCCGGCCAACCGGCGGTGCTGCGCCTGGTGGACGCGGTGGACAACGGCAACCGCGGGGCGGGTGGCGCGCCCGAGGCCCTTTACCTCTTCGGCGTCGGCACCGACGGTCTGGTGCTCCACAACGGCTCCAAACTGGTTCTGGGCAACATCAATGTGTACGCCCTTCGCGCCGGGGCGATGGTGCATCTGAACGCCCTGCTGGCCTCGGCCGACGCGGTGAATTTTGCCGGCGGCATCATCGCCCGGTCCGGTGGTCCCATGGTCGTGGCCATGACCCCGAGCGCCCCAACCCTGCCGGTGGTGGACCACGTGGACGTGACGTTCAACACGCCGATCAACCCGGCCACCTTCACCGCGGCCGACGTCCAGATCACCGGCCCGGCCGGCGCCATCCCGGTCAGTGCCATCCAGGCGCTCAGCAGCCGGGAGTATCGCCTCCGCTTCCCCGGCCAAAGCACTCACGGAATCATCCGCGTTCGCATCGGGCCGAACCTTGCCGACGCCACCGGCCTGTTGCCGGCGATGGACCAGAACGGCAACGGCGTGGCGGGAGAAGCGGGCGACGCCTTCGAGGGCAGTTTCCTGGTGGACACGCGCGGCCCGGCGGTGACCTCGGCCGTGGTGCTCCGCGACGGCGGGCTGGTGGGGGTGCTGTTTGACGAGGAGGTGACCGCCGCCACGCTGGCCGATCCGGCCAACTACGCCCTTGCCGGCGTGCAACCCAATCCGGTGGTGCCGCGGCCCGGCAACCGCAGCGTGGCCCTGTACTTCCCGCCGGTGAGCGGCGAGCGGTTCACCCTGCACACCGTCGGTTTGACCGACCTGCTGGGCAACACGCTGAGCAGCCCGCAGACCTTCGAGGGCACCGTGCTGCCGTTGAGCAGCCTGACCGTGGGCACCCCCACCGGCACGCGCGAGGCCTACACCCACGACGGTGTCGCCTTCGAACTCAAAGCGGGCGGCGGCACAATCTGGAACAACGCCGACCACTTCCAGTTCTACCAGGAACCGCGCACGGGTGATTTTGACGTGCGGCTGCGGGTCGTGGCCCTCAGTTCACCCCAATACTGGGCGAACGTGGTGCTCATGGCCCGCGAGCAGCCCGGGGCCAACAGCCGGCATTTGAGGATCTCGGTGTACCAGCCCAACCGCGCCAACGTGATCGCCTTCCACCGCCGCCTCACCCAGGGCGGCAGTTCGGATGAGTGGGCCGCTGCCCTGTCCGGCGTGCCACTGCCCAACGCCTGGGTGCGCCTGCAGCGCAGCGGCCAGACCTTCCGCGCCTACACCAGCACCGACGGCAGCACCTGGACCCAGCGTGCCCAAACCACCTTTGAGATGCCCGACACCATCCTGGTGGGCTTTGCCGCCGACAGCGAAGACTGGAACCTGGCCAATGCTGCCACCGCCACCATTGCCGACTGGGGTGATTACACGCCCTCGTTTGTGCGGCATCCGCAAAGCCAGCGCGTGTTCCGCAGCCAAACCGCCCGCCTCGTGGCCGAGGCCCGCGGCACCGGCACGCTCAGTTACCAGTGGTTCTTCAACCAGGCCGTGCTCCCCGGCGCCACCCAGCCGGTGCTCGAACTGACCGCCATCCAACCCGCCCAGGCCGGCGATTATCACGTGGTGGCCCAGAACGCCCTCGGCGCCGTCACCAGCCGCGTGGCCACCGTGATGGTGGACACCTCCGACCCCGGCGCCGGCTTCGAGGCCGACCTGATGCCGCGCCCGGCCGGGGACGGCACCCTCACCGTGGCCGACTGGACCATGGTCGGCCGCATGGCCGTGGGGCTGGACACCCCCGGCAACGCCAGCGAGTTCGCCCGCGCCGACTGCGCCCCGCGCGACACCCTCGGCAACGGCACCATCAGCATCGCCGACTGGGTTCAGGCCGGGCGTTACGCCGCCGGGTTGGATCCCAAGACCGCGGCCGGCGGCCCCAACGGCATCACCCTGGCCGGGGGGTCCCCGTCGGCGCTGATCCCCACGGCCGCCCGGCTGTTGTCCCTGAGCCGGCTGCCGGCGGCGCCCGAGCGCGTGCGCGTGGCCGTGCGCCTGGTCGCCCTGGGCGGCGAAAATTCCCTCGGCTTCAGCCTGGGCTTTGACCCCGCCGAGCTGGCCTGGGAGGGAGCCTCGGCCGGACGTGACGCCCCCGGCGCGTTGGTGATGCAAAACACCCAGGCCGCGTCCGAAGGTCGTGTCGGGCTGGCGGTGGCCCTACCCGCCGGCGCCCGGTTCCGAACCGGCGAAGCGGAGGTGCTCGTGTGCGACTTCCGGCGCCGCTCCGACGGGCCGGTGACCCTGCGCCTGGAACACTCGCCGGTCGCCCTCGAAGCGGCCAGCGAACTGGCCGAGCCGCTGATGTTGCAGGCGGCCGCCGCCGCCTACCTCCTGCCCGAACCGGACGCCGGCCTGCTCCGCCTCGGCGCCGCCGGTGCCGACCCGGGACAACTGCTGCTCGAGTGGCAGGGCGAGGCCGGACGGCGGGTCGTGCTCGAAGCCTCGAGCGACTTGCGGGTCTGGGAGCCGGCCGCTCCGGAGCAAACCGCGGGCCCGGACGGACGGCTGCGCTTCACCCTCGAACCGTCCGGCACGCAGCGCTTCTTCCGCGTGCGCCTGGTGGAATGACCGCCGGTCATGCAACCCTCAAGCCTTCGAGGTGGAACCATGAACCGCCCTTGTCGTTGGCCGACCGTGTGGTTGGGTGGCCTCGCCGCCCTGCTGCTGCAACTGCCCGGCCGCGCTGACCCCCAGCTCGCCCTGGGCACGGTCTCCGCCGTGGACACCCGGCCCGTCACCGTGCCGGTCACCCTCACTGCCGACGGCACGGAAAACGCCCTGAGCTGGAGCGTGGTCTTCGACCCCGCCCGCCTGCGCTTCCAACAGGCCGTGCTGGCCGAGGGCCTTACCAACGCCACCCTGTTCGCGAACGTGTCCCAGGCCGACGCCGGCCGGGTGGGATTGGCGCTGTCGCTCCCGCCCGGGGAGACCTTCGCGGCCGGCACACGGGCGCTGGCGCAGTTGCGCTTTGAGGCGCGGGGCGGCGCCGGCACGGTCGCGCTGACCTTTGGCGACACCCCTTTGCCCCGCCAGGCCGTCAACGCCGCCGGGGCCCTCGTTCCCGCCACGTACGTCAACGGCTCGGTGCAGATTGCCCCCCTGCTGCCGCCGTCGTTCACGTCCGAGCCGGCCGATCAGACGGTCTATGCCGGCGCCAACGCCGCCTTCCGCGTCACGGTCGCCAGCGACGCGCCCGTGTCCTATCAGTGGCAAAAGGACGGCGCCGATCTGCCGGGCGAAACCGGTCCGCGCCTGGTGCGACGCCGCGTGACCAGCGCCGACCAGGGCCTGTACCGCGTGCGCGTGGCCAACGCCGCCGGCGCCATCACCAGCCGCGAGGCGCGCCTGAGCGTCCAGCCCGGGTTGCGCGAGGGGCTGATCGGCCAGTGGGATTTTGACGGGGGCGACCTGGTGGCCAGCGTGGGCCCGGACCTGGCTTACCGGGGCGACACGGCGGCGGTCACAAGCTTCGCGACCCGGGACATCGGCGGCGCGCCCGCGCGGGTGATGGGCTTTCCCCGCGCCAGCCAGCCGCAGGGGTACCGGCTCTTCCACGACGCCGGGGGCAACGGCGGCGGCACGCGGCTGAACCGTTACACCTTCATCGCCGATGTGATGTTCCCCGCCGGCTCGGACCGGCAATGGCGCGCGCTGCTCCAGACCGACCCGGACAACAACGACGACGCCGAGTTTTATGTGGGCCCTCAAAACGGTCTGTGGATCAGCGGCGGCGAGCACGGCGCGGGCCTGGTCACGCCCAACCAGTGGCATCGGCTGGCCTTTGTGGTGGACGTGCCCGCCGGCACGGTGGGCAAGTTTATTAACGGCACGCTGGTTCACCGCCACAGCATCCCGGCCACGACCGACAATGCCTACTCCCTCGGTCCCGAGGCGCTGCTGTTCACCGAGAACAACCTCGAAACCGCCGCCGGCTACGTCAACAGCCTCCAGCTCTACAACCGGCCGCTCAGCGACGCCGAGGTGCAGGAGCTGGGGTCTCCGCTGGCCGAAGGTCTGCCCCGCGGCCAGCTTGACCAGCTCCGCCCCACCTTGCTGGTGTCGCCGGCCTCCCAAACCGTGCGCGCCGGCGAAGCGGTCACCCTCACCGCCGTGGCCCGCGGCACGCCGCCATTGACCTACCGCTGGGAGCGCAACGGGACCCCCGTGCCCGGCGCCACTGATCGGCTCCTGACCCTGCCGGCGGTGACCGAAGCCGAGGCGGGCGAGTACCGGCTCATTGTGGCCAACGCGCTGGGCGCGGTCACCAGCGCCCCGCCCGCGGTGGTGGCGCTCAGCGCCGAGGAACGGCGTCTGCAACCGGGCACGGTCGAGATTTTGCAGGGCCGCGCCGTGGACGTGCCGGTCACGCTGCGCGCGCTTGGCGGGGAGGCGGCCGGCTCCTGGTCGGTCACCTATGACCCGGAAAAACTCCGCTTTGTGGAAGTCCTGCCCGCCGCGGGCGCCACCGCCCTGGCCAACACCAGCCAGACCGGGGAGGGCAGGGTGGGGGTGCTGTTTTCGCTGCCGCCCGGCCAGACCCTGGCCGCGGGTGAGCGCGAACTGGTCCGGCTCCGGTTTACGGCGGTGGGCGAAGCGGCCACGGCCCCGCTGGAAATCGGCTCGACGCCGCTGCCCGTGGCCTTTGTGGACGCCGCCGGCAACCCGCGGGCGGTCAGCAGCGCCGCCGGTCAGGTGGTGATCCTGTCCGCCCCGCGCATCGTGACCCAGCCGGCGAGCGACGCCGGCGCGCCCGGCGGCACCGTCTCGTTCAGCGTGGCGGTGATCGGCACCGAGCCGCTGACCTATCGCTGGCGCTTCAACGGCACCAATCTGAGCGACGGCCCGCGCGTGAGCGGCGCCACCACGCCCACCCTGGTTTTGAACGACCTGCAACCGGCCGACGCCGGCTTGTACTCGGTGGCGGTGGAAAACCGCGTCGGCGCCGCCGTCAGTGAAGGTGCCCGGTTGGTGGTGGGACGGCTGCTGCGCGTGGAGGATGCCAGCGGGTTCAGCGCGGAGCGGGTCGAGGTGCCGGTGCGGCTCTTTGCCCTGGGCGGGGAAAACTCGCTGGGGGCCAGCGTGGCGTTTGACCCGGCACAGATCGAGTTGCTGGACGTGGTGCCCGGTGCACAGGCGGCCGGCGCCAGTCTGCTGTTCAACGGCACGCGCGCGGGCCGGGTGGGCTTCGGCGTGGCGCTGCTGGCCGGGCAGAGTTTCAGCGCCGGCTGGCAGGAGGTGGCGCGCCTGGGGCTGCGCACGCCGCTGCCCGTCCAGCGCCTGCCCCTGACCTTGGGCAGCGATCCCACGACCCTCGAAGTGGCCGATGTGGAGGCCCGGCCCCTGCCGGTGGCCACCCTCAACGGCAGCCTCACCACCACGGTCCGGCCCGTGGACGTCGAGCAGTTGGCTGATCTTGTGCCCGCCGACCTGACCGCCCCGGCCGAAGCCCAACTGGGTCAGCCCGTGCTCATCCAGTGGCGTGTGCGCAACACCGGCCGCCAATCTGCCGTGGCCCCGTGGCGCGAAGCCCTCTACGTGGCGCCCACCCCCGACGGCGCCGAGCGCCGCCTCATCGCCCAGATCACCGCCTCCGAAGACCTGCCACCGGACGGGGAGGTTCTCCGCAGCCAGACCCTGGTGCTGCCGCCGGCCGCCGCGGGCGTGAATTACCTCATCATCGAGGTGGACCCGCTCAACGCCGTGCCGGAGCGCGTCGAAACCAACAACCGCACGGTCAGCGCCGCCACCCTCACCCTGCGCGCGCCGGACCTGGCGGCGACCGATCTGACGGCGCCGGCTTCGGCCCTCCAGGGCGCCGCCATCCCCGTGGCCTGGACGGTGCGCAACGTCGGGTCCGCACCCTCTACCGTCGCCTGGCAGGACCGTCTCCTGCTCGTGCCGGCGCTGGGCGGTCTGGCCGACGGCCTCGAACTGGCCACGTTGCCCGCCCTGTCCACGCCGCTGGCGCCGGGCGCCCAGTACCGGCGGGAAACCACGGTCACCCTGCCCCTGAGCCACGCCTGGCCGCCCGGGGCTTATCGCCTGGTGGTGCTGGCCGACTTCGGCAACGCGCAGGCCGAGCTGGACGAGGGCAACAACCAGGCCACGCGGCCCTTCGAGCTGACCCGGCCGCCGCTTCCCGACCTGGTGGTCAACGCCGTCACCGCCCCCGCCGAGGCCCGGCCGGGTGAGCCGTTCGAGTTGAGTTGGGAAGTCGAAAACCGCGGCACTGCACCGGCGAGCGCGCCCTGGCGGGAGGCCCTGAGTTTTGTCCACGCCGCCACCGGCGAGCGCGCGCTGGGGCTGGTGGAGGTCACCGACAGCCTGGCGGCCGGCGCCCGCGTCACCCGCCGGGCCACCGTGGCCCTGCCCGACAATGCGCCGACCGGCACCCTGCGCCTGGCGGTGACCACCGATGCCCGCGACGCGGTGGTCGAGCAGAACGAGGCCAACAACCGCCGCGAGGCCGGCGCGGCCACGACCGTGCCGCGCGTCCTCACCCTGCGCCTGGGCCTGACCGAAATCCGCGAGGACGCCCAGCCGCCCACCTTCACCGGCACGGTGGTGCGCAGCGGCGAGCGCGACACCGCGTTGACCGTAACCCTCGACAACAGCGCGCCGACCGAAATCCAGGCGCCCGCCTCGGTGCTCATCCCGGCCGGCCGCAGCGACGCCACCTTCACCCTGCGCGTGTTGCGCGATGACCGCGTGGACGGCCCGCAAACGGCCCGCCTGACCGCCGCGGCCCCCGGCTATTCCAGTGCGTCGGCCGAGGTCCGGGTGCTGGACGTGGACGTGCCGCGGCTGACGCTGCAGTTCGCCCGGCCGAGCATCCGCGAAGACCAGCGGGTGACCCTGACCGTGACGCGGGAGCTGGTCACCGAGCAGCCGCTGGCGGTGGCCTTTGAATCCGCGGCCCCCGATCAGGTGCTGGCGCCCGGGCCGGTGGTCATCCCCGCCCACCAGGCCGCGGCCACGGTCGAGGTGGTGCCCGTGGACGATTTCCTCCTCGAACCGACCCTGGAATATGAACTGCGCGCCGCCGCGCCCGGCTACCAGACGGCCGCGGCCCGCCTGGCCATCGAGGACAACGACGTGCCCCAGATCACGGTCACCGTGGACCGGCCGAGCGTCAGCGAGGGCGACGGCCCGCAGGCGGCCAATCTGACCGTGACCCGCTCCCCGGTGGGCCCGCAGGCCATCGAGGTGGACCTGACCAGCAGCCTGCCGGCGCGCCTGACCGTGCCGGGGCGCGTGACGCTCCCCGCCAACCGCGAATCGGTCAGCGCGCCCGTGGCGGCGGTGGAAAACACCCTGGTGGACGGCGACCAGGAGGTCCTCATCCGCGCCCACCCGCTGTCCAGTGCCGGGCGCCTCCGCCTGGCTGAAAGCCCGCCCGCCCGCCTCATGGTGCGCGACAATGACGGTCCGGCGTTGACGTTGGTCGTGGCCCGCAAGCTCGTGGCCGAGGGCCTCAGCCCGGCCACCACCGCCACGGTGAGCCGGAACACCGCCACCAACGCGGCCCTGCTCGTCAACCTCAGCAGCAGCGACACGACCGAGGCCACCGTGCCGCCCACGGTGACCATCCCGGCCGGCGCCGTTTCCGCCACCTTCCCGGTCAATACCGTTCAGGACAACGAAGTGGACGGGGACCAGACCGTGACGCTCCAGGCCGTCGCGGCCGGTTTTTCCCCGGGTGAGGACACGTTGGTGGTCAGTGACCGTGACCTGCCGGACCTGGTGGTGGGGCGGGTCGAGGCCCCGGAGTTTGTCACGGCCGACACGCTCTTCAACGTGACCTACAGCGTGGTCAACCAGGGCCTGGCCCCGGCCGGCACGAACTGGTTGACCCGGATTTACCTCTCCAGCGACCCGGTGGTGGGTGACGACCAGCTCCTGCGCCAGTACAGCTTTACCGGTACGCTGCCCGTCAACCAGCGCTTCGAGCAAACCATCGCCGTCCAGGCCCCGCTCAAGACCGGCAACTACTGGATCGTGGTGGTCACCGACGTGGCCGACCAGGTCCGCGAAGGGCTCGAGGACAACAACGCCCGCGTCAGCGCCGTGCCCGTCCAGGTGCGGGCGGCCTACGGGGTGACCGTGGCCACGGACCTCGAGCAGGCCCTGGCCGGCACGCCGGTCGAGTTTTACGGCATCGCCCGCAACCCGCTCGGCCAGCCGATGCCCTCGGTGCTGGTGAACATCCACATTCGCTTGCGCGACACCACCCGGGTGATCTCCGCGCTGAGCGGGGCCGACGGCACCTTCCGCACCACCTGGCAGCCCCTGCCCAACGAGGCCGGGGTGTACGAAATCGGCGCCGTGCATCCGGGCGTGGACGTGGCCGAGGTCCAGGACCGCTTCACCCTCATCGGCATGAGGGCCGATCCGGCGCAGACCAGTTTCCGGGTGGTCGAGGAAGGCGCGGCCACCGGACGGGTGCGCCTGATCAATCTCAGCCCGGTGGCCCTGACCGGTCTGCGGGTCGAGGTCCTCGAAAAACCCGCCAACCTCACCGTCCAGACCTCCCTCGGCGCCCCCACTTTGCCCGGGCTGACCGAAGTGCCGCTGGATTACACCGTGGCCGCCGCCGACGCCTCGATCCCCGGCGGGCTGGTGAAACTGCGGGTGAGCAGTGCCGAAGGGGCGGCGGTGGAGCTGCTGTGGGGCGTCACGGTCGAGGCCCTGCGCCCCCGGCTGGTGGCCCGGCCGGCGGCGCTTCAGGCCGGGGTGTTGCGCGGCCG
>CALFAV010000014.1 GCA_937946835.1 uncultured Verrucomicrobiae bacterium | reverse complement strand
CTTCATCGGCAGCGGGCACCCCTGCCCGCCACTGATCGTTCACCTGCCGACACCACGCAGTTGCCTGCGCGATCATATGCGTCAGCAGGCTGTAGCACGCGATGTTGAAGGGCACGCCCAGGAACAGGTCGGCGCTGCGCTGGTACAGTTGGCAGCTCAGGCGGCCGTCGGCCACGTAAAATTGGAACAGCGTGTGACACGGGGGCAGGGCCATTTGCTCCAGTTCCCCCGGGTTCCAGGCCGTGACCAGGAGCCGCCGGCTGGTTGGGTTGCGGCGGATTTCCTCGATGACCCGGTGAATCTGGTGAATCGAGCGGCCGTCGGCGGTGCGCCAGTCGCACCACTGCGCGCCGTAAATCCGGCCCAGGTTGCCGTCCGCGTCGGCCCATTCGTCCCAGATGCTCACGCCGTGTTCCCGCAGCCAGCGCACGTTGGTGTCCCCCCGCAGAAACCAGAGCAGTTCGTAGATGATGGACCTGAGGTGGAGCTTCTTGGTGGTGAGCAGGGGAAAGCCCGCCTGCAGGTCGTAGCGGGTTTGCGCGCCAAAGACCGAGTACGTGCCCGTGCCGGTGCGGTCGGCCTTGTACCGGCCGTGTTCGAGCACGTGGCGGAGCAGCTCGAGGTATGGGCGCATGTCGGGAAAACGCGGCGGCTTTCCGTTACGGCGGCGCGGGCGCCGAAGCAAGCGCGGAATGCGGCGGCCCACTCGCGGCCGGGAACCCGGAAAACCGGCCCGGCCCTGGCCGACCCGGACGGAGGCTTTCCAGAGGGGGCTTGATTGGTGAAGCCCATCCGCCGGCGTGGAATGCCGCGGACTGTCTGCCCCCGGCGAGAAGCCCGGTGGGGTGACATCCCGGCGAGCCACGGGCTGCGCCCCTCTGCCGGCAGCCACGGGGATTGTGCTTTACACCCCTCGCCGCCGATTTTAGCCTTTGGCCCTTATTCGAAGACGCATTGAACGGGTATGGAATCGAAGAGCAAAACGATCGCGGAGTTCCGCATCCACGAAAAGGATACGGGCTCGGCGGACGTGCAGGTGGCGTTGTTGACCCAGCGCATCAATCACCTGACCGAACACCTGCAAATCCACAAAAAGGACCACAGCTCGCGCCGCGGCCTGTTGATGATGGTTGGCCAACGGCGGCGCTTGCTGGAATACCTCCGGACCACGGATTTCCAGCGGTACCAGGCGGTGACGCGCAAACTCAACCTCCGCAAGTAGGCCTCCCGAAGGCGTTTCTGCACTCCCACGGTTCCAATCCCTTTGACCGCCCAATGTCCGGACCCTTCCGGGCAACGATGAGCCTCAAGCGCGCCCCTCATCACGGCGGTCTCAACCCGGCGCGCATCATCCAGCGAACCCGTTGGCTTAGGGAAATTTCATTCAGCTTCCCCACCGGGGCGGTTGACTGAAGTTCCTCCGGGCCGACGGGTTCCAACTCAGTCCGTTATGCCAGAAAAAGTCACAGTCAGTGTCGGAACCCGAGAAATCCAGATCGAAACCGGCCAGTTGGCCAAACAGGCCGACGGTTCGGTCACCGTTCGGCTTGGCGACACCATCGTCCTGGTGGCCGCCGTGGCCGCCGTCGCCCCCAGGGAAGGACAGGAGTTCTTCCCCCTGACGGTGGATTACCGCGAAAAGGCCGCCGCCGTGGGCCGCTTCCCGGGCGGTTACTTCAAGCGCGAAGGCCGTCCCACCGAAAAGGAAATCCTCACCTGCCGAATGACCGACCGGCCCATCCGCCCGCTCTTTCCCAAGGGGTGGTTCAATGAAGTGCAGGTCCAGAGCCTCCTGCTCAGCGCCGACGGCGAGAACGACCCGGACATCCTGAGCATCGTCGGCGCTTCGGCGGCGCTGATGGTCAGCGACATCCCCTGGGCCGGGCCGCTGGGCGCCGTGCGGGTGGGCCGCGTGGGGGGCAAGTTCATCGCCAATCCCACCCACTCGGAACTGGCCGAGAGCGACCTGGACCTGGTCTATGTCGGCAGCGAGACCGAGCTGGTCATGTTCGAAGGCTCGGCCCATGAAATCAGCGAGGCAGACTTCGTGGCCGCGCTGGCCTTCGGGCACGCCTGTTGCCAACCGCTCATCACGGCCCAAAAGGAACTGGCCGCCCGGGTGGGCAAACCCAAGCGCGCCATCCAGGTGAACGTGGTCCCGGAGGAAATCCTCGCCGAGGCCCGGGCCCTGGCAGGAGACCGGGGCATCCAAGCCCTGCTTACCCCCGGCAAACTGGCGCGAGAAGCCGCCTGGCGCGCGGTCTGCGACGAGGTGGGCACCAGGCTCGTCGAGAAATTCGGCGCGGAGAAGGTGACCCCGTACGTCCTCAAGGACGCCATGCACCACGTCCAGCAGGAGGCGGTGCGGGACCTGATCATGAACCAGAACAAGCGGCTGGACGGCCGGGGCATGGACGAGCTGCGCCCGATCTCCTGCGCGGTGGGCTTCCTGCCCCGCGCGCACGGCTCGGCCCTGTTCTCCCGGGGCGAAACCCAGGCCGTGTGTCTGGTCACCCTGGGCACCACCGAGGACGCGCAGGAGCTGGACGCCTACACCGGCGGGGAAAGCGAGAAGCAGTTCATCCTGCACTACAACTTCCCCAACTTCTCCGTGGGTGAAACCGGCCGCATCACCGGTCCCGGCCGCCGGGAAATCGGCCACGGTGCCCTGGCCGAGCGGTCCATTGAACCCATGGTCCCGCTCAAGGACTTCCCCTACGCGGTGCGCGTGACCAGCGAGATCATGGAGTCCAACGGCTCCACCTCGATGGCCACCGTGTGCGCCGGCAGCCTGGCGCTGATGGATGCGGGCGTGCCCCTCGTGCGCCCCGTGGCCGGCATCAGCATCGGCCTGTGCACCGAACCGGCCCCGCACGGCGGCATCCTCCGGCACAAACTCCTCACCGACATCATCGGTTGGGAGGACCACTTCGGCGACATGGACTGCAAAATCGCCGGCACGGAGAAGGGCATCACCGGCTTCCAGCTCGACCTCAAGCTCAAGGGCCTGCCGCATCCCATCATCGCCGAGGCCCTCGAACGGGCGCGCGTGGCCCGGCTCAAGATCCTCGAGATCATGAACCAGACGCTGGCCGCGCCCCGCCCCGAGCTCAGCCCCTACGCGCCCCGTATCCTCACCCTCAAGATCAACCCGGAGAAAATCGGCGCCCTCATCGGCCCCGGCGGCAAGAACATCAAACGCATCTGCGACGAGTCCGGCTGCGAAATCAACATCGAGGACGACGGCACCGTGCAGATTTACTCCCGCAGTGCCGAGGGCATGGAGATCGCCCGGCGCGAGGTCGAGGCCCTCAGTGCCGAAATCGAAGTGGGCAAAATCTACCGCGGCAAGGTCGTCACGATTAAAGACTTCGGCGCCTTCGTCGAGGTCCTGCCCGGCAAGGACGGCTTGGTCCACGTCAGCGAACTGGCCGGCTTCCGCGTCAAGCGGGTCGAAGACATCGTCAAGCTCGGCGATGAAATCTGGGTCAAGTGCCTGGGCGTGGACGAAAAAGGCCGGGTGCGCCTGTCCCGGCGCGCGGCCATGGAAGAGCGCGACCGCGCCGAGCGGGGTGCCAGGGAATCCGGGCAAAGCACGACGGGGAGCGGAGCCGAATCGGCCGGCCCACCAGAGTCGGCGGGCGAATCAGCCGGCGCACCCGCCGGTGCCGAACAGCGCGAGGAATCCCGCTCCGAAGCGCAACCGCGGGCGGAGGGTGCGCGCGCCCGGGGCGGCGGGGAGCGCCGCGGTCATGGACATCGGCGCGGCGGTCGCGGCGGTCGCGGGCGCCGCGAGTAAACCGGCCTTCCCTCCCGCGGAGCTTTGCGCCCCGCCAGGCCGTACCAGATCAACCTGCCCGGATGAGTCCGGGCGGGTTTTTTGCGATGCCCGCTCGTGCGGGGTTGTCCTTGGACGGGCAAAGCCCTCCGGATCATTACGACCGACCCATCCGACCAAGCGGTCTGCCTCAGCCGCAGCCGGTGGCGTCAATCGGAGGATTTCTCCGTCGCCCCGCCTTCGAGCGGGGTTTTGTCAGGCGGTGCCAAGGGCGCCGGTGATTCGCCGGTCGTCTGCGTTTCGGGTGCCGCCGGGGCGGCGGACCCGGCCGGAATTGCCGTTTCGGTCCGGGCGGTTTCGGTCCCGGGAAGCCCTGTCTTCGCCGGTGAAGCGTTGTCGGCGGATGGGGGCGGAGGTTCGGGCGGCGAGGCCGGTTCCACTGCAGGGGTGGGTGCCTCGCCGGTGGCCGGGGGAGTGGGGCCGTCGGTGGGAGTTTCCACCCTTGGTTTGTCCGCGCCGGGAGCGGGCGCGGGCCTGGGTTTGGGTGGCTTGGCGGTTTCCATCCGCCCGTCGGTAAACTCGATCACGTGCCCCTGGTGGATGAGCCAGTGCAGGTCGGCGATGATGGCGGTTTGCTCCGGAGTGGGACCCGGTTCGGAGGGGGGCGTCCCGCCGGGCGCCGCCGCGACGCCACCGGACTCCGGGGCCGGCGCGGTTGCCGGCGCGGGCGGCGGGGGGGCGGGGGCCAGCGTGTCAATGAGCTGGCGGCGATTGCACCCCGGGTGGGCCTCGATGAATTCCATGATCCGCCGCACCCGGTCGGACACGGTGGAGGTGCTCAGGTCCAGATAATGCGGTCGGGCCACGCAGACATGGACCACGGTCTTGTTGACCTTGAAAAATTGCAGCCCGTGAGCGGCCAGTTGCTGGCTGAGCTGGGTGGCCAGCTTCAACGGGAACCGGCGTTGTTCCTCGAGGGTGTGGCGCATCAGCGCCCGGAGGCCGCGTGACATGTAGCGATGGCTTTCGGGCGTGGTGAGGGTGTGCGCCTCGACGGTTTTGATGAGATTGGGCAGGTGGGTCTGGCGGAAGTGCTGCTCGACCTGTTCCCGGTCGGTGAAGCGCAGCGGTTCGGGCAGGTTCAGGCCGATGTACTCGGCCTTCCAGCTTTGCTCCTCGAGCCACTTCTTCACCACCGCCTCGTCCTTGACGATTCGCACGCGGGCCTTGTAGGCCTCGAAGGGCAGGTGCGCGAACCGCTCGCTGTGGAGCTTGCGCAGCTTGTTTTGGTAGTCGTGGTAGTTCGGCGGTCCCAGGATCACCCCGCTCAGCCCGCACTGGGCCACGAGCGTGTAGGTGCCCTTGGGCGGCTCGCAGGGCACTTTCTCGGTCTGGTAAAAGGTGTCGAAGTGGTGGCGCAACACGTGTTGCGCGACCTCCTCCTCGCTCAACCAGACCGTCTCGTCCAGCGAACAGACAAACAGCGGCTGCACCACCTGGCCGTCCGCCCCTTTTTTGATCCGGAACTGCACCAGATACCGGTCCGGATGCTTCAAAATCAGGCCGGCAATCTGGAACAGCGGGTAAGCCCGCCCGGTCAACCGGATTTGCCGCGCCAGCAACTCGACCCCCTCCTTTTCGGGAATGAGGTTCACCAGCACCTCGGGCAGCGGGACCTCGGGCTCCTCGGGTCGCTCGGGCCGGCGCGGAGCGGGGCGGATCTTGCCAGAGGGCGGTCCGGCGGGGCCGGGGCTGTTGGGTCGGGCTTCGCGCGGGGGTGCGGACCGGCGTTCACGCCCCGCTTCCTCCCGGCTCCGGTCGCGACGAAATGGACGCTCCCCGCCGCGGCCCCGCTGACGTGGTTCCTCCCCCCCGCCGGAGTAGTTGGCGTAGCGGTTGACCGACGACGGTTGGCGCGCCCACGCGGGCAGGAGCTGCAAGTCTTGGTCGAGCTCGAACTCGGACGGATTATTCATGCACGTAAACCCCGCTGCCGACCCGCGGTCGGCCAGTTGCTCTACGCCAGCGAGCATGGGCGCCACCCCGGGAGAATGCAAGCCCTGCGCGCCGCGTGGCGTTCCCGGCTCGACATCCGGGCGGGTCCGGCGCCACAGTGTCGGCATGGGCCTTTCGCCCCGGCAGTTTGAGCAACTCCGGCAACGCCTCGCCCGCCCCCGCCCGCGGCCGGAGCCGGTCAGCGCGCCCCTGCCCGCCAGCCCGCCCTCCCGGCACGGCGTCATCCTGGGCATTGACCCTTCCCTGCGCGGCACCGGCCTGGGCGTGATTCGCCACGCCCGCGACCGGAACGAGATGCTCGAATACGCCGTGATTCACTGCCCGCCGGGGTGGGAGCGGTCCCGGTGCCTGGCCCACATCGCCGGCACGGTCCGCGCGATGATCCAGCGCCACCATCCCGGCGTGTGTGTGATCGAAAGCCTCTTTCAGGCCCGCAATTACCAGACCGCCCTTATCCTGGGCGAGGCGCGCGGCGCCAGTCTGGCCGTCGCCGCCGAGGCGGGCCTCGAGGTGTACGAGTTGGCCCCGCGCCGCGTCAAACAGGCCATCGTCGGCTACGGCGCGGCCCAAAAGCCCGCCGTGGCCCAGATGGTGCGCCGGTTGTTGGGTCTGGCGGAGGCCCCGCCGCCGGACGCCGCCGATGCCCTGGCCCTGGCCCTGGCCTTTGCCCAGGAGCAGGGCCGCGCGGTGCTCAGCCCCCTCAAGCGCATCTGACGATGATCGCCTTTCTCGAAGGCCGGTTGGTGGAAGCCCTCCCCACGCATGTGGTCGTGGAAGTCCACGGCGTCGGCTACGAGGTGTTCATCCCGCTGTCGTCTTTCGACAAACTCCCCGCCCCGGGCCATACCGTGCGCCTGCTCACCCACCTGGCGGTGCGCGAGGACGCGCACGTGCTCTACGGCTTCGCCACCGCTGGCGAGCGAGACCTGTTTCGCCTGCTCATCCAGAGCGTCAGCGGCATCGGCCCGAAGTTGGCCTTGAACATCCTCAGCGGCATGACCCCGACCGCCTTTCGCGGTGCGGTGGCCGCCGGCGATGTGAAGGCCCTCTCGCGCATTCCCGGCGTCGGCCGCAAGACCGCCGAACGCCTGGTGGTGGAACTGCGCGACAAGGTTGGCGCCGCCGCGGCCTGGGAGGCTGCCGGTGAATCCCGCGCGCCCACCGAGGCCGAACGGCGCGTGAACGACGCGGTGCTGGCTCTCATTGCCCTGGACTTCAAACCGCCCGAGGCCCACGAGGCCGTCCGGGCCGCTCAGGCCCTGCTCGGCCCCGGAGCCACGGTCGAGGAGTTGGTGCGCACCGCGCTCAAACGTTGACCGCCCGTGCCCGAAGCCGCTACTTCACCGGAAATGTCGCCGCGGCGCCCGCCCCGCCGCTCGGGGGTGGTCACGCCGGTTCAGGCCGGCCCGGGGGCGCGGCTGGCTGCGCGGCTGATCTGGCTGGCGGTGCAGACCGTGGACGCCACGCTCCGCTATGAACTGCAAACCGATCAGACCGCCTGGGAGGCCATGCGGCGCGGCCGGGCCATCTTCGCGGTGTGGCACAATCGGCTGGCGTTGAGCCTGCGCCTCTACACCCGGTTCATTCAAAAGCACGATCCCCCGCGTCGCCTGGCGGCGATGGTCAGTGCCAGCCGCGACGGCGGGCTGCTGGCGCGAGTATTGGCCTTGTTCGGAGTCCAGCCGGTGCGCGGCTCCAGCAGTCGCCGCGGCCCGCAGGCCCTGCTGGAAATGGTCACTTGGGCCGAGCGCGGGTACGATCTGGCCATCACCCCGGACGGCCCGCGCGGCCCGCGGTACCAGGTCCAGCCCGGCGCGGTGGACCTGGCCGCGCTCTGCGGGCTGCCGTTGATCCCGGTCAGCTACGACCTCACCCGGTGCCGGCGCCTGAAGAGCTGGGACGGCTTTTTGGTCCCGTTGCCCTTTTCGGGGTGTCGGGTCCGGTTTGGCGACCCGCTCGAAGTGCCGCGCGCGCTGGATGACGCCGCGCGCGAAACGTACCGGGCCGAATTTGAGCGCCGCCTGCTGGCCATCACCGACTTGCCCGCCCGGCTTCTCGGGCCGTTTGGCAGTGGCCGAACCACCGCCGGATAATTTATTTGTAACCGCCGGGGCGTTGGCGGCTCCGGTCAGTTGGAGTGTCGGCCCCGCGGGACGGGGGGTGGCCTCGGAAGCGCCGCCGCTTTCCAACCGATGGAGATGCGCATGATGACCTTGCTGTTGAGTGTGGGGGTGGGGGCGGCCCTGGGCGCGGCCCTGGGCTGGCTGGGCCAGTGCAGTTCGGGCGCCTGCCCCTTGACCGCCAACTGGTGGCGCGGCGCCTTGTTCGGCGGCTTGCTGGGCCTGGTCTTTTACGGCACCTCGGCCCGCGACCTGGCGGGCGGACGGGAGTTGCGCCGCGAGGACGGCCCGGTCCGGCCGGTGAGTGATGCCGAGTTCGAGGCGGAGGTCCTGCGCGCCTCCGGCCCGGTGTTGGTGGACTTTTACGCCACCTGGTGCGGACCCTGCAAACGACTGGCGCCGGTGCTGGCTGAAATCGCCGCCCAGTACGCCGGCCGGGTCAAATTCGTGAAGGTGGACGTGGACCGCGCACGCGGCGTGGCGCAGCGCTACCAAGTGACCGCGGTCCCCACGCTGCTGTTTGTGCGGAAGGGGAAAGTGGAGTCGGCGATGGCCGGCGTCCCCGGAGCGCGGGAGTTGCGCGCCCGGTTGGACACCTGGCTGGAGGGCAGCCCCGGCGCCGCCGTGCCCACCACCCCCTGAGCCATCCGACCGTTCGGCGGGGCCCGCTGACCAACGCGCTTGCCGGTTGGCAGCGCGCCCGGCCGCGAGTATCTTCAAACGAACTTCGGTAAACAGAACACCATTCCAAACGGAGGCCACCATGAGCAAAACCGAGAAACTCGTTCCCCAGGAATTCACCCTGCGTGCCCCCGGGGCCAATCACGTCGCGTTGGTGGGCGACTTCACCCACTGGCAGGAACGGCCCATCGCCATGAAGCCCATCGGCGGCGGACTGTGGAAGGTTCAGATTTCTCTCGCCCCGGGCACCTACCACTATCGCTTCCTGGTGGACGGCGAATGGCGCGATGATCCCGAGTGCACGCTGCGGGTGCCCAATCCCTTCGGCACCGAAAACGCCGTGCGCGAGGTCAAATAACACCCGCCCGGAGTTGCCCCCGCCCGAGGGGCGGACCGGGACTGTAACCTTTGCCGGCCCGGCGGCTCGGTGTGCGGCGAGAACACGATCGCACAAACCGACCGAGATTCGCATCGCATGAAACTGGAAAACGCCATCCGCATCCTGGCCGGCAGCCTGGTGCTGCTGAGCCTGGCCCTCTCGCAACTCGTCAGCCCCTGGTGGCTCCTGCTCGCCGCCTTTGTGGGCGTGAACCTCATCCAATCCGCTTTCACCGGCTTCTGCCCGGCCGAGAACATCCTGCGCAGGCTCGGCGTGGGCCGCGGCGAGTCCCGCGGCTGTTGCGACACGGGTTCTTAAACCCACCCCGGGACCGGCCCGGCTGCGGAGGCGCTTGTAACCTTTCCGCCCCGGCCGAATCCCCAACCAGCGCGAGCGCGGGGGAAGCGGCCCGCGGAAGGCCATCCGGGGCCCGGAGCTTTCGCCGCGCCCGCCATGTCACCAATGAAAACCGACGCCGATTTTTCGCCCCGGCACATCCTGTGCCCCGTGGACCTGAGCGAGCCAGCCACGCTGGCCCTCAAATACGCGGCCGTAGGTGCCCGCAGCTTTGGGGCCGCCCTCACCGTGCTCCAGGCCATCGAGGTCGAATTGCCGCCCTACTTCACCCCGGGGCAGATGCCGCAACTGGCCCGGCAAACCCGGCTCACCCGCGCCGCGGCCCGCAAGGCCCTTTCGGCCCACGTGCGCGCCGTGCTCGGCCCGGCGGCCCGGGAGCTGGCACCGCGGGTGAGCCTGGTCGAGGGGCATCCCACGGACGCCATCCTCGATGCGGCCGAGCGGGAGTCCGCCGACCTGATTGTCATGGGCACCCACGGCCGGGGTGGGGCGCGGCGATTGCTGCTCGGCTCGGTGACGGAAAACGTCGTCCGCCACGCGCGGGTGCCGGTATTCGTGGCCCGGCAACGCCAGCATGAATTCCTCGCCCCGGACCAAACCGGCGCCCTGCCCAACCTGCGGCGCGTTCTTTGCGCGGTGGTTCCCGGGGCCCCGGCCCGCGCCGGCCTGCAAGCCGCCGCCGCGCTGGCCACACGCTTCGGCGCCGAGTTGACCGCGCTGTACGTGGTGGAAGGCGCTCGCACCGCGCTCGCGCCGGCCCGCGAGGAATTGTGCGCCTGGCTGCCTTCGGTGGCCACGCACTGCGAGGTGCGTCCGGTGGTCCGCCGGGGACGCGCCGCCGAGCAAATCGTGGCTTTTGCCGGCGAAACCCGACAGGACCTCATCGTGCTGGCGGCGCAGCCCAAACCGGAGCGGCACGGCCTGTTCCTGGGCACCACCACCGAGCGGGTGCTCCGCCAGGCGCCCGCGCCGGTCCTGGTCATCCCTTCGCAACCATGAATGCCCCGTTGACGCCCCACGAGACCCTGCGGTTTACCCGCACCGCTCCGACCGGCGCGGTCGCGCGGCCCCTCCCCGAAAAAAGTTCTGGTGGCGGCACCCCCGCCCGCGGTGCCACCCGGTGGCGGCGGTCGCTCGCCGCAGTCGGTGCCCTGCTGGCTGTGCTTGCTGTGCGGGCCGGCGAGGCGCCGTGGACGTTGGAGCAGTGCGTGCAGCACGCCCTGACCAACAGCCCTGACGCCGTGCTGGCGCAGCACCGGCTCCGCGCGGCCGAAGCCGCCCGCCAGCAGGCCAACGCCCTGGTCTGGCCCACGCTCCAGTTCCAGTCCAGCTACACGCGCACCGACAATCCCATGTACGTGCTGGGCTCGGCGTTGAACCAGCAGGCCTTCGGTCCCGCGCTCAGCGACTTCAACCACCTGCCCGACGTGGACAACTGGAACCTCAAGGGCCAGCTCACCGTGCCCCTGTACACCGGTGGGGCCCTCAGTGCGGGCCGGCGGGCCGCCCGCAGCGGCGTGCGGGCCACCACCGCCCAGGCTGAAGCCGTCCGGCAGGCGCTGGCCTTCGAGACGGTGCGCGCCTTCCACACCGTGCAGAAAACCCGCGCTTTTGTGCGCGCGGCGGAGGCGGCGGTCGCCTCCCTCGAGCAACATCTCGAGCTGGCGCAAAAGCGCCTTGCCGCCGGCACCCTGCTGCGCGCCGATGTACTCGACGTCGAAGTCCGCCTGGCCCAGGCCCGCGAGGACCTCGCCCGTGCGCGCAATGCCCGCGCCCTGGCCCTCGAGGGGCTGCGCACCCTGATCGGATTGGAACCGGGCCCGTTCGACGTGGTCGAAACCGCGCCCGAAGTGCCGGTGCCCGACGCCGCGGATTTTTCGGCCCGACCCGAACTGGAGGCCGTGCGCCACCAAATCGAAGCCGCCGAGGCGCAAACCCGCGCCGCCCGCGGCGGTTACCTGCCGCGCCTGGCCGCCTTCGGCAGCCTGGATTACGACCGGGGTTGGAAGCTCGACGGCGACGGCACCAGCTACACCGCCGGGCTGCTGTTGCAGTGGAACCTCTTCGACGGCCGGCTCACCCGCGGCAAGGTGGCCGAGGCCCGGGCCGGGTTGGACCAGGCGCTCGAACAGGAGCGCAGGCTCAAGTTGGGATTGGGCTTCGAGCTCGAACAGGCCCGGCTCAATCTGCGCGAGGCCAACGAGCGCCTCGCCGTCACCGCCCGCGCCATCACCCAGGCCGAGGAAAGCGTGCGCCTGACCCGCGACCGCTTCGAGCAGGGCCTGGCCCTCACCCTCCAGCTCCTGGACGCCGAAACCGCCCTCACCGTGGCCCGCGTCCGCCGGGCCGAGGCCGAGGCGGATCAACGCATCGCCGTCGCCGCGCTGCGCCGCGCGCTGGGTCTGCCCCAGTTGCCTTCGGAATCGGCGAATCCCTGACCCCATGAACGCCACAAAACTGAATCCGTCCCTTCCTGACTTCGCCGGAGTTCGACGCCGGTCTTTCATCGCCGCGCCCCTGAGCGCGCTGGCCCTGACCGGGCTGCTGAGCGGTTGCGGACACAAGGCGCCGCCCGCCGGCACCCCACCCGACCAGCCGCCGATACCCGTGCAAGTGGTGAAGGCCGAGTTGCGGCCCGTCCCGGCCACCGAGGAGGTGGTCGGCACCGTGCGGGCGAAATTGCGCGCGAACCTCGAGGCCAAGGTGCCCGGCCGCATCGTCCAGATGCCCGTGGTCGCCGGGCAAACAGTCCGGCGCGGCGAGCTGATCGCCCAGCTCGAGGTCCAGGAAATTCAGGCCCGGTTGGACCAGGCCCGGGCCGCCGCCGAACAGGCCGAGCGTGACCTCCAACGATACACCGCGCTCCTCCAGCAAAAGGCGGTCACGCAGGCGGAGTTCGACGGCATGGAGGCGCGGGCCCGCATTGCCCGGGCCGGTGTGGCCGAGGCCACGACCATGCTCGAGTACGCCCGGATCACCGCGCCCTTCGACGGTGTGGTGTCCCGGAAGTTCGCCGACGTGGGCGACCTCGCCACACCGGGTCGGCCGCTGGTGGAACTGGAAGACCCCGCCGCTCTGCGGGTCGAGGCCGACGTGGCCGAGGCGTTGATTGACCGCATCCAGCCGGGTGCCCGGATGAGCGTGCGGGCCGCCGGCCGGGAAACGCCGGTCGAGGCCACGGTCTCGGAGATCGCCCCGGCCGCCGATCCCAACAGCCGTACCTTTCGCGTGAAGCTGGATCTGCCGCCGAACGCCGGCCTGCGCCTGGGGCAGTTTGCACGGGTGCTCATCCCGCTGGGCGAGGCGCCGGCCCTGCTCGTACCGGCCGACGCCGTGGTGCGCCGCGGCCAGATGCACCTGGTGTTCGTGGTCGAGGAGGGCCGCGCGCGCCTGCGGCTGGTGAAGGTGGGCAAGTCCCTGGGCACGGAGGTGGAACTGCTCTCCGGCGTGCAACCCGGCGACCTGGTGGTCAACGCCGGCGCAGCCCAACTCCGGGACGGCCAGCCCGTTAGGCTCCCCTGAGCGGGGCGCGCTTCAGGTTCTCCGTGCAGACACCCCGGACTGATTTTACGCCATGAAGTCCCCGACTTCCCCGGAATCCCCCGCCCCGCTCGGCCTGGCCGGCAAGGTGGCGCGGGCCTTCATTGACTCGAAGCTCACCCCGCTGATCGTCGTCACCTCGATCCTGCTGGGCGTATTCGCCACGCTGCTGCTGCCGCGCGAGGAGGAGCCGCAGATCAAGGTGCCGATGATTGACGTGATGGTGGCCATGCCCGGCTCCAGCGCGGCCGAGGTCGAGGAGCGCGTCACCCGGCCGATGGAAAAGCTGCTCTGGGAAATCCCCGGTGTCGAGTACCTGTACTCGACCTCGCGCGAGGGCCAGAGCCTGGTGATCGTGCGCTTCAAGGTGGGGGAAGACATCGAGGAAAGTCTGGTCAAGCTCAACCAGAAGCTGCAGTCCAACTTCGACCGCATCCCGCCGGGGGTCTCCTACCCGCTGATCAAGCCCAAGTCCATTGACGACGTGCCCATCCTGGCGCTGACCTTTCACAGCCCGCACCACGATCACCTCACGTTGCGCCGGCTGGTCGCGCAGGTGGACGACGCGGTCAAGCAGGTGCCCCAGGTGGCCGAGACCACGGTGATCGGCGGGGCGCGTCGCCAGGTGCGGGTGTTGCTGGACCCGACCCGGTTGGCCGCGCGCGGCCTGACCCCGGCGGGGCTGGTGCCGATGTTGCGCCAGAGCAACCGGCAGTTTGCCGCCGGTGCGCTCACCACCGGCGACCGCGAGGTGCTGGTCGAGACCGGCGGGTTTCTGACCTCCGCCCGGGACGTGGGCAACGTGGTGGTGGGCGTCTTCGGCGGCAAGCCGGTGTACCTGCGCGAGGTGGCGGACATCGAGGACGGCGCGGAGGAACCCACGCAGTATGTTTTCTTCGGCCGGGGCGCGGCGGCGGGCGGCCCGGGGCCCGAAGAGCCGGCGGTCACCCTGAGCATCGCCAAACGGCCCGGGGCCAATGCCATTGACGTGGCCCACGCCGTCCTGCGCAAGGTGGACACCCTCAAGGGCTGGATCATCCCCGCTGACCTGGAGGTGACGGTGACCCGCCACTACGGCGAGACCGCGGCCGAGAAGTCCAACGAGCTGCTGCTGCACATGGGCATCGCGGTGGTCAGCGTGTCGCTGCTGATCCTGTTGGTGCTGGGTTGGCGCGAGTCGCTGATCGTGGCCATCGCCATCCCCGCCACGCTTGCCCTGACCCTGCTGGTGTTTTACCTGTACGGCTTCACGCTCAACCGCATCACGCTCTTCGCGCTGATCTTCTCGATCGGCATCCTGGTGGACGACGCCATCGTGGTGGTCGAGAACATCGTCCGCCACTTCCACCTGCCGCAGAACCAGGGCCGGCCCCGCGCCACCGTGGCCGTCGAGGCGGTCAGCGAGGTGGGCAACCCCACCATCCTGGCCACCTTCGCCGTCATCGCCGCCGTGCTGCCCATGGCCTCGGTGGGCGGCCTGATGGGACCGTACATGCGGCCCATCCCGATCGGGTCGAGCGCGGCGATGGTGTTCTCCCTGCTGATCTCCTTCATCGTCACACCCTGGGCCGCGATCCGCATCCTCGCCTGGCGCCGGGCGCGCGCGGGCCGGGAGGCCGCGGAGGCGCACGCCCACGGCGCCACGGGCGAGGGCCTGTTTGCCCGGCTGTACCGGCGGTTGATGGCGCCCCTGATCGCCCACCGGCTCTGGCAGGTGGCGTTCCTGGGCCTGCTGGCGGTGCTGTTGCTGGGGGCGATGGCGCTGGTGGGCATCGGCTGGGTGAAGGTCAAGATGCTGCCCTTCGACAACAAGAGCGAGTTCCAGGTCATCCTCAACATGCCGGAAGGCAGCTCGCTCGAGCACACCGCCCGGGCCGCGCGTGAGATCGCCGCCGCCCTGCGCACCGAGCCGGAGGTCACCGACTACCAGATTTACGTGGGCACCGCCGCGCCGTTCAATTTCAACGGCCTGGTCCGGCATTACTTCCTGCGCCGCGGCGCACACGTGGCCGACCTGCAGGTGAACCTGGTGGGCAAGCACGCGCGCCAGGCCCAGAGCCACGACATCGCCAAGCGCGTGCGCCCGCGCGTGGCCGCCATCGCCGAACGCTACGGCGCACGCGTGGCCGTGGCCGAGGTCCCGCCCGGCCCGCCGGTGCTCCAGACCCTGGTTGCGGAGATTTACGGCGCCGACGAAACCGCGCGGCTCAAGCTGGCCGAGAAGGTTCGCGACATCTTCCGCCAGACCGAGGGCGTGGTGGACGTGGACTGGTATGTGGAGGCCGATCAGCCCAAGGCCCGGTTCGTGATTGACAAGGAAAAGGCCGCGTTGCATGGCATCAGCGCCGAGACCATCTCGATGACCCTACGGCTGGCGCTGGCCGGCGACCGCCTGGACCTGGTGCACGAGCCCCGCGAGAAGGAGGACGTGGACATCGTCATGCAACTGCCGCTGGCCCGGCGCGCCTCGCCCGAGGACCTGCTGGCTTTGCGGGTGCGCTCCGGCGATGCCAACGCCCTGCCCGAGCCGGGGCGGCTCTCGGACGCCCCGCCGCTGGTGCCGTTGCGCGAGCTGGTGCGGGTCGAGCACACCCTGGCCGACAAGAGCCGGTACCGGAAAAACCTCATGCCGGTCACCTACGTCATCGGCGACGTGGCCGGGGTGATCGAAAGTCCGGTGTACGCCATCCTGAAGATGAACCGGGCGCTGCGCGCGCTGGACCTGCGGGAGTTGGGCGACACCGGGGCGGCGTTGCGCATCTACAACGCCCAACTGCCCTTTTCGGACGAACGCCTGGCGATGAAGTGGGACGGCGAGTGGCACATCACCCTCGAGGTGTTCCGCGACCTGGGGCTGGCCTTCGGCGCCGTGCTGGTGCTGATCTACGTGCTGATGGTCGGCTGGTTCCGCTCATTCCTCACGCCGTTCATTGTGATGCTGGTCATTCCGTTCTCGCTGGTGGGCATCCTGCCGGCCCACGGCGCGTTGAACGCCTTTTTCACGGCCACCTCGATGATCGGCTTCATGGCCGGCGCGGGCATCGTGGTCCGCAACTCGATCATCCTGGTGGACTTCATCGAATTGCGACTGGCCGAGGGCAAGTCCCTGGCCAATGCCGTGGTCGAGGCCGGCATGATCCGGTTCCGGCCCATCCTGCTCACCGCCATGGCCGTGGTGGTGGGCGCGGCGGTCATTCTGTTCGATCCCATCTTCCAGGGCCTGGCCATCTCGCTCATGGCCGGCGGCATCATTTCCATGCTCATCGCCCCCGTGGCCGTGCCGGTGCTCTACTACATGGCCTACCGTCGCCGCGAAATGCCGACCGCATCGGCTCCGTCGGCTGAAGCTGGATAAAACGCGCACCGGACCTTTTTGGAGATGGGCTGGATCGCAAGGGAGGATCCGGACGGCGCGCAGAGCGGATCAAGGAGCGTGAGTCGGGAAGGTAAGAAGTGCGGGATGCCGGATTGCCGCGGGCTTGCCCAAGTTGGGGGAATGGCTAGTGTGCAGACATGAACGAGCTGGTCTTCGAAGTGGAACAGGACGACGGCTGGCTGGTGGCAACCTGCCACGACCCGGAAATGGCCACCCAGGCGGAAAGTCTGGAGGAACTGGGGCCGATGATCCGGGATTTGGTGGATTGCCGGTTCGACCCGGACGATCCCCGGCGCGCCTGGTCCATCCGCTTGCATTTCGTCAATGACCCGGTGCTGGCCGCAGGGACATGAAGCTGCCCCGGGACCTGTCGGGCGAGGAGGTGTGTCGCGCGTTGGGCGGTTGGGGTTCGTGTTCCGACGGCAGACCGGCTCGCACTGCCATTACGTCAAGGGGGCACTTCACCCTTGCGTGCCTGTGCATCGGCAAATCCGGCCGAAGACACTGCAATCCATCTTGAAGCAGGCAGGCATCTCACTGGCGGAATTGCTCGAAAACTTTGAAGCGGGCGCCGTTCATTCTCCGGCAGCAGCAGGGCGGGCGGCGTAGCGGTGGGCTACACGCCTGCCAGAAATGCAGGTTCTGCTCCGAGGGCGATCCCGGGCGGCCGAAGTCCTTCCCGGCGTGAAAATACCGCCCTATACGGCAGCCGCGATGGCCGCCGCTACCCCGCGGTCTTCACCGTTCTATCAGCCCCCGTTGCTCGACGCACCTCACGGGGCAGCTTTGTTCACCACCGGCGCCGGTTGAGGCGTGCTGCGGGTGGCGCGGCTGTAGAGATTGCCCTGTTCGTCAAACCACAGCGGGTCCAGGGCGATGAAGCGGTCCCACTCGACCCGGTCGGTGCGTTTCTGATGGTAGATGTGCCACCAGCGGCCGGCGTCGTCCCGCACCGCGCA
>CALFAV010000013.1 GCA_937946835.1 uncultured Verrucomicrobiae bacterium | reverse complement strand
TCACAGGCTGGCTGCTACCCGCTGGATTCCCGACCGGCGCGACCACGCCCGATCGGCTGGCAAGTCACCCGATCCTACGGCCGCGGGGACGCCCGCCGCTCCCATAACGCCGACGGGCCGTAGGCCGGGTCGCGGATTGGCAATCCACGTTGGTCGGCACAACTCCGTCCACCCGCGGAGCTGGGGGTGCTGTGGCTGATTGGCCAACTGCAGCTACAGGCCGTGGCTGTGTCCTGTCCACGGTCTCATCGAGGCCGCGGTGACCGGCGGATTGACCGGGACATTGGCGACGCCCCGCCGAACCGCCGCCCGGACTGCAATACCACCCGGACCCGCTCGCATCCCCGCCCCATTGCCGCCCGCCTGGGTACATAAAAGCCGTGTTGCCCGGCCGCACACCCTTCGGCCGCTCTGTGGGAAAACCCCGTGGACGGCGGGAGGAAAATTTTTCAAAAAATGCAGTTGACATTTTCGCCGGATTGGCCCAACTTCGCGCCAACTTCGCGCCAACTTCGCCCCAACTTCGCGCCAACTTCGCCCCAACTTCGCCCCAACTTCGCCCCAACTTCGCCCCAACTTCGCCCCATGGCGAGGCGAGGGGCGGTGAAGGTGGGCAGGATGTGGAACCATGGACCGGAGCGCAGGTCAGTTACAAAACCGGTGGGCCGGGAGCAAGTCGGCCGGACGGAGCCGCCCTGGCCGGACTTCGGAACGGCCGGGATCCGGAGACTTCGTGGCCGACGGCGGGGATGTGGCCAGCGTGGGGCGTTTTCAGCGGGGATTTGTCAGCGGCGTGGCGCTGTTGCTGGGGCTGACCGGCGGGCTGAAGCTGGTGGGGGTGTTGCAGGAGGCCCGGGTCCTCGCCGCCGCGGATCCCCTGTTTCCTTTCCTGACGCTGCGGCAGGTGCTGTTTCTGGCGGCGGGGTTGGAACTGGGCGTGGCGGGGGTGCTGCTGCGGTACCGGACGGCGCGGTGGGCCCCGGGGTTGATTTTGTGGCTGGTGCTGGTGTTCGGGAGCTACCGGTTGGGGCGCTGGCTGGTGGGCTGGGAGGGCCCCTGCGGCTGTCTGGGACACCTGTTGGAGCGCCGGCCGGAGTTCGAGCGCTTGACCGACCGGGCCATGCGGTGGGCGACGGTTGTTCTTACGAACGTTGGTCCGTCGTCCATTGGATGGCTAAGGTGGTCCCAGTCCCAAAGCAGAAAAAGCACAAAGTGATGCTGTGCCTAGCCTATTTACCGGATTCACATGCACATAGATAAGTCAGTATGGACGCGACGCTGTTTATTCTGCAGACTCACGCTAAAGGAAACCTTATCATGGTAATCTTCATGCCGGCCCTGGCAGCGCTGTTTAATCAGTCCCCAAGGGGCGAGCGATCGCATACCACTGCAGATCACCAGCAGAGGACTTTAAATCCTGCGTGGTTTCTCCGGTGATTGAAGAAAAATGACTAACATGGACCCGATAAAGGTGACTTCCCCAAGCAGGAAAATGATTTCGCCTTGGTGGAGGGACAAAAAAGTTGCGGTTCGGGTGAACCGGCGACCGGCATGAGGACCTGGCCCTGCATCCCAAGGCGAGTAACAACAAAAAGCCACACTAACATGAAAGCTAACAAAAACAGAAAAGAACTTATTAAACGTGTGAAAACGTTCAAAGCAATGCTACTGTTTCTGCTGTTGACGATTGGGGTTGCTGGCGTTGTGTACGCGGGCAGTTGTGGGCCGGCCATATGCCCTGACCGCTCTCAAACCTCAAAAGATTGCGGGCCTGGCCTGTGTTGCAATTGCAATTGCGAGGGTTACCGGATTGGCCAAACCACCCAGGCCATCTGCTGGGAGTGTTACCCGTGCGGAAGCTAGCCCTGCTAAAATAATAAAAGGCAATAACTCTAACAAAGCTGCGGCTGCAAAGGTGCAACAGTAGCACGGCAGCCGCACGCTCTTAATGACGAAAGTCCATGACTGGTCGTGCCAAGTACCTTGTCTTGCTTGCGTTTCCGCTATTCCTATTGGGTTTTTGGGCGTTATTGGTTGTGAAACCAAAACCGAAAACCTGGATTCAGCAGGGCCGGATGCCGTCTTCGACGAACGTCCTGCAACTGTGGCGCCAAGCCAGATTTATTCCTGTTAACAGCGGGACCAACCTTGTGATGAAACTCAGGGAGCTTCCTTTTATCCATTTATCGGCACCTGGCTCGACTGAGGATCAGCGCCAGGCTGCGGTCGAAGCTGCAAAGGATTTCTTGCTCGCATTTGGGCTTAAAGATGTTGAGGCGTACCGGCGTTTTCGGCTGCCCGTGAAGACATACGCACTGGACGAGAGCGTGATGCGATTCCGCTATTCTCGCCTCCAAGAAGTGTTTCCGGGCGCAATGGTTTTAAGGGAATTCCGACCTGAGGCGATCATTGACCTTTGGTTTCAATCCATGTTTATTCCGCTTGATAGCAAAGGCACAATTCTCCATGAACAACCTCTGCAACAAATCATTACCGGTTTTTCGACAGACCAATCGGGTTTTTTCTTCGAACGTCGCAGCAACATGCCACCCCCACTCAACCTCTTTGTGACTCAAACAAACAACAACGGGTACTTTGAGCAAGGACCGTTTGTCACATTTTCTCCCAAGCCGGAAGCATTACTCGCCAAATACCACGCCCTTGATACACTAACCATGCGCCTGCATATCACCACACAGCATGATCCTCCAATGCCAATCTACTTTCGATTTTATTGGGACGACGAGCGGCGGAAGTGGTTGCCGATGGAGCATGCAATTCCGTATGCGCTCTTTAGGAAGCACAATTACGCGTTTTGAGGACATCAAGTATGTCGAGTTTCCACGACAAAGCGATGCGATGTTTGTCTCAGGCTCGCCTGTCACGCGGTTTTCTGTTAATTACGGCGCTGGTGCTGCTGCTGACTAGTGTTTTGAAACTGGCAACTGTGTTTTTTGTAAACTCGGTGGCAATCGACAGGCTGGACACCGTACTATACTTTTTGACGACACGGCAAGTGTTGAGTCTTGCTGCATTCTTCGAGCTTATAAGCGTTGCAGTCTTGATGTCCACAAAACTGCCACAAATAGCCAAACTGTCTTGCGTTGCCTGTGTGGCAAGCGGCTTTTTGGCCTATCGCGTGATGCATTACTACGTGACGGGGGGTAAGCCCTGCGGCTGCCTCGGGCAGCTAGATGTCTTTGTGCCGCTGGTGACGCCCAGCATCGCCAGCCATATGTCGTCGGTCTTGCTTGGGTTTTTGTACGTCGGCAGTTATGCACTGTTGATTAGCCGGTCTGCCTGCAGACCGACGTCCGAATTAACAAGAACTAGCTACGATAGCTGAACGCCCAACCAGGCGTGGAGCATAGGGACGAGCCGGTTAATGTTTTCCGCATGTCACTAGCTGGCAGGCAACTCTAAACCCGCGAACTCGCCCGGATTTTCCGGCCGCCGTTCGGGATGCCAACGGTAAAATGGAAGCAGAGCAGCAACAGGTGTGGGTCGGAGTAATCCCCCAGCCGAACGCCCGGTGGGATCGGCGGCGCTGTTCGCAGCAACGCTTTCACGCCCATGGAGCGCTACGTTGTTATCGCAATCATCGCAGTTTTTGTCAGTCTGCTATTATCCCGCTATTAAACGCCGAGACGTCCGTCGCGGACCAAATGCGTGTCCACTTTAAGTAGTCAGCGTTGACATTGCATTCGTGCGCCGGCGACTTTGGCGATCGTCTGCTTCCGAACCCAGAGAGGCTGAATATTCCATTGGGCAAGACTCGGGGGAGGCTGGCTGGGGCTGCCTGGGACGGACGGCACCCACATCCTGTACCTGCGCAGGAGCTTAGTGGCGCCGTAGCTGGGGAAGGTGGTCAAAAATCTGGCAGTGTCCGGGAGTGGGGTTGATGACGGTGACGGGGCGAGCGCACGCTGAACCCGACGCGGGACGAGCCAGCGGCACCAGCGCCGCAGCGCCCACCTTGGTGGAACCGCGCTGGGGTGCGACCTATCCTGCCGGGCTGGAAGCCAGGCTGCGCGGCAGGCGGGCCGCCAGCCGGTGCCGTAGTTCTGACGGGCCGTCGGGGGCGTCGCGGATTGGTAATCAGCGGTGATGTCCTCCCGGCCTTGGGGTGGTGCAGGCTGGGCAGACAGCCCGAACAGGTGGGATGCCTGCACCAGCCCGACCGCGGCTGACCATCGGCGATCCGGCCGATAGGCAGGCAGCGTTCCGAGGGGCTTCCCGCCCCGTCGCCTTAGCGCCGACACCCAGTCTGTGGTCTCGCGGGTGTTCAACCCACCGACTACCTGAGCGGCGCGGCGGCCGGGGACGGCCCGTTCCCCCATTCCGCCGGACCGAGGCGGTGGCCAAGGACGGCTGCGCCCCGGCAGCCTTTCGTAGGGGCGTGCCGCGAACTTCAGCTTTGTCAGGGAGTTCGCCCAGAGGCCGCCCGAGCTCGCTCCCCCGCCGCAACCTGTTTGCAGAAAAGCTGGACTGTGCGGCCACACGCCTTCCGACCGCTCCGCGGTGGAAAACCCGTGGATGGCGGTCGAAAAAATCCAAAGAACAGTTGACAGCCTTGCGGAGCCCAAAAAAGTCCGCTATAGTCTACCATAGTCCACATCAGTGGTGACCCGTGGGATGAGGTCAGAATGGAGCGTACGATGAACCGGAGCGCAGAGCAGGTCTCACCCCGAGCAGCCGGGAGTGAAACGGGCCGGCGCCTTGATGGAGCGGGGCCGGAACGGCCGGCGGCCCGGGTGGGGGATTGTGGAGTGTCTGCCCGGGCGGGCTGGTTCCAGCGGGGGTTTGTCAGCGGCGTGGCGCTGTTGCTGGGGCTGACCGGCGGGCTGAAGCTGGTGGGGGTGTTGGAGGAGGCCCGGGTCCTCGCCGCCGCGGATGCCGTGTTCCCCTTCCTGACCCTGCGGCAGGTGCTGTTTCTGGCGGCGGGGTTGGAACTGGGCGTGGCGGGGGTGCTGCTGCGGCATCGGCAGGCGCGGTGGACGCCGGGGTTGATTTTGTGGCTGGTGCTGGTGTTCGGGGGCTACCGGCTGGGGCGCTGGCTGGTGGGCTGGGAAGGCCCTTGCGGCTGTCTGGGACACCTGTTGGAGCGCCGGCCGGAGTTCGAGCGCTGGGCCGACCAAGTGATGCTGGCGGTGCTGGCGATTATGGGTTTAGGAAGTTGCCTGTTGATCGCTGGGGAAGTTATCGGAATCAAGAACCGATTCAATCAATTTAAAGAAAGTAGCTTACTGCGTTGTTTGTTCGTTATAGGAGCTCTCTGTGGCAAAGCACTCGAATGTATGACTGAGTCAGCCATACATCACACTTTCCGAGTAGAAGGACAGGTTAGCATATCCTATTTGGAAGCTGCTGTGCCAAAACTAATGATGAAGCATAATTTCATTATTTGGGTCAGTAATCATTGCTGGCTGGCCAGAGCCTATCCACTCTATCCAGAGCTTTTAATGAATCAGCAGTATTGCGAGGCTGCATTCGACGGAAAAGAATTTCGTAGTTACATCCGACTCAGAGTTGATGATTTAAAGATCCCGGACCAAGTAAGCGGATCAGCCGAGCGTTACTCAAATCAGCAGATTTCCCATAGCTATATTATGCCTTACATGGATGCGCTTTGGCTGGCTTTTGCCTCTGGTTCCTACTTGATGACAGCGCATTCCAACTTTGTCGAACCCGCAGTGACCTTTTCCCTATTTTTTGGAGCCGGTAATTATTTTGAAAATCCCTTTACCTGTCAAGCGCGCTGGAATCTTCATTCTGAATTCCCGCACGTACCGTTGACTTACTATCAGATTGACGCTGGCACCAACAGGACTCGACGGTTAAGAGCCGTTAACCAGAATAAAGCAACTTATCCGAGATATACAAATGCCTTTTATCATGTCCTGAAACTTACCAATAGCTTCGGATTCACCGTTCCGCTTGAGGCGGAATTACACACCTACACTTTTGAAGATGGTCCGCCAATAAAAATCAAGGAAAGCCACTGGTACAGGATCTTGGCCAATCGTGTGGAGCCGGCACGCGAACCCGTGCAGTTTTACCCGTTGCTGACGGGGAAAACACGGATCGCAGATAAACGCTATTACCAAGAGGCACTAACAGTTATGACTTATTCGACCAACTGGCCACCCGACTCGAGTATAACTAACGCAGATCGTTACTGGCGACAGGCTGTGCTAGTACAAAATCAGCGAATAAGTGCGGAAAAGAGCAAGTTAAACATCGGAATAGTTCAGAGTCTGCTTATACTCTATTTAGCTACATCAGCGGTCGCGATCACAGCGTGGAAATTCAAGAGTGTTTTCCGTAAACTACGCAAAACTCCATCAGAATAATATCACGTATGTTAGACATAACCTACACAAAACAACGACGGTTAGGTAAAAGAACCTATGCTACGCTTGTTATCAGCCAGGGCATGATGGCGGTCGTTGCTTGGGCTGCCTGTTTGGGTCCTAGCAACGACAACTCGTTAAGTGCTTGCTCATACAATTGTACTTCCTACAGGCCTAACGGTGCCAACTGCTTGGTAACTTTTTTCTACGGCGGTAACGGTACCTGTGATTGCAATCTTTATTACGATTGTACGACAGATCCTGAATACCGATGGCCCGAAGGTTCCTATTGGATAAAATATGCTGGTACTTGTAAAAATGGTGCTTGTATTGAGAATTTACGGATTATAGATACCGGTACTAGCATGCCCTCAGCCTATTTGCCTGTAACATGTACTGCTGGAACCTAAACTTTTTGGTCGTATCGGCGGCTGCTTTAAGTCTCAAATCTTGGCTTTAATTTTATCGGATGTACCGTTAAACCGCTCAAATTGCTTTTGGTGATCACTGTCATCGTAGAGCTTGCGGGGTTGTTGCTGCCAGCGCTTTTGGCGACCCAGAGCCGGTCAGGATCACCTGCTGCATGACGTGCTTTTCTCAGTTGGCCCCGGTGGCGCCGCTTTATGCGCAAGTCCGCGCCGATGCTTTGCCGTCCAATGCCGTCCGGCGGGAGGGGCTTTGGGCCCAAGGGGGTGGAAGGCTGGTAGGCTGGGAAGACCCTTGCGGCTGTCTGGGGCACCTGTTGGAGCGCCGGCCGGAGTTCGAGCGCTGGGCCGACCGGGTTATGCTGGCAGTGCTGGCGATTATGGCAGGGGGAAGTTTGTGGAGTTTGCTTCTGTCGAGGCACAACCCATTCAGAACGGGTTGGAGCAAAGGAGGTTCCAAGACAATCCTCCTGCTCTTGATTGCTGCTGTTGGACATGCCGGAGGATTTGCCAAAAATTTTGCCACCACTAGCAGTGCTGATCAGGGATATGAAATACGTGGCGTTGCTGAACAGTTAATCTATAAGCCAGACGGCGAAAAGGCGTTCAGTAAAATCAGCGACTTCCACCTCATCCATTTGGGAAATCGCTGGTGGCTTTCATTCACAAGTCGTCCGGCGTCTGATTCAGATAACCAACAATACGCATGCGATGGCACCAATTGCTACTACTTGATAGACGTTAGAAACTCAAAACGCCGTGCTATTCCTGAGGGTCAATTAACCGGACATAACGATGGCGCTGCCATTGTCATTCCCGGAATTATTCCCCGAATTAATCCAGATAGCACTGCAATGATACTCTGGTTCGCCTATTTAAGCCACACATATTTGGATATGAATAAAGGCAACAAAGTGGTTCCTCCCGATGTATTTAATATTAATGCCTACAATGCAAGTACCGCACCGCCACAACGATGCCAGTTGGTTAGATTGTCCCATTATCCTCAGTTACCACAAAAAGCTGTCTTTTGGGAAGATGGTATTTTTCACGCCGCATTAATGGGTTCAAGCTACAAACCTGCCCCTGCAAGGCGCTGGCCCTCTCCGTACGACCAAGGATTCACTAATTTGATATACACGGTTCGGGCAATCACTAACATCGAATCATTGGCGTTACCGCTGGAGAGCGAGTTTTTATGTTATATGCCGGCAATTTTTGAAAAGGACTCTTTTATCCCCAGCAGGGATGAATTGCGACTGCATAAAAAAGTTCGGCTTCAGACTTTTTTTGTTGCACCACGCAAACAACCTATTAGCTTGATGCCCAGTATCCCAGGATTAACTTATGTACAAGATAAAAGATTTACAAACATAACAGCGAGGCCTGTGGAATATACCATTAGCAATCACTGGCTTGAAGAGAATGAGGTTAAATTATTGCCTGCTTTTCGCGATGCCGTGGCATTTCAAACAGTTCCGCCGCGAAGGAACTCCCAAATCTCCAGCATATTTATGATCATCTTAATATGCATTAGCCTACTACCGCTGGGCTGCTTACTTTGGTGGCGAATAAAAAAGATACAGGACACAAGGTCAACTGACATCAATTGACCGTTTTTTTAAGTAAAGCCATGAAGACTATCTTTGTATTAGGCAGGCAAAGCCTAACATTTATTACTGTGACGTTGCTCGCGACACCGCAGTTTTTTGTGGCTGCCGAAGGCTGCGGTCAACGCCCTTCCAACACATGGTTCAGCGGCTGTCGTTATGTCGGAGAGTCTTGTGTTGTGGTGCGCCATTGGTATCCACAGGGCTGTGAGTCGGCGCCCAGTGGAAATGGCTGTTATTGGAGGGACTTTGCAGAACCAAGGACTGCTCCTTTTAGTTATTACCAGAATGGAATGTGTTGGGAATACGATGGTCTTTGGTATTGCGTTGGAGGTTATTGGATTCAAAGCAACGTTACTTATCTGGGAGAATACTACTGGAATCAATGTTGGATAACATAATTACCTCCAACTTTTTCTTGTGATATTTTGACCTGACTTGTTTTTAAGGCATGATTCTGGGGGTACTTAGTCGTGCCTGCAATAATGGGAAATGAAAGTCGGTTTAGTAAAACAGGCAACCGGTCAGATACCGCGAAGGGTAACGTTTAGCCACTTGCCGGCCGCTTTTCTGCTTTTGGCCACTTTGGAGGGGGCTGCGGCGGAGGCTTCTTTGAATTCCGACTGGCGCATCGGAGCACGGGGACAGGCAACGTTTTCTTACCTGAGAAGGCTGCGGGAAAAAAGTCTCCATTTTGAAATCATGGTTCACGGCTCGCGCGTCTCGATCCGGCTTGACCGGTTTTTCCCGAAGGATTCCGCCGATCCAAGCTTTGCTGAGGAGTTTCATTTTGACGGAGAATTGGGACATGTGTTGACGATTTGGTCGCCGGATTATCTGGTGCCGAAGATGGTGATTGACCCCGAGACCAAACAACCGCGCGGGGACACCAACACGCTGGTACGTCCTTTGAACGAAGGGACGATGGAACTCCGCTTTAGTCCGGTTCCTCAATCTGCCAGCGTCTTGCCCCCCTGGCTGGCGTTCGCCTCGCTGCCCTACCTGGAGGGGTGGTCGGGCGGTCGGATGGAAAAACTCTTTGACCTGGACCGCACGCACCGGCGCGCTCCCCTCCGGGTTCCCGGGGTTCTGAAACGTGCCCCCCAGCCCCCGGGGGTTCCGGAACTGCTGATCACGTTTGATCCCCGCCACCGCACCCGGACCAACGAGTGCTTTCGGGTGACGGAATGGCAGGAGTTCCGGGGACAGACCTGGCCCAAACGTTTCGTGTTCGAATTGTACCAGTCGCACTCCGAACCCAGGGGTCGGCTGCTGACGGTCAGCGAGTGGGTCGTGGACGAACTGTTTGTTCCGGAGGCGCCTCTGACCGGCAAACCGCAGTTTCCGGGCCGGGTGGACGTCAAGGACGAGCGCTTCAACCAGGACCCGGTTCCCCTGCCGATGGTGGGCTATTTCATCACCAATTCGGAGGTGCCGCCGATGGAAGTGGTGCGCACGATGCGGCCGTATGCGGCCCAGGTGGAATACGAGCGAAGCCGCCGACCGACCCGGTCCCTTTGGACATGGCATTTGCTGTTTTGGCCGATACTGGTCGCCCCGGCGATTTGGTATTGGGTCAAACGTCACAAATCCCAACGGAACACCCCCCAATCCACACCGACCCCATGAAGCTGCCTGTGCATCCCCACATCAAAGGGTCTCTCGCGGCCCATTCGAAAAGCCGGATCCCGCGCGGAACTTTGGCCGTCGGGCTGGCCATTGCCCCGGCTCAGTTCCCGATTGTTTGGGCGGTTTCGAATTGCTCCTACTGCACGACGCATACCCAGTCATCACCGCCTCCTGGCGTCACGTGCGCTTGCCGGGAGTACACCTTCCCGAACTGCTCCGGCACAAACGAACAACGGGTCTGTGCCTACAATGGGAGCACGCTTTGCTCGTGCAGGGACGAAGACGGCAACAAATGCTACTGGGTTTGTTGGACCTGCACGGATTGGTCCGAGGATTGTCGGATACCCTCCTGAAACGCCGCCAGGAACCGTGCATTGGTGGAGGGCTGGCTGGGGCTGCCCGGGCCGGACGGCACCAACACACGGCACCTGGCCGGAGCCTGCCGGCGCCGTATCTGAGGGCGGAGGTCCAAATCTGGCAGTGTCCGGAGGCGAGGCAGGTGACGGAGGCGGAGGTGGCGCAGCCGCGGTGCGCACACTCTCCGTGAAGTGTTCTGTGGGCAGTCCGGTGGCGAGGATCTGGCGGCGGTTGGGGGGGAATTGAGTCGGCTGGCGCAGACCTTTAGTTTCACAGACGAGCGGGAAACGACGATCAACATACTGGAGGTCATCTTGGCGGCCATCGAGTGCGGCATCTTACCACCGGGGTGCGGCCCGAGCGCGCTCCCACCGTCGCAACCTGTTTGGAGACAAACCGGGCTGTGCGGCCGCGCCCCTTCCGGCTGCTCCGCGACTGGGAAAACCCCCGTGGACTGCGGGGGAAAAAATTTTTAAAAAAAGCAGTTGACAGCCTTGTGGAATCCAGTATTGCCCGCCTCAGTCCGCCTCAGTGGTGACCGGTGGATGAGGTCAAGATTTAGCGTGCGATGCACCGGTGCATAAGTCCCTGGTGGGCGCTCCTGTCGGAGACGCCGCACAAACTGGTTCTGATTTTCTCCCGGCTCGTGGCTGTCGTACTTTTGATAACGGCAGTTTTGAAGCTTTCGGCGGTAGCGGCGGCCATTTCGGAATTAGATCGGCCTGACCCGGTATTTGCCTTCCTGACCACTCGTCAGTCGCTGCTGCTGGCCGCAGGGATCGAAGCGGCGGTAGCGTTGACGCTCTTGCGCTGGGGGGGAAATTTGCGGGCGTTGGGATTGATTGTGTGGTTGGGCATTACCATGGCGGCGTACCGTGGAGCAGCTTGGTTGAGCGGCTGGACCGGACCCTGCCATTGTTTGGGGGGCGGTATGGGTTGGCGTACTCATACCGGTCCACCTACAGGACGCGTTGGCCAAGGTGTTGCTCGTTTGGATGGTCGTTGGAGCAGTGATTCTCAGTTTTTGGGCAGGACGTATCCGCCGCGTGAGTGGCACCGTGGCCTCCTCGTTCCACGCCAAGGAAGTGCAAGACCATGAGCGCGATCGAACCTAGTACGACGTGGAAACCCCGAAAACCCGTCCCCTTCCCCTGGATGTACCTCGGGTGGGCGATGCTTGATGCACTGACATTGCCGGCTTCCGCCGCTCCCGTAGGGGTTTTAGGAACAATCGCGACTTATGATTTATTGGAAAATCCCCCACGGATATTGGAGCAGGCCCGGTTTGAAGTCGTTTTGGACGGTGACCGGTATGCGATCAACGTAGCCGATGAGAATCTCACTGAGCAGATGGTTTCCGATGGTCGGGTTTCTTACAAAATCAGTGATTACGCCTTGCATATGCGTCATGTACCCAACCCGACGGCCAGTCCACTGCTGGCCAGGGTATGGTATGGCCCCCATGTACTTACCATCCGCCCGTTTGTTGGGGTGCTTTGGCTTGCTTTGACCCCGTATCCATCCCGCATTGTACAACAGGCCGGACCTGCACCACCGTGGCCGGCATTGTGGAAGTTTGCGCTGAAGGACGCTGCGGCTCATGCCTTGCTATGGACGAATTTGGTGTTTATGGCCGGCCCGGTGAATCAGCGCCTCCTTCGTGGCATGGAATGGATCTGGTCGGTGTCGGCACTGGATACGCTTCCGGCGCGTAACAAAGAAGCAACCTTATATTATTTGGATTGGGATCCCAAGCGGCTTGAAATCAAAAAGGTGAGGGAGTCTTTGCTCCGTGACCGCCAAGACGGTGTGGTTGAAGCTCGATATCGCGTGCTCCAGGTAACCAATTACGCCAACTTGGAGTGGCCGTTGGAATTCCGATTCGAAATTCTCACACATGGTGAAAAAGTGAGCATGGCTTGGCTGGGGCAGATTCATGAATTCAAAACAGCACCACCTGTGCTTGTGCCCCCCCCGGTGTCCAAGCCCACGCAAGTGGACGATCATCGTTTTATAGATGAAGCGTTGCGCCTGAACGAGCTTACGTACTTCATCACCAACAACCCGTGGCCGGGTACCAATGATCCGAACTTGCGCCGGCTTTTCGACGAGAAACGATCTCGTGTGCTGGCGACCCAACCACGGATCAGTCCCCGATGGCAATTGGTCTTTGCGGTTGCCGTGATTCTTTTATCCGTATCGACCTTTCCCGTGCTTGTTTTGAAACGCGGCAGGCACGCGGACAACACCAAACGCCAACAAAACAAAAATAAAAGCACACCAGCATGAATACAAATCGTCGTCTCCTTGTCCTCGTCACTGTAACAACCATGCTCATGTTCCCCCTGCACGTGGTTACTGTGGGCTGGTTCCAATCAGGAATTATGCGTCCACGGCGAGCCCGGACAACCAGGGGATTCTTGTTTGGGCGCGCCGCCCAACTGTCGTAACAATTGCTATCGTTCAAACACCACTTGCCATGCATGTGGACCCGGCACAACAACGTGTGAGCCCACTTGGCGTACCTGTGAGGTCTGGCAAGAGAGAACCCCATGCATAACCATCGGGAGCAGTTGTGGTTGCGACAACCAAAATTGGCAACGCACCATAACCTTCGGCACCTACACGGATGGTTGTACTTGATTACTATTGCCTGTTGCTGGCGCGTTAGGCGTCCCACAAGCGGGTTAAGGCTATGTTTTTCCCCTTGGTTCGTCTCCGCTGATGGGCAACCATCGCGGGCCTATGATCACATGGCCGGCGGTCGTCACCATAGCGCTGAGTGGCAGTCGGCTCTCTCGCGGATTGGTAAGCCGCGGCGGCGGGTGAAATCCCTTGCCCAGTGTGGTCGCCAGGGGGTGAAGTCCCTACCAAGGACCCCAAGCACACCAAGGTGACCCTCTTCGGGATGACTTCCGACCAGGTTTATCTTCCGGCGGAAGACCGGTCCCCGGGCTGGGAGACAGCGTTATGGCGTGGGGTGTGGGACGAGGCCACCTTCCTCCCGTCGGGGAATTTTCAGCGGGCCTTGGTGCCCTGGGAGCGCTGGGTGATTTTCACCTCAAGCCCCCGCTACCGAAGTAAGTCTCGGACCCCAGTCGCAGGCTGGCCGCCGGCGATACGGCAGATTGGCAATCTGCGCTACGGCCGCCGGGCTGGAAGCCCGGCTCCACGGCAGGCTGAACGCCTGCCGCTACCGGGGCAGCGACCGGCCGTTGGCCGGATCGCGGATTGGCAACGGCGGGGGTTGACCGGACCCCGCTGGCCGGCGGGCCACGGGCGATGCGGCCCAAAGGAAATCTGCGCTCCGCGGGGTTTCCGCCGGTTGACGCAGGGGTTCATCCGTCTCACTCCAACAGCAGGCTTGTTTGCTCCGCCCGCGGGGGTTTTGACGGCCCCGGGTTTGGAGGGCAGTGTTGAAGCCGATGGCGCAGACAGGTGTTACCGGTAAACCTCACCGCGGTCCGGGGAACTGGCTGGCGGCTGTCACCGGCACGACCTTCGGGGTCTGGCTGGCCGGGGCCGCGCTGGCCGACTGGCCCCTTTACCGCGGCCCGGAAGGCAACGGGATTTCTCCCGAACGGATTCGCACGAACTGGGTCGCCGAGCCGCCGCGCCTGCTCTGGCGCACCCCGCTGACCAACGGCCTGTCTTCGGTCACCGTCCACGGCGGGCGCGTGTTCACCCAGGTGCGCACCGGCGGTGCCTTGGGCGGTACCGAACATTGCGTGGCGCTGGACGCGGCCAGCGGCCGCCTGCTGTGGACCGCGCCGGTGGACACGGCCAATTACCCCCACGGCGGGGTGGGGAGTGACGACGGCCCGCGCAGCACGCCGGTGGTTCGCGGCGAGCGCGTGTACGTCCTGGGCAGTTATCTCAAGCTGCACTGCCTCGACGCCGCGACCGGCGCCGCGATTTGGTCGAAAGACCTCCGCACCGAATACGGCGGCAACGTCATCCCCTGGCAAAACGCCGCCTCGCCGCTGATCGAAGGCGATTTGCTGTTGGTGAACCTCAACGCCGGTTCCCAACGCCTGGCCGCTTTCCGTCTGGAGGATGGAAGCCCGGCCTGGCGTGCCCACAACGAGGCCATGACGCACTCCACGCCTGTCGCGGCCACCATCGCGGGCGTGCGCCAGGTCATTTTCCTGACCCAGAGCGGACTGGTGGCGGTCAACCCCGCCAACGGCGCGCAGCTCTGGCGGTTCACGCCCATCCCGTACAACACCTCGATTGCCGTCACGCCGGTGATTGAAAGCAACGTGGTGTACTACGCGGGCGCCTACAGCATGGGTTCGGCGGCCGCGCGCGTACTGGCCGTGGGCGGCGGCCTGACCGCCCAGCAGCTCCTGGGCCGGCGCTCCACGCGCATGATTCACTGGAGCACGCCCGTGGCCGTGGGCGGTTACATCTACGGCCTGTTTGGGCAGACCAGCGGTCAGCTCCGCTGCCTGGACCTGTTCAACAACGGGGAGTACACATGGCAAGGGCCCGAGTTCGGCACGGGGGCAACGCTGTTGGTGGACGGCAGGTTGCTCGTGGCCGCGGAGGATGGCCAGATCGTGCTGGTGGAGCCGGACCCCGCGCAGTACCGGGAGATCGCCCGGTTCCGCGCCACAAACGGCCGCATCTGGAATTCGCCCGCCCTCAGCGACGGCGTGCTGTACGTGCGGGCGACGACCGAGCTGGCCGCCTTCGACGTGGCGCCGCCGCCACCCCCGCCATTGCGTCTGGGCGTGGCATTTGACCGCGCGGGCGGGCGCCTGCGCCTGAGCGTGGCCAACGTCAGCGGCGCGCCGCTCGACCCGGGGCGCGCGCCGCGCATCGAAATCCGCGCCACCGCGGATGTGACTCGTCCGCGCCCGAGCTGGGCGCCGGCGGACGTGAGCCTCACCCTTCAGGGCGGCGTGCTGGTCGGGGAACTGCCGCTGCCGGCAGAGGCGCCGGCTCGGTTCTTCGCCGTCATCGAACGGCCGTAACGCGGTTCCCTCGCCCCCCCCGTGCGGGTCGGGTCCGCGTTCGCAGGGCATCTCCGGTGACCGGGCGGGGTTAACCTTGACCCGGCCCGGGCCGCTTCGGAGACTCGGGGACCGGGTTCCCCCGGAACCCGGCCGCACGCCCCGTCATGGATTCCTTCAAGGCCCTGGACGACGCCGAGCTGGTTCGCCGCGCCAAAGCGGGCGAATTGGCCGCCTTTGAGGAACTGACCGCCCGGTACGAGGGCCGGGTCTATGCCCTGGCCCTGCGCATCCTGCGCAACGAGCACGATGCCGAGGACGTAACCCAGCAAACCTTCCTCAGCGCGCTGGAGAATCTGGCCGCGTTCCGCGAAGAAGCGCAGTTCCGCACCTGGCTGTTGCGCATCGCCACCCACGCCGCCTTGAAAGTGATCCGCAAGCGCCGCGGTCTGGAGATGGTGTCACTGGACGAGGCCGCCAGCCCGGACGCCGACGCCGATCACCTTCCCCACCCCGAGTACATCGCCGACTGGCGCGAGACTCCCGAGCACCTGGTGCAAAACCGCGAGACCCTCCGCCTCATCGAGGAGGCCCTGGCCGAACTGGACGAGAAATATCGCCTGGTTTTCCTGTTGCGGGACGTGCAGGGGCTCTCGGTGCGCGAAACCGCCGAGGTGCTCGGCCTCTCCGAGGTGAACGTCAAAGTGCGCCTGCTCCGTGCCCGACTGCAACTGCGCGAGCGCCTGACGCGGGCCTTCGGGGACCCCGCGCGCCGCCTGGCGCCGCACGCCCATTGACCCGGCAGCGGTCAGACGGGCGCGCCGGGCCGGCGACCGTTCCCGACCGCGTGAAAAACGCTGGCAACTTTCTTCCCCGCCCCTAGATTGGTTTTGTCGCGGAGGCCGTGCCCCAGACCCGCGGGGCGAACCGGTTGGTTGGTTTTCGACTCGCAGCACAGGTTTCCCGGCGCTTGAAACCAACGACAGACCATGACCACGAAACCGAAGAAAACGAAAAGCAGCACCCCCACTCCGCGCCGCCGGACCCCGACGGCGCCGGAATCCCCGCCCGCGCCGCCGGTCCCCCGGCTGCCGCGGGTGCGCTTCACCTGCCGGCACGCCGGCGCCTCGGCCGTGTACCTGGCCGGCACATTCAACCAGTGGCAGCCCACGGCCACGCCCCTGCGTCCCGCCGGCGAAGGGCTTTGGGAAGTGGAACTGGAACTGCCGCCCGGCGTGTACGAGTACCGCTTTGTGGCGGATGGCGTGTGGTTCCACGACCCCGCGGCCGCGCAACACGTGCCCAACCCCTTTGGCGGCCTGAACTCCGTCGTCACCGTGAGCGAGAGCTGAGCCTTCCGACCCGGGGCGCGCGACCTCCGGCAGCGCGCCCCGGGTTGCTGTAACCTTCGCGCCCCGCCACGGCTCCCTGCCTCATGAAAAGCGTGATGAACTGCGACGAACTGCTGGCCGCGCTCAACGAATACGTGGACGGCACCCTCGAGCCGGGCGTGTGCGCGGAACTGGAGCACCACCTGCAGGGATGCAACCCCTGCCAGGTGGTCGTGGACAATATCCGCAAGACCATCACCCTCTACAAACAGGGCCAGCCCCTCGAGATTCCGGCCGCCTGCCACGAGCGCCTGCACGCCGCCCTGCGCGAACGCTGGAAGCAACTGCATCCCGCCCCCAACGCCTGAGCCGATGAATCCCTTTCGCCTGGTCGTGGTGGGCGGGGTGGCCGGGGGCGCCAGCGCGGCGGCGCGCGCCCGGCGGCTCGCGGAAGAGGCCTCGATCGTCGTTCTCGAACGCGGCCCGCACGTCTCCTTCGCCAACTGCGGCCTCCCGTACCACGTCGGCGGCGAAATCGCCGCGCGGGAGGCCCTGCTGGTCCAAACGCCCGAAAGCCTGCGCGCGCGCTTCAACCTGGACGTGCGCGTCCGACACGAAGCCCTGGCCATTGATCGCGCCCGCCGTTGCGTGCGGGTGCGCGACCACACCGCCGGCCGCGAATACGAGGAGCCGTATGACGCTCTGATCCTGGCCACCGGCGCCGTGCCGGTGCGGCCGCCCCTTCCGGGTCTGGACCGCCCGGGGCATTTCCACGTCCGCACCATTCCGGACACCGAGGCGATTCTGGCCTGGATGCAGGCCCGGCCGGTGCGGCGGGCGGTGGTGGTGGGCGGCGGCTACATCGGCCTGGAAATGGCCGAGCAACTGCATCGCCGCGGGCTGGCCGTCACCCTGGTGGAGGCGCTGCCCCAGGTCATGGCCCCGCTCGACCCGGAAATGGCCGCCTGGCTGCACGCCGAACTGCGGGCCCACGACGTGGCCCTGCACCTGAATGACCCGGTGGCGGCCTTTGAACCGCCAGCCCCCGGGGAGACCGCCGCCGCCTCGACCGTGGTGCTGCGCAGCGGCGCGCGCCTGCCCGCCGACCTGGTCATCCTGGGCCTGGGCGTCAAACCCGAGGTCTCCCTCGCCCGCGCGGCGGGCCTGGAAATCGGTCGGCTCGGCGGCCTGCGCGTGGACGCCCACTTGCGCACCAGCGATCCCGCCATCTGGGCCGTGGGCGACGCCATCGAGGTCCGGCATCTGGTCACCGGCCAGTGGCAACTGGTCCCGCTGGCCGGCCCGGCCAACCGCCAGGGCCGCATTGCCGCCGACAACGTGTTTGGCCGGCGCAGCACCTTCGAGGGCGTGTTGGGCACGGCGGTGCTCCGGTTGTTCCGGCTCACCGTCGCGTGCACCGGCGCCCACGAGACCGCCCTCCGGCAACGCGGGCGCCCGTACCAGGCGCTGCATCTTCATCCCGCTTCGCACGCCGGTTACTATCCCGGGGCCAGTCCCCTCGCCTTGAAGGTGCTGTTTGACCCGGACACCGGCGCCCTGCTCGGCGCCCAGGCCGTGGGCACGGACGGGGTGGACAAGCGCATGGACGTGCTGGCCACGGCCCTCAAGGCCCGCCTGACGGTGGACGATCTGGCCGACCTCGAGTTGTGCTACGCGCCGCCGTTCGGCTCGGCCAAGGACCCGGTGAACCTCGCGGGCATGGCGGCGCAGAACGTTCTGCGGGGCGACGTGCGCCCGGTCCAATGGTGGGAACTGGCCCGCCTCGATCCGGCCCGCACCCTGATCCTGGACGTGCGCAGCGGGTCCGAGCGGGCCGCCGGGCACATCCCCGGCTCGATGCACATCCCGCTGCACGAATTGCGGGCGCGCCTGGACGAGCTGCCGCGGGACAAGGAGATCATCGTCAGTTGCCAGAGCGGCCAGCGCTCCTACTTTGCCTGCCGGCTGTTGGCGCCACGCGGCTTCAACGTGCGCAATCTCACCGGCTCCTTCCGTACCTGGCACATGGCGGTGGGTGCGGGCGCTCCGGGCTAAGCCCCGGGCGGGCGGGAGCGACGGCTCCCCGAACCGGCGGACCTCCGGCGGGCCGGTGCCCCCGCGGGGCCGCCGAACCAAACGGCCCCCAGCCCGGGGGCACGGATCACTCCTTTGCCCAGGCGTCGAACCACTCCCGCCAACGCGGCGCGTCCGGCGCCAGCGCCGCCACCACCACCCGGTAGCGCAGGCGCAGCCGCTCGCCGGGGACCAGGCGCAGTCCCCCGGCCGGCAGCCAGTTCAGCGGCGTGGGCGACATGAAGCCGTAGTCACGTGTGAACCACGGCTCGGGGTACCAGCGGTTGGCCGGGTGGGAGAACAGGGCCACGCTTTCCCAGGATTCCCCGCGTTTGGCGCCAAAGGCCGCCCAGGGTGACGGCTGTTGAAACGTGCCCGCCTCGGCGCGCTGACCGCGGGCGTTGACCAGCACGCCCCCGCCACTTACGGCCAGGTCCGGCGCCACGCGCACGGCGAACAGCGAGTGGTTGGTCTTTTCGATTTTCACCTCGCCGCGCGCCGTCAGGTGCACCTCGAAGTCCATGCACCGCACGTCCGCCGCCGGGGCCGTGATGACCACCCGCCGATGATCGTCGAACGGCGGCTCCGCCCCGGGCCGTTCCCACACGCACGCCTGCTCAAACTCGATCCGCTCGCCCCGGTCGCGGAGCAGCCGCACCGCGCGGGACACAATCCGGCCGCGCTCGGGGCCTTCCTGCCAGTAATTGCCGCCGTTGACGCGGTCGCAGCCGAAGAAGATCGAGCTGTGATGCGGGTAGGGCTCGGTCCGGTGCACCGTGACCGTGCGGCCCGACCGCGGTCCAATCACCGGGTAGAAGTACGGGTACTTGGTCTCCGGTCCGAAGCGGTACTCGGTGAAGAGCGTCCCGCCCACGTGCACCACCAGCCGGTCCGGCTGCGCCTCGGCGGACAACGCCGGTCGGCCCGGGGATGGGGTCGCGCGGACGCCGGTGTCATCCGGGTCCGGGGCGATGGGGGCCGCGGCGCGGCTGGGCAGGGCTGAGACCAAGAGCATGAACAATCCTGCCAGTCGGGGCGCCCCCCGGGGAATGCGGGTCCGGAAGATCATGGTGAACCGCCCGAATCTGCGCCCGCGCCGGGCCGCTTTCCAAGCCCGAAGCGGGCCGGCCGTTCAGCCCGGACGGCTCGCCGGCCCCCCGCCGGCCGCGGCGCGATGCCGGCGTTGACGGCGCGCGCCCGGGGGTTCCGGCGCGGCCCCGGCCGTGGCCTCCGCGGAGTCTGCGGCCAGGTCCGCGTTCAGGGCGGCCCGGACCTGAGCCGGCTCCTGCCCCGCCTCGCGCACCAGGTATTCCTCGAGCAGGCGCCCGAGCCGCGGCAGCGCGAGGGCGTGGGTCTGGCCCGTGCGGGCAAAAAGCCAGTCGCTGAAGCGCAGGAACGCACCGAACGCCGAGGGCGCGCCGGCCCACAGCCGCGGCGCGGTGCGGGGAAAGCGGCCGCTGTTGGCCACCAGGTCCCAGTACCGGGCGAACCGCCGCACGCGCTGCACGGTGGCGAAATCCACCGCGCGGCTTTCCAGCAATTCGTAGGGCGGCAACGGCGACCACACCTGTCCCCACGCCGCGTCGTGACGGGCGATCGGCGTCCCGCGCAGCCGCTTGAGCAGGCCCACCTGGATTTCGTGCGGGCGCAGGGCCCGGAGCCGGTCAAAGCCGGCGGCAAAGCTCTCGAGGGTTTCGCCCGGCAGGCCGAAGATGAGATCGGCGTGGAGGTGCACGCCCGTTTCGGCGCGCAGCCAGCGCAGGTTTTCCTCGAGCCGGGCGTAGTCCTGGCGCCGGTGAATGCGCGCGGCCACCTCGGGGTTGAAGGTCTGGACGCCCACCTCGAACTGCAGCGCCCCGGGTGGGAAGGCGGCGATCACCTCGCGCAACGCGGGCGGCAGCCGGTCGGGGATCAGCTCAAAGTGCAGGAACAGGCCGGGCCGCCAGCGGGCGCGGAAAAACTCCAGGATCGCGCGGCTGGTGCGGAGATTCAGGTTGAAGGTCCGGTCCACGAACTTGAAGTGGCGCACCCCCCGCGCCAAGAGGCGGTCCAGCGCGGCCAGGAACGGTTCGAGGGGAAAGGTGCGCACCGGGATGTCCAGCGAGGAGAGGCAGAACTCGCACTCGAAGGGGCAGCCGCGCGACGCCTCCACGTAGATGAGGCGGTGGGCGATGTCCGTGTCGGTGTACTCCTCGTAGGGCAGCCGCAGGCGGCTCAACTCGGGCAGCGGCGCGGCCACGATGCGCGCGGGCGGCTCGGCCCCATCGAGCAGGGCGCGGCACACCTCGGCAAAAGCCAGGTCGGCCTCGCCGCAGATGACGCAGTCGGCCAGCCGCGCCAGCTCCTGCTGCTCGGTTTCGTAGCTGACCTCGGGGCCGCCGAGCACGATCCGGATTTGCGGGCGCAGGCGTTTGAGCAGGGCCACGACGGCGGCGGTCTCGCGCGCGTTCCAGATGTACACCCCCAGCCCGAGGATGCGCGGCTCCAGCGCCAGCAGGCGCTCCACGACCTCGAGCGGGCGCTGGCTGATGTCGAACTCGGCCAGCGCCGCCCGCGGCCGCAGCTCCCCCAGGTTGGCCAGCAGGTACCGCAGGCCGAAGGCGGCGTGGAGGTACTTCGCGTTGAGCGTGGCCAGGACAATATCGGGCATCGCCGCGGCACCTTAGCCCGCCGGCGGCGCCGGAAAAAGCGGAACGCACCCCCCGCGCCGGGCCGGCGGTCGGGCCGCCCCGCCGGGCTGGTCGTGGCCGGCGCGCCGCGGTGCCCCGCGCGCCCGCGGTGGAAGGCTCAACTGCCCGCGGAAGCGCGCCGCTGCAGCTCGGCCAGCCCCTCCTCGACCTCCGGCCGGGACAGACGACCAAGGGTCAGCGTTTCCTCGCTCAGGGCGCGCAGCCGGTGGTAAAACGCGCGACCGACCTCGAGCGCTTCCGGGGCGTTGCCGGTGGCGTCCAGGAAGCGGAACAGCGCGTCCTCGGCCCGGGCGAACTCGCCGCGGTTTTCGTGGAAGAGCACAAGGGCCGCCTCGGTGCGCGGCGGCAAGGGAGCGTCGCCCAGCAGTTCGAGCAGGGTTTCAGGCTGGGGCGCGAACTCCGGCCAGTCACCGCCGCCCTGGAACGAGGCGCCCAGGGCGACCTGCAGGGCCTTGAGCCAGCAGTCCCGGGCGCGGGCGGGATCGTTTTGCGCGGCCGCGGTCCGGCCCAGGGCGGTGAGCAGCGCGGCCAGCAGCAGGCATTTGTCGCGCACCGCCGGCGGCGGGTCGTCCACGGCCAGGCGCGCGAGCAGTTCGCCGTCGGTGAGCGAGACCACCGAGTCGGCGCCCAGGCCGAGCAGTTCGCGCAGGGCCAGGTCGGCCCGGCGGGTGGCAGCGGCGTAATCGGCGGTCCGGATCAGTCCGGCGATTTCCGCCAGCCAGTGGAGGTAGCGCTTGAACCCGCCGATGAGGTAATCCTCGCGAATCATGGGGGGCGACAGGGGTGGCCGGTGCCGGAGGCGGGCTTCAACGAGTCGAGCGGCGTTCAGGTTGTGGCTCCGGCGCTCGTTCAATCGGCCAGCGGGCGCGGTACGGGTCCGGGTACGGGCCGATGGCCTCCAGGGGCAGGGGCCGGAAGGGGACGCGGGCGAAGACCGGGGCGTCCGGGCGCAGCCGGAAGTCGCCCCGGGCGGCGTCCACGAAGCCGGGGTCGGCGTCCGGGTACTCGGCGTTGTCGAGCAGGTCCCAATGGGCGCGGTTGCCGCCCACCGGTGTGCCGCACCGGTAGAAGAGGTTGCGCCAAACGTGGTTCACGCCGCCGGGGTCCAACATGCGGGCCAGTTCGGGGTAGCGGGTGCGGTAGAGTTCGTTGGTGAAGAAGCCCGGGTGGGGGCGGCCCTGGCGCAGGTCGCGCCAGATCACGTTCTCCGGGTACCAGCCGCCGGTGAGGCCCCGCGGGCAGTCCACAAACAGGTTGTTGTCCATCACGTTGTCCCGGCCGCCATTGATCTGAATGGCGCCGAAATTGCCGGCCCCGGCGCGGAGGAAGAGGTTGCCGTACACGAGCATTCCGCTGATCGCGTCATCAAAGCGCAACGCCGCCTGGCCGTGGACCCAGGGCTCGGGGCCCCGCTTGCCGATGTCGCGGAACCGGTTGAAGCGGAAGACCACGCCGCGGTAGGTGGGGTTGCCGAACAGTTCCATCGCGCCCTGGTCGTCGGATTCGAGCACGGCGTCGTGGACGTCGTTGTACTCGATGAGGTGGTCGTTGCCCTCGATGCGCATCACGCTGCTGGGCGCCTCGTGCATGAGGTTGTGGGCCACGCGGTGTCCCACGCCCTCGAGGTGAATGGCCGGGGTGTAGGTGCGATCAATCCGGCCGATGTCGTGGATGTGGCAGTTCTCGACCCGGTGATCCCCGCGCGTGAGTGTGGCGCGGTCGCCGCCGAAGACCTCGATGCCGCGCCGGCCGATGGTGTGCACGTCACAGCCCAGGACCCGGTGGGCGCGACCGCCCTGAAGGGTAATGCCATTGCCGGCCAGGCGACTCACGGTGCAGGCGGCCAGCACGCATTCTTCGCCCTCTTCCAACCGCAGGCCGTCGTACCGGGCCAGGTCGAAGACCAACCCTTCCAGCCGCACGTGCGCCACCCGCTGCATCACCACCAGCGGCTTGTCCCAAAGTCCGATTTCCAGGGTGACCTGGTCCGGCGGCGCGGGCGGGTAGAGATAAAGCCGGCCCCGCTCGCGGTCCAGATACCATTCCCCGGGGGCGTCGAGTTCCTCGAGCAGGTTGAAGACGTAGTAGATCAGCGGTTGCTGGTCGCCCAGGCCCCCGCCGTAACTGTAGGGCACGGCGGTGGTCACGGTGCGCCGTGCGGGGTCAATGGCCGCCACCGGCAGGGCGGCGTCCGCCCACAGGTAGCGGAAGTAGCCGAAGAGCCAGACGTTGCTCAGCCCCTGCCAGCGGGCGTGGCGGTCGGAATCGTACTCGAAGACCGAGGGCCGGCGCGCGGTCACGGAGCCGGGGTCCACGACCCGCCGGGCGCGCACGAAGCCCTCGTTGGGCCAGCGGGCCGGAGTCAGCGGCCGGCCGTTGGCAAAGACTTCCAGGGTGGGCGGCGAGGGGGGCTGGGCAAACCCGCGCACCCGCAGTTCGCCGAAGTTGGTCACGCCCAGCGCGCGCAGGTCGCATTCCCAGACCCGGTCCCGACTTTCCGCCGGCAGGCGCGCGCGCACGGCCGGGTCGCGCACCGGCGTCAGGTCGCGCAGGCGCATTCCGCCGTAAATGACGGCCCGGCCTTTTTCCGCGGCGCGGTACACCACCGGGGCTCCGACCCGACCCGAGTCCTCCGGCCCCAGCTCGAATGTTTCGGTCACCGGATACTCCCCGGGCAGCAGGGTCACGGCCACCGGTCCGGAAAGGCCACTGGCCCGCAACTGACGCACGCGATCGCGCGCCCGGGTCAGCGTGGCCAGGGGGCGCGCGCGGGAACCGTCGCCCCGGGCGTCGCCCTGCGGGCTGACAAACACCTCGGCCGCAAATTGGGTCACCGGCTCCAGCCGCGTGCGGGGGGCATCCGGGTCGGAGTCGGCCGGGCTGGCGAGGGCGCGGGTGCCGCGCTCCAGCTCGCGGGCCAGCGCCCGGGCCTCGGCCCGGTGCACGCGGGGGTAGGCGGGGTCGTCGGCGATGCGCTCCAGTTCCTTGCGGGCGGCGGGGGTGTTGCCTTCGGCCTGGTAACTGCGGGCGAGGCGCAGGTGGGCGAGACTGCGGATCGCCGGCGGGGCAACGGGGTCGGCCACCAGGCCGCTCAGGCGGCGGCGCAACGCCGAAAATCGCCGCCCGGCCCAGAGCGGCTCCGCTTCGGTCAGGGCATCGGCGGCGGTCTGGCGTTGCAGGGCCAGTTCCTGCTCCGGAGACAGGGCCGGTTGGAAAACCTCGCGCAGGCGCTGGAACTCCCGGCGCACGTCCGGGCCGGAGAGCGCACCGCGGAAGAGTTTCACCTCGTCCACGGCGCCGAAGAAGTTTTGCCAGGTGCTGCCCAGGGTGAGGTGGCCCTCGAGGGAGAAGTCGGGCTGAAAGTCGGCGGGTAATCCGCTGACGCGGTCGGAGAGGCCGTTGAGATAACACTCCAGGCGGTGGGCGCGGCGGTCGCAGACCACCGCCACGTGGGTCCAGCCCCCGGGGCGCACGGTTTGGAACCCGGTCACGCCCGCCGCGCGGACCCGCCCGGTCGAGTCCTTGTAGGTCAGGTGGGGCGCAAGCTGGCCCGCGCCCAGCACATCAATCACGATCGAGGCGTCCGGGTACCGGCCGTAGGAAAGGAGCCGGCGTTGGTTCATGGGCCCGGGATGGGCGAGCTGCGTGGGGTTGATCCAGGCGGTGAAGCTCCAGGAGTTGGTGCCCGGCCGCAGGTCCGGCGGGAGCGTCAGCGCGATCACCCGACCGGGGGTGCCGTCCAGGAACACGGCCCGGCCGGAGGGCGAATTGGTTCGGGCGGCCCGGACCTCGCCGTGAAGACGATTGCGCGAGACGTCGCGGGCGCGGTTGCCCGTGTCCTCGTCCAGACGCCAGTGCAGCAACAGCGCCGGCTCGGCGGCCAGGAGCCAGCCGCACCACAGGCCGCCGGCCAGTACGGCAAACCGTGACGGGGAGAGGCAACGCCGGTGAAGTCGGGTGAGGAACAGGGCGGAATTCATGCAAACACCCTAGCGATTTCCGGGCGTGACACCAGCGTCAAGGCGGGGAACGAAGCCGCGGCCGGGGTGCAATTCCACCGCCGGGCAGGTCCGGCCCCTTGAGAAGATTCGCCAGCGTGGTTACTCTGGGCATGTTCACACCATGACGCGCCAACAAGTTTTGGACCTGTACTTCCTGGCGGCCCGGCACCAGTTGATCGAGATTGCGGCCTTTCTGGACCGCGTGGACCGGGCCGAAGGCGAAGCGGATTTCCGGCTTGGGGCATTTGCCGCCGCGCTGCGCTGCCTGCAGGAAGCCCCGCCGGGGGAGCGGGCCACGGCGGTGTTGATGGCGCTCAGCGACCCCACCACGGAGCCCCTCCCGAAAGCGCCGGGCAAGGGCGCGGTCGGGGCCTGGAGCGGCCAACGGCTTGCGGCTTGAATTTCCCCCGCCACCCGCCATGCGTTACATCGAGCCCCACGCCCACATGGTCAGCCGCGTGACCGACGATTACGCGGCGATGGTCACCGCCGGCTGCGCGGCGGTGTGCGAACCGGCCTTCTGGGCCGGATTTGACCGCGGCTCGCCGCAGGCCTTCCACGATTACTTCTGCCAGCTCACCGAGTACGAGCCGCGGCGGGCGGCGAAGTTCGGCCTGCCGCATTTTTGCTGGCTGTGTCTGAACCCGAAGGAGGCGGAAGACCCGGGCTTTGCCCGGGAGGTGCTGGCCCTCATCCCGCAGTTTCTGGACCGGCCGAACGTGCTGGGCATCGGGGAAATCGGGTTGAACAAGAATTCGCGCAACGAGCTGCAGGTGCTCGAGTGGCACGTGGACCTGGCCGCGCGCACCGGCCAACTCATCCTGGTGCACACCCCACACCTGGAGGACAAGTTCAAGGGTACGCGGCTGACCCTGGACGTGTTGCGCGCCGATTCGCGCATCCGTCCGGAGCGGGTGATCATTGACCACGTCGAGGAACACACGGTGAAGATGGTGTTGGACGCGGGGTTCTGGGCGGGCATGACGTTGTACCCGGAGACCAAGTGCACCCCGGCCCGGGCGATTGACATCCTGGAGCGGTACGGTCCGGAACGGCTTTGGCTCAACAGCGCGTGCGACTGGGGCGTGAGCGAGCCGCTGGTCGTGGCCCGCACGACACTGGAGATGCGCCGACGCGGCTGGAGCGCGGAGGCGGTGGACCGGGTGATTTACCAAAACCCGTTGCGCTTCCTGAGCCAGTGCCCGCGCTTCAAACTGCCTTGAGTCGGCCGCGCGCGGGCGTACCTTGGCGGGCATGGATTGGCAGCAGGTCACCGCGCTGGCCATCGTGGCCGCCACCGCCGGCTGGATGGTGTGGTCCGGGCTGCGTCGGCGCACCCCGGGTAGGGCGGGCTTGGGCGGCTGTCCGGGCTGTGGCCAGGGCGGGGAGCGGCCGCGGGAAAGGGTGATTTTCCACGCGCGCCGGGGGGAACGGCCGGAAATCCGGATTCGGCCCCGGTAGCGGCCGGGTACGTGCTCCCCGGGGGCGGCCGCCTTCGGCATTGCACCCGGGGCGGCCCGGGATAGAATCCCTTGGTTGAGCGCGTCCGGAGGACCGCGGGCGGGTTGGTTGGCAGGGGTTGAACCTGCGGCCGTGGCGCCGGGTAGTAGAGATATGACCAGCCAGGCGGCTGCCCCGCACTACGAGTTGAAATCGGACATCGCGCAGTTTTGTCTGCCAATGTCCTCGCGGGATCGGTATGCGAAGTACGCGTACGCCAACTCCCTTTACCTGGCCATCCTCCTCATCGGCGTGGTCGGCATCGCCAAAACCCCGGTGATCACCGAGAAACCGCTGCCGGAAGTGGCCGAATTCATGCCGGTGGAACTGCCCCCGCCGCCCGAGCAGGCCCCGCCGCCCGACGAGCCGGAGCAGATCGAGGAGGCGCCACCGGAGGTTCAGCCCGAGGCCTTCACGCCCGTGGTGGTGGCGCCGGCCAACGCCAATGTGGTGTTTTCCGTGCCGGTGGAGGGGCCGGTCCTGGTGGCGCCGTCGGTGGCCATGGCTTCGGCACCCCCGGCCGTGCTGCGCCGGCCTCCGCCTCCCTCGGTAGCTCCCCCTCCCACGGTGCAGGTCATGCGCATGAACCGTGGCAAGGGCGGGCCGCCCGGCGTGTTCCCCAACCCGCCGTTCATCCCCAACCTGCTCAAGTCCGGGGAATCGGCTTCGCTGGAAATCTACCTTGAGGTGGACGCCGACGGGACCAAGACGGTGGTGGAAATCCGCCGTTCCTCCGGCATCCGGGAGTTGGACCAACGGGTGTTGCAACACGTCCGCACCCGCTGGCGATTCGACCCGATTGGGGAGCCGCGCAAGTACACCTGGGAATATGAAATGCGGGCCAACTGAAGCCCAATCCGGGGTGGACAATACGAGCAGGGGCCGGTTAAGCTGGTTTCTTCGCCCGCAAGGGCAAAAGCCGGGGGTTCGTTCCCAGCCCCGGTTTAAATCCGTGAAGGGAAGTTCAAGCTATGTTTGCCAATGTCGTGATTGAATGGTTCAAGGCGGGCGGGCCGATCATGTGGCCGATCCTGATCACGGCCATCGTGGCGGTCTGTGTCATCGGCGAGCGCACCATCTGGTGGATCATCCAAAGTGCCCGCCGCGATCCGGAAACGTTGGAAAAAGTGCTGGCGTGCATGGAGGCGGGGGATTTCAACGAGGCCTCCCGCTTGTCCGCCAACTCCAAGGATCCGGTGCTGCGCATGATCTGGCACGGCCTCAACCACGTCCACTACTCGCTCCAGGGGGCGCTCCAGGTGGCCGCCGGGGTCGAGTTGCGGCGGGCCGGCCGGTTTCTCACCGTCATGGATACCCTGGTGACACTGGCGCCCCTGCTCGGATTGCTGGGCACGGTGAGCGGGCTGATGGGCACCTTCACCGCCATTGGTGACACCGAACTGGCCGTGCAAAAGGTGACCGGCGGCATCGGCGAGGCGCTGATTGCCACCATGTGTGGCCTGGCCATCGCCATTGTTTCCCTGATCCCGTACAACTACTACTCCAGCAAGACCGTCAAACTGCAGTTCGAGCTGGAAACCGCGGCCACCAACCTGGAGGTCATGGTCAACGCCGCCAAACAGCGCAACGGCACCGAACCCAGCAGCCTGGGTACGGCACCGGTGACGTCCCCGCCGGAGATGGCCCGTGCTTGACGGGGACTTACCGGCCGGATGTCCCGCTTGGCCTTCCGCTCCGCCCCATGAAACTTGGCACCCCGCTGCCCCACAAAAAGGCGCGCATCGAGATCATCCCGCTGATTGACATCATGTTCTTTCTGCTCGCGTCCTTCATGATGGCGAGCCTGAGCATGATCCGGCTCCAGTCCATCAAGGTGGACCTGCCCACGGCCACCCAGGCCCGGCGGGATCTCAAGCCGGACATTTTGAACCTGACCGTGGACAAACTCGGTGACGTGTACATCGAGAAGGAGCGCAAGACCCTCGCCGAAGCGTTCAGCTACATCTCGAACAAATTCCAGGCCAACACCAACCTGCCCGTGTACATCAGCGGGGACAAGGACGCCAGCCACGGGGCGGTGATCGCCGTGCTGGACATGGTCCGCCGGGCGGGGGTGCAGAAAGTGGCGTTTGCCATCTCACCGGCAAGCGAGCCCAAACCGTAGAGGGGGGGACGGTTTGCCCGGACAAGGGAACCGGGGGGGGCCTGCTGTCCGATCTCCTCGGGGTCAGGGGAAAAACGTCTTCGACGGGTTGGTCCCGTCGCTCGGCCGCCATCGCGGCCGAAGGGCGGGCACCTACTTGCGGGTGCCGCCGCCGCGTTGTTGTTGCTGTTGCTCCGCGGCGGCCTGGATGGCCTCGTTGGCCTTCTTCACTTCCTCGACCAGCTTGTTGTATTCGGAGACCGCCTTGTTGTACTGCTCGGCCAGTTTTTTGTAGGCCTCGTTCAATTCGTCGCGCTGGGCCACGAGGTTTTTGATGGTTTCGTTCTGGCGGGTGATGGCCTCGTTTTGGGTCTTGATGTTCTCGTTGGCCTGTTCAAGCGCCACCTTGTACTGCTCCACCTGGAGGTTTTTGGCATCCCGGTCCTCGATGGTTTTCTCCAGCTCCCGGGACAACTCGCGAATCCGCACCTCGTTGGTTTTGACGGTGTCCTCCAGCTTCGCCCGGATGCCCTGGACCCGCTCCAACTCTTGCTGCGTGTTGCGCAGCGTGACCTGCAGGTCCTGAATCAGGACCTTGTTGGTGTGGACATCGTTGGTCAGTTTGATCTTGTCCCGGGTGAGCTGGTTTTCCCGTTGCCACTGGACAAACACCAGCACGCACAGGGCAAGAGAAATCGCCACCGACAGGTTCAATATCAGCTTGTTCATCCGGTTGCCTTCGAGCGCCCGGCACCTCACCCTGCCCGTTCGGGGGCGGACCAGAAAGGCCGTATGGCCGGGGCCGTGGAAAAATGGTCGGGGCGGTGAGATTCGAACTCACGACCTCTTGTACCCGAAACAAGCGCGCTAGCCAGGCTACGCTACGCCCCGACCTTTGGCGGAGGGAAAAATGCCCCCATCGCCGGCCGATTGCAACGGCGAAGTGGCACCGTCGCCGCCCGGAGGGCCACGGCCCGGACCCGCATCCCCGGCCCGGGAACAGCGTATTCGCGACTTGCCGCCCGGCATCGGATGGGGTTTCTTATTGACCAATGAAACACGCCGCCCGGCGGCTGACCTTTCGGTTCGGGAATGATCCAGTCGGCCGCGCAAGGAGCTTTTACCGGCCGCTGCGATCCCCGGGCCCGAATCCGTGGGTGGGGCCAGCCTCGCCGGCCGCCCCGCAGTCCCGAGCGGTGGACCTGTTTTGTACCCCGGTTATGAACCCCAAACTGCTCATCCTCGCCGACCTCGGCTCGTTCAAAGCCTACCAACTCGCCACCACGCCCCGCGGCACGCCGCGGTTGGAGCCGTTGGAAAACACCGTGCTGACCGACGCCCATCAGCGGGTGGTGGACCGCGTCTCCGACCTGGCCGGACGCCGCGCGCCACCGGCCCGCAACGCCGCGGCCACTCCGGTGGGGGATGACCACAACCTCAAGCTGGAAACCCGCCGCCGCCTGACCCGCCAACTGGCCGAGCACATCCGCCGCCTGGCCCGCCAGCACCCCGAGAACGGCCTCTGGCTGGCCGCGCCCAAGGCTCTGAACCGAATGCTTTGCGAAACCCTCCCGAACGGCCTGCGCGACCGCATCGAGGTGAATCTGGCGCGCGACCTGGTCAAGGCCGACCCGCGCGAGGTGCTCGCGGTGTTTGGTCCGCTGCTCCACCCGGTGCGCCCCGAATCCCGGCCCAAACGCTGACCGCCTTTTCCCCATGCGCTGGTCCATCAAGATCGCCCGCGTGGCCGGCATCGAAGTCCGGTTGCACCTGACCTTCCTGCTGTTCCTGGCCTGGATCGGGTTCAGCTATTACCAACTGGGCGGGGCGGCCGCCGCCACGCGGGGGGTGGTGTTCCTGCTGGCGCTGTTTGGCTGCGTGTTGCTGCACGAGTTCGGGCACGCGCTGGCGGCCCGCGCCTTTGGCATCCGCACCCCGGACATCACCCTGTTGCCCATCGGCGGCGTGGCCCGCCTGCAACGGATGCCGGACAAGCCCTGGCAGGAACTGGTCGTGGCGCTGGCGGGGCCGCTGGTCAACGTGGTCATCGCCGCGGTGCTGATCGGGCTGTTGAACCAGCGGCCCTCTTGGGAACCGCTGGAGCGGTTGAACCACCCCGGCACGGGCATGTTGGCCAAACTGGCGGCCGTGAACGTGATGCTGGTGCTCTTCAACCTGATCCCGGCCTTTCCGATGGACGGCGGGCGGGTGCTGCGCTCCCTGCTGGCCATGGTCATGACCTACGGTCGGGCCACGCACATAGCCGCGGGCATCGGTCAGGCGTTGGCGTTTGTGTTCGGCTTCATCGGGCTGTTCGTCAACCCGATGCTCATCTTCATTGCCTTTTTCATCTTCCTCGGCGCCCAGGCCGAGGCTTCCGCCGCGCACCTCAAGGACATCAGCCTGGGCGTGCCGGTGGCCGAGGCGATGATGACACACCTGGTGCGCCTGCCGCCCCGGGCCACGCTGGACGACGCGGCCGAGGCGCTGCTGCGCACCGCGCAGCACGAATTCCCGGTGGTGGACGAGGCCGAGCGGGTGCTCGGGGTGCTGACCCGCGACGACATGATCGCGGCCTTCAAAAAACACGGCCCCCACGCGCCGGTGCTGGAGTTCATGCGCCGGGACCTGCCGGTGGTTTCGCCCCAGGACCCCTTCGAGGAGGCCTTCCGCGAAATGCAGGAGTGCGGCTGCCCGGCCTTGCCGGTGGTGGACCGTGCCGGCCGGTTCGTGGGCCTGATCACCCCGGAAAACGTGGGCGAAATGATGCTGGTCCGTTCGTTGCGGCCGCCGGAAGGGCGCCCGGCCTGGCGCGCACGCCCGGCCGCGAACTGAACCGGAGAGTTCCGGGTCCGCCTCTCCCCGATTGCCATGCCGGCGAATCTGTTGTTCGAACTGCATGAGCCGAATCCCGCCGAGGGGTACACCCTCGAACAAGTGGCCCGTTTCACCCAACTCCCACGGCGCCAGATCGTGCTCTTTTGTCGGTGCGGGGTGGTGGCCCCGGTCAGGGCGCCCGACACCGGCGGCTGGGCCTTCGACGACGAGGGTCTCCGGCGGCTGCGCCGGCTGGCCGAATTGCGCGCGGCCTATCAGTTGAACTTCCGCGCCCTGCGGCTGGTGGCGGAGTTGCTGGACCAGGTCGAGCGGCTGCGGGAGGAACTGCGGGGTTTGCGGGCGCGCTGACCGGAACGGCGCCCCTCCAGTGCCATGCCCGTCGAGTTCAAAGACTACTACGCGATCCTCGGCGTCCCGCGTGACGCCAGCGACGAGGACATCAAAAAGGCCTTTCGCAGGCTGGCCCGCCAGTATCACCCCGACGTGGCGAAGGACAAAAAGGCCGCCGAGGAGAAGTTCAAGGAGATCAACGAGGCCTACGAGGTGCTGAGCGATCCGGTCAAGCGCCGCAAGTACGACTCCCTGGGGGCTGCCTGGCAATCCGGCGGGGCGGGTTTCGAGCCCCCGCCCGGTTGGGCGGGCGGTCGCGGCGCGCACTGGACCAGTCCCGACGGCACCCGGAGCTTCGAGTTCCACTTCGGGGGCACCGGCTTCAGCGATTTCTTCGAGCAGTTCTTCGGGCGCGGTGGACTGGACGAACTTTTCCGCCACGCGCGGGCTGACCGGGGTGCGGCGGGCGAACCGGGCGGCCTTTTCGAAGAAGCCGCCGGTGGCGGTCAGCGCGGCCCGGACATCGAGGGCGACCTGCTGGTCACGCTGGAAGAGGCCTTCCGGGGGGCGGTGCGGAGCATTTCCCTGCAAAAAACCAATCCCCGGACGGGCCGGACCGAAACGGACACCTTCAAGGTCCGCATCCCAGCCGGCGTGCAGGATGGCCAGACCATTCGCGTGCCGGCCAAGGGCGGCGCGGGCTCGGGCGGCGGGCCGCCCGGGGACCTGTACCTGCGGGTGCGCCTGGCGGCGCATCCCTGGTTCAGGGTGCGGGGTGCGGACCTGTACCACGACCTGGACCTCGCGCCCTGGGAGGCGGTGTTGGGCACGACAGTGGAGGTGCCCACCCTGGATGGGCGGGTCACCGTGCGCATCCCGCCCGGCTCTTCCAGCGGCCGGCAACTACGGGTGCGGGGACGCGGCCTGCCCCGCGGCAGCGGCGAGCGGGGCGACCTGTACGTGGTGGTGAACATCGAGGTGCCGGCGCAACTCACCGTCGAAGAGCGCGAGTTGTGGGAGCAGTTGCGCCGGGTCTCCCGCTTCAATCCGCGCGCCACCTGACCCGCCCTCCCTTCCCCAGCTTTTCCACCCCCATCCTGCCTGCCTGAACCATGCTCCCGCTCCGCGATGACATTCCCAGCCGGCGTTTTCCGGTGGTGACGCTGACGCTGATCGCGATCAACGTGGCCGTGTTTTTCTGGGAACTGCAACTGGGGCCGCGCCTGGCGGACGTGCTGCTGTTTCTGGGCCTGGTGCCGGTGCGCTACACCGTGGGCGAGGTGGCCGATCTGTTTTCCTGGCCCGAGCAAATCCTGCCGTTTTTCAGCTCGATGTTCCTGCACGGCGGCTGGACGCATCTGCTGGGCAATCTGTGGACGCTGTGGATTTTCGGCGACAACGTCGAGGACCGACTGGGGCGGCGGCGCTTCCTGGTCTTTTACCTGGCCGGCGGACTGGCGGCCGGCGCGCTGCACATCTACACCAACCCGACCTCGGCCGTGCCCACCATCGGGGCCAGCGGCGCGATCGCCGCCGTCATGGGCGGCTACTTCCGCCTGTTTCCCCATGCCCGGGTGGCGATGGTCATCCCCCCGTTTTTCCTGGGCCCGTACTTCGTGGTGCCGGCGGTCATTTTCCTGGGCTGGTGGTTCATCCTGCAGTTTTTTAACGGCACCCTCAGTCTGCTGGCCCGACCGGATGCCGCGGGCGGGATTGCCTGGTGGGCCCACATCGGCGGGTTTGTGTTCGGCGCGCTGCTGTGCAGCGTGATCAAGGTCCGGCACTTTTACCGGCGGCATCATGAAGAGGAAGAGTCGCTCTGGTAAGGCCGTGGTCGGAGCGGGCCGCCCGGCCGATTCCCCGGTTGCGGGTTGTCCCGCGGACACCGTGACCCCGGCGGGGCAGTGAATCCCCGGAAATCTTGAGGCCCGGATGCCCCGGGTCGGGGCGCGGAGACCGTAGCCCGGCTACTCGGCGATGAGGCGCGCCAATTCCAGCTCGCGACCTTGTACCAGCACCGTGTCCCAAGTCCCGCAGGTCGGGCAGGGCTGGGCCGGGTCTTCAAGCTCAAACTCCCGGGCGCACACACGGCAACGCGCCCGGGCGGGGACCCGCTCGATTTCCAGCCGCCCGGCCGCCGCCGGGGTCCCGGTCTTGAGCGCCTCGAAAGCAAACTCCAGCGCCTCGGGCACCACCCCGCTGAGCGCGCCCACGCGGAGCCGGATCAGATGGATCACCGAGCAGCCGTGGGCGCCGGCCTGCCGTCCGGCTTCCTCCAGGACGCTTTGCATCAAGGATGCCTCGTGCATTTTTCAGAATGCGCCGCCCCGCGCCGGTAGGGGAGCTTAATCCCGGCCCGGGCCGGGCAGAAGGTCAATCGGGCGCGGCGGTGCGGTCGGGCATTTGCCGCTGCGCCGGGGCTCAAACCGGCTCCCGGCGTTCTCCCTCGGAGACGGGAGCAACGCCCAAGTCCACCACCCAGGCCCGGGGAATGTGCCCGGCGATCACCCAGCGAACCAGGTTAAACCAGCGCCGGCAACGGTCGAGGATGACGCTGTCGGTCGTGGCCACGATCTGCTCGCTCTCCGCCAGGACCTTGTCCGGGTTGAAGACCAGGTCCACCGACCAGTCCCATCCGCGGGCCGCGGCCAGTTCAAGCAACCGCCGCTGCAACCGGCCGCTGTTGGACACGGGCCGGTCCAGCCACCACCGGCACCGGCGCACGCCCCAGTTCTGAAGGGCCGCGCCAAGCAGCTCCAGGGCCGGGGCGGTTTCGGCAACCTCGTGGTGCCGCGCATAGACGCTGGCCAGATCGCGGCAACAACCGTCGCAACCCAGCAGCACCACGCCCCCGGCCAACGCCGCCTCCAGGGCGGTCAGCACGTTGAAACCGTCCAGCCACAGTTCCTGCCCGCGGAGCGCGGCCGGTGGTACCTCGGTTTGCTGGCGCCGCCGCCGGGCGATGCCGGGGCACACGCAACGGGTCAGCGCCAGCCGCTGCCGCGCAGTCAGGGCGTGGCGGTTGCCCACCAGTTCGGTCGCCGAGCGCAGCGCGTACCCGCGGTCCAGCAGCCAGACCAACTCCTCCGCCGCCCGGCGCAGGGTGGGCCACTGCCCGGGGGCAAAGAGCGCCGCGTCCTCGGGTGCCGGTCCGCGATGGTTTCGGGTATCGGACATGGACAGGACAGGCGCGGCCGGTCAACGCGCCGCAGGATTTTAATCCACCCGGCCCGGCCGGACCAGCGGCGTCGCGCCGGCTTGCGCGCGGGTGGGAAGCGGCTTTAAGGTGCCCGACATGAAGAAAGTGGCAGTCATTCTTTCGGGTTGTGGCGTTTTCGACGGCTCCGAAATCCATGAATCGGTGTTGGTCCTCCTCGCCCTGGATCGGGCCAATGCCCAAATCATCTGCGCGGCGCCGGACGTGCCCCAACATCACGTGGTCAACCATTACACCCGCCAACCTGTGCCGGGCGAGGTGCGCAACGTGCTGGTCGAGTCCGCCCGCATCGCCCGGGGCAACATCATCCCCCTGAGCCGGCTCAAGCCGGCCGAGGTGGATGCCGTCATCCTGCCGGGCGGGTTCGGCGCGGCCAAGAATTTGTGCACCTTTGCGCTGGCCGGACCGGACTTCCAGGTCGAACCCCAGGTCGCCCGGGTCTTGCAGGAGGCGCATCGGTTGGGCAAGCCGCTGGGCTTTGTCTGCATCGCCCCGGCCATCGCGGCCAAACTGTTCGGCGCCGAGAAACTCGAATTCACCATCGGCAACGATGCCGGAACCGCCCAGGCCCTGCAGAAGGAAGGCGCCCACCACGTCAACTGCACCGTCCACAACGTGGTGGTGGACCGCCGCCTCAAGATCGTGACCACCCCGGCCTACATGCTGGCCAACCGGATCACCGAGGCCGAGGCCGGCATCAACAAGCTGGTTCAGGCGGTGCTCGAGATGGCCTGAGGTGCGGCACAGCGCGGCGCCGATCAAGACCGTGCCGCCGGCGGGTTATTCGCGCCAAACCGGGCGTTGTCCCGGGGGAGGGTGATCCCCATCCTGAAACCTCTTCGAGGCTGGGAAAGCAAGTTGTGGTCTGGGAGCAAGCGCTTCTTGGACAACGCAAATACACGCCCGGACAAGCCCCATAGTGGGTCCAAACGGACGTTCAACTTTGCTGCGGGCGGTTGACGGTAGAGCCTTGCGGAGGCTTGGAGGTTGAAACATTGGTTGGCGACAAACATGAGAAACATGATTGACATGGTAATGTATCCGGCTACGCTCCCCGCCGTTTTTGGCACGCGTCACGCCGGCCTGGTTTCAGCCGACGATGGCTTGAATCGAGGCCGCGCCGGATCAACCGTGCAACGCTCGAAAAGTCCGGGATGCTTTTTTACCGACATTTTGAGGTAAGCGGCGCGGGGGGGCCTTCGCGTGGGCGGCCTCGGTGCCTGCCGGTGCTTGAGCAGGGGCGGGGCTGCCGCCGAGAGCGGCGGCACGGGGAGGGTGGGTTGGATGCTCCCAAGGCCGTCCGTTCGGCGTGGGGGGCGAGGAATCGCCCGGGCGTTAGGTTGACCCGTGGCGTGCGGCGGTGGCTGGCAATCGTGCTGACGGGGCTGGCGGTTCAGGCCCTGGGGAGGGAAATCCGGCTGCTCAACGTTTCCTACGATCCCACCCGGGAATTTTACTCCGAGTTCAACGCCGCGTTTGCCCGTTACTGGAAGGGAAAGACCGGTGACGATGTAATTGTCCAGCAGTCGCATGGCGGCTCGGGCAAGCAGGCGCGCTCGGTGATCGAGGGCTTGCGCGCGGACGTGGTTACGCTGGCGCTGGCCCATGATATTGACGCCCTCGCGGAGCGGGGCCGGCTGTTGCCCACCAACTGGCAACAGCGCCTGCCGCACAACAGTGCGCCCTACACCAGCGCCATCGTCCTGGCGGTCCGCCGGGGGAATCCCAAAGGTATCCGGGACTGGGACGACCTGGCCCGCTCCGGGGTGAGCGTGGTCACCCCCAACCCCAAGACCTCGGGCGGGGCGCGGTGGAACTACCTGGCGGCCTGGGCGTGGGCCGTGCAGCAGTTTGGGGACGATGAAACCCGGATCCGGGACTTCATGACGCGGCTGTTCCAGAACGTGGCGGTGTTCGACGCCGGCGCACGCGGCGCCTCCACCACCTTCGTCCAGCGCGGGATTGGGGACGTGCTCATCACCTGGGAGAACGAAGCCTTTCTGGCCCTGCGCGAATACGGCACGAACCGGTTCGAGTTGGTGATCCCGTCGGTGAGCATCCTGGCGGAGCCGCCGGTGGCCTGGGTGGACCAGGTGGTGCAACGCAAGGGCACGGAAGCAGTGGCGCGCGCGTACCTGGAGTATCTGTACTCCACGGAGGGCCAGGAGCTGGCCGCCCGCCATTTTTTCCGGCCGCGGGCGGAATCGGTTGCCGCCCGGTTTGCCGGGCGGTTTGCCCCCCTGAGGTTGGTGACGGTGGACGAGCTGTTCGGCGGCTGGCGGCAGGCCCACGCCAAACACTTTGCCGAAGGAGCGATTTTTGACCAAATTACCCGCAGCAAGCGCTGAGTTTCCACACCGCAAACCCTCAACCTCAACCCCCATGTCCCGCATCTACGACGACATCACCCAAACCATCGGCAACACCCCGCTGGTCCGGCTGCACCGGGTCGCCCAGGCCCATGGCGCCGTGGCCGACGTGCTGCTCAAGCTGGAGTTCTTCAACCCCCTGGCCAGCGTCAAGGACCGCATCGGCGTGTCCATGATCGAAGACGCCCTCCGGTCCGGCCGGATCAACAAGGACACCGTCCTGATCGAACCCACCAGCGGCAACACCGGCATCGCCCTGGCCTTTGTGGCCGCGGCCAAGGGCCTCAAGCTCATCCTCACCATGCCGGAAACCATGAGCCTGGAGCGGCGCAAACTGCTCAAGATCCTCGGCGCCCGGCTGGTCCTCACCGAGGGCAGCAAGGGCATGAAAGGCGCCATCGCCAAGGCCGAGGAACTGCGCGCCCGCATCCCCAACAGCGTCATCCTCCAGCAGTTCTCCAACCCCGCGAACCCGGAAATCCACCGCCGCACCACCGCCGAGGAAATCTGGCGCGACACCGACGGCCGGGTGGATATCGTGGTCGCGGGGGTGGGCACCGGCGGCACCATCACCGGCGTGGCCGAAGTGATCAAGCCGCGCAAACCGTCCTTCAAGGCCGTGGCCGTGGAGCCGGCCGGTTCGCCGGTGCTTTCCGGCGGCCAGCCCGGCCCGCACAAGTTGCAGGGCATCGGTGCCGGGTTCATCCCCGAGGTGCTCAACCGCGCCATCCTCGACGAGGTCATCACCGTGAAGGAAGAAGACGCGGGCGCCGTGGCCAAGGCCATCAACCGCGAGGAGGGCATCCCGGTGGGCATCTCCAGCGGCGCCATTGCCTGGGCCGCCCTCCAGGTGGCCAAACGCCCGGAAAACGCCGGCAAACTCATCGTGGCGGTCATGCCCTCCTGCTGCGAACGGTACCTCTCCTCGTGGCTGTTTGCGGACATCGGCATCGAAAGCGACTCGCTCGACGACCTGATCCCGCCCGGCGCGTGAGCAGCGCGCCCCAACGGTCCGGACGGCCGTTCGCCGCTGCCAGCCGCTGAACGCATGGCTGCCCGTCCCTTTCGTGTCCTGCCGGGCTTCGGTCTGACCCTGGGCTACACGCTCAGTTACCTGGGGCTGATCGTGCTGTTGCCCCTGGCGGCACTGTTGCTGCGGCTGTTGGACCTGTCGTGGCCCGAGTTCTGGCGGCTGGCCACGACGGAGCGGGCCCTGGCGGCCTATCGGCTGACGTTCGGCGCGTCGTTCATCGCCGCGCTGGTCAACGCCCTCTTTGGCACGCTGGTGGCCTGGGTGCTGGTGCGCTACCAGTTCCCCGGCCGGCGCCTGCTGGATGCACTGGTGGACTTTCCCTTCGCCCTGCCGACCGCCGTGGCCGGACTGGCGTTGTCGAGCCTCTTTGCGCCCAACGGCTGGTTGGGTCGTTGGCTGGTCCCGGTGGGGATTCAGGGCGCGTTCACGCCGCTGGGGGTGGTGATCGCCCTGACGTTCATCGGGCTGCCGTTCGTGGTGCGCACGCTCCAACCGGTGTTGCAGAACTTCGAGCGCGAGGTCGAGGAGGCTGCCGCCACGCTGGGGGCCGGCCGGCTGCGCACTTTTGTGACCATCATCGCCCCGTCGCTCCTCCCGGCGGTGCTCACCGGCTTCGCCCTGGCGCTGGCCCGGGCCATCGGCGAGTACGGCTCGGTCATCTTCATCGCCGGCAACAAGCCCTACGAGTCGGAGATCGCGCCGCTGCTGATTGTGATTCGCCTCGAGGAGTTCGACTACCCGGGGGCCATTGCCATTGCCGCCGTGCTGCTGGCGGTGTCCTTTGTCCTGCTGGCGGTCATCAACCTGCTCGAACGCTGGGTCAGCGCCTGGCAACATTGAGCCTGGACATGGCCGGCACCCCGCGATCCCGTCTCGACACGCGTCCCACCCCCGCCCGGGGCGTGGAGGAAGGCGGCCCGGTCCGTCGGCTGCTCATCGGCGCGGCGGTGGTTTTTCTGGGGGTGTTCCTGCTGCTGCCCCTGGCCAACGTGTTTTACCAGGCGCTGGGAAAAGGGTGGGACACCTACCTGCGCGCCTTGCGGGAACCGGACACCCTCTCGGCGGTCAGGCTGACGCTGCTGGTGGCGGCCATTGCCGTGCCGGTGAACACCGTGTTCGGTCTGGCGGCCGCCTGGGCCGTGGCCAAGTTCGATTTCCGCGGCAAGGCCCTGTTGGTCACGCTCATTGACCTGCCCTTTTCGATCTCGCCGGTCGTGGCCGGGCTGATTTACCTGCTGCTGTTCGGCCGGCAGGGCCCGCTCGGCCGCTGGCTGGACGCGTACGACATCCAGATCGTCTTCGCCGTGCCGGGCATCGTGCTGGCCACGCTGTTTGTGACCGTGCCCTTTGTGGCCCGCGAACTGATCCCGCTGATGCAGAGCACCGGTTCGGAGCAGGAGCAGGCCGCCCTGACCCTGGGGGCCGGCGGCTGGCAGACCTTCTGGCACGTGACGCTGCCCTCGGTGAAGTGGGGGCTGCTCTACGGCATCATCCTGTGCAACGCGCGGGCCATGGGCGAATTCGGCGCGGTGTCCGTGCTCTCCGGGCACATCAGCGGTCAGACCGAGACCATGCCCCTGCGGGTGGAGAAGCTCTACCACGAGTACAACGCCACCGGGGCCTTTGCCGTGGCCAGTCTGCTGGCGCTGCTGGCCCTGGTGACCCTGGTGTTCAAGACCCTTCTGGAGTGGAAACAACAGCGCGACTTCGCCCGCGCCCAACAAGCCCCCGCTCAAAACTCCCATGAACCCTGACTCCGCCTCCGGCTTCACCACCCGCGCCGTGCATGTCGCCCGCGGCTACAGCGGCACCACCGGGGCCGTGATGCCGCCGGTCTATCTCACCGCCACCTTCGCCCACGGCAACCCCGACGGCTTCGACTACACCCGCTCGGGCAACCCCAACTTCCGCCTGCTCCAGGACAGCGTCGCGGCGCTCGAGGGCGCGCGCTTTGCCACCTGCTTTGCCAGCGGGGTCTCGGCCATGACCGCCGTGGTGTCCAGCCTCAAGAGCGGCGACCTGGTCCTGGCCGAGGAAAACCTCTACGGCGCCACGTATCGGCTCTTCGAGCGCGTCTTCGCCAAGTTCGGCGTGCAGGTGCGGTACCTGGACCTGGCCGACGCGGCCCACTGGTCGGAAATCACCCGGACCCGGCCCGCCCTGGTGTGGCTGGAAAGTCCCACCAATCCCCTGCTCAAGGTCCTGGACATCGCCGGCCTCAGCCGCGTCGCGGCCGGGGTGGGAACGCCGGTCCTGGTGGACAACACCTTCGCCTCCCCCTACCTGCAGCGCCCGCTCGAGCTGGGCGCCACGCTCTCGCTGGCCTCGACCACCAAGTACCTCAACGGCCACAGCGATTGCCTGGGCGGGGTGGTGGCCACCAACGACCCCGCGTGGCAGGAGAAACTGCTCTTGGCCCAGAAGGCCCTCGGCCTCCAGCCCTCGCCCTTCGACGCCTGGTTGACCGCGCGCGGCCAGCGCACCCTGGCCCTGCGCATGGAGCGCCACTGCGCCACTGCCCTGGCCCTGGCCGCCTGGCTCGAATCCCGTCGCGGCGTGCGCCGCGTCCGCTACCCGTTCCTGCCCTCGCATCCGCAGCACGCCCTGGCCCGCCGCCAGATGCGGGGCGGCTCCGGGATTCTCGTGGCGGAACTGGACTGCCCGGCCGAGCCGGCCCTGGAGTTTTGTCGCCGGCTGCGCCTCTTCACCCTGGCCGAAAGCCTGGGCGGGGTCGAAAGCCTTGTTTGCCACCCGGCTTCGATGACCCACGCCTCCATCCCGGCCGCGGTGCGCCGTCGGGTGGGCCTCAGTGACAGCCTGGTGCGCTTTTCGGTGGGCATCGAGGATTTCGAGGACCTGCGCGCGGACGTGGACCGGGCGTTGACGGAGGTGCTGGGATGAGCGCGCACGCCCTGCTCCGCGCGCCCCGCTGGCGGGCCGAGGACCTGGGGGTGCCGTTGCCCGAGGCGCCCCACGCCATCAGCGTCTCCATGCCGCGCTGGGAGGACGTGGTGGGCTACGAGGAAAAGCGGCCGGAAACCCTGACCCGGTTGCGGGGCGGTTACCCGCGGTTTGTGGTGCACCCCCAGGTGTTGGCCGTGGCTCGCGCCCTGGTCCCGGACCGGCCCTGCCTGCCGTTTCCCTCGCCCCGGGTGGCCGCGCAGGCGGCGGCGTTTGTGCGCGCCCAGACCGGCGCCCCGGCCGAACTGGTGACCCGCGCCGCCCGGGGGCCGGTGACCGGCGTGGCCACCGATGCCGTGGGCGAGCCGGCCCTGAAGGCCTTCTGGCAACACACCGGACTGATCCTCTCGACGCGCCGGGCCGAAGCGTGGCTGGAGGGCCGGGGCGAACCGGCCGAGGCGGCCGAGGTGCGCGCGGCCCTGCGCCGGCAACTGGCCGCGTGGTACGACTGCGCGCCGGAGGATGTGTTCCTCCAGCCCACCGGCATGGCGGCGCAGTTTGCCGCCCTGCAGGCCGCGCTGGCGCGGCGGCCCGGCCGGCCCACGGCGCAACTGGGGTTCCCGTACGTGGACACGTTCAAAGTCCAGCAGAAATGCGGCGCGGGCGCGGTCCTGTTGCACCGGCTGGACCGGCTGACGGCCGACCTGGAAGCCCTGCTGGCCCGGCAACCCCTGGCGGCCTGCTTCTGTGAAATCCCGGGCAATCCGCTGCTCGGCTCGGCGGACCTGCGCCGGGTGACCCCGCTGCTGCGGGCGCACGGCGTGCCGCTGGTGGCCGACGACGCCGCCGCCACGCCGGTGAACGTGGACCTGGGCGCGCACGCGGACCTGATCGCCACCAGCCTCTCGAAGTTTTTCGTGGGCACGGCCGACGCGATGGGCGGGGCGGTGATCTGCCCGCCGCGCTCGCCCCTGCACGAGGAACTGCGCGCCCGGCTGGCGGCCGGGCACCAGGAGTTGCTGGGCGGGGAGGACGCCGCCGTGTTGGCGGCGCGGTTGGGGGATTTCCCCGAGCGCATGGCCCGGCACAACCGCCACGGCCTGCTCCTCGCCGAACGGTTGCGCGCCCACCCGGCGGTCGAGCGGGTGTGGTACCCGCGCTGGGAATTCAGTGAGAGCTACGAGGCCGTGCGCCGCCCGGGCGGCGGTTGGGGCGCGCTGATCACCTTTCAACCGCGCCACGCCGCGGTCGCCTCGCCGCGGATTTACGACCGGCTGGAGGTGTGCAAGGGGCCGAGCTTCGGCACGGTGTTCACGCTGGCCTGCCCCTTCACCCTGCTGGCCCACTACACCGAGCTGGATTGGGCCGAGGCCTGCGGCGTGTCCCGGCACCTGATCCGCCTCTCGGTGGGTTTGGAAGACCCGGAGGAACTCTGGTCCCGCCTGGAGCGCGCCCTGGCCGCGGCCGCCCCGGCGGGGGAAGCCCGCGCCGCATGAGCATCGAACTGCGCAATGTCAGCAAACGTTTCGGCGCCACCGTGGCGGTGGACCGGGTGAGTTTCACCGTGCGGGACGGGGAGCTGGTGGCGTTGCTGGGGCCCAGCGGCGGGGGCAAGACCACCGTGTTGCGCATGATTGCCGGCCTGGAGCGCCCCACCGAGGGCGACCTGTTCATTCGCGGCCAGCGCGTGAACGACGTGCCGGTGCAGCAGCGCAACATCGGCTTTGTGTTCCAGAGCTACGCGCTGTTCAAGAACATGACCGTGTTCAAGAACATCGCCTTCGGGCTTCGGGTCAAGGGGTGGAAACGCCGGGACATCCGCGCGCGCGTCGAGGAGCTGCTGGCCCTTTTCGGCCTCGAGGACCTGGGCCGGCGCTACCCGCATCAACTGTCCGGCGGCCAGCGCCAGCGCGTGGCCATCGCCCGCGCCCTGGCGCCCAAGCCCCGGGTGCTGCTGCTGGACGAGCCGTTCGGCGCCGTGGACGCGAAAATCCGCCAGGAGTTGCGGGAGTGGCTGGTGCGGCTCCATCGCGAGCTGAACGTGACCACGCTCTTCGTCACCCACGACCAGGAGGAGGCGATGGAAGTGGCCGACCGGATCGTGATCTTTTCCCGCGGCCGGCTCGAACAGATCGGCACCCCGCGCGAGGTGTACGAAACGCCGGTCAACGAGTTCGTCGCCCGGTTCATCGGCGTGCTCAACGTGCTCGAACTCGAAGTCTGGGGCGGCCTGGCCACGGTGGGCGAAATCCAGATCCCCGCCCCGGGTCTGCGCGACGGGGACCGGATCCGCATCGGGTTTCGGCCCTACGCGGTGGCGATCTCGCCGGACCTCACCCAGTACCGCTACCTGGCCACGCTCCAGCGGACGTACTTCCTGGGGGTGATGCTGCGCCTGGAACTGGAGACCGAGGCCGGCCTGGTCATCCGCGCCCGCATGACCAAGGAGGAGTACGCCCAACTGGGATTGCGGGACGGGCTCAAGGTGTCCTTTCAGATCCGCAACTACCGCGTCCTGGCCACCGAGGGCGCGCCGCTCGGCCCGGAGGAAAAAGCGGCCTACCCCGAGCTGCCCAGCGCGGGCGAAAACATTTGAGCCTCCCCGTCCAGCAGCCTACCGCCCCGGGGCGAGCAGGAAGTTTTCCACCAGGATCAGCGTGATCCCCATCAGGGCGCCGCCGGCAATGACCCCGCCGCAGATCGGCTCCTGATTGTCCACGAGCACCCGGCGGGTGGCGGAGTTCGGGCGCCGCCCCGGCCGGCCCGCCAACCAGAACAGGAAGGAACCGAGAAACATGGCCAGGCAGGTGTTGAAGGGAATGATCGTGCCCAGCCCCACAGCCACCGCCGAGAGCCAGAACCGACCGCGCGTGGCCACGCGCAGCGCCTCGAGGGCCAGCCCCAGCAGCGCCCCGTACAGCGCCGCCCAGCGCGCCGACACGGGCAGGTGGGCCAGCCCCTGGGTGAGCAGCTCCGCCACGGCCTTCCACACCGAGGCGGCGGGCATCGGATGCCGCTCGAACATCGCCTGCGGTCCCGGGGAGAGAAAGGCCAGGTAGAACACCGGCACCGCCACCAGTGCGCCCGCGCACACCCCCAGCACGTGGCCGATCGCCTGCTGGCGCGGCTTGGCCCCGAGCATGTAGCCGGGCTTGATGTCCATGAGCAGGTTCGAGGCGTTGAGCGCGACCTCGCCGGTGATGCCGGCGGTCATGAGGTTGGTCTTGATGTTGCCCGGATCGAGCACGCCGAAGGTCAACTGGGTCAGCTTGCCCACCGCGCCGCTGGGGGTGATCGAGGTCAGCGCCGTCGAGTTCACCGCGATGAGGGTGAAGGCAAACACCAGGGGAATCGCCAGCGCCCCCAGCCACCAGGCCACGCCGAAATACCAGTGCGCCTGCAGCACCACCAGCGTGCCCACCACGGGGATGCCCGCCACGAACAGGGTCATCGGCAGCTCGATGTCCCGCAGCGGGTCCTCCGCCAGGCGCGCCCGCCCGCGGGGCGTCAATCCCCGGAAGGCGTCGAGGATGATCCGCGGCCGGGCGAAAAAGGCGAACAGCGAGGCGGTGGTCATCAGGGCCACCCCGCCCCAGAGGGCCCACTTGGTGATTTCCCGGAAGCCGTAGTGCCGGAGGCCGTCGGCGCCGACCACCCCGGGGATTTCGCCCGCCGCAATTGCCCAGGGCGCCAGCACCAGATAGTTCACCGCGGCCCCCAGCAGCAGGGAAACGCCCACGCGGATGCCCATCAGCCCGCCGGTGGCCATCATCACCAAGTCCGTGTCCGGCCGCACCGTCAGCTCGCGCAGGTCCACGCCCCGCACCGTCAGCGTGGTGAACTTGTACACCCACCCGTCCAGGTACTCGGGGATGGCCAGGACACCGAGGCGGACTTTCTCGAGCAGCGCGGGACTTTGCAGCACCTTGACCAGGGCGGAGGCCAGCCCGGCGATCACCAGCACGCGGGCCTTGAACAGTCCCTCGCGCGCGTCGCGGTGGTGCAGCGCGTCCATCACGATGCCCGCGGCGCGGCCCTCGGGGAAGGGGTGCTGCTCGTCGTTGATGAACCGGCGCTTGAGCGGGAAGGCGAACAGCACCCCCAGCACGGCCAGGGAAATCATCCACGCCAGCGTCACCCCCATCGGAATGGGGTGGCCGGTGACCCCCATGTACGCCGCCAGGCTCGAGATCAACGGCGCGGTCATATAGCCCGCCGCCGTGGCGATGGACTGCATGGCGTTGTTTTCCAGGATGGTGAATTCGCGCCCCAGCCCGGCGCGGGCCAGCCCCTTGTACAGGGCAAAGGCCAGGATGACCGAGGTGATGCCCACGCCCAGGGTCCAGCCGGTCTTCGCGCCCACGTAGAGATTGGTCAGCGAGAGCGCCCCGCCCAGGCCCATGCCGGTAAGCGCCGCGCGCAGGGTCAGTTGCGGCATGTCCCCCCGCCACACGTTCTCCAGCCACCAGCGGTCCTTTTGTTCGAGCGTCCAGGTGCGAATCTGCTCGGGGTCCAGTTGCTTCAGGGCCATGCGCGTTTCCGGGTTGGGATGCCGCGCAGGGTGCGGACAGGCCCGGCATGGCTCAAGCGGAAAAGACCCGGCGAAGACGCGCCCTGCCGCGCCGCCGGGCAATGGCGCGGTTCCCAAACGCCGCGGTCGCCACTTCCACACCCGGCCCCGCGCGGTCCTCAAACGGCGTGGACGCCCCCGCTCCGGCACATTCCCCTTTTCCGGCGGCGGGCCGTACCCTTAGGCTGCGCGGCATGGCAGGCGAGTTGACCCTCGGCTTTCTGGGCGCCGGCCAAATGGCCACGGCCCTGGCACGCGGTTTTCTCCGGGCGGGCCTGGTGACGGCGGAGCGCATTTGGGCCAGTGACGTGTCTCCCGCCGCCGCGGCGCGCTTTGTGGAACAAACCGGCGGACGCACCGTCCCCGACAACGCGACGCTGGCCGACCGGGCCCCGGTGCTGGTGCTCGCCGTCAAACCCGCGCAGGTGCCGGCCGTGCTGGCCGAGGTGGGCCCACGGCTGACCCCGGCCCACCTGCTGATCTCCATCGCCGCCGGCGTGGCCCTGCACCGGCTCGAGGCCGCGCTGCCCGCCGGCACGCGGGTGGTGCGGGTGATGCCCAACTCCCCGGCCCTGATCGGCGCGGGGGCGACGGCGTTTGCCCGCGGCCGCGCGGCCACGCCCGCCGACGCCGAGGTGGTGCAGCGGCTCTTTTCGGCGGTGGGTCTGGCGGCGGAGGTGACCGAGCCCCTGCTCGATGCGGTCACCGGTCTCAGCGGCAGCGGTCCGGCCTATGCCTTTCAGATGATCGAGGCGCTCAGCGACGGCGGGGTGGCGGCCGGCCTGCCGCGCGAATTGGCCACGAGACTGGCCGCCCAGACGTTGTTGGGCGCGGCGCGCCTGGTACTCGAGACGGGCCAACACCCCGGCGCGCTCAAGGACATGGTGACCAGCCCCGGCGGCACCACCATCGAGGGATTGCACGAGTTGGAAAAGGCCGGGGTGCGCGGCGCGTTGATAAACGCGGTGCGTGCGGCGGCCGAGAAGGCGCGCCGGCTCGGGCAGGGTTGAGTCATGACCTTCCCCCCGCCCACCGAACGGCAGGCGCGTCTGATCTGGGCGGCATTGACCGGGTTGGCGCTGGCCACGCTGGGGGCGCTGGTGGTGTTGCTGGTCTGGGCGTTGGGCCGGGTGCTGAATGTGCTCGGCCCGGTGCTCTGGCCGCTGGCGGTGGCCGGGGTGATCGCCTACCTGCTGGACCCGGTGGTGGACTGGCTGGAGCGCCGCCGGGTGCCGCGCGCGCGGGCCATCTGGTGCGTTTTTGCCCTGGCCCTGGTGCTGGTCGCCGGGCTGATCAGCAGTGTCCTGCCGCGCATCATCACGGAAACCCGGGAGCTGGTGCAGCGCGTCCCGGTGTACGCCGAGCGCGTGGAGCACCGGTTGAACGCCTGGATTCGCCAGCCGCCCGCGCTGTTGCAGGGGTTGCTCCGCCTGGTGCCGGGGGCGCCGCGGCCGGCCCCCGCGCCGACGACCAACGCCCCGATCACGCTGAACGACGCGAAAGCGCAGGACGACGCGAAAGCCCTCGAGCCAGGCCCGGCGCCCGGGGACACCGTCGCGCCGGTGGCGGCATTGCCCCCGGTGCCCACCCCCGCCGCGCCGACCAATCTGGTGGCCTGGGCGCGCGAGTGGGGGCGGGGGGTGGACCCGGCCTGGCTGAACAGCGCCACCGGCTGGCTGGTCACGGCGGCGCAGAAGGCCGGGGTGTGGCTGTTTGGCCAGGTGGGGCGGGTGGCCTCCTGGGCCGGGCTGCTCATCGGCCTGTTCCTGATCCCGATTTACGCCTTTTACTTCCTGCTCGAAAAGCGCGGCATCGAGTCGAAGTGGACCGATTACCTGCCGCTGGCGCACTCGGCGTTGAAGGAGGAACTGGCCTTTGTGCTGCGCTCGATCAACGACTACCTCATCGCGTTTTTCCGCGGGCAGGTCCTGGTGGCCATTTGCGACGGGGTCCTTTACGCCATCGGGTTCAGCCTCATCGGCCTGCCCTATGCCGTGCTGCTGGGCGCGGCGGCCACGGTGCTGACGCTGATTCCTTACGTGGGCGCGGCGGTGACGTGTGTGTCGGCGCTGGTCATCGCCCTGGTGACCTACGGGGACTGGCTGCACCCGTTGCTGGCCCTGGCGGTGTACGCGGTGGTGCAGGTGCTGGAGGGCTTTGTCATTCAACCCAAAATCATGGGCGAGCGTGTGGGCCTGCATCCCCTGACCATCATCATCGCCCTGATGGTGGGCACCACGCTGCTGGGGGGCATCCTCGGGGCGATTCTGGCCATCCCCCTCACGGCGGCGTTGCGGGTGGTGATGTTCCGGTACGTGTGGACCGGGCGCGCCGCCCCGGCCGCGGAGCGCTGAACTGCGCGGAGCCGGCGCCCGGCTCACCAGAGGAAGGATTGCCGGGAGGAGACCACCTGCCCGTCCACCACCAGCGAGACCCGCCAGGCGGTCCATTCGCCCAGGGCGCGTTCGGTGGGCGCGTCCACTTTCAGCCCGGTCCAGCCCCGGGCGCGTTTTTCGGGCAGGGGCGTCTCCAGGATCAGGGGGCGTCCGCGGGGGTGGGTTTCGGAGACCAGTTCCAGTCGCAACAAGCGGGTCCGGCCGGGTGCCCGCCGGGCCTTCCATAGCACGTCGAACCGCAGGCCGCCGCGCTGTTTCGGGTGCGCCCGGAGGAGGGCCTGGTAGGCGTCGCGCTCGAACAGGCTGGGCGAAAGCGCGTGGCGCCCCCGGGTGTCCAGGTAGTGGGGCAGCACCTTCACCACGCGGTCCGCGCCCGCGTGCAGCGGCGCGGCGGCCAGAAGCACCGCGCCAAGGCCGGCCAGCAAAGTGCGGCAGGGTTTGGACATGCGCTCAGGCTACCGAACCGGCCGGCCGGGCTCAACCCGGGATCGGCGGGTGGCATTCACCAGCCCAGCTCGATGAAGGCCACCTCGAAGCCCGCCACTCCCGGTTCCCAGCTCAGCCGGGCGATGCTGCGCGGCCGCCCGCCCCGGCTTTGCCCGGCCGAACCGGGGTTGATGAACCACACGCCGTCCACGACTTCCCGGCTCGGCGCGTGGGTGTGGCCGAAGATGACGGCGTCGGCCGCTTCCCGTTTCACCGCCCGGGCCAGCTCCGGGGTCAGCCGCCCGGGCCGCACGATGTGATGCACCAGCAGGCAACGACCGTCCCGCCGCACCACCGCCGTGTCCGGCCAGCCGGGGTGGGTGTCGGTGTTGCCGCGCACGGCGGTGACCGGGGCCAGGGCCTCGAGTTCGAGCAACAGCGCCGGCCAGCCCACGTCGCCGGCATGGAGGATGTGGTCCACTCCGGCGAAGTGCTCGACCACCCGCGGGTCCAGGTACCCGTGGGTGTCCGAAATCAGGCCGATCGAGGGCATGGGGGCGGGCGTGCCGGCCGGTAGGGGGTCGGGGGCGACGCGGTTGCCCAACGCCGGCTCAGGCCTTGGCCTGCTCCGGCTCGGCCTCGTCGGGCTCGTCCTTCCCGGCCGGCTCGGGTTCCGGCGCCGCGCGGGTCTGACACCATTTCATGGCGCCCACAAACAGGCCGGTGAACAGGCCGCCGCTGAGCAGGGTGTTGCGGAAAAACAGCCAGGTGGGCGGAAACTCCGGTCGGCCCACGGTCAGGGCCTGAATCCAGCCGCCGAGGGTCTTGAGGTAGTGCGGATCAACGAGCCAGGAAAGTGTGTTGGTGAGCAGGTAAAACAACACCGCGCCCAGCATCCCCCCGGCCAGCAGCCCCAGAAATGGGGTGTGCGGCGAGAACCGCCGCCCCAACAGGATTAGCGCCGCATAGGCCCCGTAGGTCCCGAGCATCGAGGGCGCCAGCAGCGGCGCGCCGTAGTACCAGTTCAGGCCCAGGTCCGTCACGGCCAGCACGCCCAGCGGCAGCCACCAGCCCAGGCCGCCGCTCAGGTACACCCCCGCGCAAAACAACAGCCCGTACACGGCGCTGAAGTTCGGCGGCATCAACCCGGGGACCCGGCTCAGGGCGAACACGACCAGGAACACCACGGGCAGCACGCGCGGCGTTTTCATGGGACAGAGCATACCCCGGGTGTGCGACCTGACAAGGGGGGCCTCCGGCCCGACGCCGCGGCCGGGGTTGCGCGCCCGTTTGGATTGCGGCTAACTGGTCGAATGTTCGCCCGCCTTTGTTTCCTGACCCTCGGCCTGACCGTCGCGGACCTCGCCCGGGCGGCCACGCTGCCCCGGGACCTGGGCCGAGAAGGCCGGGCCTACGGGGACCCGGTGACCGGCCTGACCGTGACGGAACTGACCGGCCCCGAACACCCGGCCGACAACCTGTACTTTCACTTCTCGAACTTCACCGCCGACAACCGCCACGTGCTCCTGATCGCTTCGGTGGACGGCGTGCGGAGCCTCTGCCGGGTCGAGGTCGAGTCCGGCCACCTGGTTCAGCTCACCGCCGACCCAGCGTTCAGTCCCGCCAGTGCCTGCCCCGACCCCACCGACGCCCGGCGCGTGTACCTGCTGCGCGGCGCGGAGGTCTGGGCGCTGGACGTGGAGACGGCGGCCGCGCGCCGCGTGGGGGAGATTCCCCCGCCGCACACGGGCGGCTTCACCCAACTCAGCCCCAGCGGCGACGGCCGCTGGCTGGCCACGGGCAAGCAGCGCGATGCCGCGCAGTGGGAAATCGGCCTGCTCGACACCGCCAGCGGGGCCTACCGCCCCGTGCTCACCCAGGGCTTTCGCATCGGCCATGTGCAGCATCACCCCGGCACGCCGGTGATCTTTTACGTGTGGGAGACCGGCGGCTACGCGCCGCAGCGCACCTGGCTGGTCAACGCCGACGGCACGGGCAACCGCCCGTTTTACGCGCGCACCAACCCGGCCGAGTGGTTCACCCCGCTCAAGGAATGGGTCACGCACGAGGCCTGGGTGCCCGGCACCGGCGAAATGACCATGGTCAACGACAAGCTGGGCCTCATGCTGGTCAACCGGGCCGGCGAGGCGCGCCTGGTCCGGGAAGGCCGCTACTGGCACGCCGCCGCCGGCCCGGACGGCTCCCGGATCGTGGCCGATGACTTCGAGGGCCGGCTGTGGTTGGTGACCACCGCAACCGGGGAGGTGCGCCTGCTGGCCACCGGGTTGCGCGAAACCGTCCGGGTGCACCCGCATCCGTCCTTTGATCGGCGCGGGCATTTCGTGCAGTTCCACACCGGGCGGGAGCGCGAGACGGTGGCGCTGATTGACCTGCGCGGCCTGCGCTGAGGAAGCGGCGGCCCGGGCCGTTTGCCCTTCAGCCGGCGGCGATCCGCCCGGGGGGACGCGACTCCCGCTGAACGAGGGTCTGTTCGCCCAGGTCCGCGGCCCGCCTCAGCGCCGCAGAAACTTGGCCACCGCCTCGGTGCGGGTGCGCACCTGGAGCTTTTCGTAGATGCGCCGGATGTAGGTGTGGACGGTTTCGTAACTGACGCCGAGCCGGTCGGCGATTTCCTTGTAAATCAGCCCCTGGGCCAGCAGGTCCAGGACCTCCTGTTCGCGGGGCGAGAGGTTGGCGGCGGGATCGGCCGGGGCGGCCGGCGGGCGCTGGAAGGATTGCACCACCTTCCGGGCGATGTGGGCGGTCATGGGCGAGCCGCCGGCCATGACCTCGCGCAGGGCGGCGAGCACCTCGGCGCCGGAGGTGCGCTTGAGCAGGTAGCCGGTGGCGCCCGCCGCCAGGGCATTGAAGATGTTGTCGGTGTCTTCGTAGGCGGTGAGCATCACCACCTGCGTGGCCGGCAACTGTTGCTTGAGCCGGCGCACGCACTCGACGCCGTTCATGCCGGGCAGGTTGATGTCCATGAGCACCACGTCCGGGCGCAGCGCGGGCAGTTCGGCCAGGGCGGCCTCGGCGGTGGCAAACTGCCCCACGCACTGGCAGTCCGGCGCGCGGCTCAGGAGGCGCGCCAGGGTCTGGCGGTAGGCGTCGTTGTCTTCAACCAGGGCGACTTTCATGAGGGCGAACCCGGGGCGGCCGGCGGCGCGCCGGGCAGGGGGACGCTCAGGCGCACGCGGGTGCCACGGCCGCCGGAGCCCGGCGCAATCGCGCACTGGCCGCCCACCTCGGCCAACCGGCGGCGCATGTTGGTCAGGCCGCTGCGGTGGCGGGCGTGCGCGGAGTCCATGCCCGCCGGGCCGACGCCGTCGTCTTCGATCTCGAGGGTGAACCGGCCCGGTTCCCCCCGGGCCCGCAGGCACAAACTTTCGGCGCGGGCGTGGCGCACGACGTTGGTCACGGCCTCCTTGGCGGCCAGGAAGACGTGGTGCCGCAGCTCGGGCGAGAGGGGTACGGCCGGCAGGTCGGGCGGCACGTCGAGTCGGCAGCGCAGACCCGCCACGCCGGCGTAATCCTGGGTGTACTTGCACAGGTAGGTCACCAGGCCCTCGAGGGTGTCGTTGGCGGGATTGACGGTCCACACGATTTCGTCCAGGGCCCGCGCGGTGTCGCGGGCGGTCTGGGCGATTTGGCGGGCGTGGTTCTCGACCTCGCCCGGGGCGTGCTTGTCGCTTTCGACCAGCTCGGCCAGGAGGGCCAGTTGGGTGAGATGGGCCCCGAGTTGATCATGCAGGTCGCGGGCGATGCGGCCGCGCTCGCGCTCGAGCGCCTCCTGCTCGCGGAGGCGGGCCACCTGTCGCCGCAGCCGGCGCGTGGAGGCCCAATGCACGCCGCCCGCCACCAGCCCCAGACCGGTCAGCGTGGCCGCGCTCAGAAACCACCCGGTCCGCCAAAACGGCGGTCGGACGATGACCGCCAGCGCGCGGCCGGTCTCGTTCCAGATGCCGTCCTCGTTGCGCGCGGTCACGCGAAAGCGGTATTCGCCCGGCGGCAGGCGGCTGTAGCGGGCCAGGCGCGTGGGGCCGGCATCCGTCCAGTCCGCCTCGAACCCTTCGAGCCGGTACCGGAAACGCACCCGGTCCGGGGCCGCGAGGTTGACGCTGGCGTACTCGATTTCCAGGCGTTGTTTGCCCGGCGGCAACTCCACCCGCTCGGGCGGCGGCCGGCGCAGCCCCGGGCGGTCCAACGGCTCGCCGTCCACCCACACCCGCTCGATGAACACCTCCGGCGCCGGGCGCGGCGCGGCCCGCAGGCGGGCGGGGTCCACCCCGGCCAGGCCCTTGATGGTGGGCAACCACACCCGCCCGTCGCGCGCGCGCCAGGCGGCCGGTTGCGAGCCGCGGGTGGCCTCGCGCGTGGGCAAACCGTCCGCCCGCCCAAACACCCGGCAGGGCACAAGGGCGCTGCGTCCCGCGGCCAGGTCCGCGACCGCGGCGAACGGCACGCGCATGATGCCCACGTGGGAGCCGATCCACAAATGCCCCGCGCCATCGTCGAGCAGGTAATGAATGCTGTTGCCGGCCAGCCCGGTCCGGACGTTGAGGCGCGTCCAATGCCCCTGGTGCAGCCGGGCCAGGCCGTGGCTGGCGGTGCCCACCCACAACCCACCCTCGCTATCGGCCAGCAGGGCGGTGATGTCGTCTCCGGGCAACCCTTCGGCGGAACGGCGGATCACCGTGAAGCGGTCGTCGCGCAGCGCGCTCAAGCCCCCGTCGGCGGTGCCCACCCAGAACGTGCCGTCCGGGGTCTCCGCCAGCGCCCGCACGTCATCGGCGCCCAGTCCTTCGCGCGTGGTCCACCGGCGCCAGGCATTTGCCTCCCGCCGGACCAGACCGGCGGTGGTGCCGACCCACAGGCGGCCCTGACGGTCTTGGAAAAGGGCCTGAATCCCCAGGGGCAGGGCGCCGGCGAACCGCTCGAAGCGCTCGCCGTCGAACCGAAGCAATCCCGCCCCCCAGGTCCCCACCCACAGGCGGCCGTCGGCGTCGGGCAACAGCGCCCGGACCGGGGCGGGAGGCAATCCCTGGGCTTCCCCCCACGAGCGGACCTCGCCCGCCGCCCAGCGGTCCAGGCCGCCGGCGTTGTAGCCGATCCAGAGTGCGCCCGCGGCGTCCTCCACCACGGTTTGCACCACCCGCTCCCGGGTGGGCGGCAGGGTTTGAAAGTACTGGCGGGTAACGCGGTTCAACCCGCCGCCGTCGGTGCCCACCCAGAGTTGGCCGTCGGCGTCGGCGTGCAACGAGAGCACGAAGTTGTGGGAAAGAGTTTCCGGCGCGGCCAGGTGGGTGGCCCGGTCCTCGGTGGTCCACCAGTACACACCCGCGCCGAGCGTGCCCACGACCAGCCGGCCTTCGCGGTCTTCCACGGCCGCGCCCACCGGCGTGGCGCCCCAGGGATAAGGCCCCAGGTCGCGCTCGCGGCGGTTGCCCCGCCAATACTCGATCCGCCCGTCCACCAGCCGCCAATGTCCGCCCCGGGCGCTGGGTACCACGCGGTCCACGCGGCCGGCCGGAGCCTCGAAAGCCAGGGTCAACGGGGCCGGGAGGGCGGCGGCGGCCGGACGCGGCTCGAACCCCAGCACCCCCCGGCCGGTACCCAGGCAGAGCAGCCCGCCGGTTTCGCGGGCCAGTCCCCACGGGCCCGGAGTGCTGACGTTGACCTTCCACACCTCGAGCTGGGCATCGCGCGCCCGGGCCAGTTGGCCATCGGCGGTGTACAACCACACCGTGCCGGCCTCGTCTTCGGCCACCGCCACCAGGCGCCCGTCCCGCGAGCCGCGCCCCAGGTCCAGGGACGTGAGCCGGCCTTCCCGGATCACGAACGCGCCGGCGGTTTCCGTGCCGATCCAAAGCTGGCCGCCGCGGTCCTCGTACAAGCAGACGATCGGATTGGCCGGCAGCCCCGGGGGGGTGGGGTCGCCGAACACGGTGAATCGTTCGCCGTCAAAGCGGGCCAGGCCGTTCAAGGTGCCCAGCCAGAGGTAGCCGTCCCGGGTCTGCGTCATCGCGATGACCGAGTTTTGCGGCAGGCCGTCGTCGTTCTCCCACACTTTCACGCTGAAGCGCGGCGCTTCCGGCGGCGCCTCGGCCGCCGGGAGCGGGGCCACCCCCGCCAGGATTGCGGCCGGCAACGCGGCGGCCGCCCACCGGGATCGGGGATGAAGGGCCAAGGGCATCACGCGCACTCGAATCCGAGACGTGGCCGAGGGTGACGCGGACGGGCCGCCGGAGCAAGCGCGGCGCGGTGCCCGATCGCGTGGTGTCGCGGCCCCGGGTACCGCCCGACCGGAAAATTGGCTTGTCCGGTGAAGAGAGAATCGGCACAACATGGCCTGCCACGCACGCCCGGGTTGAACACGAACTTCAGGCCCGGCGTCGGTGGCGAGAGCCGGCCGTTTCTGGAAAAAATGCCCGGGCGGGCCGCCGGCCGACCGCTCCGGGCCGCCGCCAGTGCGCGGCGTCATTCCGAGGCACAGCAGACACATGAACACCTTGACTCGCCGTCAGTTTCTCAGCCGCACCTCCGCGGCGGTGGGCACCGTGACCCTCGCCTTCCCCTTTGTGGGCCGGGTGCTGGGCGCCAACGAGCGCCTCAACATCGCCTGCATCGGCGTGGGCGGGAAGGGGGACAGCGACAGCAGTGATGCCGCCCGTTGCGGAGGGAACATCGTCGCGATTTGCGACGTGGACCGCAACACCCTGGCCAAAAAGGCCAAACAGTTCCCGCAGGCCAAACAGTTCACGGATTACCGCAAGCTGCTCGATGAAATGGAGAAGCAGATTGACGCGGTGACCGTGTCCACGCCCGACCACAACCACGGCGTGGCCACCATTCGGGCGCTGAAGATGGGCAAGCACGCCTTCGTGCAAAAACCCTTGGTCCAGACCGTCAGCGAGGCCCGGATGGTGCGGCAGTTGGCCAACGAGAAGAAGCTGGCCACCCAGATGGGCAACCAGGGCAGCGCCGAGCCGGGTCTGCGCCGCGCCGTCGAGGTCATCCAGGCCGGGGTCATCGGCAAGCCGCTCGAGTTGCATGTGTGGTCCAACCGCCCGATCTGGCCCCAGGGCTTTGACCGCCCGGCCGGCGAAGACCCGGTGCCCGAGACGCTGGACTGGGACGCCTGGATCGGCCCCGCCCCCATGCGGCCATACAAGAAGGGCCTCTACCACACCTTTGCCTGGCGCGGGTGGTTCGACTTCGGCACCGGTGCCCTGGGCGACATGGCCTGCCACACCGTGAACATGCCCTTCCGCGCGCTCAAGCTCGGGTACCCGACGGTGGTCGAGTACGAGCTGGGTTCCCGGTACTACCCGGAGACCTTCCCCAAGACCACCCGCATCCGGTTTGAGTTCCCCGAGCGCGACGGCCTGCCGCCGCTCAAGTTCTGGTGGTACGACGGGAACCCCGGCGATCCGCTCAAGCCGCTGCGGCCGGATGCCGACAAGGTCAAAGAGATCATCGCCACCCAGGGCAACCTGCCCGGCAGCGGCGCGCTCATCATCGGCGAGAAGGGCAAGCTGTTTTCGCCCGATGACTACGGTGCCCAGTTCTACATCGCCATGAAGGGCGAGGAGGAATACAAGTCCGGTGACAAGCACGAGGCCTGCAAGAACGTGCCCCAGAGCATCCCGCGCTCCCCCGGCCACATGGAGGAATGGTTCCGCATGATGCGCGAGGGCACACCGGCCTACTCGAACTTCGACATCGCCGCCTACCTCACCGAGATCATCCTGCTCGGCTGCGTGGCGTTGCGGGTGGGAGAGGGCCGCCGCATGGAATGGGACGGGCCGAACATGCGCTCGCCCAACGTGCCCGAGGCCGCCCAGTACGTCAGCCGCCAGAACCGCAAGGGCTGGGAAGCCTGAGGCCCGGGAACTTTCCACAGCGGCGCCGGTGCCCCCGGCGCCGTCTTTTTTTACCCGGGCCACTTGCCTGAAATCGTGGCCGCGATGATTGTTCAGGGCATGAAGCTGTACCTGATGCGGCACGGAATCGCGGAAGTGTTGGGGACCGGCGCGGCCCGTCACGACCGTGACCGCGCCCTGACCGCGGCGGGGGAGAAACGCGTCCGGGAAATCGCCCGCGGGCTGCGCCGGCTGGGCTTCAAACCGGAGGTAATTTTGACCAGCCCCCTGCGGCGCGCCCGCCAGACCGCCGAGTTGGTGGCCGAGACGTTGGGCCTGGAAGACCGGCTCGAGGAAACCGCGGCTCTGGGGGTCCCTCCAGATTCCGCCGCCCTGATCCGCCAGCTCCAAAAAAGGCGACCACCGCCCCGGGCGGTCCTGCTGGTGGGCCACGAACCGCACCTGAGCGAACTCACCGCCTGGCTCATCGCCGGGCCTTCAACCGCGGTGGCGCTCACGTTCAAGAAAGGCGGAGTGGCGCGTCTGGACGTGCCCGCGTTGGAGGCCGGCCGCTGCGCCACGCTGGAATGGTTGCTGCCCCCGCGGGTGCTGCGGCGGCTGGATTAAAACCGCGTTGCTGAACTCGCCTCCCAATCATGAAGTTGTCCCGTTGGTTCCGAGTGCTGCCGCTGGGGATTGGTCTGCTGACCGCCGGCTGCAGCTATTACCATTCCCACACCCTCACCTACCTGGGCGCGCCCCGCCCCGCCCCCACCGAGGCGGCCCGCATTGAAATCCTGCATCAACCGCCGGAACGGCCGCACGACCGGCTGGGCGAGATCGTGGTGGAAACCTCGCTCTCGCCCCCGCCGGACGCACGCAAGCTGGAGGACCGCTTTCGGCGCGAAGCCGCCAAACTGGGGGCCGACGCGGTGTTCATCGTCCAGGACCACGCCCAGATCACCGGCTGGTGGATGACCGGGCCATGGTGGAGCCCGTCGGTCACCGCCACGCAGTCTCGGCTCATTGTGGGCGTGGCCCTCAAGTACCGTCCCACGCCGTGAACCAACCGCGGCGGGCCGTTCCCGCTTCGGGACTCGCTTTCCGCCGACGGCGGCCCCAATCTGCGCAGGTGCCGGCCGCGCCACCAGCTTCGGAACCGAAAGCCCCGGAGGAGGATCCCCTGCGCGAGGCGTACGGCCGGTACCTGGCCGCGGAGCGCGGCGCCTCGCCCCACACCCGGCGCAATTACCAACAGGCCCTGAGCGAATTTGCGGCCTGGCATCGCGGCGAATTGGGGGCTCCCCCGGACTGGCCCCGGCTGGAACGCGATACCTTCCGCGCCTACCTGCGGTTTCTGGGACGCCGCGGCCTGAGCCGGTCGGCCATTCAAATTCGGTTCAGCGCGCTGCGCGGCTTTTACCGGTTTTTGATCCGGCGCGGCGCGACGACCCGGATGCCCGTGCGGGACCTGTCGCTGCCGCGCGCGCCACGCCGGTTGCCGTTGTTTCTGACGCGCGAGCAGATGGACGCGTTGCTCGCCGCGCCTTTGCGGGAACTGGCTGCGCGGCGGGCGGCCGGCGAGGAGGTCTCGGCCGCCGGGGAGGCGGATTACTGGCGCGACGCGGCAGTCCTGGAAACGATTTATTCCTGCGGTCTGCGCATCAGTGAGGTGTGCGGACTACGGGTCGAGGACTTCCACTTCGGCGAACAACTGGTGCGGGTGCGGGGCAAGGGACGCAAGGAACGCCTGGTGCCGATCGGCGCCCCGGCCCTGGAAGCCCTCCGCGCATACTGGGATCGCCTGCAACCGCCGCCCGGCCCGACAGAGCCGGCGTTTCCCACCCGGGCGGGTGCCGCGACCGCAATCCTTCCCCGAACGGTCCAGCTTCGCCTCAAGCGCTACCTGGCCGCGGCGCAATTGGACCCGGCCTTCACGCCCCACAAGCTGCGGCACAGCTTTGCCACGCACCTGCTCGATGCCGGCGCGGACCTGCGCAGCGTGCAGGAACTCTTGGGGCACGCGCACCTGGCCAGTACCCAGGTTTACACTCATCTGACCATCGAACGACTCAAGCAGGCGTACGACCGGGCCCATCCCCGGGCGGCATGATGGGGGCGGAGTCAACGTCGGCCCACCCGACCACCGGCGTGGCACTGAACACGAAGGAATGGCGCGGGCGTGCTGGTCGTGTCGGGGCTCCCCTCGAATTGGGATGGATTTTCGCTGCGGGCACCGGGGGCTCCGGATCACGGCTCCTGTGAGCAGCCGAGCAGGGGTCTTGGTGGGGGTATGGTGAAGCTACGACCTGCCGGCTCTGTCAGGAAATTCCCCGACAGAAATGTAGTAATTTCCCCGACTTCCACGGCCCGGCGTCCACTTCATAGTCAACGTCGGACAGCGAAGTGGGAACAGCGGACCGATGGGATCATAGGGACAAAATGCGGGACGACGGAATCAACCCAAAGGAGTCGCAAGGCCAAAACAGGCACGCTGAACCAGCGTGTTGGGAAGTTTTCGGGCTGAAGGAGGTTGTGCATATTTCGTTCTCGAAAGGGGCGCAATTCGCACCGCCAGAACCCAACCAGTCGGCTCCATCGCGTCCGCACAAGTGTCCGCTGGCGGCAAGCGCGTCCAAGTACTCCCCGTCAAAATTCCCCGCTGCTGGCTCAGCAACCCATTCGCCGTCAGGTCCGGGTTTTTCACCCGGCCTGTTGGAGCCGCGGGTGCCGCGTTGGAAGCGCCCCTTGGACGTGACGCTGAGTTTGGTTTTGCTGGTTCTCCTCAGTCCGGTGTGGCTGCTGGCGGCGCTCGCCGTAAGGTGTTCCTCCCGGGGCCCGGTTTTGTTCCGGCAGGAGCGGGTGGGCCTGCTGATGCGCCGGTTTTACTTGTTCAAGTTCCGCACCATGTATCACGGCGCGGACCAGGAGGTGCATCGCCGGCTGGTGAGTCAGGCGCAGAGCCAGGGTGCGGTGCTGAAAAAACTGGATGCTGAGCGGGATCAGCGCGTGACCCGGGTGGGCCGTTTTATGCGGCTGACCTGCGTGGATGAAATTCCGCAATTGCTCAATGTGTTACGGGGGGAAATGAGTCTGGTGGGTCCGCGCCCCTGCATCCCCTACGAACTGGAGACCTACAAGCCCTGGTACGTTTACCGGTTCGAGTGTTTGCCGGGTATGACCGGCCTTTGGCAGGTCAGCGGGAAAAACCGCCTGACGCCCGACCAGATGATGCGGCTGGATATCCGCTACGCCCGACGGCAAACCCCGGGGCGGGACCTGTGGATCATGCTCAAAACGCCCTGGGCCATCGTGCGGGAACTGTGGTTTGCCTGGCGACGTCCGCGGTTGGATTCGGTACCTCCGGCGTTTCGCCCGCCCCGGGTTGCACTCGTTCCGCCGGCCCCGTCCCCCTTGTTTCCTTTTCGATTCCCTGTCAACGGCAACAACAACCCAACTCAATTATGAACTCCGAGATCAATGTGGGCGTGGTCGGCTGCGGCTACTGGGGTCCGAACTTGATCCGCAACTTTCGGGCGCTGTCCGGCTGCCGGGTCCGATTCGTGTGCGACAAGGACGAGGCCCGGTTGAAGCACGTCAAATCGCTCTACTCCGAGGTCGAAACCACGCGCGACTTTGCCGACCTGCTCCGGTGCAAAACGCTTGACGCGGTGGTCGTCGCCACGCCCGTGGGGACGCATCACGCCCTGGCCCTGGCCGCGTTGCAGGCCGGCAAACATGTCTTCGTGGAAAAACCGCTCGCCCGCTCCGTGGCGGAGTGCGAAGACCTCATCCACGAAAGCGCCCGACGCGGGCTGACCCTGATGGTCGGCCACACCTTCCTGTATTCCCCGGTCGTGCGCCGGATCAAGGAAATCGTGGACCGCGGCGACATTGGCGACATCCGCTACATCGCCTCCCGGCGCCTGAACCTGGGGTTGTACCAGAAGGACATCAACGTCACCTGGGACCTCGCGCCCCACGACATTTCGATCATCTTGTACATCCTCGAAGAAACGCCCCTGAGCGTGAACTGCCGCGGCAGCGCCCACGTGACCCCCGGCGTCGAGGACGTCACCCTGCTCAACCTCGAGTTCCGCCGCCAGCGCTCGGCCCAGATCCACAGCAGTTGGCTCGATCCCCGCAAGGTGCGCGAGATGACCATCGTGGGCAGCCGCCGCATGATCGTGTACGACGACGTGACCCCGCACGAGAAACTGCGCATCTTCGACACCCGGGTCGAGACCCCGCCCCATTACGACACTTTTGCCGAATTCCATTACTCCTACCACTACGGCGACGTGTACGCGCCCTACATCAAGCAGGAGGAGCCGCTCAAGGTCGAATGCCAGCATTTCCTGGATTGCATCCGCACCGGGCAGGCACCGCTGTCCGGCGGCCGACAAGCCCTCGAGATGGTGCGCATCCTCGAAGCCGCGTCGCTCTCGCTCCAAAACCAGGGCGCGCCGGTGTCGCTGAGCGCGGGCGAGGAGCCGATTCCCCCGCTGAACAAGCCACTTAACGGCCAGACGCGGGGGGTGCCGACAGCCGGTCGTCACCACCCGGCCAAAAACGGTTCCGGCAATGGCAAACACCACCCGGCGGTAAAGACCGCGGTGGCGGTGCACTGAGCGGCTAAACCATCTCCAGGTCCCATGTCCACCAGCCGGCAAACCTCCACCCCGAGCCGCCCGTATTGTCTGATCGCGCCCGACGTCAGGCTGGGGCGGGACGTGAAGATTTTCAGCTTCACCAACCTTTACGGGTGCGAAATCGGCGACGAGACCAAAATCGGCACTTTTGTGGAGATCCAGAAAGGCGCGCGGATTGGACGCCGGTGTAAAATTTCCAGCCATACCTTCATCTGCGAAGGCGTCACCATCGAGGACGAGGTCTTCGTGGGCCACAACGTGACGTTCATCAACGACCTGTACCCGCGCGCCACCACCGCCGAGGGCCGGTTGCAGACCGAGGCTGACTGGGAATGCCGCCCCACCCGGGTCAAACGCGGCGCCTCCATCGGCTCCGGGGCCACCCTCCTGGCCGGGGTGACCGTGGGCGAATACGCCCTGGTTGGTGCCGGCAGCGTGGTGACCCGGGACGTACCGCCCTACACCGTTGTGGCCGGCAATCCGGCGCGAATCTTGCGTCGGCTGGAGACCGCCAAAACCAACGCCGAAACCACCGTGGTCAAATGACGCGCGTTCCCTTTTTGGACCTGCAGGCGCATCACGCGCCCATCCGCACGGAACTGGTTGCCGCCTTCGAGGCCGTTCTCGATTCGAGCGCCTTCGCCGGCGGGCCGTTTGTCCAGCGGTTTGAAAAGGACTTTGCCGCCTACTGCGGCACCCGACACTGCGTGGCCGTGGGCAGTGGCACGGATGCTCTCTGGCTGGCACTGCTCGCCCTGGGCGTGGGCCCCGGGGACGAAGTAATCACGGTGCCGATGACCTTCATGGCCACCGCCGAGGCCATCTCTTACACCGGCGCGCGGCCCGTGTTCGTGGACATCGAACCGGACACCTACACCCTGGATCCGCGCCAACTGGAACGGGCCATCACCCCCCGCACGCGGGCCATCATCCCCGTGCATCTCTACGGGCAAATGGCTGACATGGAACCGATCCTGGCCGTCGCCTTCAAGCATGGCATTCCCGTGGTCGAAGACGCCTGCCAGGCCCATGGCGCCACCTACCGCGGGCGCCGCGCCGGGGCTTGGGGCCGGTTGGGCTGTTTCAGTTTCTACCCCGGCAAAAATCTGGGCGCGCTGGGTGAAGGCGGCGCGGTGGTGACCGACGATGAGGACCTGGCCCGAAAGGTGGCCATGTATCGCGACCACGGCCAGGCCCGCAAGTACCACCATGACCTGGTGGGCTGGAACGCGCGCATGGACGGCATCCAGGGCGCGGCGTTGCAAATCAAACTCAAACGCCTGGATGCCACGAATGAAGCCCGCCGCCGCCATGCCGCCCAATACCGGGGCCTGCTGGCGGATGTCCCGGGAGTGGTTCTGCCCCGCGAGCGCCCGGATGGTAGCCACGTGTACCACCTGTTTGTCGTTCGGGTACCGGATCGGGATGCGATCCTAGCCGAACTGGCCGCGGAGGGCATTCAATGCGGCATTCACTACCCGATCCCGGTCCACCTCCAGGAGGCGTATCGGCCGCTGGGCTACGGGTTGGGGACCTTCCCGGTGAGCGAAGCCTGCGCCGCTGAAGCCCTGTCTCTGCCCATGTACCCGGAGTTGACCGCCGCCCAGGTCGAAACCGTGGCGGAGGAACTCAAGAGATGCCTCGCCCGCCGGACATCGGCCCCCGCCTCCGCGGAAGCGGCCCGTCAGCTTGCTCCGGTTGGTTGAAATCACGCTGAACTGCCTCCCCGATGTTGGTCAACGCCACACCCTCAACTCGGACGGTCCGCTTGGGCGCACCGCCGGAGGCGGCCGAGCCGAACGGTTTCGGCGAGCAGGCTCGGGTGCGCGGTGTTCCCGGGCCGGCGCGTGGCACCGACGAAAGCGCGGCAGGGTTGCCGGCCCTTGGGCTGGAGAACAGCGCAACGGCGGTTCGCGTGTTCGATCCATTGGCCTCGGCGGCTTGGGAGGACTGGCTGAACCGTTGGCCCTCCGCATCCATCTTTCACTCTTCCGCATGGATGGCCGTTTTGGCTGACAGTTATGGATTCAAGCCGCTGGCCCTGGTAACACCGGCTCGGGAGGTGCGCCCGGCGATGCTCCCGCTCATGGAATGCGCCAGTCCGCTGCTGGGCCGACGCGGCGTGTCACTGCCCTTCACCGATGAAGCGCCCGTGCTGGCCGATACGCCGACGGAGGTCCACACGCTGTTGGACCGGGCTTTGGAATTGGGGCGGGAGCGGAAGTGGCGCAGCCTGGAACTGCGCGGCGGAGCGGGTCTCGAGGACGCAAACGCCGCGGTCACTTTTTGGGGCCACACGCTGAACCTGGACCGCAACGCGGACGGCCTCTGGGCCCGCTTGGATGATTCCGTGCGGCGCGCCCTGCGCAAGGCCGCGCGCGGAGGCGTGGAAGTGCGCCGGGAAACCACCTGGGAAGCCGTGATGCAGTTCTACCGGTTGCACTGCCAGACGCGCCGGTTGCACGGGTTGCCGCCGCAGCCGCTGCACTTTTTTCGGAATCTCCACCGGCACCTCGTGGCCCGGGACGCGGGCTGCCTCTTCAGCGCGTATCATCAAGGGCACGCGGTCGCCGCCGCGGTGTTTCTGTACCGGGGCAAGCGGGCCGTGTACAAGTTCGGCGCCTCTGACAAAAGCCGGCAGGAGCTGCGCGCCAACAACGCCGTGATGTGGGAAGCCATCCAGCATTACGCGGCCAGGGGCTTCGAGTCCCTCGACTTTGGCCGGACCTCCTGCCAACAGGCCGGATTGCGGCGGTTCAAGCTCGGCTGGGGGACCCGCGAAACCCGCATCGCCTACTGGAAATACGACCTGCGCCGCCGGTGTTTTGTGACGGTCAATGACCGCAGCACCGGCTGGCACACGGCCCTGTTCCGACACCTGCCCGTGCCGGTCCTGCGCTGGTTGGGCGCCCGCCTTTATCCCCATTTGACCTGAACCTTTCCTGACATGCAGCCTCCGCCGAATCCACCCCCACCCCCCCCGACTCCGCCGGTTGTGCCTCCGGTGAGTCGTGGTCCCGAGCCGCATCCCCCGGGCCTGAAATTGGCCGACGTGTACTACACGCTCTTCCGGCACAAGGGGAAAATCCTTCTTTTCGGTCTGGTTGGCATGGCCGCCGCCGCCGGGGTGTGGTTTTTCAAGGGGCAGGTTTATCGCTCCGAGGCCAAGCTGCTGGTGCGTTACGTCCGCGATTCCCGGACGGTGGATGTCGGCCTGGGCGCGCAGGGCGATATTCGCACCCCTGACAGCCGGGGGGAGAGCATCATCAGTTCGGAAATCGAAATCCTGACCAGTCGGGACCTGATTCTGGACGTGGTGGACCAGCTCGGGCCGGAAAAAGTGTTGGCCCGCGCCGGGGGCGGGACCAATCGCTACGCTGCAGCGAGGACGATCTTGAGGGGATTGGAAGTGGAGGCGCCCCGGAAAAGCAGCGTGATTCAGGTGGCCCTGAACCACCCGGACCCCGAGATGGCACAGGTGATTTTGCGCACGCTGGTCCAGGGTTATCTTCGCAAACATGCGGAGGTCCACCGTGCCGTGGGGGTGTTTGATGAATTTCTGACCCGCCAAACTGACGCCCTGCGCACACAGCTCAGCCAAACCGAACAGGAACTGCAAAAACTCAAAGTCGCTGCCAACGTCACCTCCATCGAGGAATCGAAACGGATGATCGCCGAACAGGCCTCCCGCGCCCGCCAGGAATTGATCACCGCCGAAGCCGAGCTGGCCGAGCGCCGAACCGTGTTGGAACGAATGCGCCAGATGGCCGGGCTCAACGTGGCGGTAGCTGCAACAAACCAACTGGAGCGCCCGGAAGAAGCGCCCCTGGACCCGGACTTGGAGCGGCATTACCGGACGGTGCTGGCCCGCTTGGAGACTTTGCGCAATCGCGAACTGGACCTGTTGCTGCAGTTCACCCCGGAAAGTTTGGACGTGCGTCAGGTGCGCGAACAAATCGCCAACGCCGAGCAGACCAAGCGCGATCTGGAGGCCCGGGAACCCCGGCTGCCGCTCCGGGTGCAACTCGCCGGCCGCTCGGGGGTCTTGTCGGTTCCCGTGGGTGCCCGCTCGCTGACGGGTGTGACGGGCCCGGGCGACCTCAACACCTTGGAGGCCGAGGTGGCAGCGCTCGAGGCGCGTGTCAAACGCTTTCGCGACTACCTCGAGGAGTTGCGCCAGGAAACGGTGCGCATCAACGATGCCGAACAGGCCATCACCGAGTTGCAGCGCCGCAAACAGCGCGAGGAGTCCAAATACCTGTCCTTCAGCACCAGCCTGGAGCAGGCGCGCATTGATGAACTTCTTGGGGCCACGTCGTTGGCCAACATCAACGTGCTCCAGGAGGCCACCGCGCCGGCGCTGTACCAAGACAAAACACTTAAGATGGTGCTGGGCATATTTTTCGGGGGCTGGGGGGTCGGCATCGGCCTGGCCTTCCTGTTGGAAATGTTCCTCGATCCCCGGATCAAGCGCGTCACCGACGTCGAGGAGAAGCTGAAATTGCCCCTCTTCCTCACCATCCCGGACTTCAGTCGTAATGGGCACTCCAAGGCCCTGCGGGCAGCCCAAAAACAAGCGCTCCTTCCACCTCCGCAGGATGAACCGGACCGGAAGTCAGGATCCGGAGCGCCACCCCCACCCGCCGCGCCGGTGCATCCCA
>CALFAV010000012.1 GCA_937946835.1 uncultured Verrucomicrobiae bacterium | reverse complement strand
TGGGTCAGAAACACCGTCTCCAACCGCCGCTTGCGCCCTTCCTGCACCAGCATGGCCAGCTCCGGCGGGATGTGCTGCGGGGTGCAGTACTTCCACACCTCGTCCACCAGCACGATCTTGCGCCCGGCCAACCGCCCCCCGTACTCCCAGGCCGCGTCGCAAAAGGCCAGAAACGCCTCCTGCACCTCGCCCGGCCACAGGTCCGTCCCCCACAGACACCAGCCGCGCCGGATGCCCGAGGGCTACCTCGATGATCGCCCGCCGCCCGGTCGGGAAGTCCCGGGGGCGCGAAGCGCCGGGTTAGCGGAGCAACTCCGCGCCCCGGGGACTGGTCAGCCGGCGGGGCGGCGCGTTGGTGGGGGCCGGTCGGGGCGGCGGTTTGGTCTTGAACGCCCCGCGCAGCAGCCAGTGGCGCTTGAAGCCCTGGATGAGGTCGTCCAGGTCCACCAGCAGGGTGTGCAAGGTGGTGACGAAGTTGGTGTTGGCGGTGACCTGGGAATTGAGATTGCTGACCATGGCGGTGAGCTGGGCCAGGGGGGACTGCAGGGCGGCCACCAGCTCGCTCAGGTGGGTCTGCGCGGCGGTGAGCACCCCGCCCGCGTTGGTGAGCACGGCGCTGGTGTTGGTGAGGGTCTCGCTGGCATGAGTCAGGAGAGTGTTGGCATTGGTGGCGACTGCGAGCATCTGGGCGTACAGCTCGGGGGGGATCGCCCAGCGGCCCAACGCGCCTTCCGGATCGCGCAGGTGCTCGCTCAGGACCGCCAGGTTGCTGAGCAGGGGCGTGGCTTCGACCACGGCCCGGTTGGCATTGGAGGTCAGGTCCGCCAGGTGGGTGAAGGTGGCGGCCAGTTGGTTGGTCAGGGCGGACTCGGTTTGCTGGATGATGGCCACCAGCCGGTCCGAGAGTGCCGGCGCCTCGTCCGGCGGCAAGAAGTACGGCGGCGCTTCGGGCGTGTAGGGGACGTACTCGTCCCGGCGCAGGTCCCAGATGGCCGTAAAACCGTCGGCGTTCTGGCTGCGATCGGCCACCCGGAGAGTGGGGCGGCCCTCGGCGGCCAGCGCGGCGAGGACATCGGAATCCAGCGGCCGCAGCGTGAGCCAGCGCGGCGCGTAAGGATTGGTCAGCGACGCGGGGTCGCGGACGTGGTCCACCAGGAGTTTGTCGCGGCGGGCCCCCAGCGTCGGGTTGGTGACCAGGGCCTCCGCCTCGCGCAGGGTGTAGGTCCGGATGGGCCAGACCAGGTGCGTGGGCAGGTAATTGGTGCCCTTGGTAACCTCAAGGGTGCGTTTGCCGAGGAAATCCGCCGGGCTGACCCGCACCTTGGAACCGCCGGTCCACAGGTACCCAAAGTACGGCTCCCGCACGGTGAACTCGACATACACGTTGTAAAAGTCATCCGGCGGCTGGCCGGTGATGCGGGTGATCTCACCCACGGTGAAGCCCATGAGCATGACCGGGTCGCCCACCTTCAGGCCGGTGGCGCTGTCCAGCAGCGTGTAGTACCGGGCCTTGGTGACGAACCAGCCCTTGCGCTGGGCGGTCTGGTACAGGTACCAGGCAAACCCGCCCGCCAGCAGCAGCGTGGCCAGCAACACAAACACCCCCACCGCGCGTTCCACGCGGCTGAGCCGGGTGCGCAACTGGGGCGTCAGGTCGGGCACGGGCGCACTTTAAGTCGGCGGGGGCGCGGCGGCGAGTCCCGCGGGAGGGGATTGGCGGAGCTGTTCGGGCGGGAGCGGTACCCAGTGCGTGTCCCGGATGACGGCAAACTGCCGGCCCCAGTTCACCCAGGGATGCGGATCGTCTGTGGTCACGATCACCGTGGACGGGCAGGGCCAGGGTGGATCGGCTGCGGCCAGGAAGTTCAGCCACCAGGCCGCGTGCTCGGCGTTGAGCCACTCGAGGGGATGATCCAGGAACAACACCGTCGGCCGCAGCGCCAATGCCCGGGCCAGAGCGGCGCGTTGCTGCCAGGCGGGACTCACCTGGGCGGGCAGACGCGCGGCCTGCGGCTCCAGTTCAAAGGCCGCCAGCAGCCGGGCCGTTTCTTCGGCCACTGCTTCCAGGGGGCAATTGCGGTGATAACACCAGGGCAGCGCGACGTTTTGGGCCAGCGTCAGATGACTCAGCAACCGGCCGCCGCGCCCGTACACCAGGGCCGCCTGGCATCGCAACGCCGCCGCCTCCCGCGCGCTCAAGGTCCCCGGGTCCCGGCCCAACAACCGGACCCGCCCGGCCAGCGGCGCGCGCAGGCCGGCGGCCGTCTCCAGCAACCGGGTCTTGCCCGACCCGGGCGGGCCGCTGATGACCCAGCGCTCCCCGGGGGCGACGGTCCAGCGCACGTCCCGCAAACACACCCGGCCGTCCTCCTCCTCGGCGGTGACGGTGCAGTCGAGCAGTTCGAGCACGGGCGCAGGGGCATTCACGTCTTCGGTCAAAGCAGCAGGTACACCACAATGAAGGCGGCATCCAGCGCCAGGCAGCCCAGCACGGCGGCGACCACGGCTGCGGTGGAGGCGCGCGCCACGTCCTGGAGAGTCAACGGGCGGGCCAGCCCCTCAAAACAACAGGCCAGGGCGATGATGGCGCCAAATCCGGAGGCCTTCAGTCCCAGCAGCACAAAATCCATGCCGGTGAGCGCGCCGGCGATCTGGCGGGCGTAATCCCCGGGGGTCAGGGGCACATCCTGCAGAAAGGCCACCAGGTAACCGGCCGCCAACGCCCCCAGAATCAGGTAGGCGCTCAGGGCCACCGCGGCCACCATCAGGCCCACCACCCGGGGCACCACCAGGAAATGCACCGGGTCAATGCCCAGGGCCTCGAGGGCCTCCACCTCCCCGTTGGCCCGGGCGGTGCCGAGTTGAATGACCGTGGGCACCCCCACCTTGAGCAGCACCGTCAACGCCGTGGCCAGCGGCCCGAGCTCGCGCACCACCGCCAGCACCATGACCGTGCCCACGTACTCCGGCGCGCCCACCCGGCTCAACAGGGCCACCGTTTGGCCCACCACCACCCAGCCCAGCGCCGCCGCCAGCACGGCGGTCATGGGCAGCAGATGCAGCCCGGCGGCCGCAATGTGGTGAGCCAGCAGCGGGCGCATCACCGCCGGGGCCTGCGCGCGGCGGGTGACCAACACCCCCAGGGTGATGAGGGCGAAGGCCGCCAGTTGCCGGGCGGTGTGCGCGGCCGTCCGCAGCCAGCGGCCGACAAAGTGCGTGTACGAGCGCGGCAGCGGCGAGGCCAGCAGACCCTCGAGCGTCAATCGGCGTTGCCAGGAAGCCAACCCGCGGGGCATGACGCGAGAGTAAAACCGTCCGCCGGCGCGAGAAAAGCGCGCAGTGCCGCCGGTTAGGGAACGGCCAAGGGCGAGCGGTGAACGCGTTACCCGGCCGGCGCTTCAGTAAACGGCTGTGACCGTGGTGGGGCCGGTGAGGGCCGGCAGTTCCACCCATTCCTTGCCGGCGTTGAACTTGTCCCACGGCCGGCCGTTGACCTCGACCGCCCGGAGGGGTTTTGCGTCGGGATGGCGGAAGCGGAGCAGGACTTGCCGCGGCGCCCGGCGGGTGGGCGGTTCGATCACGGCGGTGATCCGCCCGGCGTTGGCCTGCGATTCAAACCGCAGGCTCATCGGGCCGAAGTGAGTGGCCGCCCGCTCGATGGACACCTTTTGGCCGTCGGCCAGCCAGGCCCGGGGCAGGGCCATGCCCAGGCGAAGCACCTCATCGCCGCGGTCGTCCTCGATGAACATCAAGCGCAGCCAGTAGGCGGAGTTGGACTCGTCGCTGGACTTGTAGTGATCGCCCCGCCAGTCGCCCAGGTCCGGCAGCGGGTGTTCGCACATCATCTGCGTGTCCGGGTAGTAGCACGAGGCAAAGGCGTTGAAGTAGGCGCGCAGGAAGTGCTGGATCTCATCGCGCAACAGGTACGGATGCGGCGAGCAGAGCAGGTTCGGTTGCATCGAAATCCCGCCCCGGCTGAACCACTGCGCGCCGTGCCGCGCCCACGAGTAGCCGTAGCGGTCGGACAGGTAGAGGTTGTCCTCGTAGTCCTGCAGGATGGGCACGGCCAGCGGGTCCTCCGGCGCAATCAGTCCGGTGCGCAGCAGGTAGATCGGGCCTTCGAGGGTGACGGTGATCCAACCAAAGGTCCGGCCGCGGCGGTGCACCTCGCTGGGAATTTGCGGAATCCAGGTGCCGTCGCGCAGCGGCACCAGCGGCGCGCGCCGGCTCGCTTCCTGGAAAGCCCGGAGAATGTCGCAGCGGTACGCGTCGGCCTCGGCGCGCAGCGCCGGGGCCTCGGGATGGCCCAGGTCCGCCAGCGCGCGGGCCAGGGCGTCGAGGCCCCACCAACTGAAGACATTGTTCGAGAGCCAGCAGCGCCAGTCGCCGATGTCCTCGAGCGAGCCGGGCGGCAGCAGGCCGCGCTCGATCGCCCGCAGGCCGGTGAGGTCCCGCGTGCGGGCCCGCTCGTGGCTGATCCACCGGCAGGCCCGAATGAGCTTCTCGGCGTTGCGCCCCAGCCAGTCGCGGTCGCCGGTGTAGCGGTAATGCTCGGCCATCGCCCACAGGATCCAGCCGTGGTGCTGGTTGTAGCCACCCTGTTCCCAGCCGGCCGCTCCGTTGAAGATGCCCTCCTGTGTCTCGTAATCGCCGGGCAGTTTCACCGTGCCCTGGTAGTGCAGGAACATCTCGAGGCAGCGCCGGGCCACGTCGTGCAGGCCGCGCCGGTCCAGTTCGGTGATCATCATGCAGGATTCGTTGCCGAAGACGCCGTAGCTGAAGCTGCCCACCCGCGCGCCCAGGCGGTCCGCGCCCGGCTCACGGCCGCAGTTGATGAGCAGGTGCGAAGTAAGGGCGCGATAAAAATGGTTCAGCTCGGGCACGGGGGTGGTGATTTGCGCCGCGGCATCGGCGCGGCCCTGCCAGAACTTTTTGACCCGACGAAACTCGGCGTCGAAGTCCAGGTCGCGCAGGCGCTCGATCTCGTCCGGCCGGTCCAGGGTGATGAACGGGAGGCGCAGCACCATGTAGCCGTCGGTGCCCGGGGGCATGTGGCCGGCGAAATGGATTTGGCCCCGGTCGGCCGCACCCGGGACCGCGCCCTGGACTTCGACCGCGGCCCGCAGGCGCGCCTCCGCACCGGGCCGGGCGTAGAGCAGATCGTTGGTCAGCCCCAAGGGCACGGCCCGGCCGTCCACGCGCAGGGACAACGTGGCGTGCGCGGTGCGGTACTCTGGCGCGACGTTCCGGCCGTGGATTTTCACCATCAACACGGCGGTGTCGTCCGCCTGCATGTCCGGAAAGCCGAGGCCGCCGGGTTCGAGCCGGGTGACGAACGCGGTCTGGGTGTAGCGGATGCCCTCGCGCTCCCATTCGGTGTGCAGGATCGGCAGGCATTCGTCCTCGATCCAGCGGCGGGTGGGTTCACCCCGGGGCAGGCCGAAGTCGAAATCGAGCCGGTTCCCGCCCCAGTGGAGCCGGCCGGTGTCGCGGCCGCGCGGGTGGTCAATGCGATCGTTCACGCAGAAGACCGAGCCATTCGGGTTCACCCCAAAGCGTTGGCGTCCGCCCTCGGTGCCGAGCGGAAGGTAAATACGGCCGGGCTTGGGCGGCTGCTCCGCCAGGGCGCGGGTGAGGGACTGCTCCGGCTCGTCGAAGACGCGGGCGTAAAGCGGCTTTTCGGGACCGGAGCGGGCCCGGGCCAGCGCCTCGGCGAAGGTGACCGGGTCCTCCGCGCGTTTGACCAGCCAACCCGGCTCGGGCGCCAGCACCCGCCGGCCGGCGGCGACCTCGGCCGGATCGAAACTGAACCCGCCGTCGTCCAGGCGCACCGTGACCACGGTGTGGTCGAAGCTGTTCACGTTCGGGCTTTCGGTAAACCAGACCCGGAGGTAGCGGCTGGCGGCTCGCTCGCCGTCGGGTGTTGCGGTCGCAGAACGCGGCTCGGCATGGCCGTTGAACACTTCGATCCGGGCCTCGTGCAACCGGCGGGCCAGCTCCGGGGTTGCGGCCTCCACGACCAGATCGGCGCGCCGCCAAACCGAGTCGGTGTACGCCTCCAGCCCCTCCACCCGGGGGGCCGGGCCGTCAAAGAGCAGCCGCAGCTTCATCGTGGTGCGGTACTCGGCGGCGAAGTCTTTCAGGTCGGGAAACTCCGTGGCGTTGAGGTGGCGGAAGGTGTAGGTCCAGGTCCGGCCTTCGGCTTGCAGATAGGCATCCGCGACACGCCAGTGGCCCTGGTACAGGTCGCCGAGATGGCCCCAGCCGGACTCGCCGGCACCGGCCGGGCGGTCGCGGGGAATGCGGTGGTGCGGCCACTGGGATTGCCACCACTGCAGCTTCACCCGCTCGGGCGCGGGCGGCGGGTCCGCAAAGCTGACCACCACACGGTGGAGGTCGCGCGGGTCCTCCCACCAGAGGCCGACATCACGGCCGTTGTCCCACGAAGTGCGCTCGCCCCACGGCGCCACGTCCACCGGCGCGCCGGGGGACGGATAGGCGGGTCCGGCGTTGGCGCCGAACTGCAGGCTGAGCGGACTGATCGGGCAGATCAGACGGATCACCAAACAGAGTGGGGCGAAGCCGTACCGGTTGTTCATGGGGTTACGCGCCAACCAGGCGGGCGCACACCGCGCGGATGAACTCGGGCGTGGTGCCGCAGCAGCCGCCGATAAAGCCCGCGCCGGCCGCCACAAGCTCCGGCACATGGCCGGCGAATTCCTCCGGGGTGGTGTGATAGACCACGCGGCCGTTTTCCAGCACCGGCAGCCCGGCGTTGGGCTTGATCCAGACCGGACGATCGGTCGCGGCCCGGAGCCGGCGGCACACCGGCACGTAGCGCTCGATGCCGACGCCGCAGTTGGCGCCGATGACGTCCGCACCCGCGGCGGTCAACTCGCGCGCCACCTGCTCCGGCGTCGCGCCCATCAGGGTGCGGTCCTTGTCCCGGCCGGCGTCAAAGACCATGCACACCACCACCGGCAGGCCGGTGGTTTTCGCGGCGGCCAGAGCAAGCTTTGCCTCCTCGAGGTCGGACATGGTCTCGATGATGAGTGCGTCCGCGCCGCCTTCCGCCAGGGCCTGGGCTTGTTCGGTGAAGGCGTCGGTCAATTCCGCCGCCGTGGTTTCGCCGGTCAGGAGCATTTTGCCCGCAGGTCCGATGGACGCGAAGACGCGGGCGCGCGGGCCGGCAGCCTGTTTGGAAATTTCCACGCCGCGCCGGTTGATCTCGGCCACGCGGTCGGCCAGGCCGTGGCCGGCCAGGCGGAGGCGGTTGGCGCCAAAGGTATTGGTCAAGATGACCCGGCTGCCGGCGGCGACGTAGGCCCGGGCCACCTCGGCCACGCGCTCCGGGTGGGTGAGGTTCCACCCGTCGGGGAGTTCGCCGGCGGGCAATCCGCGCGCCTGCAGTTCGGTGCCCCAGGCGCCATCTGTGACCACCGGTCCGGCGGCCAGAAGCTGGGTGAGCCATTCAGGCATGGCCGTGCAACGCCCGGCGGCTCAGGCCAGGCTCAGGGCCTGGCGGGCGAGGGTGACCGCGCCGGGCGCATTTTCGCTGTAGCCGTCGGCGCCGATTTCGTCCGCAAACCGCTGGGTGATGGGCGCGCCGCCCACCAGCACCTTGACCTGCCGGCGCACGCCGGCGGCCTCGAGCGCCTCGATGGTGCTCTTCATCGAGGGCATGGTGGTGGTGAGCAGGGCGGACATGGCCACGATCTGGGCCTTTTTCTCCCGCACCGCCGCCACGAACTGTTCGGGCGCCACATTCACGCCCAGGTCAATCACCTCGAAGCCGCCGCCCTCGAGCATCGCCGCCACGAGGTTCTTGCCGATGTCGTGCAGGTCGCCCTTGACGGTGCCGATGGCCACGCGCCCCGCCGGCTCACGCCCGCTGGCCACCAGCAGCGGGCGAATCAGCTCCAGGGACGCCTTCATCGCCCGGGCGGAGATGAGCAGTTCGGGCACGAAGTACTCGTTGCACTCGTAGCGCCGGCCCACCTCGGTCATGGCCGGGATCATGTACTCGTTGACCAGCGTCAGCGGGTCCACCCCCGCGGCGAGGGCTTTTTCGGTGACGTCCCGCGCGGTTTTGGCGTCGCCGGTGAGGATGGCGTCGGAAAGGGATTTGAGCTCTTGCATAACGGGGTGAGGTGTTTGCAGGCAACGCTGGCAAAATCCGGGCCGCAAGTCAACGCGGCGCCGGGAGGGGATTCCCCTGGCGGCGCGCCCGTGACACACTCGGCGCGTGACCGAACTGCCCACCCAGATCGGCCTGATCGCCGGCAACCGCGCCCTGCCGCTGGAGTTTGCCCGCCGGGGGCGCGCCCGCGGCCTGAAACGCATCGTGGCGGTGGGGGTGCCGGGCGAGACCGACCCCGCGCTGGCCGGCCTGGTGGACGAGATGCACTGGCTGTCGGTGGGGCAGCTCGGCCGGCTGATCCGCCTCTTTGCCGAACGCGGGCTGCGGCATTGCGTGATGCTGGGCCAGATCGCGCCGCGCAACCTGTTTGACCTGCGGCCCGACCTGCGCGCGCTGCGGCTGCTGTGTCGGCTCAAGGAGCGCAATGCGCACACCCTTTTCGGTGGTGTGGCCGAGGAGCTGCGGCGCGACGGCATCGAGCTGATTTCCGCCCTGCCCTGGTTGGAGTCGCTGTTGCCCGGACCGGGCTACCATGTCGGCCCGCGCCTGAGCGCGGCCCAGCGGGAGGACATCGCCTTCGGCCGCCGCCTTGCCACGGAGGTTGCGCGGCTGGAGATCGGCCAGACGGTGGTGGTCAAGCGCGGCACGGTGCTGGCCGTGGAGGGCTTCGAGGGTACCGATGCCTGCCTGGAACGGGGCGGTCGGTTGGCCGGCCCCCGGGGGGGCGCCGTGGCGGTGAAACTGGCCAAGCCCGACCACGACCTGCGCTTCGACATCCCCACGGTGGGGCTTCAAACGGTCGAAACCTGCGCCGCGCACGGCGTGGCCGTGCTGGCCCTCGAGCCCCGGCGCACGCTGTTGCTGGACCGGGAACGGGTGGAGGCCCTGGCACGCGAGCGCCGGGTGAGCGTGGTGGCGTTGGAGTAGGCCGCCTGCCCGGCCCGGACGGCCGGGGGAATGGTCTTGTCGCCGCGGGCAAGCCGGGCATACTCCCGGAGTCGCAGTTGCTCCGCGCCCGCGGGCAACTGCCCCGGAGCCGGCGTGGCGGAATCGGCAGACGCGCTAGACTCAAAATCTGGTTCCCGCAAGGGAGTGGGGGTTCAAGTCCCTCCGCCGGCACCAACTTCAACCGTCGCTTCCGGATCACACATGAGTTTCGTCACCGACTCGCCGCTGCACTGGATTTTCGGCCGGCGCAGCATTCGGGTCTTCCGACCCGGCCCGGTGTCCGAGGCGCAGGTGCGCACCCTGCTCGCGGCGGCCATGGCGGCGCCCTCGGCCGTGGCCAAGGACCCCTGGCGGTTTGTGGTCGTGCGCGACCGGGCCACGCTGACGGGGCTGGCCGAGGTGTTGTCCAACGGGGAAATGCTGTTGGCCGCCGGGCTGGGCATCGTGGTGTGCGGGGACCTGGAGGCTGCGCATGACCGGCAACTGAGCTACTTGCTGCAGGATTGCGCGGCCGCCATTGAAAACCTGCTTCTGGCGGCGCACATGCTCGGATTGGGCGCCTGCTGGCTGGGCATTCACCCGCGCGAGCACCGCCTCCGACGGGTGCGGGAACTGCTGGCGCTGCCCGGCTCCGTGATTCCGGTGGCCTGCGTGGCCGTGGGGCACCCGGGCGAAACGAAGGAAGCTCGGACCCGCTTCAACCCCGCCTACGTCCACCACGAGCGGTGGTAACCCCCCCGCCCCGCCGCCGGGGAAGTGAGCTACGGCCTGCCGAACGTCGCGGCCAGCGCCACCGCCTTGCGCATGGCCTGGGATTTGTTGACCGTTTCGAGAAACTCGGCCTCGGGCACCGAGTCGTTCACCCAGCCGCCGCCGGCCTGCACGTGCACCCAGCCGTCCTTGAGCAGGGCGGTGCGGATGGTGATGCAGGTGTCGAGGTTGCCGTTGAAGCTGAAATAACCCACGCACCCGGCGTACGGCCCCCGGGTGGTCCCTTCCAGCTCGGCGATGATCTGCATGGCGCGGATTTTCGGCGCGCCGCTGACCGTGCCGGCCGGGAAGGTGGCGCGCAGCAGGTCGTAGGGGGTCTTGTCGTCGGCCAGGCGGCCCTCGACACTCGACACGATGTGCATCACGTGACTGTAACGCTCGATGACCATGAGGTCGCGCACCCGCACGCTGCCGAACGCGCACACCCGGCCCAGGTCGTTGCGGGCCAGGTCCACCAGCATCACGTGCTCGGCGCGCTCCTTGGGATCGGCCAGCAGTTCGCGCTCCAGCGCCTGGTCCTCGGTCGGGGTGCGCCCTCGTGCCCGGGTGCCGGCGATGGGGCGGATTTCCACCTGCCGGTCCTCGCACCGGACATGGATTTCGGGCGAGGCGCCGACCAGGGCGAAGCCGTCCAGCTCAAGCAGGAACATGTAGGGCGAGGGGTTGATGGTGCGGGCCGCCCGGTACACCTCCAGCGGCGACACCGGGACGCGGGCCGAAAAGCGCTGCGAGCCGACCACCTGGATGATGTCGCCCGCGGTGATGTACGCCTTGGCCCGGCGGACGTGGTCGTAAAAACGCTCCGAAGGGATGTTCGACTCGAAGACCACCGGCGGCACCTCCTCCGGCAGCACCACCGGCGGGGGCGCGACCGGCTGGCGCAGGTGCTCCAGCCACCGCTGCACCTCCGCCACGGCCGCGTCGTAGGCGGACTCCGGGCTGCCACTCTCGTCGAGCGCGGCGTTGACCAGCACGGTGAGGGTCTGGTCGGCCCGGTCGAAAATCAGCAACTGGTCGGCGATCAGGAAATACAGCGTGGGCGTGCCCAGTTCGTCGCGCGGCGGGCGGGGGACCACCGGCTCGATGTCGTGAATGAACTCGTACCCGACGTAGCCCACCGCCCCGCCGGTGAACCGCGGCAGCCCCGGCACCGGCACCGGTCGGTAGCGCGCCAGCACCCGCTCGACCACCTCCAGCCCGTCGCGCACCCGCTGCCGCGCGTAGGCCTGGCCGGCGGCCGGGGTGTGAAACACCTCGGTCACCCGCCCGTGCCGGAGCACCTCCACGCGCGCGGCCACCTGGCGAATGACCGCGCGCGGCTGGCAGCCCAGAAACGAGTATCGGCCCACATGCTCGCCGCCCTCGACCGATTCGAGCAGGAACGACTGGCCCTGCCCGCGCAACTTGGCGTAGGCGGACAGCGGCGTTTCAAAGTCCGCCAGCAGCCGGCAGCCCACCGGGATGAGGTTGCCGCGGTCGGCCAGCGCGAGGAATTCCTCCTTGGTCGGGAAGCAGGGCGGGCTCATGCGCCGGAGGAATGTTGCCGCCAGATGCGGCGCGCGCCCAGCAGCGGATACACCAGCACCGCCAGCGCGTAGCTCAACACGCCCAGACCCACCGCGGCGGCCAGGGATTCCAGCGGATTGGTCCACACCAGGGCCGCGCCCACCAGGCCCACCAGGGCGGCCTGGGCCCCGATGCAGGTCACGTACAGACCGCGGCCGGTCTGGGCCAGGCGCTCGCCCAGCCAGCGGTGGTAGGCCTCCTCGCCCATGCTGCGGGCCAACCAGGCGGATTGAAAGTTGCGCGCGGCCACCAGCAGGCTGGCCGTGGCCAGAATGACCGCGGGCAGGAGCCACGTCGCCACCAGCGCGGCCAGCGCCAGATTGAGGGCCAGACCGCCGCGCCAGCCGAGGTGGCGCGCCAGCGGGTTGGCCTCCAGCCGCAGTTGCGGGCTGGCCACCCAGGTGCTCAGAAAATCCGCGCCGCGCGCCAGCGCCACCAGGCCGAACACGCCCAGATGGGCCGGGCTGCCCCAGGGAAGAAACACGTCGGTCATGGCTTGCCGTACACCTGTTCGGGTTGCACCAGGCGCGGCTCGGTCACGCGCCATTCCGGGGGCGTGCCGGCCGCGGAGCGGAAGAAGCAGGAGCGATACCCCTCGTGGCAGGCCGCCCCGGTCTGTTCGACCTGGAGGAGCAGCGTGTCGCCGTCGCAGTCCACGGCGATGTCCCGCACCACCTGCACATGGCCGCTGGTCTCGCCCTTCATCCAAAACTTCTGCCGCGAACGGCTCCAGAACCAGGTGCGCCCGGTCGCGAGGGTCTTTTCCAGCGCGGCCCGGTTCATCCAGGCCATCATCAACACACGGCCGCTGGTCCGGTCCTGGATGATGGCCGGGATCAGGCCCTCGGCGTTGAACTTCAGTTGCTCGAACAGACTCATGTTTGGCCGGCCCATTGTGCCGCGGCGCCCGCGTCCCGCCAGCGCAATTGCAGGCACGTCCGGACGTGGGGGCTGGGCCCGGGGAACTTCTCCCCCCGCGAGAAATCGCGCGCGCTCGCCCGGGCGGTCAATCCCCCGGCCGCAGGCGCACGGGGATGCCGGCCGCCTGCAGGTGCCGCTTGACCGCCGCCACGGTGTAGGTGCCCTCGTGGAAAATGCTCGCCGCCAGGACGGCGTCGGCCCGGCCCACCTTCAGGACCTCCACCAGGTGATCCAGCGTGCCGGCGCCGCCGCTGGCCACCACCGGGACGCCAACCGCCTCACTGACCCGCCGGGTGATTTCCAGGTCGTACCCGGCCTTGGTGCCGTCGGCGTCAATGCTGTTGAGGACGATTTCGCCCGCGCCCAGTTCGACGGCCCGCCGCGCCCAGGCCACGGCCTCCCATTCGGTCTCGCGCCGGCCGCCGTGCGAGTACACCCGCCACGTGTCCGGGCCGGTGCGCCGGGTGTCAATCGAGACCACGATGCACTGGCTGCCGAATTTCTCGGCCCCGGCGCGGATCAGCTCCGGATTGGCCAGGGCGGCGGTGTTGAGGCTCACCTTGTCCGCGCCGGCGTGCAGCAGCACGCCCATGTCCTCGACCGAGCGGATGCCCCCGCCCACGGTCAGGGGCATGAAACACTGGGCGGCGACCTGCTCGATCACGTGCACCATCGTGGCCCGGCCGTGGGCGCTGGCGGTGATGTCGAAGAACACCAGCTCGTCCGCGCCCTGGGTGTTGTAGGCCAGGGCCAGTTGCACCGGATCGCCCAGGTTGCGCAGCTCGCCGCGCTCGGCCCGGCCGAACTGCACGCCGCGGGTGACCTGGCCGGCGTGAACATCGAGGCAGGGGATGACCCGTTTGGCCAACACGCGGCTTTTATGCCAGTCCGCCGCCGGGGTGACAATCCCGCCGCCTCAGCGCGGCGCGCGGGGGCGGCGGAAGCGGCGCTGGTGTTCCCGGGCGTGGTGGCGGAAATAGTTCAGCAGGGCGGGGCGGGTTTCTTCATAGAGCAGGCGCAACAGCAGGTACACCGTGCCGCCCACCACCAGGCTGTTCACCAGCGCGCCGGCGGTAAAGGTCTGCCCCCAGAGCAACAGGCGCATGGTTTTTTCGGTCACCTGCTCCAGCGCGGTGAGCTGGATGGAGGGCTCGAAGAAGAAGCTGCCCGTCCAGATGTTCAGCAGAAAGAGCAAGGGCCAGGCAAAGCCCAGCAGCGCTCCCCCCACCAGCCCGGCCACAAAATTCCCGCCCACCAACCGCGCCAGAAAACCGGAGATCAACACCCCGAAGCCGAAGGTGGGGTAGAAGTGCACCATCAGACCCACGGCAAACCCGCGCGCCACCCGCTCGCTGGCCCCGCGCAGGCGCGTGAGCCGGATGGCCTGATAGACCAGGCCCCGCTCCAGGTTCAGCCAGCATCGTCGCCACATCGCCCGGGGAGACTGGAGCAGCCGGGTTTTGCTGGCAAATACCCGGGGGGCGGATGGCTTTCCCCGGGACGACGCGGGGGGTAGCTTGTCCGGGTCATGACGCCGCGTCAGTTCGAGGCCCTGCAAGCCATTTACGGAGACACCCTCGCCCGCGCCTGGGCGCCGCGGTTCGAGGCCCTGGGCGAACGCTGGCGGGCCCGGATGCCGGCGGCGGCCGACACTCCCGGGGCATTGACCGCCCGGGACGTGCTGCTCATCACCTACGCGGACCAGATCCGCGAGCCGGACCGGCCGCCGCTGCAAAGTCTGCACGCGTTTGCCAGGGCGCATCTCACCGGCGTGGTCAGCGGTCTTCACCTGCTGCCGTTTTATCCCTGGTCCTCCGACGACGGGTTTGCGGTGAAGGATTATTTCGCCGTGGACCCGGCGTACGGCACCTGGGAGGACGTGGAGCGATTGGGCCGGGACTTCGCGCTGATGTTCGACGCGGTCTGCAACCACCTCTCCGCGCAGAGCGACTGGTTCCGCCGGTTTCTGGCCGGCGACCCCGACTACCGCGATTTCTTCGTGACGGTGGAGGGCAACCCCGACCTGTCCGGCGTGGTCCGACCGCGCGCGCTGCCGCTGCTGACCGAGTTTGCCACCGCCACGGGCCGGCGCCGGGTGTGGACCACCTTCAGCGCCGATCAGGTGGACCTGAATTACCAAAACCCCGCGGTGCTGCTGCGGGTGACGGAGGCGCTGCTGTTTTACGCGGCCCGCGGCGCGCGGTTCCTGCGCCTGGATGCCGTGGCCTTCCTCTGGAAGGAAATCGGCACCCCCTGCCTGCACCACCCGCGGACCCACGCGCTGATCCGGTTCTGGCGTGCGGTGCTGGAAGAACTGGCGCCGGCGGTGCGGCTGATCACCGAGACCAACGTGCCCCACGCGGACAACGTGGCGTACTTCGGCAACGGCCACGACGAGGCGCACCTGGTCTATAACTTCGCCCTGCCGCCGCTGGTGCTGCACGCCTTGGCCAGCGGCCGCGCCGAAACCCTGACCGCCTGGGCGCGGACGCTCCGCCCGCCTTCCGCCCGGTGTGCCTTTTTCAACTTCCTGGCCTCGCATGATGGCATCGGCCTGAACCCCGTCCGGGGCCTCTTGTCCGAGGCCGAGATTGACACGCTGGTCGCCCGGACGCGCGCGCACGGCGGGTTCGTTTCCCACAGGCATCTGCCGGACGGTTCGGAGGCGCCGTACGAACTGAACATCAACTACCTCGACGCCCTGGCTGATCCGGGAGCGGGCGAGCCGGTCGAGCGGGTGGCGCGCCGCTTCCTCACCGCCCACGCCCTGATGTTGAGCCTGCCGGGGGTGCCGGCCCTGTATTTTCACTCGCTGTTCGGCTCGCGGGGCGACCGGGCGGGGGCCGAAAGCAGCGGCCTCCCCCGGCGCATCAACCGCCAGAAGCTGGAGACCGCGCGACTCGAGGCGGAGTTGGCCGACTCCACCTCGTTGCGGGCGCGGGTGTTTCAGGGGCTGCGGGAATTGTTGCACCGGCGCCGGGAAAACCCGGCCTTCGACCCCGTGGCCCCGGCCGAATACTCGGCACCGGACCCGCGGGTCTTTGTGGTTCACCGGCGTGCCCCGGACAGCGGCGGCGTGTGGTGTTTCCACAATGTCAGCGGGGACCCGGTGAGTCTGCCGGGGGCGCCGGGTGGTGGCCCCGCAGTCCCGCTTGCCCCCTGGGATTACCGCTGGATCGAAGTGCCCTGAGCGGGACGCGCGCCCGGAACCGGAGCACCGGCACGCGTGGCGGGCAGAGCGGACCGTTTTGGGCGTGCCAGCCGGGCACGCCGCCGGCATCATGGCGTCATGCCGGGCCTTCAACTCATCGGCGATCTGGCGATCGTGTTGGTGATCGCCGGGGCCGCGGCGTGGTTGTGTCAGCGGCTGCGGCTGTCGGTGGTGGTGGGCTATCTGGTGGCGGGCGCGGTCATCGGACCGCACACGCCGCCATTTGCCCTGGTGGCCGATCTCGAGCGGGTGGAAACGCTTGCCCAACTGGGGCTGGTGTTCCTGGTGTTCTGGATCGGCCTGAACCTGAACCTGAATCGGCTGCGCAACCTGGGCTTGTCGCTGATCGTGGCGACAGCCATTGCGGCGTTGCTGGTGCTCAACGTCAGCCGGACCCTGGGCGGGCTTTTGGGATGGAGCCCGACCGCGAGCCTGTTTCTGGCCGGGCTGCTGATGGTCTCCAGCTCGGCGGTCATCGGGAAGGTGCTCGACGAGTTGAACCTCATTCACGAGCGGCCGGGACAACTGGCCCTGGGCATGACCGTGCTCGAGGACGCGGTGGCGGTGGCCATGTTGACGCTGCTGACCTCGGTGGTGCAACTGGGCGCGGGCAACCCCCCGGCGGGGCTGGTGAGCACCCTGGGCGGGCTGGGGGCCTTTGTGGTGGCGGTGGCGGTGTTCCTGCTGCTGATGGCGCCGCGGCTGCTGGACCGGCTGAGTCGCGAGGCGGCGCCGGAGGTGCGGACCCTGGCCGTGGCCGGGCTGCTGTTGTTGCTGGCGTGGGGCGCGGTTCGCGCGGGGTATTCCCTGGCGCTGGGAGCGTTTGTGTTCGGCACGGTGATGGGGAGCACCCGCTACCAGGCGGACCTGGCGCGTGCTTTTGACGGGTTGCACCAGATCTTCGGCGCGGTGTTCTTCGTGGCGGTGGGGATGCAGGTGGATTTTCGCCTGTTGGCGACGGACTGGCCGTTGTTGCTGCTGGTGGCCGGTCTGGCCTGGGTGTTGCGACCGGTCGCTTGCGCCCTGGGTTTGCTGGCGGTGGGCAATACCCCCCGGGAGGCGCTTCAGGCCGGGCTGGCCCTGACGCCGTTGGGCGAATTCTCCTTCGTCATCGCACAACTGGGGGTGAGCACGGGCGTGGTGCCGCCCGCGTTGTATGCGGCGGCGGTGGGAGCGTCCCTGCTGACCGCGCTGGGAGCGCCGGTGCTCACCCGGCGGAGCGAGCGGTGGAGCGAGCGGTGGGCGCGCCGGCTGCCGAACCGGGTGGGGGCGTGGGTGGAGTTTTATCACAACTGGCTGACCCGGCTGCGCGCCCGCAGCAGCGGCAGCGTGCTCTGGAAGTTGACGGCCGGCCGCCTGTTCCAGGCAGGGCTGCACGTGCTGTTGGTGTCGGCGCTGCTGGGGTTTGCCTGGCCGGTGTACCAGCGGGCCAAAGCGGGGCTGGGCGGCGAGGAGTGGTCGGAGCGCCTGTTGCCCTTTGTGTTTTGGGGAGCGTTCGGGCTGGTGCTGCTCGGGCCACTAATCGCCCTGTGGCGCCAGATGACGGCCCTGGCAATGATTCTGGCCGAGAGTGCCACCCGGGGGTCGCCGCGGGCGAAGCGGTTGCAGCCGTTCCTGGAAATGGCCCTGCGCAGCGTGGGGCTGGTGGTGCTGGGGGTGTGGTTCCTGGCGTTGGTGCCCACCGGGCCGCTCCAGAGGGGCGTGGTGGCGGGCGTGGGGGTGATGCTGGCCGCGCTGGGGGTCCTGTTCTGGCGGCGTTTCGTGCACCTGCACAGCCGGTTCGAGTATGAGCTGCGCCGGCAGTTCCGCCGCGCCACCCATGCCACGGCCACGTCCGCCTGGGCGGTGGCGCTGCCGGAGGCAACCGCCGACTGGGGGCTGGACATTGACGAGGTGACCCTGCCCGGGGATTCGGCCCTGGCGGGGCGTACGCTGGGCGAGCTGGCCATTCGCGCGCGGTTCGGGTGTTCGGTGGTGGGCATTGACCGGCAGGGCTACGGCATCGCCAACCCGCGGGCGGACACGGTGCTCTTCCCGCGGGACAAGCTCCTGCTCTTGGGCACGCCCGAGCAACTGGCCCGGGCGGTGCAGCACCTGGGCGCCGCCGCCTCGCCGCGGGAGGCCGCCGCCGACTTCGACGAGTTGACCATGGAGGCGGTGCGCGTGCCCGAGGGCAGTCCGCTGGCCGGTCGGCCGCTGCGCGAGCTGGACCTCATCGGGCGGTTCGGGGTGCAGGTCGGCGGCCTTCGCCGCGGCCGGCAACGGAACCTGGCGCCCCGCGGCCAGGATCATTTCGAGGCCGGAGACGAGCTGCTGCTGCTGGGCACGCACGCCCAGATCAAGGCCTTTTGCGAAGCGCTGGGCCCCTCCGCCGCTGAGGAGCCAAACGAGCCGGCACCCCGGCGGGCGGCGGATTAAAACCCTTCGCCGAAGAGATTGGCCAGCCGCGCCGCGAGCTTCCGGCGGGCGACCGCGTAGGAGAAATATTTCAGGCCCAGTTCGTAATTGGTCCGGGCCCATTCACGGCGCAGGGCCGGGTTGTGCAACACCTCACGCACCTGCTCGACCACCTCGCGGGTGACGAGCTGGGTCATCTCAATGGTCTTGAACCCGAGCGGGTCCAGGTCGCGCGCATAGACCGCGTAGGTGTTCACGACCACCGGCTTGCCAAAGTAGATGGCCTCGAGAAAGGCGTTGCCGAAGCCCTCGTAAAGACTCGGGTAGGTCACCAGGTCCGCGTGCGGGTACACGTCGAAGAGCGTGTACACCTTCTGCCCGGCGGGGGTGCGGCCGCGGGTCTCGCCCACGCGGTCGGCGATGAAGCGCACGTCAATGCCCGCATCGGCGATGCGGTCGTGGAGCATCTGCATGTAGGCGCTGCCCTCGTCGCCGGCGGGGTGGGAGATGACCAGCTTGGCGCGGGGGTCCTTGAGGCGGCGGACCAGTTCCACCGCGTGCTCGATGCCCTTGCGCGGAACCACCCGGGTGGGCTGGAGGATGAGCCAGTCGTCCTCGGCCAGGCCGATTTCCCGGCGCAAATCCGCGTTGTACTCGTCAATGCCCGGCGGCGGCGTTTCAAAGTCCAGCACGTTGGGGATGATGGCCGAGGGCAGGCTGCAGCGCCGGGCCAGTTCCTTCTGGGCCATGGAATTGATCACCACGTGCTCGGTGCGGGGGGTGGCGCCGGGAAACGCCGCGCGCAGATGGTCGTTGACCGCGCTGAGCACGAAGCGCTCCCGTTCCCAGGCGAAGTCGTGGTGGTGCGCGATCACCGGCAGTCCGGTCTCGCAGATCACCTCGGTCATCGCCAGCCCCAGCGGCACGTGCATCGGGATGGCCAGGATGTTTTCCGGGATGAGCACCTCGAGCTGAAACCGCTCGATGAACCGGTACAACTCGTCCTTGAGCGCCTCCTTGATCCGGTGAATGGCGTCGCTCACCGCCCGGGGGCGCGTGGCCACCCCGAACAGGTGTCGCTGCACCTCGGCCACCTCGGGATGGCTGAAGTAGGCCAGCGGCACCACGTGACTGACCTCCGCCGGCGCGTCCAGCAATCCGGCCATCCAGAAGCAGCGATGCCCCAGGCCCTCGAGGATCTGCGCCCACTTGCGCGCCTCCAGCGTTACGCCGTCCGTGCCGGCAAAGCGGGTGGACACTAACCCGATGCGCTTGGGCGGACCGGGCGTCAAACAAATCGGTTCCACGCCCGCAAACGTAGCGGCACCGGCCCGCGGGTAAAAGAGTCCGTCGCCCCGTCAAGCCGGGCGCTTGGCCCGCCCGGGCCGGGAACGGGACCCCACCCGCGGCGGGGTGCCCGGGTCAATCCAGGAACTTGCCCGGGTTCAAAATCCCCCGGGGATCGAGCGCCGCCTTGAGGGTGCGGTGCAGGGCGCGCACCGCCGGCGGCGCGGCCCGGGGCCACCAGCGCTTTTTGGCCAGCCCCACGCCGTGTTCGCCGGTCACCACCCCGCCCCAGGCCAGCACCTGCGCGAACAATTCATCCAGCGCCGCCTCGCTCCGCGCCGCCGCGCCCGGCCGCGTCTCGTCCACCATGACGTTCACGTGGATGTTGCCGTCGCCGGCGTGGCCGAAACAGGCCACCGGGAACCCGTGCCGGCGCTGGAGCCGCTCGGCGAACCGGAACAGGTCCTCGAGCCGGCTGCGCGGCACGGCGATGTCCTCGTTGAGCTTGGTCAGGCCGGTGTCGCGCAGGGCGTAGGAGAACTCACGGCGGATCTGCCAGAGCCGCTCGCAGGCGGCGGCGCCCAGGGCGCGCTGCACAAAGCGCGTGCCGGCGTTGCGGGCGGCGGCCTCCACCAGACGCAACTCGGCCCGCACGGTGCGCGGCTGGCCGTCCAGCTCGATGATGAGCAAGGCCTCGCAGCCCTCCAGCCGTCGCTGGCCGGTGCGGCGGCGCGCCGCGGCCAGGGTGAACTTGTCCGCCACCTCCAGCGCGCAGGGCAGCAGGCCCGCGGCGAAGATGGCCCGAATGGCCCGCGCGGCGGCGCGCATCGAGTCGTAGCCCACGCACAGGCACGCCCGGTCCGGCGGCAGGGGCAACAGTTTCAGCGTGGCCTCGGTCACCACCCCCAGCATCCCCTCGCTGCCCACGAACAGCCGCGCCAGCTCAAAGCCGGTCTTGTTCTTGTGCGTGCGGCCGCCCAGCCGCACCACCGTGCCGTCGGCCTGCACCACCTCCAGGCCGAGCACGTAGTCGCGAGTCACGCCGTACTTGAGGCAGCGCGGGCCGCCGGCGTTGGTGGCGATGTTCCCGCCCAGGCTGCACTCGCTGCGGCTGGCCGGGTCGGGCGGGTAAAACAGGCCGCGCGCCTCGACCGCGTCCTGCAGGGTCTGCGTGCGCACGCCCGGCTCGACCACGGCCACAAAGTCGCCCGGGTGGATTTCCTTGATGCGGTTCATCCGGTCCAGCGAGAGCACCAGGCCGCCGCGCACCGGCACACAGCCGCCCACGTACCCGTGCCCGGCGCCGCGCGGGGTGACCGGGATGCGGTGGGCGTGGGCGAATCGGAGGATGCGGGCCACCGAGTCGGTCGAGCGCGGCAGGGCCACCGCCTCGGGCAGGGCGCGGGCAAACCACTTGTCGCCGGCGTGGGCCTCGCGGGTGGCCGGGTCCAGGCACAGTTCGCCCGCGGGCAGTTGGCGCTGGAGAGACCGCCAGAAGGCGGCGGGACGCTCCTTCATGCGGCGGGCGAATCGGATGGCTCGATCAGGGCGCGTGCCGCCGCCGCCTCGGCTTCCGGCACGTCCACCAGGTACTCCACGCCCGCGATGCCCGCGCCACCGGCCAGGACGGATTGTTCGTTGCGCACGCGGGCAAACAGGCCGGCGGCCTCGAGCCGCCCGCGGATGACCTGGGCCTCGACCGAATTGAAGGTCCGAAAGACGGTGACCATGTCCATGCGGCAGGCTAGTCCCCGGGCGGGTCCGGTTCAAGCGAGGCCGGCCCGGCGCCGGCATCCGCCCCGTCGGGTTCGGCGAAGTGCTCGACGCTGTAAACCCACACCCGGGCCTCGGGATGACGCCACGCGTCCGGGGGCAACCCGGCCTTGCGGGCCAGTTGCTCGAGGAAGAGGGTCCGGGCCGGCAACTTCTCCCACACCTGCGGCAAAAAGGTCGCGCGGCGGCCGGCCAGTTCGAGCACCACGCCGTCCCGGCCCGGTACCAGCAGCTCCAACAACTCGGCCGGGCTGTGGCAGACCAGCCGTCGCAGCGGGCCGAGCCGGCTGATCTCGATGCGCAGATCGGCGATTTCCGCCGGACCCACCGGGGCAAAGCGCCGGTCCCGCAGCGCGGCGGCAACGGTGTTCTCCACCACTGCGCGCCACAGCGGCCAGCGGGCCTCGAGGGTGCCGATGCAGCCGCGCAGTTCGCCCGCGCGGGTGAGGGTGACAAAACACGCGGCCGGCTCGGTCAGGCGGGCCGGCAGGTGGCAGGGGTCCACCTCCGGCGGCGGCTCGCCCGCGGTGCAGCGGCGCAGCGTCTCGCGCGCCAGCGCCAGCAACAACCGGCGTTCGTCCCCGCTCAGCGGTGGGTCCTCGCTCACACTCGGGACGTTGAATCCGGCGCCGCCCCCGCGTCAACTCCGCCCGTTGGAGCCGTCACGGCCGGGATGCGCACCGTGTGCCCCACCGCCACGGCCAGCAGGAGCAGGTTGCAGCCGCCCAGGGCGCCCAGCAGCACGCGGAAGGCGGTGAACGGCTCGAGCGCGGGCAGCCAGTGCCGTGCGCCGAACAACAACCCCAGGTAGAGCACCCCCACCGCCAGCACCCACGGCACCACGCCAAACCGGCCGGCCGCGAGCAGGTTGTTGATCAGCACATTGGCCACGATCAGGGGGAGCAACGCCCAGGCAAACCACGGCACCAGCGGGGCGGCCTGCCAGTACAAGGGCTTGCCGAAGTAAATCACCCGCAGCGGCAGCTCGGGCAACAGCGTGCAGGCCAGCGCCACCAGCGCGCCCCCGCCCAGCGTCGCCGCCAGCGCCAACGGCATGGCCCGCGAGCGCCGCGCCAACGCCGCACTCCGCGCCACCTTGGGGAACATCACCGCCGCAATGGGCACCCCGAAGGTGGTCAGCGCCAGACCGATCATGGCCGCCGGCACGTACCGTTGCGCCGCTTCCACCGGGAACAGGCTCTGCACGTACACCACGTCCGTGGTGGACAACAACACCACCGTCCCCGTGCCCGCCGTGATGGGCCCCACCTGCCGCAACCAGGCGCCCCAGGCAAACCCCGCCCCCGGCCCAACCACATCCGCCCGTACCACCCACAGGCACAAGCCCAGCGAGAGGACCTGCCCCACCAGCGCGCCGGCCATGCCGCCGGCCGCCTGCCCCCCGGCCAGCACGATCAACAGCACCGCCGTGAACCGGCCCACCCCGTCCAGGATCAACGCCCCGCCCAGGGCGGTAAACCGTTGATGTCCCTGGGCCAGCCCGCGCAGCACCGGCCCCCACAAGGTGAGCAGGCCAATGAGCAACGTGACCCACAACGCCGCCGGGTTGGCGATCTTGAGCGTGCGCATCAACCAGCCCTGGCTCAGGACGGTCAACCCCGCCACCCCCAGCCAGAACAGCAAGGTGCCCTTCAGCACCGCGCGCACCGTCGCCCGCAACAGGGCCTGCTGCTCCGGATGCACCGCGGCGGCCGTCTGCCGGGCAAAGACCGTCTGCAGACCGATGCTGGGAATGCCCAGCAACAGGTACACCCGCAACAACGCAAACCACAGCGCGTACTCGGCCGGCTCCATCCAGCGCGCGGCCACCATCTGCGCCCCGGTCATGAACACCCCCATCAGCCCCGTGGCCAGGACCAACCAGCCCGCCTGCCGGAAAAAGGCCCGGCCCCCGGTTCCGGGCTCGCTCATGAACCCGCCCCCGTGGCCGCCGCGCGCTGGTGGGCAATCTCAATGGCGTCCGCCGCCCGCCCACACACCACGCGCCAGTCCAGTTCCTCCCGAACACGCCGCGCCGCCTGCGCCGCCAGCGGCACGCGGGCCGCCGCCGGTTCGGCCAGCCAGGCCAGGACCACCGCACCCAGGGCCGCGCCGTCGAACGCGGTGAACCTGATCAGCGGCTCGGCGGCAAAGTAACGGCGCAGGCCCTCCAGCGCCGTGCAGGCCACCGGCAGGCCCAGGGCCAGATACTCGACCACCTTGGCCACAAAGGCGCAGTGCGTGCCCGCCGATTCCTCGTAGGGCACCAGCCCCACCGTGGCCGCGCCGAGCCGTTCGGCGAGCGCCTCGTAGGGCACAAAACCGGTATGCCGGAGCACCGAAGCCAGTCCCCGCGCCGCCGCCCGCCGGGCAAACCGCCGCCACGCCGGGGTGTCCGGTCCGATGAATTCAAACACCACCTCCGGCCGCGCCCGGTGCACGTGGGCCAGGGTGTCCAGGGCAATCGGCCCCAGGTGGTGATGGTCAAACGACCCGTGCATGACCACCACCGGGGCGGCTTCCGCGCGAGCGGCCGCCTGCGCCGGGTTAAACGGAAACCGCTCGGCGTCGTACCCGTAAAAGATCGGCCGCAGCCGCTCCCGGGGATAACCGGTGGCGGCGAATTTCTCCGCCAGCGGCTCGGACACGGTGAGCACGGCGTCCGCCCCGAAACGCCGGGGCAGGCTCAACTCGTAGCGCTTGAGCAGGGTCAGGAGCGGCGGTGGCATCAGCCAGACCGGCCAGGTCTCCATGAAGCCGGTCAGATGGTCCAGAAAGTTCATGACCACCGGCACGCGCAGGCGGCGCTTCAGGTGCCCGGCCGCCACGCAGGCGATGGCGTGCTGGGCCACCAACACGTCCGGACGTTCCCGCGCCGCCACCCGCCCCACCAACTGCACCAAAGCCCCCGGGTAAAGCAGGTACTTGACCGTGCGCAGCCGCGTCCGCCGGCTCATGTGCCAGGCGGTGAACGGTTCCACGCGCACCCGACCCGTCGCCGCCAGCCCGGCCGGCGCTTCACTCGCCGGCGCGAACACCGTCACCCCGTGCCCGCGCCGGACCAGCTCGCGCACCAGGTACAGCGCCTCGGCCGACCCGCCGCCGCTGGGCGGATAAAACGGCTCGTGAGTCAGCAGGGCGACGCGCATGAAGGCGGCTTCAATCTACGGCCCGGAGGGGAAGACAAAGCACGGCACCCCCGAGAGGCCCTTGGCCCGGGGCCGGAAACGCCGCTGATTTGCGCCGGTGTTTTTCAAGGCGGTCCATGCGCGCCGCGGAACGTAACGGCCCGAGTCTAGGCGGGCACCGGGGCCAAGTCGAGGGAGCGCCACTCTGCTTCGCGGACCGGGCGGCGTTCGGGGTAGCAGCAGCCGCCCCGGCTGCCGGAGCGGGTGGCAACCTGTCGCCCGGAATCTGCTGAAGGAGTAGCGCCGACTGGCAGTCGGCCGTGTCGCGGATTGGCAATCCGCGTCGGTGATTGTGCCCGCGTCCGCCGGCTCGCCGCCGGCGATTGGCTCGCTTGCGCCCCGCTCGCTCGGCCCTGCAGGCCTTGCCCTCGCTTCGCTCCGGGCAATCCCTTGTGCCGCTTCCCAAGCGGCATACGTCAGCAGATTGGCAATCTGCGCTACACCAGTTTTCCACCGGGCGGGTCCCCCGGCTCTACAGCAGGCGGGTCGCCGGCCGCTACTTCAGTGGCCGGGAACGGCCCGCCCTCCCCGAAGCCCGGCGTGGGTGGGGCCGCTGCGTTGGGCGCCCGCCCTTGAAGTGCGCCCGCTTGCTGGCGCTTTCCCTGGTAGGGCCGCACTGCGTCGCGGCCCGGCTACTGCTGTCGCGGGCGGCAGTTTGTCGCCCCGGTCACCGGCACCCGAGCCTTGTATTCCCGCCAGGAAATTTTTTCAAAAAATGCTTGACGCGCTTCACATCCCGGCCAAATGGACAATCTCTTGATTACCCAGATGACCGCCTCACGCCGCCTCACGCCGCTTAAGGCGCTCCTCCTTGGTGGGGCCTTGGGCTTCCTCACGGTGGGGGGGTGGGCGCAGCACCCGGCGTCACGATTCGGGTCGCTGATCCCGTTGCGGCCTTCCGACACTCAAACTGCCTGGTCCGAAGCCGACCAGGCGCTGGCCGAGTTGCTTGAGGCCCACCGCACGCATTGGGTCGCCGCGCGTCTGACCGAGGCCTCGTCCTCGGCCCGCCGGGCCGCGGCGCAGGCGCTATATGCCGATCTGGAGCAGTTTATCCGGGACCATCCCGGCAGTCGCTGGGAGTTGGCCATTCACGAAACGCTGGGTGCCGCTTACCAGCGGCGCGCCGCTTCGAGTCGGGCCCTGCCGCATTTGATCGCGGCCTGGTCCCTGTCGCAAGACCCGGCGGTGGCCTTGGGCTGGCGCTTTGCCGACCGGGCGCAGGTGGCGCTGGGGCTGGCGTTGTTGGAACTGGGCCGGGCGGAGGCCTTCGCGGAGTTGCTGCGCCAGGCCGGGGGGCGCTCGCCCTCGTCGCCGGCGCTGGGAGCGGTGTGGCGCGCCGTGTTGGAAGGCTGGAATGAGCTGCGTGAGGACCCGTCCCGGGCCTCCCTGATGTGCGGGGCGGTGGCGCTGGACCGGTTGGCCCGGGCCCTGGGACGGGCGCATCCCACGACCGCGGACGTGCTCGGCGAGGCTACCGGGCAGGATGCCGGGGGATTGACCCTGGCCCGGTTGCAGGAGATCGGCCGTCGGCATGGGTTGGCGCTGCAGGCGGCGGTGCGCAGCCCCGGGGCGGCCTGGCTGTTACCCGCGGTGGTGCACTGGAAGGCAGACCTGTGGCGCACCGTGCTGGCGGCACACGGGGCCGGCTTTTGGGTTTACGATCCCACCCGGGGACGGATCTGGATGCGGGCGGAGGACCTGGAGGCGGAAAGCAGCGGGTATTGTCTGGTGCCGCTGGCGCTGTTGCCCGCCGGCTGGCGGGCGGTCGGCCCGGGGGAAGCGGCCGGGGTGGTGGGCCGCAGTTCCGCCAAACTGCGGCCGGATGCTTACGACGACCAGTGTCCCACCCCGCCTTCGCCTCCGCCGGTTTGCCCGCCTCCACCCGTCCCGGGCTGTGGTCTGGGAAAAGGTGGTCCTGGCGGGGGCGGGGGTGGGGCTGCCGGCGGCGGGGCGCCCCCGGGCGGAGCTCCCGGGGGTTCACCGGGCGCGGGGCCGGAAGGGGACGCCGAACCTGAACACAGTGGCGGGCAGGGCAACTGCAAATGCATGGTGGCACCCTGTCCACCTTGCCTGAGCGGCCTGCCGCAATGGCGGATTTCCGAGCCGTTCATCAACGTGTGGCTGGAAGACGAGCCCTGGGGCTACGAGCCCCCGCAGGGTCCGGTCGTACGCCTGGGACTGAGCTACAAACTGCGGGACGCCAACTACGTTTTAGGGTTACCATTGATTAATCCATGGGATGTCCCGAAATGTGAATGGTTGTGGGACATTCCGGCCGGCAGTTCGCTGGGGGTGGGCTGGAACAGCCGTTGGTTTACCTACGTGCGGGTGCTCGAACGCGGCGA
>CALFAV010000011.1 GCA_937946835.1 uncultured Verrucomicrobiae bacterium | reverse complement strand
GATAAAACAGCCCGACCGGCAGAAAACCCATCACCAACCGGCGGTCGTCCCAGGCCCAAAAATCGTGATGCAGCAGAAACAAAAGCAAAAACAATCCCTGGATGAGCCGACGCCGGGGTGCGGGCGAGGGGGACGAGGGGGGAAGCGCAGCGTCCATAACGGGTGATCCGGTGGGAGTTCAGCGCGTCGGCGCCGTCGGGGCGGGCGGACGGTCCGTGGCCGGGGCGGCCGCGGCTTCGTCGTGGAAAGCATACAGGTGGGTGTTGGAGCCCACGTAAATCACCCCATTGGCCACCACCGGGGTGGAGTAGATCGGCGCACCCAGGTTGCATTCGCTGAGCAGCTTTTTCTCCCTGGCCGCCGCGAGCACCACCAGGTCGCCGTCCTCGTCGCCCACGTACACTTTGCCGTCGGCCACCAAGGTACTGCCCCACATGTGGGCCTTCATGTCATGGGTCCAGTACAACTTCCCGGTCTCCGCATCGAGGCAGTGCACAAAGCCCGAAAAATCGCCGACGAACAGCAGGCCGGACTCCGGATCAATCGAGACGGTGGAGATGCTGCGGTGAATGCCGCGGTACTCCCAGATCAGCGCCGAACCGGTCACATCGCCGGTCTTGGTGGCGTCCACGCAGACGAGCCGGCCGACGCCCTCGCCGTGCTCGGGGTCCTGGCCGATGGCCACGTACACGCGATTCTTGTAAAACACGGGCGTGGCGTTGATTTCGCTGGGGCCGTCAGCGTCCGGGTATCGGATGGGTTTGCCGTCCTTCATCTTGTACTCGGGCGGGTTGCAGTCGAACCACCAGACCTTTTTGAGGTAGTTCAGCTCGGGGTCCTCCTCGTGGTTGAGCGGCGGGCCGGGCAACACGGGTTCGATGGGAGCGCCGCTGCCCTTGGCCGGTTTGGCATCGAAAGCGTACAACACGCCGTCGCCGCCGCCGAAAAACACCAACCAGCGGCCGTTGACCTCTGCGGCGGAGGCCGAGCCCCACTGGCCGTGGAAAATGCGCGGGCCGATGCCGGCGTTGTCCTCGCCGGCCAGTTCGCCGGTGTGTTTGTTCACGGCGATGAAGCTGGGGGCCAGCGGGGAGGGGATGTTCACGTGGGTCCAGTCCTGCCCGTTGGAGGTGCACACATAGACCAGGTCGCCCACGATGAGCGGGGAGCTGTTGGAGGCGTTGTGCGGGAAAACCCCCAGTTCGTTCATCATGTCAAAGACCCAGATGATGTCCGCATCGTGCGGGCCGACCTTGGCCGGCGGACGGCCGGTGTCCTTGACGAAATAATGGGCCTCGTCGGTGAAGGGGCCGTCGTTGCCGTTGGCCATGCCCTCGGTGTCCAGGCACATGACCTCGCACCGGCTGGTGACCAGGTAAAGCCGGTTGCCCTCGATAAGGGGCGAGGAGAGCAGGCCGAGGTTTTCCCAGTCATTGACCTTGCCCGATTTGAGTTTGGGCACCACCAGGTGCCAGAGGAAGGCGCCGGTTTTCTCGTCGAAGCACATCAGGATGCTGCGGTCACCCTGATGCTGGGGGTCGCGGGGGAAGTCGTTGTTGGTGCCCACGAAAACCTTGCCTCCCGCGACACTGGTGTTGCCGTAGCTCTGGGTGCCGAGCTTGGCCACCCACTTCACGTTCTTGGTGGTGCTCAGGTCCACGTCCTCGGTACCGGACTTGAACCGGCCGGGGTCGAAACGATCCGGCAGGTTCCGGGCCGGGGAATACATGTTGCGGTGCACGGTGCCGCCCCACATGGGCCAATCGCCGGCAGCCACAAGGGGAACCCACACGGCTCCCAGCAGGGCGAAACAAACGGCGGGTCGGGTTTTCATGGGCATCTGTTGACTATGGGGGGTGGGGGACTATTCAGCACGGGGATCAACCAACAGCCGGGCGGGTCATTCGTTCGGCGTCACGACCACGTTGTCAATGAACACCCGCATGTCCTGCGGGGCGAAGGCGAACAGCCCGGGGCTGCCGGAGCGGTGCGCGGTGCGATGCGGCACCTCGAGCGTCCAGGCCGTCGGCTCGGGGTCGCCGGTTTTCCAGGCCTTGGCACGCACGACCCCCGAGCCGTCCGGCTGCAAATCCACGCGCGCCTTGAGGGTGTACCAGGTGTTCGGGGACCAGCGGAAGGGCACGGCCACTTTGAGGCGTTCCTGGTTCGAGTTGATCTCCAGCTCCTGGGAATTGCCCTTGAGAATGACCGCGTAGCGCTGGTTGACCACGCCCACCTCGGACATCTTGCGGCGCGTGCCCTCGCTGCGCACGTCCGCCTGGATGGTGTAGTTGCGCATGTCGGGTCGGCCGATGAACGCCGTACCGCGCTGGAAGAACTTGTTGTCAATGGTCTTGGTCAGGGCCCTGGTGCCGTCCACCTCCCGCACCTCGAAGCGGAAGCGTGCCCCGATCCAGGCCAGGGGCGGGTAGGCGAATCGCGTCGGCGGCTCCACCGTGTTGGTGGTGGTCTGAGTCAGCTCGAAGCCCTCGAAGTCTTCCCGCAGGGGCAGCGGCGGCAACACCCGCCCGCGGATGTAGCCCTTGAGACCATCCAGCGTGGCCTCCCAGGCGCCGGCAGACATCTTTGCGCCGGCGGGGATCTCCAGCTCACCCCGCTCGTTGAACCGGCCCTCCATGGTCGCCTTGACCAGCGCCGTGGGCGGCACGTACGGCGCCCACTTCAGGGCGGCCACGTCCCGGACCTCTTCCACAAACAGGCCGTGGGCGTCCAGCTTGCGCGCGCGGAAGCGGGCTTTCTCGCCGGGCTTGAGCACCACCTCGGCGGGGATGATCTGCAGGCGGGCGGGCGGGCCGGCCTGGGGCCACTCGGCCGGTGGGACGGGCTTGGGCCGACCGGGGTTGTCGCCGCGGCGGCCGAAGCAGTAGAGCTTGCGGGTGGTCTGTTGGTAAATCTTGCCGTTCCAGGCCGCTGGCGTGCCAAAGCATCGGCCCTCCAGCTCGATATGAGTAAGCATTTCCGCCCGGTCCCCGTGATCGCGGAAGATGTAAAAGCCGCCTTTCTTGCCCGCCTCGCTCGAATCCCCGGTGTCCTTGCCGGTGGGATTGTCCAGGATGGGCACGTAAATCTTGCCGTCGGCGAACAACGGCGAAGCGTTCCTTTGCTCGATGCCCAGCGGCACGCTCCAGAACTGCCGGCCCGTGTTCACGTCCACGGCGATCAGGTCGCCCTTTTCCTTGACCACGTAGATGCGGTCGCCCACGAGGATGGGGGAGCTGGTTGAAGTGGAGGCGTCCAGCGTCCACAGTTCGACCATGGCCCGTTCCACCTCCACTGGCTGGGCCGCGCCCGGGGCCGGCTCCACGTCCGGGATTTTGAAGGCGACCATTTGGCCGGGTTCGTAGGGGGTGCCGAAAATCACCACCACCTTTTCCATGTTGTGGACCAGCACGGTGGCGTTGATCCCGGCTTTGGCCAGCGGCACGCGCCACAGGGGGTCGCCGGTCCGGGCGTTGAGGCACACCACCGAACCGTCGCCGCTGGCGGCGATGAGCACGCGCTTGCCGTGCCACCAACCCAGGTACGGATGCGAAAAGGAATTGTCCATGGGCCGCCCGCCCGGCGAGCTGGCCCACACCAACTCTCCGGTCAGCTTGTCGAAGGCGTAAAACCGGTCGCCGCCCGCGCCCTGGGCGCCCCAGTTGCTGGTGATGCCGCGGGTGATGACCAGATCGCGGTCCACCACCGGCGAGGCCGTGCGGCTGTTGGGGAAGGTCAGGCGCCCCAGTTCTTCCATCAACGCGCGTTCCCACAGGAGCTGTCCATCCGCGGTGAACCCCGCCAGGATGCCCTGGGTACCCTGCATGTACACGTGGCCGGTCTCCGGATCCACGGCGGGCGAGGCCGTGGCGTAGCGCAGGTAAATGGTGTCGCTGAGGTAATCGTTGTAGGTGCGCTTCCACAGCAACGCGCCGGTCTCGGCGTCGAAGCAGGCCACCCCCTCCTGCAGGTCCGGCCCCTCGCCCTGGTACCCGAGGAGGTACAACCGGCCGTTGGCGATGACCGCCGTGGACTGCCCCGGCCAGTCGGCGGTCCAGAGCGCCTCGTCCTTCGAGGTGATGCGGTCGGGCAGACCGGTCTCGCGCGACACCCCGCACTGCTCCGGCCCGCGCCAGGATAACCACCCTTCCACCGCGGCCCGCGCCGGAAGGAGCCCCAAAAGCAGGAGCACGGCCAGTCTCGGGCTTCGGCGGGCCATCCGGGCGCCCCCGCCCCACCATCGGCGGCGCGCGCCCGCGCGGAGACCCTTTCGCCCGTACGCGAAAATTGTCGTCATGGGCGGCAAATATTGAGCGGGTTTGGCGTTTGGCAAACCCAATCGTACTTACACGTACGATTTTTTGCCTTGTGAGCGGTCCGCCGGGTCCTACGTTCCCGGCCCGTGACGCGGTCGTCACCAACCCGAAACCGGCGCTCCCCGCGCTCCGCCCCGCGCTCCCCGGCGTCCGGCGAGGAAAAATCGCGTCGCCTGCCGCCGCTGCTGCGCCGGGCGTGGTTCAGTCTCAACCAGGCCTTTCGCCGGCGCATCGCGCACCTGCGGCTGACGCCCGACCAGTACACCGCCCTGCGCCTGCTGGCGGAAGCCGGGCCCGCAGGGTTGCGCCAGCGGGCCCTGACCCCGCTGATGGCCAGCGATCCGAACACCATTGCCGCGCTGCTGGAACGCCTGGAGAAGCACGGCTGGGTGCACCGCGCGCCCGACCCCGCCGACCGCCGGGCTTTGGTGGTGCAGTTGACCCCCGGCGGCGAAAAGCGGTACCACCAGGCGCGGGAAATCGCCCTGGCTCTCCAGGCGGAGGTGTTGTCGGTGCTGCCCGAACGGGAACGCCGGCCGTTTCTGGCCCGGCTGGAACGGGTGGCCGAGGCGTGCCGGCGCGCCGCCGAGTCCGGCCGCGCCGTCGGGTGACCAGAGATCAGTCCTCCGCGGCACCGAACTGGTCGAGCAGGCTCAGCGCCTCCGACGCCTCCGGGTGCTCGGGGACCAGTTCCAACACGCCGCGAAACTGGGTGCGCGCCTGTTCGAGCTGTCCGGCCAGGGCAAACCACAGCCCCCGCTGAAACAACAACTCCACCGCCAGTTCGGGGGCCGGCCGGTCGCCGGCCAGCCGGGCGGCCCGCCCCAGGTGTTGTTGGGCGCGGGCAAGGCCGAGCTCGGAGTGATCCGTTTTGAGCAACGCAGCGGCCAGGGTCAGGTGCGCCAGGGCGTCCTGGGAAAAGCGGCGTTGGAGTTCCCCGGCCTCGGCCACCATGGCTTCAAGCTGTCCGTTTTTCTCCAGCGCCTTGGCCAGCAGGAGACGGGCGCGGGGCGTGTCCCGGTGTTCCAGACGCCCGCGGCAAACGGTGAGCAGCTCGGCGTATTCGCGGGAAAAAGCCAGGGCAAAGGTCAGCGCCTCCCACGCCGGGTCGTTGTCCGGGTCCAACGCGACCGCCCGCCGCAGTGAAGCCAGTCCGCCGGCGGTGTCTTCAACCAGGAAAAATTGCACCAGACCCGCCGTGCCCAGGGCGGCGGAGGCCGGCCGGGGGTCGGGGCTCTGCCCCAGGCGTTCCAGTTGGCCGAGCGCGGCCCGCACCGCCGCGCGGGATTCCTCGGGCAGGGCCGACCAGAGACGGCGATTGAGCAGGTCGTTCAGCCCGGCGGCGATCGGCGGACCGGCGCCCACGATGGCCTCCACCAACGCCCGGCAGCCATGCGCCTCCGGGGCATCGGGCTCCAGCGCGGCCGCCCGGCGGAGATCGGTGAGGGCTTCCGAGCGGAAAATGGCCTCCAAGTACGGCGGGGGATCATTTTCCGGCCCGCGCCGGGTGAGCCGGGCCTCCAGCAGGCGCTGGTTGGCCCGGACGGTGGCCCGCCCCCGGTACGCCTCGGCTTGCTCGGGGCCGAGACTCACCGCCCGCTCGGCCAGGGTCTGCGCCTCGGTCATCAGGCGGCGGGCGGCCTCCGCCGCCGCCGGTTCCACCGGACCACTGAAATCGCCCCGCTGGAGCGCCTCACTGCCAAAGCCGGCGCGGGGATCGGCCACCGCGGACCACACCTGGCCCAGCGCCCGGGCGGACAACAATCGCGCCAGGTGGGCCGACGGCCGCCAACCTTCGGGCGCGGCCTGCACCGCTTGCCGCAGCGTGCGTTCGGCCTCGTCCCAGCGTCCCAGCCGCAGCAACACCTCCGCGTAGGCCGTGAGTCGCTCGGCGTCCGCCGTGTCCTCGGCGCCCTGTCGCTGGGACAGCTCCGCGGCGCGGGCCAGCAGGGCCTCGCCGGCGCGACGGTTTCCCGTCCCGGCCAAAAGGTCCGCCAACTGGACGTACAGGGAGACCTCCCCGGGATTCTCCTGCAGGCGGCGGCCGAGGGACTCGATCTGACGCGGGGAACCTGTGCCCGGGTTCACCAGGCGATAGCCCCAGAGCGGGTGGAACTCCACGCCGGCGCCGAAGCCCACCTGGGGCAGGCGGGTCAGTTGCTCCAGCCGCGCGCGGGCGCTGGTGGGGACGGCCGCGAGCGCGGCCAGAATTCCCGCCGCGCACATCACCGCACACCCGAGGACCCGGATTGCAATGCGACTCCAGTGCACGGGATCAAATTACCCGCGCCCGGGCGGGCCTGCCAGCCGGGGTGCTGTCAGGTCAGGGGAGGGATTCGGCGAGAATCTTGCGGGCCTGCTCGGCGCGGAACTCGCGCAGGCGCTGGCGCAGTTCGGGGCGTTGGAGTCCGAGAATGGCCACCGCCAGCAACGCTGCGTTCACGGCTCCCGCCCGGCCGATGGCCAGGGTGCCCACGGGGATGCCCCCGGGCATTTGCACGGTGGAGAGGAGGGAATCAAGCCCCTGGAGCGCGCTGCTTTCCATCGGCACGCCCAGCACCGGCAACACGGTGTGCGCCGCGCACACCCCGGCCAGGTGAGCCGCGCCACCGGCGGCCGCAATGATCACTGCCACCCCGCGCCCCTCGGCGGCGGCGACGTACTCGGCGGTCTCTTTCGGGGTGCGGTGGGCGGAGAGCACGCGGCATTCGTGGGGGATGCCGAAACGATCCAGGGTTTCGTGCGCGTGGCGCATCACGTCCCAGTCAGACTTGCTGCCCATGAGGACCGCAACCAGGGAAGGGGCGGATGGATTCATGCGGGCGGTGGTTTAACGGACCCCGGAGCGGGGGACAAGCCTGCGGCGCCGTCGGCCCTGCCGAGAACCCGGCGGGGGAAGCGCCGGCCGCGCTTCAGGGTTTCTTGGGTTCGGTTTTTGACTCGAGCGCTCCGGGGGGGGCCTTGGAGTTGAGTTCGTTGAGCACCTCCTGGGTCAGGTCGGGCAGGCCGGTGTGGTACATGACCACGGGCACCTGATTCTGCTCGGCGGCGGTGTTGAGCACCAGGTTGTAGCCGGCGGCACGGGCGCGGGCCTCGACCACCTCCCGGATGTCGCGGAAGATGTTTTCGCGCAGGCGTTGAATCTGGTCGGCAATCTGGGTGCGGAAGTTGGCGTCGTAGTCGCGCACGCTGCGCTCGATTTCGCGGATTTCGAGCAGCTTGCTGTTGGCGGCGTCGCGCCGTTTGCGCTGTTCCTCCTCGGACACGGCCAGGTCGCGGGCGCTGCGATCCAGCTCGCGGAACTCGGCGTTGAGCTTCTCGAAGTCCTCCTGCATTTTGCGCCGTTCCTTTTCGTACTCGGCCTGGCGCTCCTTGATGGTGGCGTCAGACTGTTTGGTCTTCCAATAACCGTCGAAGACCGTCTTCATGTTGACGACGGCCATTTTGCTCTGGGCCTGGGCGCTGAAGGCGGCCAGGCCCAGGAGCAGGGCGGTGAGCAGACTGCAGGTGCGGGTTTTCATGGTCGAATTGGTGGGTTGGTTGCGGTGCGGGGTCAGTAGTCCCGGGTGTAGCCGACGCTGAACTGGAAGCGACCGTTGCCGCTCACGAACCGGTCGTGGCTGAGCGGGATGGCGTAGTCCAGGCGCAGCGGCCCCATGCCGGGGATGTTCAGCCGGATGCCCAGGCCCCAGTTGTCGGTGTAGGGGCCGTAGTCCGGTCCGGCGGTTTCGAAGCTGTAGGCGTCTGGGTACACGTTGCCGATGTCATAGAACGCCGCCAGGCGCAGGCGTTCAATGATGGGGATGCTGTATTCGGCGGAGGCGAACCAGAAGGTGCGGCCGCCCAGGGGTTCATCCCCGGTGGCGTCGTAGGGGCCGATGCTGCGGAACCGGTAGCCGCGCAAGGTGTACAGGCCGCCCAGGAAGAACCGGTCGAACAGCCGGACATGGGTGTCGAAACCGTGGTTGTCCACCACCCCGATGCGGCCGACCAGTTCGAGCACGTGTCCGGGCAGCAGGCCGCGGAAGTAGTGGGCGGTCTCGAGTTCGATTTTGTAGAAGTCGGTGTCACCGCCGAGCGGGCCGCCGGCAATTTCCCCGCGGAGGGTGGTTTGCTGGCCGCGGTTGGGCAGGAACACGCTGTTGCGGGTGTCGTAGGTGAGAGAAGCCAGGACCTTGGAGGCCAGCGAATAGCCCTCTTCGGCCCGGATTTCCCGCGGCACGCGGTCCACCTCCACGGGCTGGCCGTCCGGCCCGGGGACCACCCGCACTGCGGGCAAGTTCACCACGCCGATGTTTTCGACGGCGTACCCGATGGTGCCGCGCCAGAGGTCGCTCCAGAGCGCGCGGGTGAGGGTGATCCGGGCACCCCCCTGGACGATGTCGTACAGGTCGCTGTAGTAAAACAGCTCGCGGTAGAACAGGTCGGTGGCCAGGGCGAGCTTGCGCCCCAGGAACCACGGCTCGATGAAGGTGAGCTGGAAGTCGCGCCGCCGGGTCCCCACGGCCAGGCGCAGGCGGAGCTTCTGCCCGCCGCCGGTGCCCAGGAAGTACGGGGGTTTGAACAGGTCGTAGTTGCCCTGGCTCAATTCGAAGAAGCCGGTCAGTTGATCCAGCGAGCTGAAGCCCGCCCCCACGCGCACGTCGCCGGTGCTCTTTTCCTCGACGCCGATGACGAGGTTTTTGCGGTCGGGCACGTCGGTGGGCTCGGGCGCGGCGTCCACCTTGCTGAAGTAGTTCAGACCGTAGAGGCGGTTGGTGCTGAGCTTGACCCGGACCATGTCGAAGACCTCGCCGGGGTTCACGGCCAGTTCGCGCCGAATGACCTTGTCCCGGGTCTTGGTGTTGCCGCGGATTTCGATCTTCTCGATGTAGGATTTCTGCCCCTCGTTGATCTGGTAGGTCACGTCCATTGTCCCCAGGGACGTGTTGGGACGGAGCCGGTGGCTCACGGTGGCATCAATGTATCCGCGCGCCCCGTAGAAATCCTGAATGCCCTCCCGGTCGCGGGCCAGCCCGCTGGGGGTGAACACCGCCCCCGGGCCCATGCTCAGGCCGCGGGCGACCCTGCCTTTTTCGCGGGTGACCATGCGGCTGATGATCTCGTCGGTGGGAAAGAGGTCGTTGCCCTTGAAGTCCACCGCGCCCACCCGGTACTGGGTCCCCTCGTTGATGAAGAATTTGATCACCATCCACTTCGGGTTCACCTGCTCGAACTGGACGTCCCGGATCTCGAAGTCAATGTAGCCGGCCTCGCGGTAAAACTCGGTCAGCCGCTGGCGGTCCTCGGCGAAGACCTCGTCTTTGAGTTTGCCGCTGCCGGTCAACCAGGACAGGAACCAGTGCCGGCGGGTTTTGATGGCCCGGCGCAGCTTGCCCTGGCTGAAGGCCCGGGCGCCGATAAACTGCACGTCGTCAATCTTGACCTTGGGCGCCTCGGTGATTTCGAAGGTCACCGTGCCGCGTCCCAGGGCGGCATCAATCACCGGCACGTACCTGACCTGGGTGCGCTGGTACCCGGCCTTTTGGTACAGCTTGAGAATCTCCTGGGTGTCGTTGAACAGCTTCCGCTCGTCCAGGGGCTGGCCGACCTTGGAGGTGACCTTTTTGAGCAGCTTCTTCTCCGAGTACTTCGTGTTGCCGCGGAATTCAATCCGCGTGAGGGTGGGCTTGCCCTGGACGCGAAACACCAGCCGCACCCCGTCGCCGTCCGGCACCTCGTTGACCTGGATGTTGTAAAAGTACCCGGTCGCGTAGAGGCTGCGCACGTCATCGTCCACGCTGGTGCGCCGGTACACCTCTCCGGGCCGGGCGCGAATGCTGGAGCGGATCAGGCCCTCGCTGGCGGCGGGAGGGCCGACGTGCTCGATTTCGACGGCTTTGATGACCGGCTCGGCCTGCGCCCGCAGCGGCCGGAGCGCGCTCCCGCCGAACAGGGCCAGCCCCAACCCCAGACACGACCACACACGCGCGTTCATGAGGCGGTCTCGGTGGTCTCGGCCCCGGCCTCGTCCAGGCGCACAAGGGCGCCACTCTCGAAGCGGGTGTAGGACTTCATAAAGGTCAGATGAATGTCCCCGGTGGGACCGTTGCGTTGTTTGGCGATCAGCAAATTCACCGCCAGCGCATCACTGGCCGCGCTCTCGTCGTCGTCCTCCGCCGGGGCGGGTTCCCGGGGGTCTTTGGGGTTGGCCTTGTACAAGAGGCCCACCACGTCCGCATCCTGTTCGATCGCCCCCGATTCGCGCAGGTCCGAGAGCCGCGGCTTGCGGGTCCGGTCCCGCTCCAGGTCGCGGTTCAACTGGCTGAGCACGATCACCGGCACATCCAGTTCCTTGGCCAGGGCTTTGACCCCGCTGGAAATCTCGGCGATTTCCTGGGCGCGATTCGGGTCCCCGCGGCGCGGGGAAGCAGACTGGAGCAACTGGAGGTAGTCAATCACAAAGAGCCTGATGTCATGGCGTTCCTTGAGGCGCCGGGCGCGGGCGCGCAGTTGCAGGATGGTCAGCCCGGCGGTGTCGTCAATGTACAGGGGCGCGTTGGCAAGGATGCCGGTGGCCTCGGTGATGCGGTGGAAGTCCGCCTCCTGGAGGCCCCCTTCGCGGATGGTGTGGTGGTTCACCCGCGCCAGGGAACAAAGCAGGCGCATGACCAGGGCCTCGGCCGTCATTTCCAGACTGAACACCGCCACGGGCAGGCGCTGCACCGTGGCCACGTGCGCGGCAATGTTCATGGCCAGGCTGGTCTTGCCCATGCTCGGCCGGGCCGCGATCACAATCATTTCTCCGGGCTGCAGCCCGTTGGTCTTGCGGTCCAGATCGGGAAAGCCCGTGGCCAGCCCGGACAACTGGCCGCGATGGTTGAAGAAGTACTCGATCCGGTGCATCGCCTTGTTGACCAGATCGTGGATGGATTTGGCGCCGGCGCTCTTGCGTTCCTGGTTGACCGCCAGGATTTCCGCCTCCGCCCGGTCCAGAAACGCGCCCACATTGGCGCTCTCCTCGTACGCCTCGCCCACCAGGCGCGTGCAGGTGCTGATGAGCCGGCGCAACAGGTACTTTTCCCGGACAATGGCCAGGTAGTACCCCAGGTTCGCCGCCGAGGGCACCGTGTCCAGCAACTCGCTCAGGTAGGGGTAGCCGCCCACGCTCTCGAGCACGCCCTTGTCCTGAAGCCGCGTGCCGAGGGTCACCAGGTCCACCGCCGCCTGTTGGTCGCACAGTTCGACGATGGTCGAAAAAATCACCTGGTGGCGGGGGTCGTAAAAGAAATCCTCCCCGCGCGCGAACTGCTCGAAGCAGGCCCCCACACCCTCCCGCGGCGCCAGCAGCACGCACCCCAGCACCCCTTTTTCGGCTTCCACCGAATGGGGGGGAATCCGGTCCAACCGCGGGGCGTCGCTGCGGGCAGCTTTGGGGCGGCGGGTCTGTTTCAAATCCGGCGTCGGCACGCCGGCAGCGGGGTCGGGGAGGGCATCCAGCATGGGACCAGCAAATCAAGGCGCGCGGGCGGAAGCAATGTCGGCGGAGGAAAAGTTGTTGGCATCAATCCCCCGCGCATTGACCGGTTGTTCACCGGGGCAGGACCCGGCCGTGGGGGCAAGCAGCGATGCGCGCGCGGCGGTTCAGCCACGTGGCAATACCCCTGCCCGGTTTTGGACGCAGCCATCCCCCGGCCCGTCGGCAGCGTCGAGCGGCCAACCCGGCGGATCGCGGCGTCGGGACGCGCTTCAACCGATTCGGCTACCCCCGTTGGTCAATGGGCACGTAATGGCGCAGGGTGGGGCCCTGGTAAATCTGGCGCGGCCGGTAGATGCGGCTCTTGGGGTCGTCGAGGATTTCCTTGAAGTTGGCGATCCAGCCCGGCATGCGGCCGATGGCGAAGATGACCGTGAACATCTCCACCGGGATGTTCAGGGCGCGCATGATGATGCCGCTGTAAAAGTCCACGTTGGGGTAGAGCTTGCGGGAAATGAAGTACTCGTCCTGGAGGGCGGTCTCCTCGAGCTTCTTGGCGATGTCCAGCAACGGGTCGTTGATGTGGAGCGTGTTGAGGAGCCGGTCACAGGCGGCCTTGATGATCCGGGCGCGGGGGTCGTAATTCTTGTACACGCGGTGGCCGAAGCCCATGAGCCGGTGACCGCTGTTTTTGTCCTTGGCGGCGGCGATGAAGCGCGAGCCGTCATCGCCGGACTCATGGATGTCCTGGAGCATTTCAATCACCGCCTGATTGGCCCCGCCGTGAAGCGGCCCCCACAGCGCGCACACCCCGGCGGCGGCGCAGGCGAAGAGATTGGCCTGGCTGGAGGCCACCATGCGCACGGTGGCGGTCGAGCAGTTCTGCTCGTGGTCGGCGTGGAGCAGGAAGATCAGGTCCAGGGCCTTGACCACCTCCGGTTTGAGCTCGTAGTCCTGATACGGCTCGGAGAACATCATGTGCAGGAAGTTGGCCGTGTACTTGTACCCCGGCTTGGGATAGATGATCGGCAGACCGCGGGACTTGCGGTACGAGAAGGCGGCGATGGTGCGGACCTGGGAAATGAGCCGGGCGGCGTGCACCTCGAAACGCTCCTTGTTGGCCCGGCCCATCAAACCCGGGTAGAAGCAACTGCTGGCGTTGATCATCGCCGAGAGGATGGCCATCGGATGCGCCGTGGCGGGGAAGCCCTCGAAATGGTGCTTCATGTCCTCGTGCAAGTGCTGGTTCTCGGTGAGCAGGTCCGAGAAACGCCGCAACTGGGCGTGGGTGGGCAGTTCCCCGTAGATCAACAGGTAGGCGGTCTCGATGAAGGTGGATTTCTCGGCCAGTTCCTCGATGGGGATGCCGCGGTACCGCAGAATGCCCTTTTCCCCGTCAATGAAGGTGATCCGGCTCTGGCAGGAGCCGGTGTTGGCGTAGCCGTCGTCCAGGGTGATGTAGCCGGTCTGGTCGCGCAGCGAACTGATCACCACGGCCTTTTCATTTTCCGTGCCGACCACGGTGGGCAGGGAGTAGCGCTTGCCTTCGAGTTCGAGGATGGCTTCGGAGTTCATGACCGGTGCGTTGAGTGTCCAGTGCTTTGCAAAGCGGGCAGTTTGGGGAACTGCCCGCAGGCTGGCAAGCATCTGTCCGGGTCAAACCCGGTGCCTCAGCCGGGGCAAAGCCCCGGGGCGGCTGCGCTGCCGCCGCAACGCAGACTCCCCCCCGCGGCGCACAAAACCCTGTTCGGCCGCCGAAGGCGCGTTAGCATGGCCTCATGCACTTGGCCCACAGATTCTGTGTCTGCCTGGTTTTGCCGTTCCTGGCCGCCGGTTTGGGGCTTGGCCCGGCGCTGCCCCGGCTGGCGGCCGAGCCACCTTCCGAACCGCCCCGCGCCTGGATCACCGGCCACGAGCCCGGGTGGCGGCCGCTGAGCCTGGCTGACTTTGAAAACGTCAATTGCGCCCCGGACACCTGGTCCGAGGCCGAGGGCGTGATTCGCGGCACCGGCCAACCCATCGGGGTCATCCGCAGCCGGCAGCCCTACACGAACTTCGAGCTGGTGGTCCAGTGGCGGCACCTGACCGAGGGCGGCAACTCCGGCGTGTTTCTCTGGGCGAGCCCGGAGGCCCTGGCGGGATTGAAGCCCGGTCAGCTCCCGCCCGGGGGCATCGAGGTACAGGTGCTCGACCACGGTTACGCCGTCCAGTACGAGAAACAGACCGGCAAAAAACCCGACTGGTTCACCACCCACGGCGACGTCTTTCCGGTGGGCAAATCGCGCATGACCCCCTTCCCACCCGCGGCGCCCGACGGCCGGCGCAGTTTCCCCCGCAAGCACCTCAGCCGGGGCGTCGGCGAGTGGAACCACTACTACGTGCGCGCCCTCAACGGCGAGGTGCGGCTCTGGGTCAACGGCGAGGAAGTCTCCGGCGGCACCGGCTGCGAGCCGCGCACCGGGTACCTGTGCCTGGAGTCCGAGGGCGCACCGATCGAGTTCAAAAACCTGCGCCTCCGCCAGCTGCCCTGACCTCACCGGCGGTCCCATGAACGTCCAACGCTACGGCAAGGTCATCGGCCTGCGCGCTGACAAGGTCGAAGAGTACAAACGCCTCCACGCCGCCGTCTGGCCCGGGGTGCGGGACATGATCCGCGCCTGCCACATCCGCAACTTCAGCATCTACCTGCGCCGGCTCCCGGACGGGAAACATTACCTCTTCATGTACTACGAGTACACCGGCCCGGATCACGCCGCGGACATGGCAACAATGGCGGCCGACCCGGAGACCCGGCGCTGGTGGCGGCTGACCGACCCCTGCCAGGAACCGTTGCCCGACCGCGCGCCCGGCGAGTGGTGGGCGGAGATGGAGGAGGTCTGTCACCTGGATTGATCCGACCCCGCCGCCCGGCCGGGACCGGCCTCGCCCGCCGGCACCAGCCCGGCCCGACCGGCCTCTTCGGCGGCGATGCCCCGGATGTACGCGGCGAACTCCTCGTCCTCGCCCTCGAGCAATTCGGGCAGCAACTCCCGAAAATCCGGCCGCCGGCACCATTCCCGCATGTAATCCGCCCAGGACTGCCAGAGCCGCTGCAACTGCCGGTCCATCCGTTCCTCGTACACCAGCAGGTAGGCCCGTTCGAAGAGGGAAATCAGGATGCTGAAGATGGCCAACTGGCGTTCGCGTTGCTCCTCGTTCAAGTCCATCCGGTGCCCCGGCGCCCGCAGCAGGCGCAAATCCGCATTGTCCAACACCAGCTTCTGGAAGTTCACGTACTCGTCCGACAGCCGCTGGTAAATCGCCTCCGCCTCGCCCCGCCGCTCCTTGCGCTGCTCGTACAGAAACACCAGGATGGCCATCGGGAAACCGAAGATGGTCACCACGTAACTGAGGAACTCCGCCCACTCGAACCAGGTCAATGCCAGGACGGCAACACCGTTCATCGGGCCACAGGGTAACGCCCGGCCGGTGCCCCCGGCAACGGCGGTCCCGCTCCGGTCCCATCCCCGGGCGGGCCGCCGGAACCGCGACGGGCGCGGGGCAAAAAGCGTTGCGGACACCGGGGGGCCGGAGCAAATTGTCCCCGGTCGCGGCGGAGAGGTGGCAGAGTGGTTTAATGCGCACGCCTGGAGAGCGTGAGTGGGCTAATACCCCACCGGGAGTTCGAATCTCCCCCTCTCCGCCAGCTTGCTTCGGCTTCTTCCCCGCCCCGCGCTCAGGGCTGGCGCGGCGGCCGCCGGAAATCAAACGCCCGCCGCACCTCGCGGGCCACCCGCGCCCAGAACGTGTTCAGGCGCCCGCCCGCTCCGGCCGTTTCCAGCGCCTGACACGGGTGGCTGCACGCCGGGCACAACAGCCGCAGGGGGCCGCCCTCCACCCGCAACCCGTGGACGCAGGCGGCGCAATAGGTGCGGCCGCAGCGGGTGCAGACCAGCGTGGCCGGGGTGTCGCGGTGGTTCCAGCAGGCCGGCAGGCCCTCGGGCGTGAAGGCCGGCTGTTCCTCCTCGGGGGCCGACAACTCGGGAATGGCAACGCGTACCGGCGGGATGACCGCCCGCAACCGCACCTCGCCCACGGTGAGGATTTGCCCGTCCCGCAATTCGGCCTCGGGCGCCACCGGTGCCCCGTCCACGAAGGTCCCGTTGCTGGAGCCCAGGTCCCGCACCCGCACGCCGAACTCGGAGACGACAATCTCGCAGTGACGCCCTGACACGGTGGGGTGGTCAATCACCACCGTGCAGTCCGCGGCGCGGCCCAACAGATTCGGCCCATGCGCCAGCGTCAGGGTGCGACCCCGCTGCTCCCCACTTTCGATCACCAGGGTGGCCATGGCGCCGGGCTGGGCGGATTACCCGGACAAGGTAGGAGGTTCCGCGACCCCGGCCAACCGCAAATGCAGCGGGGGAAAACTGGAGGCGCGCGGGGACCGGGCGGCGGGTTAGAACCGGTACCGCAGGGTGGAGTAAACCAGGTGGGCGTCGTAGTCGCGTTGCCCGCCGGCCAGGGCGTCGCGACTGGTGTAAAAGCCATAGCGCAGGGCCAGTTGCACGCGCGCTGAAAGCCGCCGCACCAGGCCCGCGGTGACGCCGTGCTCCTCCGCCCCCGCCCCATAGGGCTGGCCAAATGCGGAGTTGTCGGCGTAGTTGTCCGCCCGGTAGTACACGTACTGCAGCTCCAGGTCGGTCCGGTCGTCGCAGGCAAACCCGGCGGTGACCTGCGCGGTCCAGTAATCGTTCTCGCCGTTCTGCACCGCGGGTACGAAAGCCGCCGCCGGGGTCTCGGTCCGATCGTACACGTAGCTCAGCGTCCCTTGCAGGTACATCCGCGCCCAAGGGACCCAGCTTAAGCTGCCGCTGCCGATGTGGCTGGTCAGCTCGGCGGACTCGACCCGGGGGCGGCCGTCCGCGCGGGTCTCGATTTGGGAAAGCTGCAGGTCGTAGCGGCCCACCAGGGTCAGGTTCGCCCGCGGCCGCCAGGTGACCCGAAAGTTCACGTCATCGGTGGTGAACTCCTGGGCCCGCAAATACGCGGGCAGGCGGTTGACCGAGTCGGGACCGTTGGGCGTCGAGTCGCGGAGGTGCTCGAAGTCGTTCTCGCGAATCTTGTGGTAGTACTCGGCCCCCAGACTGAGCCGGCGCAGCGGGTACCAGGCGGCGCCGGCGGTGTACTTTTGAGCGTGCCGGTTGTCGTCGGTGGAACGGAACAGGACCTCCGTGGCCGTGGTGCGGTTGGCCAGCCGCTCGTCCAGGTCACCGCTGCCCTGCAGCCACCAGCCGCGCGCGTAAAACACCCAGTTGGTCAGGCCGGTGTAGCGCGCCTCCAGGGCCTCGGACACGTCCAGCAAACGGCGTTCGCTGGCCGCCGCGTAGGCGGACGGGCTGAACGGCGCAGCCGGAGCGTCAAAGAACGACTCGCTCTCGGTCTGGCGGCTTTCGACCCGCACCGAGGGTACCAGGACCAGCTTGTCGCTCAGTCGGGCCATCAGGTTCAGGTTGCCCACGTGCTGCCGCATCAACGAGCCCCCCGCCAGGTTTTCGTACGTGCCCGCGGCGGGCAGCCGCTGGGCCAGGTCCGGGTCGAAGGCCGCCCCGTACACGCGGTAGCCGTCGAGGTCCGAGTTCAGGTCGGTGTACCCGTAGGCGGCGGTGAATTTGACCTTGTCGCTCAACGGGGTCTCGGTGGTGGCGTGGGCGCCAAAGAGGTCCGCCGTGGTGCGGTCGCGCTGGGTCACGTACCGGTCGTTCGCCGGGCCTTCACCGGGAAATCGCCGCAGCCAGCGGGCGTCGTCGTTGTCCTGCCGTTCATACCGGAAGCCCACCCCCACCCGGGTCGGGCCCAGGGTGTGGGCCAGGTCGGCCATCACCAGGTCCCGGACACGGTTTAGATCGTACACCCCGGGCACGATGCTGCGCGGGCCGCGGCCGCCGGTCTGGTCGGTTTCGCCCCAGATCGTTGAGTCCTTCTGCCCCTCGCGCTCGGTGTGGGAATAACGGAGGGTGAATTGCGGCACCTTGGGCAGTCGCAGCCCGGCCTCGACCCACACCTCGCGCTCATCGTAGGCCAGTGCCCCGGAATACAAATCGTACCAGCCCTGCGTGGGCGGGAACCAGCCCCCGGCGGGATCGGACCAGTGACGGTACTCACGGTAGCCGGCGCGGAGATACCCTTTTTCCGGCAGGGTCAGATCAAATCGCAGCGCGTAATCGTGGTTGTCAAAAATGCCCCGGCCGTCCACTTGAAAGCGGCCTTCCTCGCCCACGGCCTGCTCGAAGTGGAACCCCTCGATCCCGCCAAAGGCGCCGTCGGGCAAGCCCGTGCGTTGCTGGTAGGCCGCGCGCCGCCCGTTGAAGAAGGTGCCGCCCACGCCGAACTCGACCCAGTTCTTCAGCTCGCCGGACGCCGCCCCGACCTCGCGCTCCGGGCTCTCCTTTTCCGCGCTCGCTTTTTCTTCGGTGACGGCCTGGTCGCCGGCGGCGGCCGAATCCGCCGCGGGGGCGGACTCGGCATCGGCACCAAGGACGCCGCTCGCCAGGGGCAGGGTGAGGCACGCGCGGGCCAGGTGCCGGGCCACAGCGGCGGGCAATTCGGTTCGTTTCATGGCAGCCTCCGGGAATCGGGTCTAGTAACGCAGCGAGGAATTCACCTGCGAGCCGTGCACCGCCTCGTGGCAACCGGCGCTCCAGCAAGTGCCCCGGGACAGCAACAGGCCGTGGTCAAATCCGCCAATCAACACCTGCCCGTCCGCCCGCCGCTCGGCGATGTGGCACTTGAGGCAGAGCGAGGCGTTGCGCTGGGTCAGCAGCTTGGCGTTCACCGAGCCGTGCGGTTGGTGACAGGTGGTGCAGCCCTCCCGCAGGGCCTCGTGCTCGAAGACATGCGGGCCGCGCTGGGCGTTGTGGCACGCAAGACAGGCCTCGTCGCCGGACACCAGCGAAGTGCCCGCGCCCTTGACCGCCGGCCCCTGATGGGGATCGTGGCAATCCCCGCAGTTCAGACGCCCCTCCGGCACCGGATGATGGTAGGGCAGGTGGAAACTGGCGCGCGTGGCCAGGTGGCACTGATAACAAGTGCTCGGGTCCTGCTTGGGATTGAGGATCGTGCCCGGCTCGCCACCGCTTTCGTTGTGGCGGCTCCCGGGGCCGTGGCAGGACTCGCAGCCCACCTCCAGCGCGTTCACGCCACGCGCCTGGAGATTCGCGTGCACGGCGGTCCGGAACTGCTGCACGATCTCCTCGTGACAATCCGCGCACGTGGCGGAGCCAACGAACGTGGCCCCGGCAATGGTGGGCGGCGCCACCACCGTCCGGCTCAACGTGCCGCAAGACACCCCGCCCACGATCAGGGTCACCAGCCCCCCCGCGGCCGCCAGCCACAGTCCCACACGACGGTTGTGCCTTGCCTCGCGGCTGGCCCGGCCCCGGTCTTCGCGTTTAGTCATAAGAAACGCTGGTGCTCGCTCCCCAAAGAGCACGCCCGGCTTTCTGACTCAAGCGAAAAAAGCGGCGCCCGCGACGCGGCTTCAACATCCCGCCGCTGGCCGCTCTGTGGGGTCCCCGCCGTTTCCCGAGTGGCGCTGCCCCCGACGGTCCTGAAAATCGGCCACGCGCTGCCGGCCCGCGGCCGTCAGCCGCAGAAGATTGTCCGGTCCGCGCGCCACCAGGTTCCGCGCCGCCAACTCGTCCAACAGCCGCCGGGTCCGGCGCGCCCGCCAACGAAAATGCGCCGCCACGGCGGGCACGCCGGGCGGGCACTCATCGGCGGCCGCCAAGTGGGTCAACAACAGGTCGCCGGCCAGTTGCCGGACGCGGCGCGCATGTTCCAAACGCCGCGCCAGGACCCCCTGCCGGGGGGCCAACAACCAGGCGCCGGCAAACAGCACCCCCGCCGCCAGCGCCATGCACCCGGCCACCGACGCATCCCACACCCGGGCCAAACCATAGCCGCCCACCGCCGCCAGCCCCCCGGCGGCCACCGCCAGCACCACCATCCGCCCCAACCGCTCGGTCAGCAGATGGGCCGTGGCCGCGGGCACGATCAGCAGCGCCACCACCAAAATGGCGCCCACCGATTCGAAGGCCGCCACCGTGGTGACCGAGACCGCCCCCATCAACAGGTAATGCACCAGACCCGGCGCCAGTCCCAGGGCGGCCGCCAGGGTGGGATCAAATGTGCCGACCTTGAGTTCCTTCCAGCACAGCGTGACCAGGGCGGCATTGAGCAGCGTGACCGCGCCCAGCACCCAGAGCGCGCGCGGCCCCAGGTCGGTCCCGCCCCACACCAGGCGGTTGAAGGGCACAAAGGCGATCTCGCCGTACAGCACGCACTCGGCATCCAGGTGCACCCGGCCGGCCTGCGTGGTGATGAGCAGCACTCCCAGGGCAAACAGCGCGGGAAACACCACCCCGATGGCCGAGTCCGCGGCCACGCGCCGCGTCCGGTACAACGCCTCGATGAGCGCCACCGTGACCAGCCCCACCGCGCCGGCGCCCAGCAACATGGGCAGCGAGTTCAACCGCCCGGTCAGCAGAAACGCCACCGCAATGCCCGGCAACACGGCATGGCTGATGGCATCGCCCAACAGCGCCATCTGGCGCAGCACCAGAAACGTGCCCACCAGCGCGCACGCCGCGGCCGTCAGGACCGCCGTCAACACAATGGCCCACTCGGCGCTCATGGGGACGGTTCGTTCCGCTCGCCCGGCCGGGGAATCGGTTCGCCGTGAGTGCCGGTGTGCGGTTGGCCCAGCAGCCGGTCCAGTTCGGCCACCACCTCCGGCGGCAGCGTGTGTTCCATTTCCTCGGCGTCGCGATGGACGTGGTCCGACGCCAGGTCCAACCGGCGGGCCAGGAACAATTCCCACAGGCGATGGTTGCGCACCACGCGGCGGGCCTCGGTAAGCCCGGAGCCGGTCAACCGCCACCGGGCCCCGGCCGCCTCCAACCAGCCGCGCCGGCGCAACTGCCCCAGGGTGCGGCGCACCTGACCCACGGGCAGGCCCCGGACGCCGGCCAGTGCGGCCGGGCCGTGCGCCTGCGCCCAGTCGCGGCCCGGCTCGCCCAGCCGGTACAAATCGGCCAGCAGATTCTCGCGCCGCACCTGGCGGCGGTGGGCACGGAGCCGCCACCAGGCCCACACCAGGCCGCGCCGCGGCGCCAGGGCCAGCGAAACGCCCAGCACCCCCGTGGCGGCGAGCACGATGAGCGGGCCGGTGGGCAAATGCGGACCCAGGGCGCTGAGGACGGCGCCCGCCACCCCGCTCAGGGCCCCCAGCCCGCCGGCCAGCAGCACCATGCGCCCGAGCGAATCGGTCCACTGCCGGGCCGCCACGGCGGGGGCGATGAGCATGGCGGCCATCAACACCACGCCCACGGTTTGCAACCCGAGGATCACCGCCACCACCAGCAGCGTGGTCAGCACCACTTCGATCCGGTGCATGGGCCGGCCCAGCGCCGCGCCGAATTCGCGGTCGAAGGCCAGCAGTTTGAATTCCTTGAAGGCCAGGGCCAGCACCGCCAGGGCCGCCGCCGCCAGGGCGCCCAACACCCGCAGGTCTTCGGGCACCAGCGCGGCCGCCTGGCCAAACAGGAACTTGTCCAGCCCCGCCTGCGCGGCGTTGGGACGGTGTTGGAGGGCGGTCAACAGCACGATGCCGCCGCCAAAAAACACCGAGAGCACGATGCCCAGCGCGGCATCCTCCTTGAGGCGCGTGCCGCGCAGAATGCCCAGCACCCACAGCGCTCCCAGCCACGCGGCCGCCAGCGCCCCCGCCAGGAGCACGGAGAGGCTTTTGCTGCCCGTGAGCCAAAAGGCCAGACACACGCCCGGCAGGGCCGCGTGGGCGAGCGCGTCCCCGAGCAGGCTCTGACGCCGCAGGACGGCGAAGCAGCCCAGCGCCCCGCTGGTCAGACCCAGCAGCGCGCTGCCGGCGGCCACGTACCAGAGGTTCGGGTTGTCGGCGAACGCGGTGAACATCAGTCCGAGCCGGTCCCCCGGCGCAAGCGGGTCTCCGCCGCCTGCGTCAGCACCGGCAGTCTCCCGCCGTAGGTGGTGTGCAGGTTTTCCGGCGTGAACACCTGCTCCACCGGGCCGGCCGCCACCAGGCGCAGGTTCAGCAGGACCACCCAGTCGAAATACTCGCGCACGGTCTGCAGGTCGTGATGCACGGCCACGACGGTTTTGCCGGCCGAGCGCAGTTCCCGCAACAGGCCGGCGATGGTGCGTTCGGTGGCCGCGTCCACGCCGGCGAACGGTTCATCCATGAAATACAGGGCGGCGTCCTGCACCAGCGCCCGGGCCAGGAAGACCCGTTGTTGCTGGCCGCCGGAGAGCTGGCCGATCTGCCGCCGGGCAAACGCCGCCATGCCCACCTGGGCCAGGGCGTTCAGGGCCCGCTCGCGCTCGCGCCGGCCCGGCCGCCGGAACCACCCCAGCCGCCCGTACAGGCCCATGAGCACCACGTCCAGCGCGTCGGTCGGGAAATCCCAGTCCACGCTCTCGCGCTGGGGCACGTACCCGATGCGGGCGCGTTGTTCGCGCGGCGGGCGGCCGAAAATTTCCACCCACCCGGCGGTGAGCGGGACCAGGCCCAGAATGGCCTTGAGCAACGTGCTCTTGCCCGCGCCGTTGGGGCCGATCACCGCCACCAACCGCCCCGGGGGCAGGGCAAAATCCACGTCCCACAACACCGGCTGGGTGTGGTAGGCCACGGTCAGGTCGTGCACTTCGACCGCCGGCGGGGAAGCCGTCGGGCCGGAAGTGGCGGTGGGGGGCGCCACGGTTTGGGCTGGCATCTGGGGGACAGGTTTCATTGGAGGCCCTCGACGATGGCCCGGACGTTGTGCCGAACCATCCCCACGTAGGTGCCGGCGGGGGTGTCCGGGTCGCCCAGGGCGTCCGAGAACAGGGGGGCGCCCACTTGCACCTCGTGCCCGCGGGCGCGCGCCGCTTCGCGCACCGCCCGGAGGGCGCGTTCGGGCACGCTGGTCTCAACGAAGATGGCCTTGATCCCGCGTGCGACCACCAGGTCCACCAGGCGTTTGACGTCCGCCACACCGGCTTCAGTGGCGGTGCTGACGCCCTGCAGGGCGACCACCTCCAGGTCGTACCGGGCGCCCAGGTAGGCGAAGGCGTCGTGAGCGGTGACCAGCACCCGGCGCTCGCGCGGGATGGCGGCCAGGCGGGTCCGTACCTCGGCGTCGAGCGCGGCCAGTTCGACGTCGTAAGCGGTCTGGCGCGCGGTGTAATCGGCGGCGTGCGCCGGGTCGTGGCGGGCCAGCGCTTGGGCCACTGCCGCGGCCGCCTCGCGCCACAGGCTTACGTCGAACCAGATGTGCGGGTCATACTGTCCCGGGTGTCCGGGCAGGGCGCGCAGGCGGGCGGGGTCAATGGCCTCCGCCACCGCCACCACGGGCCTTTGATCCCGCAGCCGGGCGAACAGTTCCCCCATTTTGCCCTCGAGATTCAGGCCGTGGTAAAAAATGAGGTCCGCCCCGGCCAGGCGCCGCACGTCTCCCTCGCTGGCCTTGTACAAGTGCGGGTCCACACCCGGGCCCATGAGGCTTTCCACCACCACCCGCTCTCCGCCGATGACCCGCACCAGGTCGGCCACCAGGGTCGTGGTGCACACCGCCCGGAGCGGGCGTTGCGGGGCGGCACCCGGGGGGACCGGTTCCGCCCCGGGCGCGCAACCGATCAGGGCTGCCGCCAGGGGGACCAGCCCGAGGAGTTCAAACCAATCACGAGGGAGCAGACTCATGCGGCCTTTCAAGGAGCGGTCAGCCCGGACGCCTGGCACCGTCTGAAACCGTGTTCAACGGACAGGTAGAAGAACACGCCCCAATCCGGGGCGGCTCCGGTCAGTCCGATGGGCGCGGCCAGGCCCAACACCAGTTGCGCTTCGCCGGGCAGGTGGAAGGCCCGGCGCAATCCCGGCGATACCACAGCCGCAAATGCGCGCTCGCGGTCGCCGGCCGGGCCGCGGGTCTCTTCCCACTGGGCGACCCCTTCGAGCAACCCGTGGAGGTGGGGCCCAAAGGCATAGATGAGGCTGGCCCCGAGATGGACATCGGTAAGGTCGGCCCGCGGGGCCGGGCCGGCCCGGGGCAGGTGGCGGAGGCCGGCGTTGACATGCACGGCCCAACGCGCGTCCAGGGCCGTGCTGAAGGGCAGATTCACCTCGAAACCGACGGTGTCGTGGCCCAGCCCCCGGTGGGCGTCGCCGGTGGGCCAGACCAGGCTGAGGCGGGGGGCCAGGGCGGTGAGTTGCGCCTCGTCGTACCAGGCCTGCCAACGGTAGTTCAGCAGCAGGTCGCCCCAGCCGCCCACGGTTTGGCCGCCGCTTTCCACAAACTGGTAGGGCAGGGTGAATCCGATCTGATGGGTCTGGGTGACCAGCGGCCATTCCTGCGTGTAGGCCAGCGCCCACACCCGGTCGTCCGCCCCGGCGCGGCGATCCACGGCCCGGTGCGCGGTGACGATGTGCTGCACCACGCCCGGTTCCTGATTGTAGGCCTCCTCGACCAGGAAGGAGTTGTCGGCGATGGCCCGGATGGGCGCCTCGGGAGCCACGGCGGCCGCGGCGCCGGGGTCGCCCACGCCGCCCAGGACCAGGGTGGAAACGAGGGGGTTGGTCTTCATGCGGCAGCTCCCTTCGGGCTCGCCACGCGACGGACAAAGATTTGGCGGGCGAGGTTCACCCCCACGTGATGCTCGGTGGTGCCCACGCGCACATGCACCGGGCCGTCGTAGGGCGCCTGGCCCAGGAAGGTCACCGCCGCCTCGGGACGAAGCCCCAGCGAGCCCAGGTAATTCAACTGGCCCGCGTCCTGGGCCGCCACGCGCTCAATCACCACCGCCTCGCCGGCGCCGGCTTCGGTCAGGCGCAGACCGGTCTGTCGCGGCAGGGTGCCGTCCTTGTCCGGGATGGGGTCCCCGTGCGGGTCGGTGACCGGGTGGCCCAGCCAGGCCGCAATGCGGTCCTCAAATTCCTCGGAAATGTGGTGTTCGAGCCGCTCGGCCTCGGCGTGGACTTTCTCCCAGGGATACCCCAGGGCCTCGGCCAGGTAGCGCTCCAGCAGGCGATGGTGCCGGATGACCTCGAGGGCGATCTTGCGGCCGGCCATCGTGAGACTGACCCCCCGATAGGGCACGTGCCGCACCAGCTTCAGCGACGCCAGCTTTTTCAACATGCCGGTGACGCTGGGGGCGGAAACCTCCAGATGCGCCGCCAGCGCGGCGGTCGAGGCGGCGCGGCCGGCGCTTTCGAGCAGGTAAATGGCCTTGAGGTAATCCTCGACGGCCTCGGTGCGTAACGCTTCGCCCATCTTTAGGTTCGGCTAAATCGGAATTTAGTGGCCACGAGATTTCTGTCAACCCCCCGCTTGGCGCGCTGTCCGGGGGGCGGCAGGCCTCCCCAGCGTCAATCCACGTGTTCCGCGGGGGGGCTGGATCCGGGCTTGCGTCAGAAGCGGAAACGGCCCGGCCGCCCGGCTTCGGGCTTTCGGACATCGGGCCCGCCGCCTGCCGGAGGGGGAGGCACGGACCGCTCAGCTCAGCTCGATGCCCACCGGGCAGTGATCCGAGCCGGGCACCTCGGCACGGATGAACGCCGCTTTAAGGCGGGGGCGCAGCGCGGCGGAGATCAGGAAGTAGTCAATGCGCCAGCCGATGTTGCGGGCGCGCACCCCGGGCATCTGGCTCCACCAGGTGTAGTGCCCGCCGCCCTTTTCGAACTCGCGAAAGGTGTCCACAAACCCGGCCTTCAGGAAGGCGGCAAAACCCGCGCGCTCCTCCGGGGTGAACCCGTGGTTGCCCACGTTGGCGCGGGGATTGGCCAGGTCCAGCTCGGTGTGCGCCACGTTCAGGTCCCCGCAAAAGATCACCGGCTTGCGGCGTTCGAGGCCTTTCAGGAACCGCAGGAAATCCCGGTCCCACTGCTGGCGGTAGGCCAGCCGGGTGAGTGCGCGCTGAGCATTGGGCACATACACGTTGACCAGGAAAAAGTCGTCAAACTCGGCGGTCAGCACGCGCCCTTCCCGGTCATGTTCGGGCCGGCCGAGACCCGGGGTGACCACCCGGGGGCGGACGCGGGTGAAAATGGCCGTGCCGGCGTAGCCCTTTTTCGCCGCGCAGTTCCAGTACGTGAGGTAGGCGGCGGGCCAGAGCGGCTCGACCTCGTGGGGGCCGCAACGGGTTTCCTGCAGGCAAAGCACGTCCGGCGCCTCGGCGGCGAGGTAGTCGAGGAAATTCCGGCGCAGGACCGCGCGCAGGCCGTTCACGTTCCAGGAAACGAGTTTCATGCGCGTGGGCGCCTTTGTAGCCCGGGGCCGGGTGGGCCGCCAGTGTGGCCGGCGGGGCGGGTGGCCCGGACTCGCTCGTGGGGGCATCCTCCAGCGCAGGCTTGCCAAACCGGCGGGGGTGCCTAGATTCGACGGCTCTTGATTTAACGGCATGGATTCGATTGTGAACCTCGGTTTGCTGGCCACCGCCCTGTTGGCCGCCGACGCCCCCGGTCCGGCGCCGGTCAACCCCCAGGCGGAGCTGCTGAAACTGGCCGGCCCGCTGGTGCTGATGTTCGTGATTTTCTACTTCATGCTCATCCGGCCCCAGCAGAAGAAACAAAAACAGCATCAGGCCCTGCTGGCCGCCCTCAAGCCCCGGGACAAGGTGGTGACCAGCAGCGGGCTGGTGGGTGAGGTGCTGGCGCTCAAGGACAAGACCCTCACCCTGCGCTGCGGGGAGTCCAAACTGGAAGTCCTCAAGAGCGCGGTGGCCGACGTGTACGAGCGCGCCCAGGCCGCGAACGATTCCGGCGCCAAGTCCTGACGCCCTTCCCGCCATGAGCCGCAACACCTGGAGGTTTTTGATCACGCTCTTCGTGGTCGCCTGGGCGCTGTACGAGCTGTATCCCCCCACCCCGCGCAACCTGATTGACGTCTTCGAGAAGCGTGTGGAGTTCACCGACGCGAACTTCGCAGCCATCGTCCAGCGGGCGCGTGAACTGGAGCAGCAACGTTCCAATCAGACCTTTTTCAACCTCCTGGCTGCGGTCGGGACCAACGACCTGACCCGCTACTTCCCCTCCCTGGCCGACGAGGAGGACGCCGATCCGAACCGCGCCATCCTCAACCGGCTCCAGCAAAAGGCGGCCGGCCAGATCAAATTGGGCCTGGACCTGCAGGGCGGCACCGCCTTCCTGGTGAGCCTGGACCCCGAGCGGCTCAAGACCATCGCCGACAAGGAACACGCGGTCGAGCAGGCCATGGAGGTGTTGCGCAAGCGCGTGGACGCCTTCGGCGTGGCCGAGCCCATCCTCCAGCCCGCCGGCGAGGGACGCATCCTCATCCAGATTCCCGGCATGTCCGAGGACCGCAAGCAGGCGGCCCGCGAGACCATTCAGAAAGTGGCCTTCCTCGAATTTCGCCTGGTGCATCCCGAAAGCGAGGAATTGCTCCGCGCGGGCATCATCGAGCCGGGGTACGAGGTGCTGACCGAAAAACGGCGCAAACGCCGCGACCGCGAAAGCGAACCGCCGCGCACCTACCTGGTCAGCAAAACCGCCGAACTGGGCCTGACCGGCGCCTACGTGGCGGACTCGGGGGTGTACCCGGACCCGGTGACCGGCCGGCCCAACATCAGCCTGCGCTTCAATTCCGCGGGGGCGGAGAAATTCGCCGAGATCACCCGCAACAACGTGGGCCGCCAACTGGCCATCGTGCTGGACGGCGAACTGCAGTCCGCCCCGGTCATCCGGCATCCCATCCTGGGCGGCAACTGTGAAATTAGCGGGGACTTCGATCTGCGCGAGGCCTTTGACCTGGCCAACGTGCTGCGCAACCCGCTCGAAACCCCGGTGCGCATCGAGGAAGAGCGCACCGTGGACCCCTCGCTGGGCGCCGACTCGATCCGCAGCGGCATGGTGGCCTCCGCCGTGGCGGCGGTGGGCACCTTCGTGTTCATGCTGGTGTTTTACCTGACCTCCGGTTTGGTGGCCAACCTGGCGCTCGCCCTGAACGTGCTCATCCTGTTGGGCACCATGTGCGCCATGGACGCCACCCTCACCATGCCGGGCATCGCCGGCATCGCCCTGACCATCGGCATGGCGGTGGACGCCAACGTGCTCATCTACGAGCGCATGCGCGAGGAGATGGCGGCCGGCAAATCCATTCGCGGCGTGATCGCCGGCGGTTACGACAAGGCCTTCGGCACGATCTTCGACTCGAACCTGACCACGTTCATCGCCGCGCTCATCCTCTACAAGTTCGGCACCGGCCCCGTCAAAGGCTTCGGGGTCACGCTCTCGATCGGCATCTGCGTGAACATGTTCACGGCGTTGCTGGTGACGCGCCTGATTTACGACTTCCTGCTGGCCCGCAACCTCATCTCCCGGGTGCGCATGCTGCCGCTGATCAAGTTCCCGCCTCTCCCGTTCATGAACTGGGGACGCGCCACCGTCATTGCCTCGGCGGTCATCATCCTCGTCGGTCTGGGCTACGGTCTGGGCGTGCGCGGCAGCAAAATCCTGGGCGTGGACTTCGCCGGCGGGGACTCGCTGACCCTCACCTTCCGGGAACGCCTCGGCGTGGATGCCCTGCGGGACGCGCTGGACCGGGCGGGCATGGCAGATGCCACCATCAGCTACCAGCAAAACCGGGCCACGGGCCACGAAACCCTGCGTATCACCGTGCCCAACGAAGCCGGTCCGAAGGCGGAAGCCGCCCTGAAGGCCGCCTTCCCGCAGGCCGGCCTGGACGTGGTGGCCCTGGACAGTGTCGGCCCCACCGTGGGCGCCCAAATCCAGCGCTCGGCGCTGATCTCCAGCCTGCTGGCCCTGTTTGCCATCCTGGTGTACGTCGCCTTCCGGTACGAGTTCTCCTTTGCCGTGGCCTCGGTGCTGGCCCTGGTGCACGACGTGTTTTTCACGCTGGCGGTCTTCTTCCTGGCCGGCGGGCAGCTCAATGCCACCATGGTGGCCGCCATCCTCACCATCATCGGCTACTCGATTAACGACAAGATCGTGATCATGGACCGCATCCGGGAGAACCTGAAGCTGGGCGTGCACGGCACCTTCCGTCAGGTGATTGATCTTTCGCTCAACCAGACCCTCAGTCGCACCATCATCACCGGCGGCGCCGTCATCCTGTCCACGCTCTCGCTGCTCATCTTCGGCGGGGGCGTCATCAACGACCTGGCCTTCACCTTCCTGGTCGGCACCTTGGCCGGCACTTACTCCAGCCTCCTGATCGCCAGTCCGATCGTCCTCTGGTGGCACAAGGGCCAGCGCCCGAAACTGGGGGCCCACCTCGAACTGGAGGCACCTGCGGCGACTCCCGGAACCCCGGCCAAGGCAGCCGCCTGAGCCGCGACCGGCGGGCAGGTCCCTGGGCAGGTCGGAACCCGCGGATCATCGGCGGCTACGCGGGCGGGGGTGCGGGATTTTTCGGCGCGGCGCCGGCTGACATTTGCCGCTTTGCCACTGCGCCTGAATAGCGCCGACCGGAGGGAAGTCGGAGTTTCGCGTGCCCGACCCATGACGAAGTGTTCCGCTTGGGGTGAGTTGTTGTGTCCCTCAGGGTCGCCGGCAGGAAGCCGGCCGACCGACCGGCTGGCTCCGGGACCCGGGCGCCGGCGGCACGCATTCCCCGGGGCATTTTTGCTGGCTCTGGCGCTGGCGGCCTGCCCCGGGCTGGCCCATCAGGACCCGGCGGCACCGGTGCCCGGGCTGCGCGCGCTCAAGGTGGACGCCCCGCTGGTCGTGGACGGCCGGCTGGACGAGCCGTTCTGGGCACAGTGCGAAGTGGCCACCGGCTTGATCAACACCCGCACGCACGCGCCGGCCGAGGACCAAACCCTCATTCGCGTCGCCTACACCCGCACCCACCTGTACATCGGCGTCGAATGCCTGGAGAGCGACGTCTCCCAACTGCGCGCCACCGAACAGCGGGAGGACCGGGTGTTTGTGGGCGACGACTGGGTGGAGATTCACCTGGACCCGCCGCACAACCACCGGGGCAAGTACGCCTTCTTCACCAACCCCCTGGGTACGCGCGCGGATGCCAACGAGGGGCCCTCCGGCATCTTCAACTACGGTTGGTCGGCGGACTGGGACTGCGCCGCCCACGTGGGGGCGGACCGCTGGAGCTTCGAGATGCGCATCCCGCTCACGGTCTTCAACTACTTCCGGCGCGACGGCGCCACGTGGGGTTTCAACGTCACCCGGCTCCAGCGCCGCACCGATGTGACCAGCTTCTGGAGCTACAGCCCCACGGACATGTACAAACCGCGGCACTTCGGCCACCTCACCGGCCTGGACCTGGCGGACACGGTCTTTGACCGGAACTGGGAGGTCACCCCGTACGTGAGCACGCGGGTGGACTTCAACGGCACCACCGAGGTGGTGCCGCGCGCCGGCCTGGACGTGGGCTTTCGCCTGTCCCCCGCGGTGACCACGGCCTGGACGCTGTTCCCCGACTTCGGCCACGTGGAGGCGGACGAGGACACCATCGAGCTGCGCGACACCGAGCGGTTCCTGCCCGAAAAACGTCTGTTCTTCCGCGAGGGGGAGGAACTGATGCGCATGCCGCACCGGGTGTACTACAGCCGGCGCATCACCGAGATGGACGGCGCGGTCAAGTTCAGCGGCCTGCTGCCGGGCTGGAGCTTCAATTTCATGGACGTGCAGAGCGAGTTCGTCCACGACGGCCATTTCCGCGGCAACGCCGCCGTGCTCCGGTTGATGCAGGACGTGGGCGAGCGCTCCTACCTGGGCTACTACGCCGACGCCGCGCATCTGGACGCGGGCCAGGCCTACAACGGCAGCGTGGACGGGTATTTCTTCCTCAACCCCGCCTGGCGGGTCCGCTTCCAGGGCGCCGTGAGCGCGGAAGACCTGCAGGACCCGGCCCGGGGCGTGGCGCGCGATGGTACGGAGTTCCTGGGCGACGCCGCGGTCATCTACAACACCTACCCCTGGGACATCACCCTCGCCTACACGGCCATCACCGCCGGCTACAATCCCCTGCTGGGCTACATCCCGCGCCGTGACATCTTCGGCCCGTCCGCCCTGGTGCAGTACCAGCAGCGCGCCGGCGACCGCTGGTACAAGGAATTCCACTTCGGTTACTTCCCGCGCTGGTTCCAGACGGCCGCGGGCGAGACCTCGGTTCACGACCACGGCGTCCTGGCGCGCGTGCTCCTCCGCAACGATCTGGGGCTGCGCCTGGGCTACGACCACGATTACCACGCCCCCTTCCACAATCGCCGGCTGCTGACCGGCGTGGACCTGTGGGCCTCGGACTACTACCGGGCGGTGAACCTGGGCTACGCCATTGGCGAGTTCGAGCACACCCGCTACCACGAGTTCCTCTGGGGCAAGCGGCTGAAGTTCTGGGAACGCCTGCCCCTGCGCCACGAGTGGGTGCTGCGCCTCGAGGACCGGCCGGACGGAACCGAGGAGACCGTCTGGCTGAACCGGGTGGTCGCGGACCTGTACCTGAGCAAAAACATGTGGGTGAAGGCCTCGATCCAAAACCGCCCCTCCGGCCTCCACAACTACAGCGTCATCTACGGCTGGAAGCTCAAGTACAACACCTACTGGTACGTCGTGTTCAACGAGGTGGACACGGGCGAGGGCCCCGAGCGCAGTCTCCTGACCAAGCTCACCTACACGTTCTGAAGCCGCCGCGATGGGCGTTGTGCGGGGCAGGACCGGCCCGGGCCGCAAGCCCCGGTGGCCGGACTTGCCCGCAGGCCGCCCGCGCTCGCAATAATGCGGCCATGCCGACCCCCCAAACTCCCCGGCCACGTGCCCCAAGGGGCCGGACCCGGCGGGCGAGCTGGCTGCTGCTAACCGGCTTGTTGACCCTTCCGGTTGCCCGGCCCGACGACGGCTTCCGTCAGCCCGATCCGCGCGGCCGACCCGACCTGTTTGTCTGGACCGACACCTGCCACGTGTACGTGCTGCGTGACGGCGACGCCGCTCTGCTGATTGATCTGGGCGACGGCCGCGTGCTCGAGCACCTGGGCGAAATCGGGGTGCACCGGGTCGAATGGGTGCTCTTCACCCACCACCACCGCGAACAATGCCAGGGTGCCCCCCGGCTCGCCCCCTGGCGCGAGGCCGGCACGCGGGTGGCCGCACCCGAGGCGGAGCGGGCGTTGTTCGAGCGCCCCACCGAGTTTCGCAAAATGCAGGTGCGCCTGGGCGACACCTTCACGGTGTACGGCGCCAGTTATGTCCGCCCACCCATCGAACCCGTCCCGCTGGACCGAACCTTCCAGGGCATGGACACCTTCACCTGGCGCGGGCGCGAGTTCTGGTGCGTGGATACCCGCGGCAACAGCCCGGGGGCCATGTCCTACCTGCTGCGCGAGGACGCCGGCTGGCTGGCCTTCACCGGGGACCTGATGCTGGACGGCGCGCGGCTGCACACGTGGTTCGACTCGGAATGGGACTACGGCTTCGGCGCGGGTCTTTGGGCGCTGGCCAACTCGGCCGCGCAGGTGGCCGGCTACCGCCCGCGCCTGCTGCTGCCTTCCCACGGCCCGGCGGTTCGCGACCCGGCCGCGCAACTGGCGCGCTTTCAACGCCGCCTGGTGGCCCTGGAACGGCTGCTGGTGCGCGGCTACCCGGTCAACACCTTCTCGGGCATGGTCCAGGACCCGGTCTCGCGGCCGAGCACCGTGCCGCACCTGTGGCAGGTGCTGCCGCACGTGTACAAGTTCCGCGGCCCGAATTTCCATCCGAACTTTTACCTGATCCTGGCCGAGAGCGGCCGCGCGCTGGTGGTGGATTGCGGCCTGGTGGACCCGCGGTTTCTGGACGAAGCCCTCGAGGGCCTCCGCGCCCGGGCCGGGCTGAAGCAGGTGGACGCGGTGGTCGTGACGCACATGCACGGCGACCATTTCCTCCAGGCGCCGCACCTGCGGGCCAAGTGGGGCGCGCAACTGTGGGCGCTGGACCGCATGGCCGCGGTGTGCGAGCACCCGGAGCGGTTCGACTACGCCGCGCCCATCCAGGCCTACGGCGCGGGGATTGACGGCGTGCGGTTTGACCGGCTGTTCCGCGACGGCGAGTCGTTCACGTGGGAGGGTTACCGCTTCACGGTGGACTGGATGCCGGGGCAGACCGAGTTCGCCCTGTGCCTGCACGGGGAAATTGACGGCCGGAAAGTGGCTTTTACCGGAGACAATCTCTTCGGCGACCCGCGCGACCCGGCACAAACCGGTCACGAGGCGGTCGTGGCCCACAACAGCGCCATCCTCGAGGAGGGCTACATCTACGCCGCCGAGTACCTGCGCCGGCTGCGGCCGGACCTGATCCTGGGCGGGCATTCGTACGTGATGGACCGGCCGGCGCGGTTCATTGGGCGGTACCGCCGCTGGGCCTACGCGATGCGCGACGCCTTCCGCGAGATCCTTGCGGACGAGGACTACCGCTACGGCTTCGACCCCTTCTGGGTGCGCGCCGAGCCGTACCGGAGTCGCGTCCGGCCCGGGGAAACGGTTGAACTGACCCTGCACGCGCGGAATTTCCTCCGCCGGCCGCAGCGGTTGGAAATCGCCGTGGCCACGCCGGCGGGGCTGAAAGCCGAACCGACCTCGTTCCAGGTGGAAACCGCGCCCGGGGGCCGTTCGCACCTGACGGTGCGGCTGAACGCCGCCCGGGAAGCCTCTCCGGGCGTGCGCTTGGTGGCGTTTGATGTGACCCGCGACGGCCAGCGGCTGGGACAGCGGTTCGACGCGGTGATCGAGTTGCACCCGTGAGCCGTTCGCTCAGGAGGCGGACGCGCCGTTGAGCAGCGGCACCTCGCCGGGGCCTTCGCCTTCCTCGCTGATCACCGGCGCAATGGCCTGGAGGCGGTCGCCGGCTTCGAGGTCAATGAGTTTGACCCCCTGGGTGTTGCGGCCGGTCTCGCGAATGCCCGCCACGGGGATGCGCACCATCTGGCCGCCGGCGGTGATGAGCATGATTTCGTCCCGCTCGCGCACGCTCAACGCGCCCACCACCCCGCCGGTGCGCTCGGTGGTTTTCATGGTGATGATGCCCTTGCCGCCGCGGTTCTGGAGCCGGTACTCCTCGTAAGAGGTGCGCTTGCCCAGCCCGTTCTCCCCGGCGACCAGGAGCGTGGCCTGGGGGTCCACCACCGCCAGGGCCACGATCTGATCACCGTCCTCCAGTTCGATCCCGCGCACCCCCACGGCCGGGCGGCCCATCGGGCGCACGTCTTCCTCGGAGAAGCGGATGCTCATGCCGTGGCGGGTGATGAGCACCACCTCCTGCCGGCCATTGGTGAGCTGAGCATCAATGACCGTGTCGCCCGGCTCGACGCCGATGGCAATGATGCCGCCGCGGCGCACGTTGGCGAACTCGCTCAGCGCGGTCTTTTTCACCGTGCCGTTCCGGGTGGCGAAAAAGACGAAAAACGGCTGCTCCCAGGTCTGGTCTTCCGCGTTGGGACCGGCCTGGCTGGAAATGCGGATGAGGGCGGCAATTTTTTCACCGGCCTGGAGTTCGAGGAGATTGGCAATGCTGCGGCCCTTGGCAGCCCGGCCCATGTCGGGAATCTCAAGCACCCGTTCGACATACACGCGGCCGGTGTTGGTGAAGAACATCAGGTAGTCGTGGGTGCTGGCGGTGAACAGCCGCTCGATGAAGTCCGCCGGTTCGCCCTCGCCGGCGGCAGACTCGCGCGGGGTCATGCCGATCACGCCCTTGCCGCCGCGGCGCTGGGCGCGGTAGGCGCTGAGGTTGGTGCGCTTGATGAGGTTGTGGTGGGTGAGGGTGATGATGACCGGCTCGTTGGCCACGAGGTCCTCGATGGCAATCTCGCCCTCGTCGGGGACGATCTGCGTGCGGCGGGGCGTGGCGTACCGTTCCTTGATGGCCTGCAGTTCGCCTTTGATGATGCCCAGCACCCGGGCCTCGCGGGCCAGGATGTCCTGCAGGTCGCGGATGGTCTCGAGGAGTTTGGCGTACTCGGCGCGGATTTTCTCGGTCTCGAGCGCGGTCAACTGGTACAGGCGCAGTTCGAGGATGGCGTCCACCTGGCGCTCGGTCAGGGCGTAGCGGCCCCGCACCAGCCGGGCCTCGTCGCGGATGAGGAGGCCCCAGCTTTCAACCAGCGCGCGGGTCCACTCGAAGGCCAGCAGCTTGACCCGGGCCTCTTCGCGGTGACGGGAGCCGCGGATGATGCGGATGACCTCGTCCAGGTTGGCGAGCGCGGCCAGGAAGCCCTCGAGGATTTCCGCGCGCTCCTCGGCCTTGCGCAACTGGAAACGCGTGCGCCGGAGCACGACCTCGCGGCGGTGCTCGATGTAGCAGTTGATCAGCTCCTTGAGGTTGAGCGTCTTGGGCCGGCCGTGGTCAATGGCCAGGGCGTTGACGGCAAAGGTGGTCTCGAGCGCGGTGTGTTTGAACAGGTTGTTGATGATGACCCGCGCCACGGCGTCGCGGCGGATTTCAATGACCACGCGGGTGTTTTCATCCGACTCGTCCCGGACGGCGGTAATGTCCTTGAACTCCTTGATCTCGCCCTCGTTGACCAGCGCGGCGATGCGGCTGACCAGTTCGGCGCGGTTCACATTGAAGGGGATCTGGGTGATGACGATCTGCTCGCGGCCGCCCTTGAGGGTCTCGACCCCGACCACGCCGCGCAGCTTGAGCGAGCCGCGCCCGGTGGTGAAGTAGTCGCGAATGCCCTCGAGCCCGCACACCACGCCGCCGGTGGGAAAGTCCGGTCCCTTGAGGTGGCGCATCAACTCCGGGATGGAGATGTCCGGGTGGTCAATCTGGGCACAGATGGCGTCCACCACCTCACCCAGGTTGTGCGGGGCCATGTTGGTGGCCATGCCCACGGCGATGCCGGTGCCGCCGTTGACCAGGAGGTTGGGAAAGGCCGCCGGCAGGACCACCGGCTCGGTGTGCTCCTCGTCATAGGTGGGCACGAAGTCCACGGTCTCCTGCTCAAGGTCCTGCATGAGCACCGCGCCCAGGGGGGTGAGCCGGGCCTCGGTGTAGCGCATGGCCGCGGGCGGGTCGTCCTCGACGGAGCCGAAGTTGCCCTGGCCGTCCACCAACGGCTCGCGCATGGACCAGGGTTGGGCCATGTGCACCAGGGTGGGGTAGATGGCCTGGTCGCCGTGCGGGTGGTATTTGCCCATCGTCTCGCCCACGATGCGCGCGCATTTGAGGTGCTTGCGCTGGGGCAGGAGGTTCAGGTCGTGATACATCGCGTAGAGCAGCCGGCGCTGGGAGGGCTTGAGGCCGTCGCGCACGTCGGGCAACGCCCGGGCGATGATCACGGACATCGAGTAGTCAAGGAACGAGTTGCGAATCTCGTCCGCGACGTTGATGCGCTCGATTTTTTCGCCGGCGGCAAACAGGGGGGTGTTGGCGACGGGGAGGGCCTCGCCGCGGGGCGAGGTGGAGCCGTCGTTCGGGGAGGCGGGAGAAGCGGCCATGAGGGAGTTGGTCAAGTGTCAGCAGGGTTCGGCACCAGCGCCAGGCCCAGCAAGGCGCAGGCGTCCCGCACGCGCCGGTCGCTGGAGCACATGGCTTCGCCGCCGTGCAGCTCGGCGGTCGCGACGTGGATGGCGTCCAAGGTGCGGAGCGGGACTTGCGGATGACACTGTTCGATGAGACCGCCCGCCCGCTCAATCACCCCACGATTGAGGGGGAGCAGAACGAACTCGCCTTCCAAGACGCGCTCCTGGAACAACCGCCAGCCGGCCACCCGCGCGGCGCGGGAAATCCGCCCTGTCCGCTCTTTGGCGAGCAGGGCGGATCGCACTTCCGCCACCGCGAGTTCCGAGGTGGTCACCGGATGGCCGCGCACCAGCCGGTCGAAAGCCTCACTGTCCGGCTCGTGGCTGACGAGTTTGACGAGGACGCAGGAATCCAGGTACATCGGCCCTCACCAACCACGGCCGTCACGGTCCGCGCGGATGATTTCCTCGGCGAACGGCCCTTCCGTCTGCAGAGGCAGTTGGCGCAGCGTGTCCATCGTCCCGGAGAACACCTTCCGCCCCTGGCGGGCGGCGACCGGCGTCAGCACGGCCTTGGGCTTGCCGTCGCTGGTGATGGTGATCTCGCGGCCGGCCGCGACCAACTCGAGCAACGCCGAGAGCTTGGCCTTGGCGGCCCGCACGGGCACGGTGAGCCCGATTCCCGGGACCATCACGGCTTCCTTCAATTCCAGGGTCGGCGACATGGGCGGTGGATATTTGAACCGAGTTTTCTTCTTCACGGCCCCAATGTAGTCACAGGTGGTCACACTCGTCAAGCGTCTTTTTCAAACATCCAGATTGCGCACGTTGAGCGCGTTGTCCTCGATGAACTGGCGGCGTGGCTCGACCTCGTCGCCCATCAGGGTGGTGAACATGCGTTCGGCTTCGACGGCGTCGGTCAGCTCCACCCGCAGGAGCTTGCGCTTGGCCGGATTCATGGTGGTTTCGAACAACTGGTCCGGGTTCATCTCGCCCAGCCCCTTGAAGCGCTTGATCTCCAGGCCGCGTTTGCCGACCTCCTGGATGCGCTGGAGGATTTCGGGGATGGCAAACAACGGGGTGACGCGCGCCTCGTCGCCCAGGCCCTCCACCAGCTCGAAGAGCGGCTGGTCCTGGGCGGCGTAATGCTCGACGTTGAGGCCCTTGCGCTCGAGTTTGCGTAGCAGGTCCTCGATCGCCTTGCTTTCGTGAATTTCCACATGCCGCGCGCGGCGGGTGAGCGGGCCGTTGCCATTGCGGCGCTCGGCCGGTTTGTCGGAGCCGTTTTCCGACTCCTCGCCGCCAAAGAGGCCCAGGTCCGGATTGGCTTCGCCGAACTGGCGCAGGGCCGCCTCGTCATGGAAGTAAAAAACCTGCTCGTCGTTGCCCTCCCGCACCTTGACCAGGTGCCGCGGGAGGCCGTGGGTTTGCGGATCGCGGTGCTCCAGGTAGTCGGCGAAGTCGCCGCCGTGGCGGCGCAGGGCGCGGGCGTATTTGTCCAGGGCCACGAGCAGCTCCAGGATTTCGGCCAGTTGTTTCTGGGTGAATTCGCGGCCGTCGGCCAGGTGGCGCAACCGCACTTCCTCGACGCCGAGCTGGATCAAAATCCGGTTCAGGGCGGCGTCGTCCTCGACGTACTCCACGCGCTTCTTGCGGGTGATCTGGTACAGGGGCGGCTGGGCGATGTACACGAAGCCGCGTTTGATCAACTCGGGCATCTGGCGGTAGAAGAAGGTCAGCAGCAGGGTGCGGATGTGCGAGCCGTCCACGTCGGCATCGGTCATGATGATGATCTTGTGGTAGCGGAGTTTGGTGAGGTCGAAGGACCCCTCGGCTTCGCCGTCCCCGATGCCGGTGCCCACCGCGGTGATCATGGTGCGGATTTCGGAGTTTTGCAGCACCTTGTCCAAGCGGGCCTTCTCCACGTTGATGAGCTTGCCGCGGATGGGCAGGATGGCTTGGTAGCGGCGGTCACGCCCCTGTTTGGCCGAGCCGCCGGCCGAATCGCCCTCCACGATGTACAGCTCGGTGTTGGCGGGGTCGCGGTCGGAGCAATCCGCCAGCTTGCCGGGCAGGCCGCCACCGCTGAGGGCGCTCTTGCGCACGGTTTCGCGGGCCTTGCGGGCGGCCTCGCGCGCGCGCGCCGCCAGGAGGCTTTTTTCCACGATGCGGCGGGCCACGGAGGGGTTGGCGTCGAAGTAGGTCATCAGCCCGTCGTACACGATCGAGGCGACGATGCCGTCCATCTCGGTGTTGACCAGTTTGACCTTGGTCTGGGACTCGAACCGGGGATTGGGCAACTTGACGCTCAACACACAGATCAGGCCCTCGCGCGCGTCATCGCCGGTGATGGCCGGGTCTTTGTCCTTGAGGAGGTTGTTTTGCCGCGCGTACTGGTTGACCGCGCGGGTCAGGGCGGTGCGAAAGCCGGTCAGGTGCGTGCCCCCGTCGGGATTGGAAATCGAGTTGGCGAAGCAGAGAATCTGGTCGTTGTAGGCATCGGTGTACTGCAGGACACAGTCCACGAACACGTCTTCGTCGCGGTTTTCCACCTTCACCGTGCGTTTGCCGGACAGGCAGATGGGTTTGGGATGGAGCACCTGCTTGGTCTTGCCCAACTGGCGCACGAATTCCTCGATGCCGTCCCGGTAATAAAACCGCTCGGTCTTTTCGGAGCGTTCGTCGGTCAGGAGAATCTCCAGGCCGGGATTCAAAAAGGCCAGTTCACGCAGCCGCGTGGCCAGCGTCTCAAACTTGAATTCGGTGGTCAGGGTGAAGATTTCCGGGTCCGGCTTGAACGTGATCAACGTCCCGGTGTGGCGCGACTTGCCAATGACCTCGAGTTTGCGGGTGGTTACCCCGCGGGCGAATTCCATGAAATACACCAGCCCGTCGCGGGAGACCTCGACCTTGAACCACTCGGACAGGGCGTTGACGCACTTGGCCCCCACCCCGTGCAGGCCGCCCGAGTACTTGTAAGCCCCCTGACCGAATTTGCCCCCGGCGTGCAGATTGGTCAGGACCAGTTCCACGGCCGGCATTTTCCACTTGGGATGCATGTCCACCGGGATGCCCCGGCCGTCATCCCGAATCGAGCACGACCCGTCCACGTGGAGGGTAACCTCGATGCGCTTGCAAAAGCCGGCCAGGTGCTCGTCAATCGAGTTGTCCAGCACCTCGAAGACACAGTGGTGCAAGCCCCGCTCATCAGGGTCACCAATGTACATGCCCGGGCGTTTTCGGACCGCTTCCAGACCTTCCAGTTTGTCAATTTTGGAAGCGTCGTATTTTTCCAGCGTCAGGTTCGGTTCTGCCATCACTCGAACCGGGACAACTCCCTGGCCGTCAGCCATTTATTGCTCAAGCCGAGAGCGCCTTTCCCGGTTGCCTGAATCCTAGCCAAACCCGAGCCCCCAGACAATGCGAAAAACAGGTTTTCTACAATCCATTGTGGAGCAAGATCCGGCCCGGCAAAATTAGTTGTGGTGACGGCTGCGTACGCTGGTTGACTTCGACGCGCCCACCTGCGGTTCCAGCAATCGTTTGGGCCGGGGTCTGTGAACCGGGTACCTCCCAGCCAACACGGCTCGGCGCTCAGCTTGTGCAATTGCGCTTGCTTGGACCCGGGTTCACCGCATACTGCAGGGGTGCTCCCCGCGAAGCGGGATGGAAGGCCTGACCGGCCTTGAGCGCACTGCGGTTTTCGCCGGAGTTTTCCCCAAGGTGGTGGGATGCCGGAGTGGTCAATCGGAACAGACTGTAAATCTGTCGGGCTAACGCCCTACGAAGGTTCGAATCCTTCTCCCACCACCATTCCCCCTGTGCCATTCCCCGAAGGCAAGACCGGTTTGATTTCGGAGTTCCCTCAGCCGTAAAGAGGTCCTGTCCCGCTTGCCCCCGCTGATTCAGCCCGGGGCCGAGTCCGGGGAATTCCGGCCGCCGGTCGGGGTGCTCCGCGCAAAAGGGCTTGTCAGAGGCACCGGCGCCGCGCATAAGGTCCATCGTGCTGTTGACGCCGGAATGCGCGCGTCCGCGGAACGGGCCACGCCGACTTGGGAAAAGGTCTTGGCGGGCGGTGGCAGCCTGCGGTGGGCCACGCACATGATCGAGCTGTTCCAACTTCCCCACAGTCCGTTTTGCATCGTCCAACGGCGCCTGCTCGAATATGCCGGGGTGCGGTTCAAGGTCCACAATTTGACCGTGGCCGACGACCGCGCCGTGATCTGGCGCTTAACCCGCCAGCGGTATTACCAGGTCCCCATCATCCGGGACGGGCGAACGGTGATCTTTGAAACCGACGAGGATTCGCAGGTCATCGCCAAGTACCTGGACCTGAAATTCGGCCTGAATCTGTTTCCACGTGAGTGGTCCGGGGTGCAGGCGGTCTTGTGGCGGTACTTCGAGCACCAGATCGAGGACGTGGGGTTCCGGCTCAACGACGCCCGTTACCGGGAATGGTTGCCCCGCGCCCACTGGTTGCCCTTTATCCGGTTCAAGGAGCGCAAGTTCGGCCGCGGGTGCCTCGACCAATGGCGGCGGCAGGAGGAGGAATTGCTGGCCGAACTGGAACACCGCCTTCTGCCCTGCGAATTGATGCTCACCGGCCGGCCGTTTTTGCTCGGCGCGTCCCCGCTGTTCGTGGATTTTGACCTGTACGGGATGTTGGGCAATTTCCTGTTCAGCGGCAGTCATCAGTTGCCCGCCCGCCACAAGCAGTTGCGGGACTGGTACGCCCGAATGAGCACCCTCCACAAGCCTGTCGCGTGAAGAAGAACTACGTTCTCGACACGAACGTCCTGCTCCACGACCCCAACGCGCTCCTGAGTTTCCAGGACAACCAGGTGCTCCTGCCCATCGAGGTCATCGAGGAGATTGACCGGTTCAAACGCGAACCCTCCGAGTTGGGCCAAAACGCCCGCAGCGTCTCCCGCCAGTTGGATGCCCTGCGCGGCGGCGGCCGGCTCAACGAGGGCGTGGACCTGCCCAACGGCGGCCGGCTCCGCATTGTCTTCCTGCCCCGCGCCAAAAACGGGCGGCCCGGCGCCAATGGGCACACTTCCGCCGACAGTCGCATCATCGCCACCGCCCTGCACCTCCGCAAACAGCACCCCGGCGTCCCGACCATCCTGGTCACCAAGGACATCAACCTGCGCATCCGGGCCGATGCCCTGGGCCTGGTCGCCGAGGACTACGAAACCGGGCGCATCGCCCTGAGCGACCTTTACTCGGGCACCTTCACCCTCGAGGTGCCGTCGGAAAAACTGCTCGCCTTCCGCGCCCACGGCGAACTGGGACTGGACACCCCGGCCGGACCGAACAGCTACTGCACGCTGGCCGAGGCGGGCAATCCCAAGCGCGCCGCCCTGGCCCGCGTGGACACTTCGGGCACCCGCCTCCTGCCCCTCCTCGATTGCCGGGACGGCGTCTGGGGAATCAAGCCGCGCAACCGCGAACAACATTTCGCCTTCGACGCCCTGCTCGACGACCGAATCAAGCTCGTCACCCTCATGGGCAAGGCCGGTACCGGCAAAACCCTCCTGGCCATGGCCGCCGGACTCAAACGCACCCTGGTGGACCGCGAATACCGCCGCGTGGTCGTGGCGCGGCCCACCGTGTCCGTGGGCCGCGAACTGGGGTTCCTGCCCGGCACCCTCGAGGAAAAACTCAACCCCTGGATGCAGCCCATTCACGATGCGCTCGAACTGCTCGCCGACCTGAACATGGGCAACGAGTCCCGCCGCACCGGCGACCTGCTGCGCTCGGGGGCCATCGTGGTCGAGGCCCTCAGCTACATCCGCGGCCGCAGCATTGCCCACCAGTTCATGATCATTGACGAGGCCCAAAACCTCACCCCCCTCGAGGTCAAAACCATCGTCACCCGCGTCGGCCACGGCACCAAGATCGTCTTCACCGGCGACCCCTACCAGATTGACAACCCCTACGTGGACTCCACTTCCAACGGTTTCAACTACCTGGTGAGCCGGTTCCGGGGCCAGCCCCTGGCCGCGCACGTCGAGCTCCAAAAGGGCGAACGTTCCGAACTGGCCGAACTGGCCGCCAATCTCCTCTGAGCCGCTGCCCCGGCGGGCGCCGCCGAACCACCCCTTCCGGGGAGTGGCTCCGATTTCGACCCCACCGGGTCTTCCGCACCCGACGGGGTGGGCTTAAAAATCCGTGTTTGGCTCCGGCAGGTTCAGCTCCTGAATCCAGATGTTCCGGAACAGCACCCCGTGCCCTTCGGCCTGCAACTTGAGGCCGCCCGGGGTGTCGGTGATACCGCGGCCGCCGTCGTTGCCCCCGTCCAGACCCGAGTTGGGCCCGCCCCAGACCTGCTGGATGGGTACGTTGGTGTGCACCTTCAGGCCGTTGAAATACAGCGTGGCCCGGGCCGGCTCGATCCGCCGGCCGTCCCGGAAGCGGGCCGCGCGAAACTGCACGTCGTAGGCGTTCCATTTCCCGGTACCGCGGTAGGCGTGGTAGGGCGAGTCGGTTTCGTTGATGAACGCGCCCATGCCGTGCCGGGTCTGGTCGCCGTCGAGAATCTGAATCTCGTACCGGTTTTGCAGGTACACCCCGCTGTTGCCGCCCGGCTCGGGCACGAGAAACTCGACGTGCAGCCGGAAATCGCGGTAGGCCTTCTTGGTCACAATGTCCGCCGCGCCGTACTTGCCGCCGGCGGCCGCGGGGTCGTCGCTCATCAACACCGTGCCCGGGTCCACCGGGTCGGGCACGATCCGCCACTTGATGGGCAGAGCCGAGGCAAAGCGCGGACCCTCCCAGTATGTCCACTTCTCGTCGAGTATCCGCCGGGTGCCGTCAAACAACACCTCGGCCCCCGGCGGCGGCTGGGCGCCCACGCCAATGTGAGCCTCGGCGGAACGCGCGACACCGGCGGCCAGAAACGCCGCCGCAAATCCGAGGAGCGCTCGGCTGTTCGGCAACCGGCGGCGGAGGAAACGGCGAAAACCAGGGTAAGACTGCATGGCCGGCAGTCTAACCGGCCCCGGGCCGCCGGCCAGCCTCAAACGCTCGCCGCCAGCCAGGCCAGATAACGCGCGGTGCCGGCGTGCAACGGCACCACCAGAAACTCCGGGGTGTCGTACGGGTGCCGGGCCAGCACCAGTTTCTCCAGCGCGGCCAGCCGGGCGCGGGTGGTTTTGAGCACCAGCAGGACCTCGGCGCCGCGTTCGATTTTCCCCTGCCACCAATAGTGGCTCTCGACGCGCGGCACCAGGTTGGCGCAGGCGATCAGACGCGCCTCCAGCGCCGCCCGGGCCAGGGCGCGGGCGCTCTTCAGGTCCGGGGCGGTCACCAGCACCAGGGCGAAACGACTGGCGGATTTCATGGCTCAGGATTGGTCCAGCTTTTTCGCCGCCCGGCGCTTGGCTTCCAACAGGCGCGAGGTGACGGCGGTCCGGTCCGGCGGCGCGGTCTTGGCCGCGGGGGCGGGCGCCGTGGGCGGGGAGGGCGCGGCCGCGCCCGGGCCCGCGGGACCGGAAGCGGGCGTGGGCCGGGCGGGTTGAAACAGCTCGGGTTTGGGCGTGCCGGCTCCCGTGCGCTGAGCGCGCACCTGGCTGCGGCGGGCCAGCAGGGCATTGAGCGACTCGTCCGGGGCGGGCATCGCCCCGGGCCGGCGCCAGAAAAACAGCAGGCGCCGCAGGTTCTCGGTGGCTTTGAGCCACTCCGCCCGGTCAATGTAGATGCGCCGCACCCCCACGTCCGCCACGAACAGGACGATGGCGAACCGAATCAGCCATTCCCACAGGTCGCGCGGCTGGAAGGTCTTCACCCGGTCCCGCAAAAAGGGGTTGTCCGCGCCCGGGGGCATTCCCCCCGGCGGCGGCAGCAGTTTGCCCCCGCCCAGTTCGGCGAGGCGGCGCAGCAGGCTCAGGTTGGGTTCGGCGTCGGCAAACTCGGGCGAGTAGTTCACGCTGGCCCCCACGGCCTGGGTGGCGCGCACCTGCCCGCCCTCGGTCTCGACCAGGTTGATGAGGTAGGTGCCCACTTCGTGCGTGGGGAACCGTGCCTCGTACCGGCCGGGGCCGGTTTGCTCCAGCCGCACGGATTGCCGCTCGCCCTTCGGGCTGACAACCACGGCGGAGAGGTTCAGGAAGTTGCGGTAGTTGCCCTGCGGGTCCAGGGCCTCGACGCTGAGCACGCCCTCACCCTTGTCCACGGTCACCTCGGCGTTGAAATCCGCCGTGTCCACGCGCCGCAGGGCCCACTGCGCCACCTGGGTCCAAAACTGCCGGTACCGGGGCCAGGCCAACCAGTCCCGCGCCCACTTGGCCCGGGCGTCCGAGGTGAACGCCACCGCCCGTCCCAACCCGAACTGCCAGTGCGCCAGCACCGGGTCGCCCTTGTCCGAGACCAGCGGCACCTCGGCGCGCGGCTTGGGGGTCGTGGCCACGTAGCCGCGCAGGGTGGGAAACTCGCCGGCGCCAAAGCCCCGCACCGGTTCGCTGCCCGCGGCCAGCACGGGTTGGAACGGCTCCTCGAAGATGGCCGACTTGAGGATGACCATCGCCTCCTTGAGAAAAATCTGCGGCAGTTGCGCGGGGTCGCGCACGTCGTAAAACCGCCCGCGGCCCTGGTCGGCGATGCGGATCATGGTCTCCGGGCCGGCGTGGCCGGCGATGAGCACGGTGCTGACGGTGATCCGGTCGTTCACAATGGCCTGCATCAGGGCGTCGCTGGGCGGGGCCGGGTCGCCGTCGCTGAACACGATGATGTGCTTGAGGTTGGCGGTGGACTGCTTGAGGTTGGGATTGTTCGGGTCGTTGTAGGCCCGTTCCATCACGCCCTGGAAGGTGGGCAGGTCGCCCTGGTTCATGCCGGCGATGAGCCGGCCCTTTTCCTTGCGGTCGCCCACCTTGCTGAGCGGGAAGAGCCAGCGCTCCGAGCCGTCCCAGAGCACCACGCCCATCTCGTCCTGCGGGCCGAGGGCGTCCAGCACCCCGAGGGCGCATTCGCGGGCGACCTGGTTGCCGTTGTTGAACTCCATGCCGTGCATGATCAGCACCACCGCGCCGCTGGGCAGGACCTTCTTGCTGCTCAGCTCCATGTCCACCGGCAGCGTGGTCTCCAGCGGGGTGCCGCGGTAGCCACCGGCGGCGTAGGTCTGGTCGCCGCCCACGCAGACCAATCCCACGCCGAAGTCGCGCACCGCGCTTTCCAGCAGGCTCAAGAGCCTCTCCCCCAGGTCGCCGGCGGCCACGTTGCAGAGGAAGATCGCGTCGTAGCTCTGCATCTCGGCCAGGGTGGCGGGAAAGCCGCTCAGGTCGCTCAGGCGCACCTCGAGCTTCGCGGAGCGGAGCGCGCCGGCCAGGGGCTCGTCCGCCGCGGGGTCGGAGGACACCACCAGGACGCGCGGTTCGCCGCGGACACTGGCGAAGTTGCCGGCGCGGTTGTTCTGCGGCACGGCGTCTCCGGGCACATCCACCTGCACTTCGTAGCTGTAAAAGCCCGGCTCGGTCAGGGTCTGGGGGAAGGTGAAAAGGTTTTTGCCCGGGGCCAGCTCGACCGACTGCTCGCCCAGGTAACGGTCGTTCTGGTACAACCGCAGGGTGGCGGCGCGGTTGGTGTCGGCCAGGATGAACAGCCCCACGTCGAAGGTCTGGCCCACCTTGAGTTTTGCGGGGACGCCCACCTTCTGCACGGACACATCGCCCCGGCGCACCGCCCCCAGCGGCACCGTGTCCACGGTCACCCCCAGCGCGCGGGCGGCGGCCACGGCGGCAAGGGCGTCGCCCACGTTTTCGTTCCCGTCGGAGAGCAGCACCAGCCGCTTTTGGCCGGTCTCGGGAAACGCCGCCGTGCCCAGCCGGATGGCGCTGGCGATGTCCGTGCGCTCGGTGCCGATGACGGCGTGAGTTTTCTGCACCTCCACGCGGGGGTTGGGGGTGAACTCGATGGCCGCGCCGTTGCCAAAGACGATGACCCCGCCGCGGTCCACCGGCTTTTTCGCGCGGGCGACCTCGTTGACGTACTCGAGGGCACGTTGTTGCTGGGCCTCGGGCACGCTGTCCGAGCGATCGAGCAGGAAATAAACGTTCAGGCCCTCCAGCGGCTTGCGCCACTGCAACCCGGCCAGGGCCAGCACCAGCGCCACCGCCACCAGCAGACGCACCCCCAGGGCCAGCCCCCGGCGCCACGGCTCCACCTGCACGTCGGAACGCCCCCACCACAGCACCACCCAGCCGACCACCGGTACAAGCAGCCAGAGCCAGACGGGATGGGTGAACTGAAACGGCATGGCTCAAAGCGCGACCCGGCGCAGTTGCTCCGCGACCTCGCCCCCGGCGTGGGCGGGCGCACCCGGGCGCACCGACGCGGCACCCCGGGCCGACGGGCCACGGCGGACCAGCTTTTGCACGCGGTGATTGCCGGCGTCGGCCACATACAGGTTGCCGCGCGAGTCCAGCGCCAGGCTCCACGGGTTGCTGAACCGTCCGGGTGCCACGCCCGGGCCGCCGAGGGTTTCCAGCGACCGGCCCTCGGCGTCGAAGACCTGGATGCGGCTGTTTCCGAATTCACACACCCAGACCAGTCCCTGCGCGTCCACCCGCAGGTCGTAGGGGTAACTCAATTCGCCCGGCCCGGTGCCCGCGCGGCCGAAAGTCCGCAGAAAGGTGCCGTCCGGCGCGAACACCTGCACGCGGTGGTTGCACGAGTCCGCCACGTACAACCGGTCCGCCGCGTCCACGGCCAACCCTTCCGGACGATTGAACTCGCCCGGCCCGGCACCCCACCGGCCGATGCAGGCCAGGACGCGCGCCCCGTCCGGGCTGAAGCGCTGCACGCGGTCGGCGGCGGTGTACTCGCAGACCCAGATTTCGCCCCGGCTGTTCACCGCCACCGCCCGGGGCATGGTCAACTGCCCGCTGTTGGTCCCGGCCGTGCCCCATTGCCGCACCAGCGCTCCGTTCGGGGTGAAGTGATTCACGCGCGCGTAATGCGGCTCGATCACGATCACCCGGCCCTCCGCGTCCACGCCCAGGCCCTTGGCCTTGCCCAGGTCGGTCTCGGGCATCTGCCAGGCCAGCAGATACGTGCCGTCCGGGGCGAACTTTTGAATCCGGCCGGTCAGGTCCGCCACGTACAGATGGTCCGCGCGGTCCACGGCCAGCGACCGGGGTTTGTTGAACTGGCCCGGCCCGCGACCGCGCTCGCCGATGATTTCAACCTGGCTGAAAAACCGGCTGTCCAGCCGAGTGCCCCCGCCGGGCGTCGGCGAGCACCCGCTGCTCAACGCCAAAGCACCCACCACCCCCAGCGCCGCCCGCGCGTGGAGCCGCCCGCGCCACCGCCGCCACAAGGCCCGGCCGACCGCCCAGGCCACCAGCGGCAGCGCGGCCAGTGCCAGCAGGACCAGACACAGCGCATTCACTTGCGGGTTGTGACCGTAGTGCAGCAGGTTGAACACACGCAACGCCAGCGTTTCCCACCCCGGCGGCTGGAGCAGGAGCACCGTTTCCACGTCCCAGAGGCACAGCAGATAGACCAGATACCCGGTCGCCGCCAGCGTGGAAGCCGCCTGCGGCCAGAGCACCAGTCGAAACCACCGCCAGCCGCGCGCGCCCACCAACCGGGCGGCATCACTCAAATCCCGGTCCACGCCCTCGACGGCCAGCCGCGCTCCCTGCCGGCCCAGGGCCAGGTACCGCAACCCCAGCGCCAGCAGCACCACGCCGGGATTGTGATAAAACCCCGCCAGCGGGGGCCGGTTGAACACCCCGATCAACCCCAGGCCCAGCAACACCCCCGGCACCAGAAACAATCCCCAGCATACCTCCCCACCCGGAACCCGGCGCACGCCCCATCCCAGGCCCGCGACCAACACCGCGGCCACCCCGGAGAAAAACACCGAGGCCCCCACCGCCGCGCGGCCGGCGGCCAGCGCGGGACCAAGCTGGTTCCAGGTGCGCGGGTCGCTCACCAAACGCCCCAGCGGCAGCACCAGGGCCAACCCGACGGCCAGGCCGGCCAGACCCACCGCCAGGGCGAACCACCCGCCGCCCAAACAGCGCCGAAACAACGCCGCCGGCAGCCGCGGTTGCCAGCGCGGCCAGGCCACGTCCCGGCGCCGCAGCCAGAGCAACAACGCCACCGGCGCCACCACCACCGGCAAACTCGCCACCAGTGCCCCGGTCACGTCGTACTGCGTGCTGAACCGCAGCCAAATTTCCACCGGCAACACCTTCACCTGGAGAATGGCCGGGATGGCAAAGTTGTTCAGTGCCAGCACGAAGGTCAGCACCACCGCCGGCGCCAGCGCCGGAGCGGCCGCCGGCAACAGCAGTCGCCGCAGCAACCAAGACCCGCGCACCTGCGGGTCGGCCTCGAACAGTGCGGGGTCCAGTTTTTGCCAGGCGGCGGACACCAGCAGCGCGGTCACCGGCCAGAGCAACAGGGCCATGACCCCGGCCGCTGCCGGCAGCGAGTACAGGTCCACCGGCAACCACCCCCGCCAGGCACCGGCCCGGCCCAGCAGGTCCAGCCAGCCGTTCACGGCCAGAAACGGCGGCAGCACCAGCGGCAGCACCGTCACCACCAGACCGACCGCGCGAGCCGGTCCACCCAGCCCCGTGAGCACCAGCGCGGCGCCCACGCCCGGCACCACCGCCAGCGCCGTTGCCAGCCCGCTGAAAAGCAGGCTGTTGCCCAGCAGCGTCCAGCTCATGGCCCGGGATGCGCGCGCACCGCGCCGACGCCGAATCGGCCCGGCCGGGCGGCGGGCGGGCAGGCACGGCGCGGCCGGGGAATCATCGCACGAAAATTTCCTTCAGCCGGGTGGTGCCCGGCCCGATGTCCGCCACCAACCGTGCCCAGTCCGGCTCCAGGGTTTTCAGGCCGGGCACCGAGGTTCCGGCGCCTTCCAGCGCGCCGGCGGCGACCAGTTTTGCGACCACCTCGGGGCGTTGCAGCCAGCCGAAGAGTCGTTCCGCCGCTTCGGGATGCGGCGCGCCGCGTACCACGGCCACCGTGTTGGGGATCAGCAGCGCTTCCTCGGTCAGGGGCAGGGCCACCACCGGGGCGCCTTCTCGTTGCACCGCCACGATGTCATCCGAGTCGGTCAGTCCCACCCAGGCCTCGCCGCGGGCGACGAGTTTGGCGACAACTGAATTGCCGTCCACGAGGAGGGGGCGGTTGGCGGCCAGCGCTCGGCACCAGGCCTCCCAGCGCGCCTCGCCCCAGTGCTGGCGCAGCGCCAGGAAATGCGTGGCCGTGGTGCCGAAAAGCGGGTAGGCCAACGCCACGCGCCCGCGCCAGACGGCATTGGTCAGATCCGCGAGTTGCCGGGGTGCCGGGACCCGGTCCGGGCGCGCCCCGGTGGGCGGGCCGGATGGAGGCTCGCCCTCCCGGGAACGGTCCCAATGGACGAAGTTGGTGTTGATGACCAGGCGTCGGCTGCGGTGGCCGAAGGCGGCCCAGCCGTTGGTTTCGCGCCAGACGCCCTGCGCGGCGAGCTGGCGGGTGCGCAGCTCCTCGTTGCCCCAAAACACGTCCGCCCGGGGGTGAGAGCGCTCGGCCAGAAGCCGGTTGGCCAGCCCGACCGTTTTCACGGCCTCGCTGTCGAACACGGTGCGGACCCGGAGGCCGGTCTGGCGGGTAAACTCCGCCAGCAACGGCTCGGCAAAGACCTGGTCCTGGGCGATGTAGGCCACGATTTCCCGGGAGGAATCGCGGCGGCATCCCGGCATCAGCAGCCCGAGAAGGGCCACCGCCAACGGAAGGAAGGTTCGCGGGTGCATGGCTAAGGATCAATCGGGGCCGGGAGCGGTTTGGGCGGAAAGAGCGTGCCCGCGGCCCGCGGCCATGAGGCGGGTCGCCCGGACCGCCCGGGATGGAAGGGGCAAGCCCGGGAGTTCGGGAAACTCCGACTTTTGGTCAGGCCGGCCTTCATGCTCGTTCGCGCCCGGCGGCTCAGGCGGTGCGCTTGTGGTAAAACCACCACTCGAACAGGAGCACGGCCAGTCCGGCCGCGGCCAGCCAGCGCCACCATTCCAGGTTGGCCGGGCGCAGGGTCGTGGCTTCGGCGCGGGCGTAGCGGCCGAAGCGAATTTCCGCGCGCGGGGTGGTGTCGGTTTCGGCCGCGTCCAACAGGTTCACGGCAAAGGCCAGTTCGTTGGTGCCCAGTGCCAGTCGGTACACCCCGCACCGGTGGGTGTTGCCGAAGACCAGTTCGCGCGCGGTGGGCTCGAGCGCCAGGGTCAGCGCGGCCCCGTCGGGCGGGCGCACGCGGACTTCGGAGGGCACCTCGGTCAGCGGCAGGCGGAAGGGATCGCCGGCGCGCACCCGCAGTTGGGCGGCCGCGGTGGTCGCCGGGTCGAGCCACTCGACCGCGTTGGCGAGGAAAATCGGGAAAGACACGCGCAACGGCCAGGTGCTTTGCAGGGTGTCGAACCCCAGCCAGACCACGCGGCGGCGCTCGAACTCCCCGGCCAGGATCAGCGGGGTTTCGCGCGCCTCCACCAGGGACACGGCCCACGGGGGAGTTTTCACGGTCAGGGCCTCGGCCACGGCCACGTTGTCGAAGCCCACAAAGCGCAGCAACGGGTGGGTCCCGCGCCAGTCCACGATCGCCGGCGCTTCGACCCGGCCGGTGATTTCGAGCCAGTTGGTCCGGGTCGAGCGAATGGCCAGCAGATTCACCTCCGGCCAGACCGTCGGCACCACGTCGTCCAGCACCACCAGGTCAAAGTCGCGGGCCGGGTCGGTGCAATCGGCGGCGACGGACACCTCCGCGCGGGGCACGGCGGCGAGGGCCTTTTCCAGAAAGCGGTTGCCGCGCGTCACGAGCAACACCCTCACCGGCGGGGGCAGGCGACTGACCATCGAAGCCTCGTTGTCCACGGGCAAATCATCCTCGCCGGCCAGCCGCAGGGTGAAGACCCCGTCACGGTCCTGCGCGACGGTGAAAATCACGGGGCGGGTCTCGCGCGGACCCAGTTCGAGGGTGCGGGTTTCAAGCAGTTGACCGTCGAAGAGCAGTTCCACCCGGGCGGGCGCCGGGTTGGAGGCGGCATTGGCGACCGCGGCGAAGACCGCGCGGCGGGTGGGGTCGTCCGGGTGCGCGCGCACGTCCAGGGACACGAGGCCGCGGTTGTCGGCGCGCCGGCCGAGGCGGTGATACACCACGGGAAGGCCCTCGTGCTCGAACTCGTCGAGGCTGGTCGTGGCTCCGTCGCTGAAGAGGTGGATTTCGGCCTGGGCGCGGTCGCGCACCAGGGGCTGGGCGAGCTTGAAGGCCTCGAGCAGGCGGGTGGGCGCATCGGTCACGGCGCAGGCCTGCAGGGCGCGGCGCAGCGCGGCCTTGTTGCTGGTGGGCGACTGTTTGACCTCGGTCTGGGCCGCGGCCTGGAGGACGACCATCTGGTCGGTGTCGCGCAGGCTGTCCACCAGCGCCAGCGCGTCGCGGCGGGCCTTCTCGAAGCGGGTGGGGTCCTCGTCGCGGCTTTGCATCGAGGCCGAGGCGTCCAGGATGACCACCAACAGGCGGCCGCCCGGGCTGACGCCGGCGAGGTAGGGCCGGGCCAGGGCCAGAATGGCCAGGCACAACAGCAGGAGCTGCAAAACCAGCAGCCAGTGGTGCCGCAGCTTTTGAAACGGGGCGCTGGCCTGGGTGTCGGCCAGGAACTTCTGCCAGAGCAGGGTGCTGGAGACCAGTTTGAGCACCCGCTTGCGCTTGAGCAGGTAAAACAGGATCACCACCGGCAGGGCGGCGGCAAAGGCAAAGGCGGCGGGCGCGAGGAAATTCATCGTTCAGCTCCAGAGCGCGCCGGCGCGGAGTTGCTTGAGGAGGAGGTCGTCCAGCGAATCTCCCGAGCCGGCCTGGTAAAAGCGCACCCTGCGCGCCGCGCAGAACTCCCGCAGCCGCGCCACGAAATTGCGCACCGTTTGCTGGTAGGCCGCCAGCCGGTACCGGCCGAAGGTCACGTCCTGGTGCGCCCCGGTTTCCGAGTCCACCAACCGCAGGTCACCGTAGGTGGTGGGTGCCAGTTCCTCCGGGGCGAGCACCTGCACCGCATGGACCTGAAATCCCCGGCCGACCAGCGCGCCCAGGCCGACCTCGTAACCGGCGGGATCGAGGAAGTCGCTCACCACCACGGCCACGCCGGGCTGGCGGGCCTCGAGCGCGCCGCGGCGCAGGGCGGCGTTGAAATCCGCCGGGCCGCCGGCGGTCAGTTGCTCCAGGTGCTGGAAAAACGCCAGGGCCGAGCGCCGCCCGCGCACCGCCCGCAAGCCCCGCCGGGCCGCCAGCTCGTTCGCGTGTTCGGGAAAGGGCAGCACGCTGACCCGGTCAAAGCCGCACAACGCCACGTACCCCACCGCCGCGGCCACGCGCCGGGCGAAATCGAACTTGACCGGCTCGCCGAAGGTCATGGACTCGCTGGCATCGAGAAAAATCCGGACGGGCAACTCGCGTTCCTCCTCGTAGAGCTTGAGGAACAGGCGGTCCAACCGGCCGTAGAGATTCCAGTCCAGGTAGCGGAGGTCGTCCCCCGGCACGTAGGTGCGGTGATCGGCAAACTCGACCGAGAGCCCGCGGGCGCGGCTGCGGCGCTCGCCGCGCAAGTGGCTCTTGGCGCGCCGCTGCGCGAGCAACTGGAGCTGCTCGAGGCGGCGGAGCAGTTCGGGGCTGAGGAGGCTGCCGGACATTCCAAGAGTCATGGGGGGCCGAGGTCAAAAAACCGGCGGCGAGGTGACCCGGGCCGCTCAAGCCACCACCGTTTCGATGGTCTTTGGCACCTCTTTCAGCACCTGGGTGAGGATCTGGTCCGTGGTCACCCCCTCGGCCTCGGCCTCGAAGTTGAGGATGAGCCGGTGCCGCAGCGCCGGCAACGCCACGGCCTGGAGGTCGTCAAAGCTGACGTTGAACCGGCCGGCGGCCAGCGCCCGCACCTTCGCCGCGAGCAACAGGGTCTGGGCCCCGCGCGGGCTGCTGCCAAAGCGCAGGAACTGGGTGGCAATCGGCACGGCCGTGGGGGTCTTCGGGTGGGTGGCCAGCACCAGTCGCACGGCGTAATCCTTCACGTGCGAGGCCACCGGCACCTGCCGCACCAGCCGTTGCAGCTCGAGCAACCGGTCGCGACCCAGCACGCGGGTCACCTGGGGCTGGAGCGACTCGGTGGTGCGGTTGAGCACCTCGGTCAGTTCGCCGGCGGAGGGGTAACCGACCAGGAGCTTGAAGAAAAACCGGTCCAGTTGTGCCTCCGGCAACGGGTAGGTGCCCTCCTGGTCAATCGGGTTCTGCGTGGCCAGCACGAAAAACGGCTCGGGCAGCCGCCGCAGTTCGCCCCCGGCGGTAACCTGCCGCTCCTGCATGGCCTCCAGCAGCGCGGACTGCGTCTTGGGCGTGGCGCGGTTGATCTCGTCGGCCAGGATCAGATGCGCGAACACCGGGCCGCGCTGGAACTCGAACATGCGCCGGCCGTCCGGGGTTTCCATTACCAGGTTTGTGCCCAGGATGTCCGCCGGCATCAGGTCGGGCGTGAACTGGATGCGGCTGAAGCTCAGGTCCAACACCTCGCCCAGCGTGCGGACCAGGAGGGTCTTGCCCAGCCCGGGCACACCCTCGAGCAGGACATGGCCCCCGGCAAACACGGCGGTGAGGGTGCCGTCCACGATCTCGTCCTGGCCGACGATGACCTTGCCGATCTCAGCCCGGAGGGCGGCGTAGGTCTCGCGGAAGGCATGAATTTGCGCTTCGGTGCTCATGAGTCTTGGAATTGAAAACGTGCACGAGTTGGAAAACCCGCCACCGGGGGAATCACCCGGAGCGGGTCCCTGATTACCCCGGGCCACTCAGCATGGGCAACAACGCCCCTTCCGGCCTTTCCACCTTGCGGTTTGCGGGTCACTTCAGGTCGTCGAAGTAGCTTTTGACCGCGCCCTGGTAGGCGCGAGGAATCTGGTCCTGACTGACCGCGGCCTGCGCCTCGCTCTGGGCGGCGGTGAGGGCCTCGCCCAGGGCCACGGTGCTTTGGCCCTTGAGACTCACGCCCTTGAGCGTGATGCTCGGCATCGGCCCGCCCGGGTTGAGCTGCCCCCGCACGCGGGTCGGGGCCAGGTTTTCGGACAACTCGGCTTCGCGCTCGGTGATCCCCCGCGGGGCCTGGTCCGGGCGCTCGATACCGCTGTTGTCCCACAACCCGGTGTCCGGCACCTCGTCCAACCAGTTGTCCTCGTCCGCCCACGTGCCCACACCGCGCCCGGGCTTGCCCCCCTGACCGGCCCGGGGCTGGCCCAAACCCCGCCCCCGGGCCCAGCACTGGCCGTTGCCGATGCAGAGTTGGGCGCGCTTGAGGGCGTCGAGGGTGGCCTTGAGGTCCTGGGCGTCGGCCAGTTGCTGCATGAGGTTTTCGATTTCGCGGGCCGCGTCGGCCAGCGATTGCGCGGCTCCGGGCCGGTCCCCTTGCTGCATTTGGCGGGCGGCCTGTTTCAAGAATTCGCCCACCTTGCCGTACTGTTCGCCGGGCTTGATGGCGCGTTCAACTTCCCGGCGCATCGCCTCCAGGTCCTGCGGAGAGAGGTTGCCAGCCTTGAGCTGGTTGATCATTTGGGCCAGGCGCTGCAGGGCCGCGTCGCCCTGGCCTTTTTCAAGCTGCTCGGGCAGGTCCTTGCCGGTTTGGGCCGCCTGCTGCTGCAACTGCTGGAGGGCCTGCGCCATCTGCCGGAGCTGCTCGAGGTCCTTCTCGGCGATCTGGAGGTCCTTGAGCATCTTGTCAATCTGTCCGGCCTGGAGGGCGGCGATGGCCTCCTCCAGGTTGGGCAGGGCCGCGCCCAACGCCGCGGCCTGGCGGGCCATTTGGGACAAGGAGCGCGCCAGTTGCTCGCGCGCCTCCCGGGCGGCGTCCGATTCCCGCCCTGGCAGACCGGCCGCGGCCTGCTGCGCTTTCTGGAGTTCGCGCTGCAACTGGTCCAGCGCGTCGGGTTGCGGCTCCCGCCCCCCGAGGGCCTGTTGGAGCGCCTCCATCTGCCGGTGCAGTTGCTCCGCGCTGGCCGGGGTGTTTTGCGAGCCGGACCGGGCGGCGCGCTCCAGGGCGCGCAAGGCGGGGTTTTGCGCCAGTTCACGGACCTCCTGGCGGGCCTTTTCGGTCAGTTTGGCCACCTCCTGCAAAGCCTGGTCGCGCGTGGCCGGACGTTTGTCCAGGCGCTGGCCCAACTCGGCCACGGCTTCCACGGTTTGGCGGGTGGACTCGAGGGCGTTGGGGCGCTTCTCCAAGGTGCGCCGCGACACGGCGGCCAGGTTGCGCCCCACGTCGCGCACCACCTCCCGTTCGCGCTGCTTTTGCAGGTGGGCCACCGAGCGGTATTCCGGCACGAAGCCCAACCCGGCGGTCAGCGCCAGAACCAGTAGCACCCACCGGCCGGTGTGCGGCACCTGCCAGGGCAGCAGCGTCCGCAGGTTCAACCCTCCGGCGTGCGCGGCCGCGTCCCGGGCCACCAGCGCGCGCCATTCGGCCGGCCGGGGGTCGCGGGCCAGTTCGAGGGCCGTGCTGAGCCGTTCCTTGAGCTGCAGGCGTTCGTCCAACCATTGCGCCGTGGGCAGCAGCCCGACCCGGCGGCCGAAGCCGAGCAGGCCCCCGCCCAGCACGCACAAAACCCCGGTCAGTCCCGCCCAGACCAGCGTGACCTCGGGCAGCGGCAAGACCTTGAACAACCCCAGCCCCAGCAGCCAGACCACTCCGCCGGCCAGCAGCCCCTGCCAGAGCCCCTGCCAGGCCCGCAACCAGCGCCGTCGCCGGGCGGCCCGGGCGACCAGTTCTTCGACCTGCTGCAACTCGTTCATGCTTGTCGGATAAAGTGCGGCAACCTCCGCCGCCCCGCCAGTGGAAAAACGGGGCCGCGCCCGGGCCGACGGTCAGCGGGGCTGGTCCAGCGCGCGCCGGTAGGCGCGGTTGACCCGGCACCGCGCGCCCAACACTTCCCGCAGCGGGTCCGCCTCCGGGGCGCAGAAGCCCAGGTGCGAATGCCTTCGCCAGCCCTCGGCAAACCGGAAGCGGCCGGAACGGCGTCCGACCTCGCGCGCCATCGCGTCCATGGCCTCGAGGTAGGAATCCATGCCCTGGGTGGCATCGAGCCAGTCCTTCTGGCTGCGGTGGCAGGCCAGGGCTTCGCGCTTGCGGTCCTGAACCGCCGTGGTGTCCACGTACAGGCCGGCGGCGATTCGTCGCCCCAGCCCGTCGCGCAACCCGTGCGGCAGGGCGTGGTACACGGTGCAGTCCCCGGCCATTGCCGGCCGGGGCGGTCGGGTGCGGTAGTTGGGCATGCCGCGCACAAACGCCGCCGTGACCGCCAGCCGGGCGGTGTTCATGTGGTCTTCCATGTAGTCCTCGGGGGAATGCGTCAGCAGCACCGCGGGCCGGACTTCGCGCACCACCGCCGCCACCTGCCGCAGGAGGCGGTCGGCGTAAAAAATCTCGGCGTCGTCCACCAAGGGCGGGTGCCAGCGGGCGTCCAGGACGCGGGCGGCGGCCCGCGCCTCGGCGCGGCGGAGGCGGCGCGTGGCGGCGGCGGAATGGACGAGGCTGCCGCAGTTGCCCGTGGCCAGGTTCAGGTAATGCGTGTCCCAGCCGGCCTGCCGCAACAGCAGCAGTGTGCCGGCCATGAGGAACTCGATGTCGTCCGGATGCGCGGCGATGGCCAGGGCGGTGGGCATGGCCCGAGCGTGCGGCAGGGCGTCGCCCCGGGCAAGTCTGCGCGGGCTTCAGCTCACCAGCCAGTGGAGGATGGCCTTCTGGGTGTGCAGCCGGTTCTCGGCCTGCCGGAAAATGGTCCCGGCGTGGGCTTCGAAGGTGGCCTCGTCAATCTCCTTGCCCCGGTAGGCCGGCAGGCAGTGCATGACCAGCGCATCGGGGCGGGCCTCGCGGAGCAGGGCGGCGTTGATCTGGTAACCCTGGAACTCCTGCAGCCGCCGGGCCTGCTCGGCCTCCTTGCCCATCGAGACCCAGACGTCCGTGTAGAGCAGGTCCGCGTCCCGCGCCGCCTCGCGCGGGTCGGCGGTCACGCGCACCCGCGCGCCGGCGCGGGCGAGCACTTCGGGCGGGGGCTGGTAGGCCGGGGGTGAAGCCAGGCGCAGCTCGAAGTCCAGTTTCGCGGCGGCAAAAATCCAGGACCGCGCCACGTTGCACGCGGCGTCGCCGATGAAGGCCACCGTCCGGCCGGTGATCGGGCCGCGGGACTCCTCCCAGGTGAACACGTCGGCGAGAATCTGGCAGGGGTGCTCGTCGTCGGTCAGGGCATTGACGGTGGGAATGCCCGCAAAGCGGGCGAAGTCCTCGACGTCCTGCTGGGCGTAGGTGCGGATAATGGCGCCGTGGACCATGCGGCCGAGCACGCGGGCGGTGTCCTTGATGGGTTCGCCGCGGCCGAGCTGGAGATCGCCCGCGTTCAAGAACAGGGGCCGTCCGCCCAGTTCGTGAATGCCCACCTCGAACGACACGCGGGTGCGGGTGGAGGACTTGGAGAAGAGCAGCGCCCAGGTCTGGCCGGTGAGGGGGCGCGGGTGGGTGGTCCGCTCGCGCTTGAACCGCGCGGCGTCCCGCAACACCCGGTCCATGTCCGCGCGGGCAAGCGACTCCAGGCTCAAGAGATGTTTCATGGGCTCCGTCGAGATCCATTTCCCCCGGCGCTGCCGGGCTCGGTGGCCGGGAAAAAACAAGGCTATAAAACCAGCCGCGGGGCTTTGTCCACCTTGTTTCGTGTAAAAAGCAGGTAACCGGGTGCGCGGCACGAGAGGCCCCAAGGGATTCAGCCCGGAGCGCCTGCTCTTGGTACCTGCTCCGGACAATGGCCCGCTAAGTGTCCTCCGAGCCGGAGTCCCGGGCTCAGCGGGCCGCGGTTTGGGCGGGCGCCGGGCGCAGGTCCAGACAGGCGCCTTCCCGGGTGCTGCGCACAAAGAGGCGACCGTCGCTGACGACCGGGTGGTTCCAGCACTTGCCCGCCACGGCCGGGAAGCGGGCCAATTCCTTGTACGCGCCGGGCTGCGGGTCCACGAGCACCACTTCGCCGCGGTCGTTCAAGGCCACCAACACCCCGCCGGCGAGCACCACGCCGCCGGGACCGAAGTTTTTCTCCGACCAGGCCACGCGCCCGGTGGCCAGCTCGACGCACTTGAGCGGTCCGGTGCCGAATTCCTTGAAGCTGAACATGCCGTACAGGTAGCCCTCCCGGACCACCGGCGTGCTCCAGTGGTTGGCCAGGTCATTGCCGGTCTTGCGCCACAGTTCGGTGGACTTCCAGGTGTCGCCCTCACGACTGATGCGGTAGGCCCCCGCCCCCACCCCGTAGCCGGCCGAGCAGTAAACGATGTCCCCGGCCACGACCGGCGAGGCGGCGGTCGAGACACTGAAGCGGTAGGGCTGCCGCCACAACTCGCGGCCGGTGCCGGTCTCACACGCCACCAGGCCGGACTGGGTGAAGAAAATGACCTGCCGCACCCCGTGAATCGTGGCCACGGTGGGGGTGGCATGGGTGGGCGTCTCGGTGCCCTGCTTCCAGGCGACGGTCCCGTCCGCCTGCCGAAAAGCCAGCAGGGATTGCCCCGCGCCGCCCCCGGCCACAAAGACCAGCTCGCCGTCCAGCACCGGCGAAGCGGCATTTTGCCAGGAGATCATTTTCCCGCCGAACTCGGCCAGCAGGTCGTGCGTCCAGAGAGGCGCTCCCGTGGCCGCGTTCAGGCAATGCAACTTGAACCGGCCGTCAAAGACGAACACCCGGTCGCCCGCCACGGCGGGTGTGCTGCGCGGGCCGTCACCGCCCTGGTTGTCCGGCGTGCCCGAGTCACCGCCGCCGTCGTACTTGGCCGGGTTCAGCGGCGCGGCCCACAGCTCCCGGCCGGTGGCGGCGTCCAGGGCCAGGCAGATTTCTTGGTTGGCCCCGTCCACCTCGCGCATGACCAGCGTGAAGGCGCGCCCGCCGGCCACGGCAAAGGTGCTGAAGCCGGCCGGGGTGGGGGTTTTCCACAACGTCTTCGGTCCGCCGGCGGGCCAGGAGGTGGCCACGCGGCCGGGGATGGTACCGTTGAGGTTCGGGCCCGCGTACTGGGGCCAGTCAGCCAGCGCGAACAGCGAGCCCCCGAGCAGGAGGGCCGGAAAAACCATGCGCACCAGGGGCGACAAACCAGCGTGTTTCATGCGCGCAATACTGCCCGCGAACCGCGCGGCGTCAAATGGGTCTGGGCCACGGCGGGCGTGCGGTGGCGGCTCAGCCCTCGCCCGGCGGGGTGCTCCCGGCCGCCAACCGGGTCAAAACCTCCTGGGCCAGGATTTCGTAAGCGGCGGCGCCGGCGCTGTACGGGTCGTAGGCAATGATGGGCTGCCCGTGGCTGGGCGCCTCGGCCAGTCGGGTGGTACGCGGGATGACCGTGTCGAACACCAGCTCTTTGAAATGCGCCCGGACCTCGGCGACGACCTGCTGGGACAACCGCGTGCGGCTGTCAAACATGGTCATCACCACGCCCAGCAGAGACAGGCGCGGGTTGGCACCGCCGGTGCGGATCTGGTCCAGCAACCGCGTGAGCATCGAGATGCCCTCCAGCGCGTAGTACTCGCACTGGAGCGGCACCAGCAGGTGGTCGGCGGCGGCAAAGGCGTTGAGGGTGAGGATGCCCAGCGAAGGGGGGCAATCCACCAGGATCAGCTCCCGGGAGGCGTCGGCCCGCAGCGGCTCCAGCGCCAGAGCCAAACGGTGCAGATGCCGGTCCAGCCGGGGCAGTTCGACATCGGCGCCGCACAGGTCCAGTTCACTGGGAATGATCTCCAGGCGATCGAAGGCGGTGGGGCGGATGCGCGGGGCCAGCGGCTCCTGCCCCAGCAGGGCGGCGTAGGCACTGGTGCCGGGGATTTTTTCGAGGCCGAGACCGCTGGTGGCGTTGGCCTGGGGGTCCAGGTCCAGCAGGAGCACCCGCTGCCCCAGCGCGGCCAGACAGGCGGCGAGATTCACGGCGGTGGTGGTTTTGCCGACGCCGCCTTTTTGGTTGGCGACCGCGAGGACCCGGGCAGGCACGGCGGGATTTAAGGCTTCCGGGGGGCGGGGTTCAAGGCTTTCGGCCGGGAGGACCCCAAATCACGATCCGTGGCTGAGCCCCTGGAAAGGAAGGAAACTTCTTCCCCTCCGACACAACCCGGCCATCTGCCGGACCGGAGAAAGCCGTCGGCCAGTGTCACCCACACGACCTGCGCAGCGTTATTTGCGCGAAAACGCCGTGCCTGTAATTTTGCCGGCAAGGCAGATTTTTCACCGCGCGCCCAAACAATATCCGAGGTCCAGCATGATACCCAGGGAGGAAAAGGGGGTTCACGAAACATCCCTACGGTTCGAGGGTACCCGCGAGGTTTTCTTAACCTTGTGGGCTCGCCGCGGCGAGTTACCAGCGGCGGTGTTTGCCCGTTACTACCAGCACTGGGCGGGGCAAGCACGGATTCATCTTCTCCGCCAGAACGTACTGGCGCGGCTTTGCTCCGGGGACGGGCAGGGGCAACTTCACCGATTCAGCGAAGGGGCGTGGCCGGAGGAGTGTCGGCAACCGGGAGCCCCCGCATCGTGGCACGTGGTCGGGATTCATGCCCAAGCTCTGGAGGGCTCGCGGGTGCGGCATCTTTACTTGCGGGACCGAATTGTGGGTGTGGTGTACGAGGACACCTGGGCCCGTTATTGTGTCTTGACCGGGCTGCAGCCGGAAAATGCCCGGCTGTCCCGCGCCCGGCAGGTGGACGCCGTTTTTGACCTGGCGGAAGAAGTCCTGGCCGGCGCCGGGCTGGCGTTTACGGATGTGTACCGGACCTGGTTTTTTCTGGACTGCATCCAAATCTGGTACGACGAGTTCACCGAGGCCCGAAACGCCTTTTTTCGAAGCCGGGGAATTTTTGCGCGGCCGGTTCCTGTCAGCACCGAGGTGGGCGCCAGCAACGACCGGGGCACGGCGCTCGTGGCGGATCTGTTGGCGATGCAACCCAAATGTGCCGAGGCGAGTTATCACGAGGCGACGGCGGACCAACCGACCCCGGGCGCATCTTTTGGGCGAGCCATCGTGTTCAACCTTCCCGGTCAACGCCGGCTGTTTGTTTCCGGGACGGCAAATGCACGCCCGGACGAGAACCCGACGCTTCCGGACCATGTCGCAGAGTCGGTGGGACGCACCCTGGAGGGGGTGGAAGCCCTGTTGCGCTCCCAAGGGATGGGTTGGCGGCACATGGTCCGCGCGCTGGCGTATTTTCAGCGCCGGGAGGATGTCGGCGCGTTGGAACGCTGGCGCGAGGCGCACCGTGCGGGTTCCTGGCCGGTGCTTGTGACTCTGGCGGAATTAAGTCGGAAGAACCGGCTCTTCGAGCTGGAGGTGGAGGCGGTGCGGTCGGGGTGAGTCGGGCCGAGCACACCCCCCGCATTACCGACCAAAGGACTTCCTGACTCCCCGTGCTCGAAAGTGAAATCGGCCCGCCTTGCGGCGGGCCGATGGAGCCGTAACCAGAGCTCGGGACAGTTTGGCGCTGGTCCGAGCCGTTTCAGAAATGCGCCTCGGTCTGGCGCGGGGAAACTCTGGAGTACCAGCTCAGGTCCGGGTCGCGGGCGGGGAAAGCGAAGTTGTTTTGGGCCTGGAATATCACCCCGTCCAACCCCCCGGAACGCCGTGGTCTGCGCATGGTACTGCCAATCCACTTGTGGATTTCCGAGTGCCCGTCGGCGAAGGCAAAGCCGGCGGCCATATTGTGGTACGTGGCCGGGGCGTCCGGCATGTTGGTGGGGGTGTTGGGCGGGAAGCAGCCCGCGTCGTTGATGCTGTCGGGATGCTCATCCACGTACACCCAGGTCTGGGAGGGGCCGGGAATAATCAGATCGGCAGCCCGCGCGGCCCCGCGATACATCTGGAGGTTGTTGGGACCACTGGGCCCGCCGCCCAAAGTGGTCCAGCCATTGCCCTCCCCGATGTAAATATTCCCCGAGACACTGCGCACCCGCTCGGTCCAACCCCGCGCCCGCTGGGCCGGGGAGACGTTTTTATCTGCCGGGCATTTGTAAATGTTCCTCGCGCTGGCGAAGTAGGGAGCCAGCACCGCATACCGTGGGTCAGTCAGGTACAGGGTATTGGTGTTGTCCGGGCTGGTGCTCCAGTTCAGCCAACCGGTCACCCAGGGACGTTCCCGGGCGTTGGCTCCGGGCACGAACCCCCCGTGATAGGCGCCGGGGAATTTGTCGTTGTTATCGCCCTGGTACATGTGGTTGGCCAGCATCAACTGCTTGGTGTTGTTCATGCACACAATGCCCGTGGCCTTGGATTTGGCGCGGGCCAGGGCCGGCAACAACATGCCGGCCAGAATGGCGATAATGGCGATGACGACCAGCAGTTCGATGAGCGTGAATCCGCCCTTCGGCCGGCCGGGAAGTCGGGTTCGACAACTCTTCATGGCAGTAACCGGTTTGTTGATCCTGACGTCGGAGGCGTTGGTACAAGTCCACCGTCTCTATAACCGCTTTATAGCCCCTGCACTGTGGGTCGTAAATTGTGCGTTTGGATGCACAGCCAATTTGGGCCAAGGTCGTTCCGCAGGGTTTGTTCCGGTTAATTCCGGACCACGCCGGGCTGTACGAAGACCACCTGAGCCAGCAACCGCACCGGGCACAGAGTGACACGGCGCGGTGAAAGAGCCGTCTGCATCATGGCCGTCATCCGGCCGTTGTAGTTGGTGGTGGCGTGCGCTCGCTGACGCTTGGCGGCGCCGCAGTCATGCCGCCCGTTCCCGGTAACCGGGGCATCTCCGGGCGCATGCGGACTCCAGCCCGGGGCAGGGGCACTGGCGTTGGAATGATCGGATGCATGCCGGCCCTTGGACCAGCCCTTCGCCGAAGCCGGCAGCGGAACTGAACCGGGTTGATCTAAACTCGGTAGGATTCAACCAACCAGCCGACCAAGTTGCCCGCATCCAAAAAAGCAACTAGCCCACCTTGCGGTGGGCCAGTGATCGCAACCCTTTGGTCGAACAGCTTGGAGAAGTCGGCTGAGCCGCTCAGTAGTAATCGGTCGTCTTCCGCGGACTCTTGTAGGAGTACCAACGCAAGTCCGGATCGCCCTTAACCGTGCCGATATTGAGCTGGTAGTCGCGCGCGGTGATTTTCAGGTTCTTGATCTTCGGGCCGGTCCACTTGTGGATTTCCGAGTGGCCGTCGGCAAAGGCGAAGCCACAGGCCCCGTTGTGGTAATTGGCCGGAATGTCCACGATGTTCACCGAGCTGTTGGGCGGGAAGCACCCTGCGTCGTTGATGCTGTCCGGGAACTCATCCACGTACACCCAGGTTTCCGTAGGGCCGGGGATGGTTAGATCGGACGCCCGAACCGGGTGAGCGTAAATCGAGCCCATTGGGCCGGTCTCGGCATTTCCTTCCCCGACCAAGATGTTTCCGGAAACGCTGCGCACCCGCTCGGTCCAGCCTCTGGCCCGTTGGGCGTTCGAGACGTATTTGTCCGCCGGGCACTTGTAAACGTTCTTTGAGTTGGCGAAGTAGTTGGCCAACACCGCATACCGGGGATCGAGCAGGTACAGGGTATTGGTGTTGTCCGGGCTGGTGGTCCAGTCCAGCCAACCGGTCACCCAGGGACGCTCCCGGGCGTTGGCTCCGGGCACGAACCCCCCGTGGTAGGCGCCGGGGAATTTGTCGTTGTTGTCGCCCTGGTACATGTGGTTGGCCAGCATCAACTGCTTGGTGTTGTTCATGCACATGATGCCGGTGGCCTTGGACTTGGCCCGGGCCAGGGCCGGCAACAACATGCCCGCCAAGATGGCAATGATGGCAATGACGACCAGCAGTTCGATGAGCGTGAATCCGCCCTTCGGCCGGCCGGGAAGTTGGGATCGGCAACTCTTCATAGTGGCAACTGGTTTGTTGGTCACGGTCTCGGAGGCTTGGGATAACTCCCCTCGCCTCCGGTGTCAACCCGGGTCTGGAATCAATCCTGCCCGGATTCGTGTCTGACCGCCCCTTCAATAGACGGCCTGGGCGGACGTGTAAATGTGCGTCTGAACGCACACCGGCCCTGGCCGGGACCAATTCTCCGGTGCCTTCCGGATGGGTTTGCCACGGCGTGCCGCGCCTTTGGGAACCGGCTTGGTGCACCGGGCATTCCGGGGAGGGTCAGGCATCGCGCCAGCCCATTTCAATGACCGGAAAACCACTTTTCGACAGCCCGTAAGACCGCCCTCGGCCGCGGTACAACTCCGCGCCACCGACCAAGCAGGAGACGATGAAATCGGCGCCCACGCCGGCTTGCGCCGCTCAGGGAACGGGCCGGGCCGCGCTCAATCTTCACCCGCGCCCTTGCCGCCGACGTCGCCGCCGAGCTGGTTGATCATCTGGATCAAGGGCAGGAACAGGGCGATGACGATGCTGCCCACGATGACGGCGAGGAAAACGATCATGATGGGCTCCAGCAGCGAGGTCATGGCCGAGACGGCGTTGTCCACCTCATCCTCGTAGGTGTCGGCGATCTTCATGAGCATTTCCGGCAGGGCACCGGTTTGCTCGCCCACGTCCACCATGCTGATGACCATGGGCGGGAAGACGCGCGAGGCGTCGAGGGGGGCGGTGATGGTTTCGCCCTCCTTGACGCTTTCGTGGACCTTGCCGACGGCCTCGCCCACCACCACGTTGCCGGCGGTTTCCTTGACGATGGTCAGGGCCTGGAGGATGGGCACACCGCTGGAAACCAGGGTGCCGAGGGTCCGGGTGAAACGGGCGATGGCGACCTTCGAGATCACCGGTCCGAGCACGGGCATGACCAGCTTGAGCTTGTCAAAGTAATACCGGCCTTTCTTCCACTTGGTGAACAACTTGATGAAGACGAACAGCCCGACGATGATCCAGATCACCGGGCCGGGGAAGGCCGGCAGGCCCCACGGGGCGGCATCGCCGATGAGGATGGTGCGGCTTTTGATGGTGTTGGCCAGGTTGATGACGAAAACGGTGAAGCCCGGGAGTTTGGCGCCCTCGAGCATGTCGGCGAAGATCTGCTCGAACTTGGGCACCACGAAGACCATGAGCACGCCCAGGATGACCACGGCCACGGTCATGACGGCGGCCGGGTAGAACATGGCGGCCTTGACCTTGCCCTTGATCTTCTCGGCCTTCTCCATGAACTCGGCCAGGCGGTTGAGCACCACCTCGAGCACGCCGCCCAGCTCGCCGGCCTTGACCATGTTGACAAACAGGCGGTTGAAGACCTTGGGGTGCTGGGCCAGGGCCTCGGAGAAGGTGCTGCCGCCCTCGATGGCCACGGCGATGTCGCCCAGGATGCGCTTGAGGGTGGGGTTGCGCTCCTGTTTTTCGAGCACCCGCATGCCCCGCAGCAGGGGCAGACCCGCGTCCACCAGCGTGGCCAACTGGCGGGTGAAGGCGGTGAGGACCTTGGGCTTCACCTTCCCGCCCAGGCCGGGGATTTTGAGGTTGATTTCGAAGGACAGGGCGCTCTTCTTGCCCTTGGCGCCCGGAGCGGGGGCGGGCTTGCCCTTCTTGCCGTCCTTGGCCTTCTCCGGCTCGGGGATGACCTTGGTGGGGAAATAGCCCATTTCCTTGACCCGGCCGATGGCCTCGTTGAGGTTGGCGCCTTCGATGGTTCCCTTGGTCTCCTTGCCGCGGGAATCCATGGCCACGTAGCTGAACTTGGGCATAACAACCCTCCGGTTTGTCAGGTGTACTTGAGCACTTCTTCGACGGTGGTGTCGCCGTCAAAAATGCTTCGCAGGCCGTCTTCGCGCAAGGTCACCATGCCCAGTTCGACGGCCTTTTGGCGGATCACGACGGTCGGGGCACGCTCGTTGATGAGCAGGCGGATCGGCTCGGTGATGGGGAGCAGCTCAAAAATGCCCTTGCGGCCACGGTAACCGGTGTCGTTGCAGTCCTTGCAGCCCCGGCCGTAGTAAAAGACCTTGTCGCCCAGGTCGTGCGGGGAGAGGTTGAGCATGGCGAGCTGGGCCTCGGTCGGCTCGAAGGGCGTGCGGCACTTTTTGCAAATGGTGCGGACCAGGCGCTGGGCCAGCACGGCCAGGAGCGTGGAGGAAATCAGGAAGGGCTCCACGCCCATGTCAATGAGGCGGGTCACGGCCCCCGGCGCGTCATTGGTGTGCAGGGTGCTCAGCACCAGGTGACCGGTGAGGGAGGCCTGGATGGCCACCTGGGAGGTCTCCAGGTCGCGCATTTCCCCCAGCATGATGATGTCCGGGTCCTGGCGCAGGAAGGCGCGCAGGGCCTTGGCGAAGGTCATGCCCACCGCCTCGTTGACCGGCACTTGCATGATGCCCTCGATGTCGAATTCGACGGGGTCCTCCACGGTCAGCAGCTTCGAGTCAATCGTGTTTACCCGTCTTAGACAGGAGTAAAGCGTGGTCGTTTTGCCGCAGCCGGTGGGGCCGGTGACCACGAAGATGCCGTTGGGCTGCTGGATGATCTGCGACACCTGGTCGTAGATGAACTTGGGGAAACCCAGGTTTTCCAGCTCCAACTGGACGGCCGCCCGGTCCAGCACGCGCAACACCACCGATTCCCCAAACTGGGTGGGCAGGCAGGACACCCGCAGGTCCACCTGCCGGCCGGCGATGGTCATGGAGATGCGGCCGTCCTGGGGCAGGCGCCGCTCGGCGATGTCCAGGTTGGCCATGACCTTGATGCGGGAGATGACCGGCAGGGCCAGGTGCTTGGGCGGCGGGGCCATCTCGTAAAGCGCGCCGTCCACGCGGTAGCGAATTTTGAACTCGTCCTCGAACGGCTCGAAATGGATGTCGCTGGCCCGGTCCTGAATGGCCTGCATCAGCACCAGGTTCACAAACTTGATGATGGGCGCCTCGCTGGCCAGGTTGCTCAGGTCAATGGTGCCGGCCGAAGCCTGAGCGACTTCCTTGGCCAGGTCTTCGTCCAGGCCCAGCTCCTTGAGCACGTTGTCCAGCCCGCCGCTTTCCTGGGGGTACAACTTCTCGATGAGCTTGCTGACCTGGTCGGGGTCGGCCACGACCAACTGGACCTCTTTGCCCAGGGTAAAGCCCAGCTCGTCCACCACCGAGGCGTTGAGCGGGTCGGTGAGGGCCACACGCACGGTGTTGCCGAACACGGCCACCGGCAGGCACTGGTACATCCGCGCGGTGGCGGCGGGAATGGTCTCGAGCACCTCGGGGGTCAGTTCCGCCTCGTCCAGGTGAACCACCTCGGTACCGAGGTGCTCGGCGATGAGCTGGAGCTGGGTCTCCTTGTCGAGGATACCGAAATCGGCCAGCACTTCGCCCACGGGGCGGCCGGTGCGGTTGAGCTCGGCCTGGACCTCTTCCAGTTGCATGTCGTCCGCCAGGCCGCGCTCGCGGACGATGTTGATCAGGGGATGGGAGAGGGTTTCAGGCATGGGTCACTTGCGGCCCTCGATTTCCTCGATGGTGCGCCCGGCTTCCAGCTCCTGGAGCTTGAGCAGGATCGAGGTGGGGTCCTGGGCCTTGGTGATGACCTCCTCCTGCGAGATGATGCCCTGCTGGTATTTGTCGAGCAGGAAGCTGTCCAGGGTCACCATCCCGTACTTGGCGCCGGTCTGAATGTCGGACTGGATGCGGAAGGTCTTGTTGTCCCGGATCAGGGCGGCAATCGAGGGGGTGTTGATCATGATCTCGAACACGGCCACGCGCCCGGGCTTGTCGCAGCGCGGCAGCAGGAGCTGGGAAATGACCGCCTGAAGCACCGTGGAAAGCTGGATGCGGATTTGCTCCTGCTGGGTGACCGGGAAGGCGTTGACGATCCGGTCAATGGTCTTGGCCGCGCCGGTGGTGTGCAGCGTGCCGAAGACCAGGTGACCGGTCTCGGCGGCGGTGATGGCGGCGTCAATGGTCTCCAGGTCGCGCATCTCGCCCACCAGGATCACGTCCGGGTCCTGGCGCAGGGCGCGGCGCAGGGCCTCGGCGAAGTTGGGCACGTCCACGTTGACCTCGCGCTGGGTGATGACCGCCTTCTTGTGCTTGTGGTAGTACTCGATGGGGTCCTCGATGGTGATGATATGGGCGTCGTCGCGCTCCTCGTTGATGATGTTGATCATCGAGGCCAGCGTGGTGGTCTTGCCCGAGCCGGTCGGGCCGGTCACCAACACGAGGCCGCGCGGCTTGTAGAGCAGCTCCTTGGTGGAGGGGGGCAGGCCGATCTGCTCCAGGGTGAGCATCTTGTTGGGGATCTGCCGGGCCACAACCCCGAAATGGCCCTTCTCCTTGAAGACGCTGACGCGGAAGCGGGCCAGGTCGCCGAAGGCAAATCCGAAGTCCACCGTGCCCCGCTCCCGCACCTGCTGGATGTTGTCCTCGGAGGTGATGGTGCGCATGAGGTCCTCGGTGTCCTCGGTCCGGAGGGCCGGGCCTTCCACCTTGTGGAGGATGCCGTGCAGGCGAATGACGGGGGGGAGGCCCACCCGCAAATGCAGGTCGGAGGCGCCTTCCTGCACCACCAACTGCAGCAGATCGGACATGGAGTAGGACATGGGAAATCAACGCATAAGGCCCGGGCCGGTCGCAGGATGCTCCCACCGGGTGGCGAAACCGGGCCGGCGGACCGGTGCGGGCCGGTGAGGCGGATGGAACAGGGCGAGCGGCATGGGTTAATCCGTGTCCATCGCGGTGGCCCGGATCACTTCTTCGGGTGTGGTCAATCCGGCGAGCACCTTGCGCGTGCCGTCTTCGCGCAGGGTCCGCATGCCCAGCTCGCGGGCGCGGGCACGCAACACCGTGGCGGGGACCTTGTCGTAGATCAGCTTCCGCACCTCGTCTTCGATGACGAAAATCTCAAAGATGCCCATGCGCCCGCGGTAGCCGGTCTTGTTGCACTCGGCGCAGCCGCGGCCCTTGCGGAAGGTGGCGCCGGCCGCCTGGGCCGCGTCAATGTTCAGGGCCTGCAGTTCGCTTTCCAAGGGCTGGTAGGGCTGACCGCACTTCTTGCACACTTTGCGCACCAGGCGTTGCGCCATGAGGGCCCGGGCGGAGGAGGCGACCAGGAAGGGCTTGACCCCGATGTCAATGAGGCGGGTGACCGCGCTGGGGGCGTCGTTGGTGTGCAGGGTGGAGAAAACCAGATGCCCGGTGAGGGAGGCGTTGATGGCGATGGTGGCGGTCTCCAGGTCGCGAATCTCCCCCAGCATGATCACGTTGGGGGCCTGGCGGAGCATGGCCCGGAGCGCGGTGGCGAAGGTCAGCCCCACCGCCTCGTTGACCTGGACCTGGTTGATGCCGGACATGATGTACTCGACCGGGTCCTCGACGGTGATGATCTTGCGGTCGGGTCGGTTGATGTAGTTGAGCACCGCGTAGAGCGTGGTGGTCTTGCCGGAGCCGGTCGGACCGGTGACCAGGAGGATGCCGTCCGGCAGCCCGATCAGCCGCTCGAAGGTCTGTTGGTCGTCGGAAAAAAAGCCCAGTTCGCCCAGGCCCAGGCGCAACCCCTCCTTGTCCAGGATGCGCATCACGATGCTCTCGCCGTGGGTGGTGGGCAGGCAGGAGACGCGCAGGTCAATGGTCTTGTTGCCCACGGTGGCCTGGATGCGCCCGTCCTGCGGGATGCGCCGCTCGGCGATGGACATGTTGGACATGATCTTCAAGCGGCTGATGATCGAGGCCTGCAGCCGCTTGGGCGGGCTTTTCATCTCATGCAGCATCCCGTCAATGCGGTACCGGACGCGAAACCGCTTGTCCAATGGCTCCAGGTGAATGTCCGAGGCCCGCATCTTGAAGGCCTCGACGATCATCGTGTTGACCAGCTTGATGATCGGCGCGTCCGCCTCGACGGTGGAGCCGTCGTCGGTTTGCACCCCGGCGATCCGGGCGATCTCCACCTCCCCCTCGGTGATGTCCTGGATCATCTTGGACACCGAGTCGTCCCGCACGCCATACAGCTTGGCGATGGCGGCCTCGATGTCCTCCGGCGTGGCCACGGCCGGGATGATTTCCAGGTTTAGCGTGTGCTGCAGGCCGTCCAGGGTGTCCAGGTCCGAGGGATCGGCCATGGCCACGACCAGCCCGTGCTCCTCCTTGCGCACCGGTACCACGTTGAAGCGCTTGGCCACGTCCCGGCGCACCAGGGCCAGCACCTCGTCCGGGATGCGCATCTCGCCCAGCGGGACGTATTCGGCGCCAAAATGCGCGGCCTTGGCCTGGGCCACGACCGCGGGCGTGAGAATTCCCCTGGCCACCAGGGTGTCCACCACCCCTTCGCCGGTCTGGTCGGCCTCCTCGCGGATGGGCGCCAACTGCTCGTTGGTCACGTAGCCCATCTCGATGAGGCTATCGAGCAAGAAATCGTCTCGGGCTGCCACGGTGCTGAATCAAAAACCCGCGCGTGCGCGCACAACGCCGGGTGCGTTTGACGGTAGGCAAACCGTCCTCAATGTCAACGCACCTGAATGGCGGGCGCCGTCGCGGCCCCCGGCCAACCGACTCGGGCCGGCCGCCGCCAACGGTTCGGAACCTCCCGGTCCGGGTTGGCGCGCCCTTCGCTTCCATTCTAGCAAAACCTGTGCCGGGATGGAGGTTGTCCGGGAGCCGCACCGCCGGCCGGAGGCCCGGGCCGCTGGTCCCCGATTCCGTTGTTCTTCGCCGTCAAACCGGCGCATCCGCCCGGGGCCGGGCCGGTCGGCCCACCTTGGAAAACCCGTTGCCAAGCACCCCGCCAACCCCTAGTTTCCCGCCGTGGAAATCGCCGGTTCCGTCACCGCGACCACCTAAGCGTCCGGGCCACGCCCGGTACGCCCCGCCTCAGACCAGCGCGGTCCGGGGCCTTTTTGTTTGCGCCGCGGGACGGCACCGGCGGGGATTTGGCGGTCGGGAAACGGGCGGCCCGGCGCCCAAAACTTCCCCGCCGGACCCGGCAAAACCACCGAGTGTGTTATGGCTGAAGCGGACGCAGCACCCCAATCGGAACGCAAAACCCCGGACGAGCGGGCGCGCATGACCGAGCTGGAGCGGTTGCGCCATTCCTGCGCCCACGTCATGGCCACGGCCATTTTGCGCCTGTGGCCCGACGCCCAGTTCGCCTACGGCCCGCCGGTCGAAAACGGGTTTTACTACGACCTGGAATGTTCGCACCGCATCACGCCGGAGGATTTCCCGGCCATCGAGGCCGAGATGAAAAAGGAGATCAAGGCCAACCACCCCTTTGAGCGCATTGAGGTTACCCGCGCGCAGGCCATTGCGGACGCCCAAAGCGGCCGGCTGGGCGGGTTGTCCGAGCGACCGGGCAACCCCAGCAAGTTCAAGCTGGACCTCATCGGGCAAATCCCCGAGGGCGAGCCGATCACCTACTACCGGAACGGGGACTTCGTGGACCTGTGCGCCGGCCCGCACGTACCGCGCACCGGCAACATCGGTGCCTTCAAGCTCACCAGTGTGGCCAGCGCCTACTACAAGGGCGACGAGCGCAATCCCCAGCTCCAGCGCATCTACGGCACCGCCTTCCGGACCCGCAAGGAACTGGACGAGTACTTCGCCATGCTCGAGGAGGCCAGGCGGCGGGACCACCGCAAGCTGGGCGCGGAACTGGACCTGTACGTGATGGACCCGGAGTACGTCGGCCCCGGCATGCCCCTGTGGTTGCCCAACGGCGCGGTGTTGTGCGAGGAACTCGAAAAACTGGCCAAGGAAACCGAGTTCCTGGCCGGGTACGTGCGGGTGCGCACCCCCCACCTGGCCCGGGAGAAGATGTACACCACCAGCGGGCATCTGCCCTACTATGCCGAGAGCATGTTCCCCCCCATGCTCCTGCGCGAGGGCAAAGGCGACCAGGAGGCGCAAATCCTCCAAGCCAAAACGCGGGTGTCCCAAGTCCTCAAAAACCGGATGAACTATCCTTCCCCAGAGGCTTTCTATGACGAGCTAGCACAAGCCGAGGGCGATCTGGAACAAGCAAAGACAGCAGCGGAGCTGGAGGTTCCGCCAGAGCGGTATTTCCTCAAGGCGATGAACTGCCCGCACCACCACCGCATCTTCGCCTCCCGGCCCCGCAGTTACCGGGACCTGCCGCTGCGGCTGGCCGAGTACGGCACCTGCTACCGCTACGAGCAAAGCGGGGAGTTGTTCGGCCTGATGCGCGTGCGCTCGCTCCACATGAACGACGCGCACATTTACTGCACCGAGGAGCAGTTCGCCGAGGAGTTCAACGCGGTGAACCAGATGTACCTCCGGTACTTCAAAATTTTCGGCATTGAACGCTACGTCATGCGCTTCAGTACCCATGACCCCGCCCGGCTGGGTGAAAAATTCGTCAACGAACCTGAGCTGTGGCGCAAGACCGAGGACATGGTCCGGCAGGTGTTGAAGGACTCGGGCATCAACTTTGTGGAAGCGCCGAACGAGGCGGCCTTTTACGGGCCGAAAATTGATGTCCAGGTCTGGAGCGCCATCGGACGCGAGTTCACCCTGGCGACCAACCAGGTGGACTTCGCCGTGCCGCGGCGCTTCGGTCTGACCTACCGGGACAGGGACAACACCGACAAGACGCCGCTGTGCATCCATCGTGCCCCACTGGGCACGCACGAGCGGTTCATCGGTTTCCTCATCGAGCATTACGCCGGCAATTTCCCCCTTTGGCTGGCGCCGGAGCAGGTGCGGGTGATCACGCTGCACGACGACCCGGCACTGGTCGAGTACGCCCGCCCGCTGGTGACGGAACTGCGCTCCCACCTGGTGCGGGCCGGGGCCGACTTCACCGCCACCCCGGTCAAGGCCAAAATCGCGGAGGCCGAGGCCGCCCGCGTGCACACCATGCTGGTGATCGGCCCCCGGGACGTGGCCGCCGGCCAGGTCAGTGTGCGCCTGCACGGCAAGGGCAATCTGGGGGCCCGGCCGCGGGCGGAGGTGGTGGCGGACCTTTTGGCGGCCATTCGCGAGCGGCGCCCGTGAATGCTTGAGCGGGCCGGAACAGCACCGGCCGGGTAACCCCCAAAAGCATGGCACGCGCAGCCCGGGACCAACTCGGGCGGCCTGCACGCATCAGCTCCTTGCTTGAGCCGCCTCTCGACTTGCGTAAGTTAATCGCCGTCCGGCCAATTGCCCCCGCGGGCGGGAAAAACCTGAAATCACGCCGGGCTTGAATTTGCCATGCCGCTGTACGAGTACGAACTGTGCGAGGGGACATGCACCATCTGCGGCGGCCGGTTCACCCTGCGCCGACCCCTGACGGCGCCGCCGCTGGAAAAATGTCCCCTGTGCAAAAAGCCGGTGCGCCGGGTCATTTCCAGCTTCAACACCCCGCGGCTCACCAAGCCCCTGTCCGTCTCCGAGGCCAAAAGCGCGGGCTTCACCGTGCTCAAACGCGTCAGCAAGGGCGAGTACGAGCGGCTCTGAACCGGGGTTGACCAGACTCGGTTGCCGCTGCATCGGGAGGGGCGCGGCCGGCCCGGGCACTTCCGCGCCGCTTTCCGCGTTGACACCCGGGGCGGCCGGCAAAACGATGCCGGCCATGAACAACACCACCTTCGCTCAGCCCCGTTCCCGTCGTGATTTCCTGAAGGATTCCACCCGCCTGGCCGCCGCCACCGCGCTGGCGGGTGTGGCGCTGCCCCGGGTTCACGCCGCCGGCAGTGATTTGATCCAGGTCGCCCTGATCGGCTGCGGCGGCCGCGGCACCGGTGCCGCGGTCAACGCCCTCAAGACCAGCGGCCAAGGCCCCATCAAGCTGGTCGCCATGGCTGACGTCTTCCAGGAGCGGCTCAGCTCCAGCCTGGCCACGCTGAACCGGGAAGCCAGCCTGGCGCCGCAAATGGATGTCCCCCCGGAGCGGCGGTTTGTCGGCTTCGACGCCTACAAAAAGGCCATGGACTGCCTCAAGCCGGGCGACGTGGCCATCTTTGCCACCCCGCCGGCCTTCCGCTGGGTGCATTTTGCCTACGCCCTGCAAAAGGGGTTGAACGTGTTCATGGAAAAACCCATCACCGTGGACGGCCCGACCTCCAAGCGCATGTTGGCCCAGGCCGAAGAAGCCACAAAAAAGAACCTCAAGGTGGGCGTGGGCCTCATGTCCCGCCACAGCCGGGCGTTGCAGGAGCTGGCCGACCGCGTCCACAACGGCGAGATCGGCGAGATCATCCTCCAGCGCGGCTACCGGATGCACGGGCCCATCGGCTACTTCTCCTCGCTGCCCAAGCCGGCCGGGATCAGCGAACTGCGCTACCAGGTCCAGCGCTTCCACAGCTTCCTCTGGGCCAGCGGCGGCAACTTCAGCGATTTCTACATCCACATCATTGACCACCTGGGCTGGATGAAGAACGCCTGGCCGGTCAAGGCCCAGGCCCTGGGCGGCCGCCACTACCGCCAAAGCCCCGAAGGGGTCACCTACGTAGACCAGAACCTCGACACCTACGCGGTCGAATACACCTACGCCGACGGCTCGAAATTCCTCTTCGACGGCCGCTGCATCACCGGCTGCTGGGACCACTACGCCAGCTACCTGCACGGCACCAAGGGCAGCGCGGTGGTCTCGGCCAGCGGCGACTGCGGCCTGCCCTCCCGCCTCTTCAAGAGCCAGCAGATGCGTCGCTCGGACATGCTCTGGGAATCGAAGGTGCCACCCGACGAGCAGGACCCCTACCAGAACGAGTGGCACGACCTCATTGACGCCATCCGCAACGACAAGCCCTACAACGAACTCAAGCGCGGCGTCGAGGCCAGCCTGGTCACCTCCATGGGCCGCATGGCCGCCCACACCGGCCAGGAAATCACCTTCGAGGACATGCTCAACTGCGAGCACGAAATGGCCCCCGGCCTGGACCAGATCACCGAGGACTCCCCGGCCCCGCTGCAGGCCGACGCCAACGGCCGCTACCCGGTGCCCATGCCCGGCATCACCCGCAAGCGCGAATACTGAGGCGGCAGCCGCCCGAACCGGTAATCACCCCGGTCCGGCTTGTCCGCCCGGTCCGGCTTGTCCGCCCGGTCCGACTCCTCCGACCAATCCGCCGGCGTGCTTCCTGACGCCGGCGGTTTTTTGCCTGGATGCCGGCCCCGGCACCCCGCGTTTGACGCTGGCGCGGCCACCCGCATAGGCTGCCCGGGTCCGGCGCGCCGCGTGCCCCCACCCGGGGCCAACGCCCGGCCACCGGCCCGCTGCGCATGACCGAGCCCGCCATCACACCCGAGTTGGTTGCCCGCCACAACCTCAGCCCCGAGGAATACACCCGCATCCTCGAAATCCTCGGCCGACCGCCCACCTACACCGAGCTGGGCATCTTCTCGGTCATGTGGAGCGAGCACTGCTCGTACAAAAACACCAAACCCCTGCTCCGCACCTTCCCCACCCGCGCCCCGCACATCCTGGTCGGGGCGGGCGAGGAAAACGCCGGCATCGTGGACATTGGCGACGGCCTGGCCATCGCCTTCAAGATGGAATCCCACAACCACCCCAGCGCGGTGGAACCCTTCCAGGGCGCGGCCACCGGCGTGGGCGGCATCATCCGTGACATCTTCACAATGGGCGCCCGGCCCGTGGCGGCGTTGGACTCGCTGCGCTTTGGCGAGTTGAGCGACCCGGAGGTGCGCCGGCTCTTTGGCGGGGTGGTCGCCGGCATCGCGCACTACGGCAACTGCTTTGGCATCCCCACCCTCGCCGGCGAGGTGTATTTCGACAAGACCTACGCCGGCAACCCGCTGGTGAACGTCTTCTGCCTGGGCGTCCTGCGGCACGAGCAAATCGCCCGCGGCACCGCCCGCGGCGTGGGCAATCCGGTCTTTTACGTCGGCCCGGCCACCGGCCGTGACGGCCTGGCCGGGGCGGCCTTTGCCTCCCAAGACCTGACCGAGGAATCGGCCGAGCAGCAGCGCGGCGCGGTGCAGGTGGGCGACCCCTTCATGGAAAAGCTCGTCTGCGAAGCCTGCCTGGAGCTGCTGGCCACCGGCGCGGTCGCCGGCATTCAGGACATGGGCGCCGCCGGCCTGACCTGTTCGACCTGCGAAACCGCCGCCCGGGCCGGCACGGGCATTGAGATCGAGCTGAGCAAGGTGCCGCAGCGGGCCCCGAACATGACCCCCTACGAGATCATGCTCAGCGAGTCGCAGGAGCGGATGCTCATCATTGTCCACCGCGGCCGCGAGGAGGAGGTCAAACGCATCTTCGACAAATGGGACCTGCCCTGGGCCGAGATCGGCGTGGTCACCGACACCGGCCGGATGGTCGTCAAGCACCACGGCCGGGTCGTGGCCGACATCCCGGCCAGGCTCATCGCCAGCGAAGCCCCGGTCTATGAACGCGAGGCCCGCGAGCCGGCTTACTTGCAGGCCGTGCGGGCCTTTCGCCTGGCGGACCTGCCCGATCCTTCCGACTTGTCCGACCCCCTGCCCGCCCTGCGGCGCCTGCTGGCCTGGCCCACCATCGCCTCCAAGCACTGGGTCTGGCGCCAGTACGATCACATGGTCCGCAACGGCTCGGTCGTCTGCCCCGGCAGCGACGCCGCGGTCCTCCGCCTCAAGGCCGACTCCCTGCCGCCCCTGCCGGCCGGCGTCGAAGCGCCGCCGGTGCCGGAGAAATTTCTCGCCCTCACCAGCGACTGCAACGGCACCTACTGCTACCTCGACCCCTACGAGGGTGGCAAAGCCGCCGTGGTCGAGGCCGCCCGCAACCTGGCCTGCACCGGCGCCCGGCCCCTGGGCGTGACCGACAACCTCAACTTTGGCAACCCCTACCACCCCGAGCTGTTCTGGCAGCTCCGCGAATGCGTGCGCGGGCTGGCCGACGCCTGTCGCGCCCTGCACGCCCCCGTCACCGGCGGCAACTGCTCGCTCTACAATCAAAGCCCGGCCGGCCCGATTGACCCCACCCCCACCGTGGCCATGGTCGGCCTCATCGAAAAACCCGAGTACATCACCACCCAATGGTTCAAGGACGAGGGCGACGCGATTCTCCTGCTGGGCGCGCCGGTGGACCGGGCCGACCCCTTGCAGGGTCTGGGCGGCAGTGCCTACCTGCAGGTCATCCACGGCCTGAAGACCGGCACCCCGCCGCGCTGCGACCTGGAAACCGCCGCCACGTTGCACACCACCCTGCTGGGGCTGATCTACGCCGGCGGTATCAAAAGCGCCCACGATTGCAGCGAAGGCGGCCTGGCCGTGGCCCTGGCCGAGTGCTGCTTCAGCCAGCTCATTGCCCGCGAAACCCCGCGACTGATCGGCGCCACGGTGGACCTGACCGGGCTGATGGCCGACGCGGCCGCGGCCGATGCCGCCGCCGCCGCCGGCGGGGCGGAAACAGCGGCCTCCCGGGTCCGGCTCGACGCCCTGTTGTTTGGCGAAACCCAGCACCGGGTCGTGGTGAGCTGTGCACCCCGGGACGCCATGAAGGTGCTCGAGCGCGCGAAGTTGATGGGCGTGCCGGCCGTGCGCCTGGGCACGGTGGGCGGTGACCGGTTGGTGTTCAAAACCCCCGCCGGCGAGTTCGCCGCGTCGGTGAGCGAGCTGCACGACCTGTGGTGGCACAGCCTGGCACGGGCCATGTCCTGAGCGGCGCGCCGCCGGCGGATTTTCGGTGATTGCGGGGGGCGCGCTCATGGCTTCCGGGTTCTTCGCGCGGGGTGGCGGCTGGGTGCTGGGCCAATCCGCGCTGATGCTGCTGGCACTGGCGGCGGGTCCGCTTTTCCCGGGAACCCACCGCCCGCCCTGGATGACCGTTGCGGCCGTGCTGGGGCTGTTGATGGGCGCCTTTTTCGGCCTCAGCGGCGCCCGGGTGCTGGGACGCAACCGGACCATCTTCCCCGAGCCCAACCCCGGCTCGCGCCTGGTCCGGCACGGCATTTACCGCCGGGTGCGGCACCCGTTGTACGCGAGCCTGATGTGGCTTGCGCTGGGTTGGGCGGCGTGGTGGGCCAGCACGGTTGCACTGCTGGCGGGCGCGGCGCTGGCCGTGTTTTTGGACCGCAAGGCCCGACACGAGGAGACGCGGTTGCGCGCGCAATTCCCGGAGTACTCCGAATACGCGCGGCAGGTCCGGCGGTTCCTGCCGGGGATTTACTGAGCCGGGTCGCGCGGGCCGGCGGCCTGCCCGTGGGCCAACGCCCGGTAGCGCGCCCAGATCAAGGGCACCGTGCCGGCGAAGTCCTCCGGCCGCTCCGCCAGCCAGCGGGTCACCTGTTCGGGCGTGAACCACCCGCCGCCCGCAATTTCGTCGGGATGCAGAGTGAACGGGCCGTCGGCCTCGGCCCGGTACACCCAGACAAATTCCTGCTCCGTGGCGGGGCAGGCGGCGATTTTGAACAACCGCTCCGGCGGTCGGTCCGGGCGCACGCCCAGTTCCTCCGCGACCTCGCGCACCGCCGCGGCGTCATAGCTCTCACCCGGGCCGAGGTGGCCGGAGGCCGAGGAGTCCCACTTGCCGGGGGCGCAGTCCTTGGTCAGGGCGCGACGCTGCAGGAACAGCTCGCCGCGGGCGTTGAACACCAGCACATGCACGGCCCGGTGCTTGAGGCCGAGGCGGTGGACCTCGCGCCGCGGGCGCCGGCCGATGACCTCGTCCCGGTCATTGACCACGTCGAACAGCTCCTCGTTCCGGGCTTGGTTCATGGCGGGGGCAGCGGTGCCAATCGGCGGGTGAGGTCGAAAAAGACCTCGCGACTCAGGGTTTCGGCGCGGGCGTTGGGATCCAATCGCAGGTCCTGCCAGGCCGTTTCGAGCACGGGGGCGGGCCAGTCGAATTTGAGGAGCTTGAGGGCCTTCTTGCGCCGCTCGGAAAAGGCCCGTTTCACCACGCGGGCAAACACCCGGCGCTCGTCCGGAGTGAGCGGCGCGGGCTCGCGGCGCACCAACGCCACGCAGCCGGACTCGACCTCCGGCTCGGGGAAAAAGCAGTCGGAGGGAATCCGGAACGAGCCGGTGGGCGCAAACCGCTGCTGCATCAGCAGGGTGAGCAGGCCGTAATCCGGGTCGCCCGCGGTGGCGGTGAGCCGGCGCACCACCTCGCGTTGAAGGGTGACCACCAGCCGGTCCGGGGGGTGGGCGGCAGCGGCCAGCTCGACCAAAATGGGCGAGGCCACCGAGTAGGGCAGGTTGGCCACGAGTTTCCAGCCGCTCCAGTCGCGCGGGCTGCGCCGGAGCAGGTGCAGGGCATCGGCGTGCACCAAGCGCAGTCGGCCCGGCACGCCGGGCGCGCGCAGGGCGGCGTCGTCCGGGACGGCCGGCTCGGGGGCAACCTTCAACCGCTCGGCCAGCAGGGCCACCAGCCGGGCGTCTTTTTCGAGAGCCAGCACGTCGGCGCCGGCGGCCAGCAAGCCCTCGGTCAACGGGCCCAGCCCGGGGCCGACTTCCAGGACACGGTCGCCGGGGCTGAGCTCCGCCAGCGCCAGCACGCGTCGCAGTTGGTGGGCGTCATGAAGAAAATTCTGGCCGAGCGAGCGGGTGAGTTGGATGTGCCGCTCGGACAGGAGCCGTCGCATCTCCGAGAGTTTCATGCCGTGGCCGATTCCCCGAGCACTTCGCCCAGCGCGTCCACGGCCCGGCGCAGGTCGGCTGCCGCAATGGTCAGCGGCGGGGTGAAGCTGAGGACATTGCCGTGCTCACCCTCGGGCAGGAGGATGTACCCGCGTCGGAGCAGGGTCTTGAGCACCCGCTGTGTTTCGACAGTGGCGGGTGAATCATCGGCTCGGCGCAGCTCGACTCCGGCCATGAGGCCGACCCCTCGGGCGGTAAGTCGCAACCCGCAGACCGCGGGCCGCAGCCCGGCCAGTTCGCGCTGCAACACCCGCCCCAGGCGCGCGCTGCGGGGCACCAACCGGAGCCGGCGGATTTCGGCAAGGTGCGCCAGCGCCATCGCACAACCCACCGGATGGCCCAGGAAGGTGCTGGTGTGCAGGGCCTCTCCGGTGGCCTCCGGCCACGCCGCGTCCATGAGGTCCGCCCGGCCCACGCAGGCCGACAGCGGGAAGCCGCCGGTCAGCGCCTTGCCCAGGCAGATCAGGTCCGGGACCACCCCGGCGTGCTCGCAAGCGAACCAGCGGCCGGTGCGCCCGAAGCCGGTGTAAATTTCGTCCAAGACCAGCAGCGCGCCATGGCGGTCGCACAACGCGCGCACCGCCGGCAGGAACTCCGGCGGGGGCACGCGGATTCCCCCACGGCCCTGGACCGGCTCGACCAGCACCGCGCCGATGTCGCCGGCCTGCAACCGGCGCCGAACTGCTGTCAGCGCCGGCGTCAGGTCAGCCGGGTTTTGGGGGTAGGGCGCAAAGTCGGCAAACTCGGCCAGTTGGCGGCGAAACGGTGACCGGAAGTATTCCCGATGAGTGGTGGCGAGTGCGCCGTAGCCCAGCCCGTGGTAGGCTCCCTCGAAAGCCAGCACCCGCGGTCGGCCCGTGGCCAGCAGGGCGGTCTTGAGCGCAACCTCGACGGCCTCGAAGCCGGAATTTGTGAACACGGTCTTGGCCGTTGGGGTTCGCGGCCGCCCGGCATTCGGCGTCTGCGCCCCGGATTTCCGCCGTTCTTCGTCCCACCGCTCGAAGGTGATTCGGCTCAGCGCCCGCGCGAGTTCGGCCTTGAGCGGGTGGGGGTGCACATCGCCCATCGCGTGCAGGAGCGTGGCCATTTGGCGTTGACCGGCGCGCACCACGCACGGATTGGCGTGACCGGCCGCCGCCACGCCAAAAGCCGCAGTCAGGTCCAGATAGCGCCGGCCCTCGGCATCCCAGACGTGGCAACCCCGCGCGCGCACCCACACGATCGGCCAGCCGCCGCCGGGGTCCACATACGTCACGTTGCGGCACTCGTAAGCGCGGAGCCGCCGCAGTACGCTGGCAGTACGCGGAAGAGATGGCCGGCGGTGCCTCATGCAAGGATGGGCTTCAGACGCCGCGTTGGTCCGGCGACCAAATGACCTTGTGTAACTGAACCTGTAAGCGCACGGGCAGGGCGTCGGCCAGGATGCGCTCGGCCAGTTCACGGCGGCTCAAGGGGGTGTGCCCGGCCGGCGGCAGTTTCAAGGAAGGGTCGCGCTGGGCCGGGGTCAGGGGTGTGGCCCAGGAAAAAAGCACCGGACAAATGGCCGCCAGGTGGCGCCACTCCAGGATTTCCTTTGCCCAGGCATAATCTTCCACCGTACCGATGACGAATTTGACCTCGTCCGTGGGCCGGAGGTAAGCGAGGTTTTCCCAGCGGTTGCGCGCCGCTTCGCCGCTGCTGGGGCACTTGAGGTCCATGATGCGGCGCACGCGCGGGTCCACCGGCGAGATGTCCATCGCGCCGCTGGTTTCCAGCAATACGGTGTAACCGGCGTCGCACAAGGCGCGCAGGAGGGGCAGGGCGGCAGGCTGGAGGAGCGGTTCGCCGCCGGTCAGTTCCACCAGGGGCAGCGTCGGATTTTGGACTTCGGGGCCGGTGAACCGGCATTTGGGATGCGCCGACCGAAACGGCGCGGCCAGTCGTTGCACCTCGGTAAGGACAGTATCGAAGGACATGCGCCGGCCCTCGGTGAAGGCGTAGGCGGTGTCACAGTAGGAACAACGCAAGTTGCAGGCCGTCAACCGCACAAAAACACAGGGCAGACCGGCGAAGGTGCTTTCGCCCTGCAGGCTCAGGTAGATTTCGTTGACGACCAGCGTGTCCGCCACAACGCCCAGTTAACCGGGTCAGGGCCCGGCGGGCGAGACGAAGTTGGCGGGTGCGTCGGGAGGGGGGAATCGGAGTCAAAGGATGGATGTGGTAGAGGCAGTGCGGGGTTCCAAGCATGGGAAGCTGTTTCCAAAATTGAAACAATTGCAACTTGCCCGCCGAACGCCGAGAGGCTGGATGACATAAAGTGTCAGTTCGTACTTAATGCATCATACATCGCCACAATGTTTCCAGGCGGGGCATCGGCCAAAATGTTGTGTACCTGTTGAAATACCCAGCCACCCCTTGGTTGCCAAATCTCGGCCAACCGACGAACATGGTCGCGGACTTGCCCCGGAGTGGCCCGACAGAGGATTTCCTGGGTGTTGCAGCCACCGCCCCAAAAAGTCAGGTCCGCGCCAAAGTCCCGTTTTAACCCCGCCGGATCCATTCCCCTGCAGGTGATTTGCACCGGGTTGATGGCGTCCAGCCCCGCCTCGATCAGCCCCGGCAAAAGCTCCCGCACCCCGCCGCAACAATGGAGCATGATGCGCACCCCCGGGGCCAGTTCCCGGACCCGCTGCCACATCAGTCGCTGGCGCGGGAAAAAGAACTCCCGGTACATTTTGGGCGAGATTTGTGGGCCGGACTGCATGCCCAGGTCATCGCCGAACAGAATCAGGTCAATGTACGGGCCCACTGCGCTCAAAAAACTCTCCAAATTAGCCAGATGCATCTCAACCGCACGGTCCAAAAAGGCGTGCGCCCGCCGGGGATTGCCGGCCAGCAGCAAATAAAAATTGTCGTTGCGGTAAAGAAACTGCCCCAATTCGAGCAGGTTGCCGCCGAACAAACCGATGATGGCCCGGTCGGTCTCCGCGCGCAGCCGCTGTGCCCCTTCGTGCAGCCGGGCAAGGCCGTTCGGCCCGTCAACCAGGGGGCCCGGCGGGGTCATTACCGCCGTCCACATGCTTTCGCCCAAGTGGTCGGGGAGGTGCTCCAAATCATCAACCTCGGCAAACGGCCAGTAGGTTTGCTCGAAATACAAAACGCCGTCGGGCATCCGGGCCAGTTCGCGTCCACTGGCAGACCGGAGCACCCACCCCCCGGGCTCGTGCTGGAGATTCACCCAAGCAGGAATTTGGCAGGGAGTGCCATCGGGCAGCACCCAATCCTGCCAGTACGAATCTTCGCGGGCGAAGGCCCGGCCCAACTCGATGGTGTCCACCCGGAAAAGATCGAGCACATCCTCGTCCACAATGGCCAGTTGCTGCACCGGATCGTAAACGCGGAGGGGGCGCTCCGGCAAACCGAGATGGCGACGCAGACGGACGTAGGCCAGCGCAGCGATGCCGGAGGAACGATGCCCGGAAAGGTCCACCGGCGGGCGGTCCGGCTCGCGGTGGTCCAAGGCGGCTAAGACGCGTTCTCGCGGGGTCATCGGGAATAGGCTTGGCAGGGGCGCAGAAATTGCAAGCCATTTACCCCAAGCACTTCGGATGACGTGGCTTCAGCCAGGGTCGTGCAACCCCGTTTAACTGTCGGCGGTCACGGCTACTTGCTGTCCGAAAAGAAAACGGCGGGCACCTTGCGGTGCCCGCCCAACCCAAACAACCAAACGAACCTCCTCTCCGCTCGGCAAACCGGCCGAACGGATACCCGTCCGGCCCACCGGCTAGCGGGCTCCGGTCCTGGCCGTCCGGGCACTGAATCAGACGTTGCCGGAGACCAAAGTGTTCAAACTCAGTGCAACCGCTTGATTTTGCGCGCGTTGTTGCGTAAACCAAGACGGTTTCGTGAAAATCCAGAATCTCAATCCAGCCCCGGACATTGGTGCCAGCGCTTGGTGGGTGGAGTTCGAGGGACATCGGCTTTTGCTCGACGCCGGTACCCACCCCAAGCGGGAGGGCAATGCCAGCCTGCCGCTTTACGGAGCAGTCCCGGCTACCGAGCTTGATGCCATTGTCGTTTCCCACTGTCACCACGATCACGTGGGCTCGCTCCCCGTGGCGGTGCGGCGTTTCCCCCGGGCACATGTGCTGATGACCGAACTGAGTTATTTCCTGGTGGAACGGGTGTTGCACAACTCGGTGAACGTCATGGTCCGCCAGCGCGCCGAGCTGGGCTTGGCTGAATACCCGCTATACACGCACGACGAAGTGGACGAGATCGCTCCCCGGTTTCAAGGGTTCCGCTACAACCGGGAAATCGAATGGGCCGCCCATCACCCGCTGCGTCGGGGCGCCGCCTCTCCCACACTGGAATTTTTCGACGCCGGTCACACCCTCGGCTCGGCCGGCATCATGGTGCGCGGGCAGAAGGAAACCCTCTTTTACACCGGCGATGTCTCCTTTGCCGATCAAACCCTCCTGCGGGGAGCCCGTTTCGCGGACGTGGAAGCGGATGTGCTCCTGATGGAAACCACCCGGGGCGCGCGGGGGCCCTCGCCCGGTTACAGCCGAGAGGCCGAGACCGAACGTTTCGCCACCGCTTTGGAACGCGTGCTCAAGCGCCGCGGCAGCGTGCTCATCCCCACTTTTGCCCTCGGGCGCACCCAGGAAATTCTGGCCATTTTGGCCCTGCTGACCCGGCAACGGCGCTTGCGTCCCCAGCCCATTTACATCGGCGGGCTGGGCCGGGTGTTTACGGAAATTTACGATCTCCAAGCCCATCGTACCTGTCGCCAACACCCCAATCTTCAACTTCACGAAGCGCTCCAGCTCGAAGTGTTGGACCCCCACCAGGCCCAGAGCTTAAAACTCAGTCCGGGGCGGATTTTCGTCCTGACCGCGGGGATGTTGACCGAAAACACCGCCGCGCACGATCTGGCAGTCCGGCTCGCTGCCGATGAACGCCACGCCGTCTTCTTTGTGGGCTACGCCGACCCCGAAACCCCGGGCGGCCGGCTCAAGGCTTCCCGACCCGGCCAACCTTTCCACTACAGTCGCACCGTGGGCGAGGTGACGCGACGATGCGAGGTGCTGGATTTTGATTTGACCGCCCACGCCAACCGCGATGAGCTCCTCGACTTCGTCGGCGTCGTCAACCCCCGGGTTGTTGTGCTGGGGCACGGGGAGCCGGAGGCGCGGGCCTGGTTCGCCACCGCCCTCCGCCAACGCTATCCACGAATCCGGGTCCTCCAACCCGCTCCCGGCGAACTGATTGAGGTGTGAAAGCCCGCTGCAGGAAGCTGCACGATTGCCGGCCGGCCGGGGCGGTTTAAGCTGCGGGCATGGCGTATGAATCCTTCCGGGATTTCCTCCGGGCCTTGGATCGGCTGGGTGAGCTGAAGCGCATCAGCCCACCCGTCGCCACCGAACTGGAAATCACCGAACTGGCTGATCGCGAAATGAAGTCGCCCGGCGGCGGCAAAGCGCTGCTCATCGAAAAGCCCACCGTCAACGGCGAGGTGTCACCCTTTCCGCTGGCCATCAACACCCTGGGTTCGTGGCGACGGATGGCGCTGGCGTTCGGGGCCGAGTCCGTGGACGCCGTGGCCGCCGAACTCGGCTCGCTCATCCGGGCCAAACCGCCCACAAGTTTTCGTGAAGCGATCCGGCTCCTGTCCACCGCGCTCGACCTCCGCCACGCCAAACCCAAGATGGTCAAGAGCGGCCCGTGCCAAGAGGTCATCCACAAATTCGACGCCCCGCCCCCGCGCACCGTGCCCTGGCCCAAAGCGCCCGACTGGCGCAATCCCTCGGCCCCCGACCCGCAGCCCGCGACCTTGCTCAATCTCCCCATCCAGAAATGCTGGCCGCTGGACGGCGGCCGTTTCATCACCCTGCCGTGCGTCGTGACCAAGGACCCCGACACCGGCCAACGCAACGTCGGCATGTATCGGATGCAAATTTACGACGAACGCACCACCGGGATGCACTGGCAACTCCAAAAAGTCGGCGCGCGCCACGGCCGCCGTTACTACGAGCGCGGCGAACGCATGCCCGTGGCCGTGTTCCTGGGCGGCGACCCCGTGTTCACCTTCTGCGCCACTGCTCCTTTGCCCGATGGCCTCGACGAGTTCCTCCTCGCCGGCTACTTGAGAAAGCAATCCGTCGAACTAGTCCGATGTGTCTCGAATAATCTCGAAGTCCCGGCCAACGCCGACTTTGTCCTAGAGGGTTACGTGGACCCGACCGAGCCGCTGCGAGAGGAAGGCCCGTTCGGCGATCACACCGGCTATTACACCCTCCCCGAGCCGTACCCCGTTTTCCACGTCACCGCCATCACCCACCGCAAAGACGCCGTCTATCCCGCCACCATCGTCGGCCTCCCGCCGATGGAAGATTTCTACATCGGCAGCGCGTCCGTGAAACTGTTCCTGCCCGTGTTCAAGATGAACTTCCCCGAGATCATGGACCTGGCGCTGCCGGCCGAAGGCGTCTTCCACAACCTCGTCTTCGTGAGCATCCGCAAGACCTACCCGATGCAGGCCTACAAGATCATGCACGGCCTCTGGGGCATGGGCCAGATGATGTTCACCAAATACATCATCGTGGTGGATGACGACGTGGACGTGCACAACACCAGCGAAGTCCTCTTCCGCCTCTGCGCCAACACCGACCCGCAACGCGACACCGTCTTCACGCGCGGGCCGGCCGATGTACTGGATCACGCCACCAGCGAAATCGGCGTGGGCACGAAGCTGGGCTTTGACGCCACGCGCAAACTCCCCGGCGAAGGGTTCAAAAGGCCGTGGCCACCGTTAATCCGCATGAGCGAAGAAGTCCGCCGAAAAATTGATGCGCTGATCAAATCCAATCCGCACCCGACGTGAGCGGACTGCCAACTTAACAACGGAATCAGCTGAGGGGTCAGTTCTTGATATTGGCTGGCCAGTGGCAGTCTCGCGCCGCCGATACAGCAGGTGGCTCAGATGCCCGCGTGTGTCCATCCCTGGCGCTCTGGGATCCAGCCCATCGTCAACGTCGTCTCCGCCCGTTCCTCGCCGTAATGCTCCGCGCCCAACCGCGCGTTCATCTGCGCCAGCAACTCCTGCCGAAAGGTCTCCCCACCCAGCGTCTCGACGAAGCGTTGCCGATCCGCCTCGTCCTGGAAGATCGGCTCACGGCGGTCGCCGTGATTCAGGCCGTGATAAATCGCTCCGGGATATTCGACTCTCAGCTTGCGCGCCATGACGGGAGAGTGGCCCGCACTGCCTTATATGTCAATATCAAGAACCGACCCCTTTATGATACTGATAGGACATTGCTTTTGGGACGCTGCGCGGTTCATGCTTACGCAGAAAATCTTCAGTTCACTTTTTGACGGAGAATCCGGTAAAAACAGGCGGTGCTCCCGAGGTCTGGGGAATAAATGCTTCCGGAATCCTCCCTCAATACCCCGTTCGTTACCAGATTCCATTCCAGCAGGTTTTCGCTGGATTCCAGGACGAACTCAGGGCTTGAGGAGGCCCATCCCACCTCAACGATTTCTCCCACTTTTTGCACAGTCAACCGCGGCATTGAAACTTCAAAAGCGCGGATACTCGTCACTCTTCCATAAGGCGCCACCAGCGTCACCGGCCCGGACACCGCGCTGACCGGCACGATTGCGTTCAGCCGCGAATCGCCCGTTGACCCTTCGGCATGAGTGAAGACGGCGCTGGCCCCATTAAAAAGAACTTCGGAGACGCCAATGAGGTTTGTCCCCGTAATAGTAACTTTCGTTCCTGGCAAACCCTTGATGGGTGAAAATTGCGTGGAACTAAACGAAGGAGGAGGAGTGGGATTCCATGTCAGGGTGTAGGGAGCAGGACGATCCTGAGATACGTCCTGGTCGAAACAAATGGAGTAAGTCTCTCCGGCGCGCGCATGAAAACTCACCTTGCTCACAGGACCCGACCCGTCCTCTCCACGCTGAACGATGAGTTCCAGCTTTTGCAGGCTTGGTCCCTGGTAAACCGCGATTTTTGCGTCACTTTGAATACCGCTCTTACCTTCGAAGGTCATAAATTGATCCCCCTGGGCGGTCCATCGGTGCCAAACGGTTCGCCCCTCAAGGACATTTGGTTCATGCAGTTCCATCGAGGCGCGCCTGGAGT
>CALFAV010000010.1 GCA_937946835.1 uncultured Verrucomicrobiae bacterium | reverse complement strand
GGCGCCAGCCGGTCAGGCCGTGCCGGCGGAGCAGCCGCGCCAGCGCCAGCTCCGTGGCCCGATTGCCGCGGGAGCGGATGCGCGCCATCACCGCCGCGCGCTGGGGCCGGGTGAAGACGTCGGGCATTGTTTCTTAACGCCTAGATGCCCGGCCGGTGCGGTGGGCCGGGAGGGACGGTTTCCACGCCGTCCCCGATCGCGCCCCCCGCGGTCGGGCGGGACGCGGTGGAACGCGTCCCACCCTGCGCTCCGCCCACCCGTCGCCGTGGCGCTCGGCCGGCGCACTCCCAATCGCCCCAGTGTTCTTGGCGCTTTCTCGCGGCCTGTTCACAGCTCCACGGTCTCCACCCGCTCGTACAGGGTGCCGATCTGTCCGGAGGCCACGCGGAACTGGCTGCGCCGTTTCAGTTCCAGGTCGGTTGAAGCGTGTTCCAGCTTGATGCCCGGATCGTAATAGACCGCGCCCTTTGCCAGGGCCGCCAGCCAGCGCAGCGCATCCGTGCCTTCGGCCCGCCACACCTTGTGGCCGTAGGCATATTGCCGGTGCGGCTCGGTCCGGCAGCGCGACGGCACATAAACCGCCCTGGGGTGCTTGCGCGACCAGTGCTCCAGAATCTTGGCAAACGACCAGGCCGCCGCCACCTCGGCCGCGTCGCTCACCAGCGCGAGGCAGCCGCTCGCATCCGTGATGGGCCCGCGTGCGGCGTCGTAGCCGGCCAGCGTCATTGTCAGCTTCGTGGCCGCGTGCCGTTGGCCAACGCGATGGAGGCCGCCGAAGTTCAGCCGGTCGGGCCGGGCGCTCTGTTCCGAACCGCCATGCTTGGCGGCAAAGGCCTCAGGCTGCGGCTACGCAACCTCTGGACCAAAGCAGCGGCCTTCCGCGTCCGTGATCACGCCGTCCGGATGGAGCGTAACTCGGACGACGTATTCCTCGACCGCGATGGCATCCTCAAACTCGCGCTCCCCGTCGAGGAACTGCTGAAGCCGCGTGATCTGGTGGTCAGCGATTTCGCGCTGGGCCTCCAGCTCGGTGTCAAAGACGATATAGCCCTGTTTGTTGCTCAGCGCCGGGACCGGCCCCTGACAAAGCGTGTTTACAAAATACAGTACCCGGCGCGCTTTCCGCCGCGTTGTCTGTCGTCGTTGGTCGCCATGCTGGCGTCACTACCTGGCCAGGCTTGCTGCCGGCGGCAAGCCCTTTCTGGGCTCGCCTCAAAACGGCACAGATGGCAAGCTGGGCGCATGGCTGCGGGTAAACGATGGACTCGCGACGAACTGCTGGTGGTGCTGAATCTTTACCACAAGCTTACGTTTGGCCAGTTGCACGCCCGCCATCCGGCGATCGTGGCGTTGGCGAAAAGGCTCGGGCGCGGCCCCAGCAGCGTGGCCATGAAGTTGTCCAACTTCGCCTCGCTCGACCCGGCCTTGAAACTGCGCGGCATCCGCGGCTTGGAAGGCGTGAGCGCCCTCGACCGGCAGGTCTGGCAGGAGTTCCATGAGCATCTGGAAGAAGCCGTGCCAGCCAGCGAAGAGGGCTTGCGTCGGCTCTTTGGCGCAGATGAATCCAGCGAGGTGGAAGTGCTGCCGAAGGAGGGTATTCGCGTCCGCAAACGGCCTCCCACCGGCCCCACGGAAACCCCGGCCCAGGTGAAGCAGCGGCGCGGTCAGGAGTATTTCCGGGAAGCGGTGCTGAACAATTTCGGGGGACGCTGCGGAGTGACGCAACTGGGCATTCGCGAGTTGTTGGTGGCGTCGCACATCCTGCCCTGGGGCACGCATCCGCAGGAACGGCTCAACCTCCGCAACGGCCTGTGCCTGTCGCGCCTGCATGACGCGGCGTTTGATCAAGGGTTGATTGCATTTGACGACCACCTGAGACTCCTACTGTCGCCGCAGCTCAAGGCCGCGCTGGCGGAGAAGGCGGTGGCGGACAACTTCGGGGCTTACGCGGGCCAGCCCCTGCATCTGCCGGCCGACGCGGTCCCGCCGGAGCTGAGGTTCCTGGCCGAGCACCGGGCGAAGGTTTTTCGGAAATCGTGAAACCACACTGGGCCGAAACCCAGAGCCGCACACCTCACCCTCTCGCCAGCCGGACGACGTTTTTGATGCCGGGATTGCGCAGCCCCCGCTCAATGCCGCTGATGTAGGTCTGGTCGAGGTCCGCCTTCTCGGCCAGTTGCTCCTGGGTTAGGTTTTTGGCTTCCCGCCAGCGCCGGAGACTCATCCCGAACGCCGCCAGCGTCGGGTCACGTTTTGACATGACCGAAAGTCCATGACGGGGGCGCGGGAAAGTCTATGGACGATGAGTTCTAAAGTGCCGCCAAGCTGCCGAGCTTCACCTGATTGACTCCCCGGCTTGTCGTCAGGCAGCGGGCGGGGCTAGCGTGGGAGGCATGACCTCGCGGGAGCGGGTGCTGGCCGCCCTGGAGCGCCGGCCGGTGGACCGGGTGCCGGTGGATTTCGGCGGCACGCGCCAGTCGGGCATCGCCGCCGCGGCGTATCACCGCTTGCGCGCGCATCTGGGCCTGCACGGACGGCGTCCGGTGCGGGTGTTTGACCTGTTCCAGATGCTGGCCGAGGTCGAGCCGGACGTGGCGGAGCGGTTCGGGGCGGATTGTGTGGGGTTGTACCGGCCGGAGGTGGCCTTCGGGCTCCGCAACGAGGGCTGGAAGCCCTGGCGGTTGTTTGACGGCACGCCGGTCGAGGTGCCCGGCGGGTTTGCGCCGGAGACCGAACCCAACGGGGACCTGGTCCTGCGTCGGAACGGCGAGGTGATCGCCCGGATGCCGCGCGACGGGTTTTACTTCGACCGCATGGAGAAGTACCCCGGGGCGCTGCACCCCGAGCTCGAGCGCTGGGAGCCGCCCCGGCTGGACGGGGCGACCCTCGAGCATTATCACCGGCAGGCCGAGGCGCTGTTCACCGGCACGGACAAGGCGATCGTGGCCCCCCTGGGACCGCCCTACGAGTTGTTCTTCGGGCTGGGGCAGGGCGGGTTCGAGCAGTGGATGCTCACGCTGGCCACCGAGCCGGATTACGTGCGGGCCCTGTACGCGAAGCTGGTGGACGCCTGGCTGGACAACCTGCACGCCTTCCACGCGGCGGTGGGGGACCGGGTGCAGGTGCTGCAAATCTGCGACGACTTCGGCACGCAGCGCGCGCCGTTTCTGTCCGAGCGCCTGTTTCGGGAACTGGTGCAACCGGCTTACGCGCGGGGGCTGGCCTGGGTGCACACGCACACGCGCTGGAAGGTGATGCTCCACTCCGACGGCGCGATTTTCCCGCTGCTGCCGGCCATCGTCGAAATGGGCGTGGACATTTTGAATCCGGTCCAGATCAACGCGGCGGGGATGGAGCCGCGTCGGCTCAAGGACACGTTCGGCGACCGGCTGGTCTTTTGGGGCGGGGCGTGTGATCCGCAGCGCACGCTGGCCTTTGGAACGCCGGCGGAGGTGCGGCGGGAGGCGCGAGCCAACCTCGAGGTCTTCAGCCGGGGCGGGGGGTACGTGTTTGCGCCGGTGCACAACATCCAGGCGAACGTGCCGCCGGAGAACATCGTGGCGTTGTTTGAGGCCGTGCGGGAGTTTGCGGGTGCGGCCGCGGGCTGATGCGGGACCGGGGGCTCGTGGGGATGTCGGTCCCGCCGCCGGGCCGGGCGTCCCGCCGCTGCGGGGGTGGTAGCGCCGACTGGCAGTCGGCCGGATTGCGGATTGGCAATCCGCGCCGTGGGGGTGTCCCCGTGTGCCGGCTCTCAGCCGGCGACACGGCAGATTACCAATCTGCGCTACGGCAGACCCGCCGGGCGGAACGCCCGCGCGGCGTTGGATGCGCCGGCGCCGGTTTTGGATTGTCAGGGCGCGGCGGGCGGGGTGTGATGCTGCCTCGTTTGCCGCATGGGTGAGACGCCGCACAAGCACACGACCGCGCTGGATGAACTCCGCGCGGAGCTGCCGGTGGTGTGGCGGGCCATTCCGCGCAAGGGACTGTTTTTCACGTTGCTGGCGGCGTGGCTGGCCGTGTTTCATTTTCTGGGCAACCCCACCTTCGGCTATGTCGCCACGCCCTCGCTGTTGGGCTGGTTGAACATGACCTACAGCCGGGCCGGCTCCCAGGACAGCCACGGGCCGTTGATGCCGCTGGTGGTGCTGGGGCTGCTGTGGTGGCAGCGGAAGCGACTGGAGCAGATTCCGACGGCGCCGTGGTGGCCGGGGCTGGTGGGCCTGGCCGGGGCGGGGGTGCTGCACTGGCTGGGGTTTGCGGTGCAGCAACCCCGGGTGTCGGTGGTGGCGATGCTTTTGGGGATTTACGCGCTGGTGGCGATGGTGTGGGGCTGGCCGCTGGCCCGGGCGATTGCCTTTCCGGTGGTGTTGCTGGTGTTTTGTGTGCCGGTGGGCGATCTGGCGGATCCCCTGACCGTGCCGCTGCGGCAGTTTTCGACCGATGTGACGGCGTTCCTGGCCCGGCATCTGTTGGGCATCCCGGTGCTGCAGGAGGGGGTGCAGTTGCTCGATCCGAAAGGTCAGTACCATTACGAGGTGGCGGCGGCGTGCAGCGGGATCAACAGCCTGGTGACGCTGCTGGTGCTGACCTCGGTGTACGGGGTGGTGAGTTTTCAGACGACCTGGAAGCGGCTGGTGATGGTGGGGCTGGCGCTGCCGCTGGCCGTGGTCGGGAACGTGCTGCGGCTGGTCAGTATCATCGTCGCCGCGGAGGGTTTTGGCCGGGCGGCGGGAGATTTTGTGCACGAGTGGTTCGGGTTTTTGACCTTCGGCCTGGCGTTGGCGGTGATGTTGGCGGTGGGGCGCTGGTTGCAAAGTCCCCGGCCCGGTGAGGTGGGCAACGTGGTGGCGCAGCCTTCATGAACGGCACGGCCTGGAAAACGGGTGTGGCGGCGTTGGCCCTCATGGCCCTGACGGCCGGGGCGGTGGCGCGCCTGAAATATCACCAGCGGCTGGGTGAGCCGGGGGTGCGCTGGATCCCGACGGGGGAGGGGTTGCGCGGGCGGGTGGAGTTGCCGGAGCGGGTGGGGGAGTACGTGTCCACGAACGTCGAGCCCGCGGCCCTCGAATGGGAGGTGCTGCCCAAGGACACCAGTCTGGCGCGCCGGTTGTACCGGGCGCCGGACGGGTTCGAGGTGTTGCTGGGGGTGGTGTTAATGGGCACGGACCGGACCAGCATTCACAAGCCGGAATACTGTCTGACCTCGCAGGGCTGGCAGATCGTGGCGCGGACGACCACCAGCCTGAGTCTGGACCGGCCGCATCCGTACACCCTGCCGGTGCGGCAGTTCACCACCCGCCGGCTGGGGCAGTTGCCGGACGGGCGGCCGACGCGCTGGAGCGGGGTGTATTTGTTCTGGTTTGTGGCCGACGGCCGTCTGACGGCCAGCCACTGGGGACGGGTGGGCTGGCTGGCGTGGGATTTGATCCGGCGCGGAGTGATGCCGCGCTGGGCGTATGTGAGCGCGTTTGTGGTGTGCCCGCCGGGGCAGGAGGAACGGGCCGCGGCCCGGGCCCGGGAGTTTTTGCGCGCGGCGGTGCCGGAGTTCCAGAAAACCGCCGGACCTTCCCCGGCCCGAACCCCGTGAAGCGCGGCCCGGGGCGCAAAGAAGTTTTGCGGCGGGGCGGCCCGGGCTGGCAGAGTGGACCGACGCGCTTGCGTGAGCGGTGATGTTGCGCCAACAGCGAGACCTTCAAACCCAGGTGCAGATGGTGGTGGATGCCGGGCTGTTCGGCCTGAGCTTCTATCTGGCCCACGCCCTGCGGCAGCGGGTGCCGTTTGAGTTGTTCGGGGGCACGCGGGAGATTTTCGATTTTTCGTACTATTTCTGGCTCTTCGCGCTGATCGTGCCGGTGGCGCCGCTGGTGTTGCGGCTGAGCGGGTTTTACCGGCGTCCGTGGCTGCCCTCCCGCTGGCAGACCGCGGGGGCGCTGGCCCGGGCGTGCGGGACGATGGTGGTGGGGTTGGTGGTGCTGCTGTGGTTGATGCGCGAGACGCTGGGGATCGCCCGCTCGGTGCTGCTGTATTTCGGGGTGATCAGTTTCGGGCTGGTGTTTTTGAAGGAGGAACTGCTGTGGCGCTGGCGCGCCAGCCGGTTGGGCCGGCAGCAGCTCCAGCGGCGCCTGATCCTGGTGGGCACGCCCGAGGAAACCCGCCAGGTGCGGGAGGAAATCCGGCGCGACCCCAGCCGGCAGTTCGAGATCGCGGCGGAGGTCAACCTGAACGAGGAGCCGGTCGAGCGGCTGGTGGAACTGATGCACGAGCATTCGCCCAACGGGGTGATCATGGCCGCGCAGCACACCTACTTCGGCCAGCTCGAACAGGCCATCGCGGTGTGCGAGCGCGAGGGGGTGGAGGTGTGGGTGATCGCGGATTTCTTCAAGCCGCGCATCTCGAAGACCACGGTGGGTCTGTTTCAGGGCCGGCCGGTGCTGGTGTACCGCTCGGTGCCGGCGAGCACCTGGCCGCTGCTGGCCAAGCAGGTGCTGGATTTCTGCGGCGCGCTGGTGTTGTTGATCCTGACCGCGCCGGTGATGGCGATTGCGGCCCTGGGCATCAAGCTGACCTCCCCCGGCCCGGTGCTCTTCCGCCAGGAGCGTTGCGGGCTCAACGGCCGGCCCTTTACCATGCTCAAGTTCCGCTCGATGGTGACCGATGCCGAGCAGCGCAAGCACGAGCTGGAGGCGCTCAACGAGATGAACGGCCCGGTCTTCAAGGTCACCAACGACCCGCGGGTCACGCGCTGGGGCCGGTTCCTGCGCAAGTACAGCATTGATGAACTGCCGCAGTTGTTCAACGTGCTGGCCGGTCAGATGAGCCTGGTGGGCCCGCGACCGCTGCCGGTGAGCGAGGTCAAACGCTTCGACGACCCGGCCCACCGGCGCCGCCTGAGCGTGAAGCCGGGGTTAACCTGCCTGTGGCAGATCCGGGGGCGCAGCGACCTGCGCGATTTCAAAGAGTGGGTGCGTCTGGACCTCGAGTACATTGACAACTGGTCGCTGGGCCTGGACCTGAAGATCCTGCTGCTGACCATCCCGGTGGTCCTCCGCGGGCAGGGGGCCCGGTGAACGGATGCTCCGATCAACCCGACGCATGAAAAAATCCGCCCAACCGCTGAACCCGGCCGGACCGCGGCCCCGCGCCCGCCGCTCCCGGACGCCCGTGTCCGTGGTGACGGGGGGTGCGGGCTTTCTGGGCTCGCACCTGGTGGACCGGCTCCTGGAGCGGGGGCACCGGGTGATCGTGTTGGACAACCTGGTCACGGGCTCGGTGGACAACATTGCCCACCACGCCGGCGACCCGGCCTTCCGGTTCATTCACCAGGACGTGACCGAGTACCTGTTCCTGGATGGACCGGTGGATTACGTGTGGCACTTCGCTTCACCGGCCAGTCCGGTGGATTACCTGGAACTGCCCATCCAGACGCTCAAGGTGGGGTCGCTGGGCACGCACAAGGCGCTGGGTCTGGCGCTGCACAAACGCGCCCGCTTTCTGCTGGCCTCAACCTCCGAGGTGTACGGCGATCCGACCGTGCACCCTCAGCCGGAGACCTACTGGGGCAACGTGAACCCCATCGGCCCGCGGGGCTGCTACGACGAGGCCAAGCGCTTTGCCGAGGCCCTGACGATGGCCTACCACAACGAGCACGGGTTGGAGACGCGCATCGTGCGCATTTTCAACACCTACGGACCGCGGATGCGGATGAACGACGGGCGGGTGGTGCCGGCGTTCATCGCGGCGGCGCTGCGGAACAAGCCGCTGACGGTTTACGGCGACGGGCGTCAAACCCGCAGTTTTTGCTACTGCTCGGACCTGATCGAGGGGGTGTACCGGCTGATGATGTCGGATTACCCCCTGCCGGTGAACATCGGCAACCCGGTCGAAATGACCATGCTGGAGTTTGCCGAAGCGGTGATTCGCGCGGTGGGTTCCCGCAGCCGGATTGTGTTTCGGCCCCTGCCCGCCGACGACCCGAAGCAACGCCGGCCGGACATCACCCGCGCACAGAACTTGCTTAAATGGAACCCCCAAGTCCCCTTGTCCGAGGGCTTGGAGAAGACCATTGCGTGGTTTCGGTCGAAATTGAAGGCCGGGACGGGAAGCGCAAGGTGATTTATGGCGATTGAGCCACGTTTCTGTTTGACCGTCGGATTCAGATCCGGTAAGCAGACTGCACCATCTCGACGTTGTGCCGGCCGGGGCCGACAGGTGGTTTGCTCCGCGCCGTCGCAACCCGGGCGAAGACCATGCTAAATTCGTCCAAGTCATTTTTGTGCATAGACTTTGGCGCGGGCACGCTGAAGGTTGCCGAGTTTGACGCCACCGAAGCGGGGGCGCTTCGTTTGCTGCGCTACGCGGTCAAACCCCTGGGGCTGGCGGGCAGCCAGGACGCGGCGCGCGAGGGGGTGGTCCAGCGGGCGTTGCAGGAAATCATGGCCGGCAAGACCTTCACGGCCAGGAGTTGCAACGTCAGCGCGCCCGGATTTCAGACCTTCTCGAAGTTCCTGAAGCTGCCCCCGGTGGACTCTTCCAAGGCCACCCAGATCATTCAGTACGAGGCCCAGCAAAACGTGCCCTTCCCGCTTGAGGAGGTGGTGTGGGATTACCAGATTTTGGGCGCCCTGCCCACGGGGGAGCTGGAGGTCCTCCTGGTGGCCATCAAAACCAATCTGGTCGAGGGCATGTTCAAGGCGGCGGAGGCCCAGGGCCTGCGATTGGACGTGGTGGATGCCAGCCCGGCCGCCCTGGCCAACGCCTTCCGTTACAACTACAGCGACATGGAGGGCTGCTCGATGTTGCTGGACATCGGCGCCAAGACCAGCAACGTCCTGTTCTTCGAGAAGGACAAGGTGTACGCCCGCACCATCAACATCGGGGCCAACGCCATCACCCAGGAATTTGCCGCCGAGTCCAAACTGCCCTTTGCCGAGGCGGAAAAAATCAAGATCGCCGAGGGGTTTGTGAGCCTGGGCGGCGCGTACGAGGAGCCGGAAAATCCCCGCCAGGCGGCCATTTCCAAGATTGCCCGGCAGGTGATGACCCGCCTGCACATTCAGGTCAACCAGACCATTCAGTTCTACCGCAGCCAACAGGGCGGGTCGGCGCCGCAGCGGGTGTTCCTGGCCGGCGGCGCCTCGATCATGGCCTACACCGCCCAGTTCTTCGCCGAGAAGCTCAACCTGCCGGTGGATTACTTCAATCCGTTCCGGAACGTGGAGATTGACCCCGCGGTCAACATCGAGGAACTGGCCAAGGTGGCCCATGCCTTTGGGGAGGTGGTGGGGCTGGGGTTGCGCAACCCCACCCGCTGCCCGATCGAGCTGAACCTCATCCCCAAAACCATCCTCAAACGCCAGCAGCTCAACCAGAAAAAGCCCTATTTCATCGCCGCGGCCATCAGCCTCATCCTCGCCGTGCTGGCCATGGGGCTGTTCTTCGACCGCGTGGCGGCGGTCAAGCAGCAGGCCATCGTCGAGCGCGAACCCAAGGTGGCCCGCCTGCAACAGAAGGCCGACCAACTGCGCGCGGCCCTCCGCCAACGGGACGAGGCGCAAAAGAAAGTGGACCAGTACACCGAGTGGCTCGAGACCCGGTTTTCCTGGGCGGACATCCTGACCGAGTTGCGTAATGCGCTGGTGAATACCGAGCGCCTGACCACCCAGCCCGGCCTCTTGCAGACCGCGGTATGGATCGAGCACATGGCGGCCGAGAACTTTCAGGCCCCGCCCGAAGAACAGACCGAGGAATCATCCCCCCGTCCTCAAATGATGGATTGGAAGATGATGCTCCGATACGGGATCGGCCTCCCGCCCGCCATGCTGCAGAAGCTGCGGGAAATGCAGGCCTCCGGTGAACTGGACCAGATGGGCCAGGGCGGCGGGGAAGCCGTGGCGGAAACGACGGACGACATGGGCGCCGGCACCCCCGCACCCAGTCGGCCCAACACCAATGAAGTGTCCATCATCAACCTCACCTGCCGGGCCATCAGTTGGAGCCGGTTGGACCCGCGGGCCGACCGACAGTTGGTGGACACCCTGGCCAACGTGCTGCTGCAAAGCCCGCTTTTCGTGGGGGGGACCAACGGCACCCGACTCTCCGGACAGATGCGCCCCGACGGGGGTACCAACACCTTCCGGTTTGACGTCAAACTCGTGCTGGCCAAGCCGATCAAACTGTAAGGTATGGACTGGATCAAGAAGAACCTCGGGCTGGTCCTCAGCGGGGTGATTGGCTTGGTGGGCCTGGGCGCCTCGGGCTATTACCTCTACACCAAGATCCAGTTGAGCCACGCCGTCAGCGCCCAGTTGGAGGAGCAGGACCAGAAACTCCAACAACTGATGCGCATGCGGCCCCACCCGGGCAATCGCAAGGTGGACAACATCGCCCTGGCCCGGGAACAGGAAGCCCAGTTGACCAACTTCCTCGAGCGCGCCCGCGCCCAGTTTGTCCCCGTGCCCTACCCCACCAACCTGGACAGCGGTTCCTTCGGCCTGCTGTTGGCGGACACCCTGGACCGTCTCCAACGCCGCGCCCGCCAAGCGGGCACCAAACTGCCGGACAACTTCGCGTTCGGGTTTTCCACCCATCTCCAGTCCCTGGCCCTGGATCCCAAGAGCATCCCGCCCCTGACCCGCGCGCTGATGGAGATCAAGACGCTCAGCGAGATTTTGCTCGACGCCCGGGTCATCGAGATTGAACGCATTCGGCGCCCCTCGGTTTCGGCCGCGGACTCGCCCGGATTGACCTTTGGCGGCGGGCCGTCCGATTACTGGACCCGCAAACCGACCACCAACGAACTGGCGGTGGTCATCCCCTATGAATTGGTCTTCCGTGGCTTCAGCAGCGAACTGCAGGCCTTCATGGAGGGCCTGGCTCGCAGCCCGCACAACTTCCTGCTCAAAAATCTGATCGTGGACACGGGGGAAACCAACGAGGTGGACATGTTCTCCGTGGACATGGGCCTGGGGGGTGACGAGGGCAACATGCCCCGGCTCAGCCCGCAAATGATGATGATGCTGCGCTATGGCATCCGCCCCGGGATGCGCGGCTTCCCGATGATGCCCCAGCCCACCGACCCCGCGGCTGAGGCCGCCCGGGCCGAGGCCAACATCATCGTGCGGGAAAAACCCTTCCGGGTTGCGGCCTGGGTGGATGTGGTGCGACCGCTGGACCCCGCGGAAGCGGCGGCGAGCCGGGCGCGACCTCGCCGGGGCCCCGCCCTGCCGGGCTCCGAGGGAACCGATGCAGAGACCCCTCCCGATGCGGCGACGGCGGCGGCCTTTTAGTTCTATGGAGTTTCTCAAAAACCACTACGAGAAGCTGATCCTGAGCGTGGTGTTGCTGGGATTGGCGATCGCCGCCGGGTATCTCCCCTTTGAGGTCGCCAAAGTGCGGGAGCGCCTGGCCGAAGTGACCACTGCCATTGAAGACGGTCGGGTCGAGCCGCTCAAACCCCTGGACCTGTCCACCAACGAGGCCGTGCTGCGGCGGGCCACTTCCCGCGTGGAGTTTGCCTTCGGCAAGGGGACGCACGGGTTGTTCAACCCGGCCGGCACCTGGCGCAAAGGCCCGGGACCGGGAGGTTGGCCGCCAATTCCACCCCCGCCCTCCGGGGTGGAAGGACTGACCGTCACGAGCATCACGCCGCTGTTGCTCAAGATCGAGTACCAGGGGATCTCTCAGGGGAGCAGTGCCGCGTTTGGGACGCGCTACCGGTTCTACATTCAAAACCAGGCCTCCACCAATGCCGCCCTGGCCCGCGGCCGGATCGTTATCCTGGCCACCAATGACAAGCCGGCGGCCAGCGACCCGATCCTCATCAAGGACATCATCGGCCCTCCCGAGGAACCGGATGCCATCCGGGTGCAGCTCACCGACACGCGCGAACAGGTCACCGTCTCGAAAGACAAGCCCCACACCGAGGTGGCGGGCTACTCGGCCGACCTGCGCCACGAGCGCGAGGGGCGAACCTTCAGCCGCCTGCGGCCGGGTTCCAAACTCACCGTGGCCGGTGCCACGTACAACGTCGTGGCCATCCGCGACACCGACGTAACCATCGAGGATGACCAGTCCAAACGGCGCACGGTCATCCCGTTTCGCCGCTGAGGAGACCCCCGGAATCGAGATTGCTTTATGTCTTCCGTTGCGAGAAAACCCACGCCCATGATTCGTTTCGCGTTCACCCTGCTGACCGCTGCCCTGGTGGTGACAGTGGCAGGCCCCCGGACCGGCCTCGCCGCGCAACCCGATGCCGCCGCGCTGGCGGACGCGGAGGCTGTCCGCCGTCAGGAACTGACCATTCAACTGCGCAAAACCCTCCAGGACGCCCTGGAGACGCGGGCGCGAGGGGACCTGCCCAACGCCGTCCGCCTGTACGAAGAGTGCTGGAACCTGGTCCAGCGCATCGGCGATGCGGGCATCGAGAGCGAGCGCCAGCAGGTGATCGCCGGCTTCACCGAGGCGTACCTCACCCAGGCGCGCCGTTCCATCGCCAGCGCCAATTACGAAGAGGCCAATCGCCAACTCCAGCGGGTGCTGCGCGTGGACCCGCGCAATGACGAGGCCCAGAAGTTGAAGGTCCGGGTGGACCAGGCCCTCGAGGAGCAAAAGGGCCGCGTGCCCAGCAAGGAAATCGTGGCCAAACTCCCGGAGGCGGCCCAGGTTCGCACCGATGCGGCCACCCTGGTCCAGGACGGCAAACTCCTGTACGAAATGGGCAAGCTGGACGAAGCCGAGGCCAAGCTGCGCAAGGCGGCCGAACTGGACCCCACCAACCGGGCCGCGGGGTACTACCTGACCCTGGTCCAGGAAGCCCGGTACTCCCAGGACGCGGTCAAACGCGAAATCATGGCCCGCAATAAAATGGTCGAGGTGGAGCGGGCGTGGAACCCGCCGTTGGCGCGCGAGAAAATGCCCTCCGGCAACCCGTTCGCCCGCACCAACACGGTGCACACCGGCCCGGGCCGGCGGCTGATTTACTCCAAACTCGACAAAATCCGTTTAAATGACGTGCGGTTTCCCGGCGTGCCCTTGAGCGAGGTGGTCAAGTATCTGGATGAGGAAACCCGGCTGCGCGACCCGGAAAAGCGCGGCATCAACTACATCATCGCGCCGGAAATTGACTCCCAGGCGCCGGCTCAACTCGGGCAGTTTGGGCCGGGCCTGACCACGTTCGATCCCACCACCGGAGCAGTGGTACCGGCGGCGCCCCAGCAGGAGCGCTACGACCTGGCCGAGGTGATCATCAAAATTGACCCCGCCCTGCGCGACATCCGCCTGGCGGATGTGCTTGATGCGATCGTCAAGGTTGCTGAAAAACCGATCAAATACTCCGTGGAGGAATATGCGGTGGTTTTCAGCAAGAAAATACCCGAACCGCAGCAGCTCTTCACCCGGACCTTCCGGGTTAACCCCAACACCTTTGTCCAGGGTCTGGAGGGGGTGTATGCCATTGACTACAGCACCCTCATTGGCGGGGGCGGCATCGGTGGCGGCTTTGGCGGTGGCGGCTTTGGCGGTGGCGGCTTCGGCGGTGGTGGCTTCGGCGGCGGCGGCCTCGGCGGCGGCTTCGGCGGCGGCGGCTTCGGCGGACAAGGCGGTTTTGGGGGCGGCGGGATCACTTTTGGTCGGGTGACCGTGGGTGGTGGTTTTGGCGGTGGGTTTGGCGGCGGCGGCCTCGGCGGTGGGGGCTTTGGGGGCGGAGGTTTCGGCGGTGGCGGCTTCGGCGGTGGTGGCATCGGCGGCGGCCTGGGTGGTGGGGGCTTTGGCGGGGGCGGCGGTGGTGGTCTGGGAAGCGGCGGCACTCCGACGGGTGTAGCCGGCTCGACGCTCATGCAGTATGTGAACGACCTGGTGCGCGCCTATTTTGTCGCGGCTGGCGTGGATTTGGGTGGTCCCAACGTCCTGGGTCAGGGCGTGGGAGTGGCCGGTGGAGGGGCTTTTGCCGGGGCCACCCCCGCGGGCGGGTTCCAAAACGCGCAGGGCAAGGCGCTGTTCTTCAACGATCGAACGGGGATCCTGCTTGTGCGGGCCACGTTGGACGATCTCGACATTATCGAGCAGGCGATCCAGGCACTGAACTTCACCCCCGACCAGGTGACCATCGAGGTGAAGTTTGTGGAAATCGGTCAGGATGACGCCAAGGCGCTGGGCTTTGACTGGTTCTTGGGCAATTGGAACATGGCTGGCGGCAACCTGGGTTTGTCCGGCGGCACGGCGCCCTCGTACGCGGGGGCTCCGTCGGCGGCCAATCCGTTTGGAGTCTTCCCGGGCAACTTTGGCGTCCCGTCCGTGGCGCCAAATCCCTCGACCGACCAGTTGGTCACTTCCGGTCTGCGCAGCACGGAGATCGGCGGCACGGCAATTCCGACGGTGGCAACCCTGACCGGCATCTTGACCGACCCTCAGTTTCGCGTCGTGATCCGGGCCTTGGAGCAACGGGGCGGGGTGGACATCCTTTCGGCCCCCAAGGTGACCACCGTCAGTGGCCGGCAGGCGCAGATTCAGATCATTGACCTCCAGACGGTGGTTTCCTTCAACCAGGCTGGCGGCATCGGCGGCGGCATCGGGGGGTTCGGAGGAGTCGGCGGCGTTGGTGGCGCCGGCGTCGGCGGTGTGGGCGGCGTTGGAGGGGTGACCGGAGTCGGTGTGGTGCAATGAACCGGCAAACTTCCCGACCTTTCCCAAACATGAAGACCAAAATTCTGATCCTCGCAGCGGGCGTGGCTCTGGTTGGAGTCGCGACCTCAGGTTGGGCCCAGGTGATCCAAGCACCACAGGTGCAGGCGGCGATTCAGCCCGCCACGGTGCCGGTGCCCATCGGCCCCACCCTGGACGTGATTCCCCACGTCTCGGCGGACGGCTACACCATCCAGCTCAACCTGCTGCCCACCGTGACCGAGTTTCTCGGCTATGACGATCCGGGCCAGTTCCGGGCGGTCGTGGGCAACCTGTCCGCGCCGGTGCCGCTGCCGCGGTTCCGCATCCGGCAGGTGGTGACCAGCTCGATCGTTTGGGACGGCCAGACCGTGGTGTTGGGCGGGTTGATTTCCGAGCGCGTGGCCAAGCGCAAGGACAAGGTGCCGGTCCTGGGGGACCTGCCAGTGCTGGGCCGCTTGTTCCGCAGCGAGGCCAACTCGAGCCAGAAAAAGAATCTGGTGATCTTCGTGACCCCCACCATCATTGACCCGCAGGGCAACCGGGTCCACGACGAGAACAATTTGCCGTTTGACCCGACCAAGCTTCCGCCCCAAACGCCTTTTGCCCCGGTTTCGGAGCCTTCGCGGTGAACACGACGGGAAGCGAATTTGGCGGAAAACTTGCGGTCTTTGCCTGACCGGCGCGGAGACGGGAGTTTGGCCCAACGTTTGAAATGCACGGCATGGAACGAGAACACAACCCATTACGAGGGCTGAGGAAAAACCGCTTTCGGGGCGCGGGGTGGGAATCGGCCTCGGCTCTGGGCGCGTTGTTGTTGCTCCTGTCGGTCCGGGCGGAGGTTTCCCTGGTGCCCCAGGGCAGCGAATACCTGCTCAGCCGCGGTCTGATCGGGGATCAAACCCGGCCGGCTTTGAGTTTGTCCGCCACCGGCGGGATGGTGGTCTGGCAGGACAATGCCGTGGATGGAGACGGTTGGGGCATCATGGCCGCCGAATTGAACGCCTCGCTGTCGCCCATTCCCACCCGGATTTTCCGCGTGAACCAGACCGGCACCGGCGATCAAGAACTGCCGGCAGTTGAGTGGTTGCCCGGCGGCGGAGCGTTCATCGTCTGGCAGGGTGGCCCGGCCGGACAACAGGACATTTGGGCGCGGGTGGTGCAGCCGGACGGCCGGTTTGCGGGCGGGGAGTTTCGCGTCAACACCTTCACCGCCGGCCGCCAAACCGCCCCGCGCCTGACCCGACTGGGCGATGGCAACTTGTTGGTCCTGTGGAACAGTTGGGACCAGGACGGCCATATGCAGGGCGTGTTTGGCCAGCGGCTTTCTCCCACCGGCGAGAAGCTGGGCGCTGAATTCCAGGTCAACCAGGTTACCGATTACAACCAGCGGGATCCGGCGGTGACCGTACTTGAGGACGGAACGGTTGTGGTGGCCTGGGTCAGCGAGCAACAGCGCTTCGAAAACAGCGTGGACATCTTTGCGCGGCGCTTCCGGGTGGACGGGACCGCGTTGGGGGATGAAGTGCGGCTGAACACCAGCACCAACCTTTGCGCCAACCCGGTCCTGGCCCCGGGGTGGAACGGCGGTTTCATGGCCGCCTGGTCCGAGCGCAACACCGCCGACCTGACCAACATGTGGGACGTGGTGATGGGCAGCTATGACGCCAACGGCAACTTGATCGGCTCGGTCGTCCTGGCCAATCAACATCGCCCGCACAACCAGTTTGCCCCCCAAATCGCCGCCCTGGGCGGCACGCGGCTGGTGGTGTGGACCAGCTACGCTCAGGACGGGTCGCGCGAGGGGGTGTACGGCCGACTGGTGGGGCAATTCGGTCCGCTGGGCGATGAGTTTCGAGTGAACACCACCACGGCCAGCCGGCAAATCGAGCCGACGGTGGCCGCCGACGGTGCCGGACGCTTCTTGGTGGCCTGGTCGGGTTTTGTCGGTGGGGGGGCCAGCTTCGAAATTCAGGCCCAGCGCTTTGCCGGCGAGTTGGTCCTGCCGGCACCGGGTCCCCCGCTGGTCACGGCCCTGGACGCTTACTCGCTCATGGTCAGTTGGGCGCCCCTGGCGGGTTACCCCGATTTCGCCGCTTACCACCTGTATGTGGACGGGGCGAGCACGCCGCTGGTCTTGACCGACAACTTCAGGGTCTTAGACGAGTTCAATCCGGCCAGTGTGCACACCTTCCGCTTGGCCTACGCGTTACAAGACGGGCGGGTGTCGCCGCTGTCCGAGCCGGCCACGGGCCGCACCTGGGGACGAGACCGCAACAATGACGGTCTGCCGGACGATTGGCAGGCGCAGTACTGGGGCACCAACGGCGCCGCCTGGCCGCCGCCGGGTGAGGACTCGGATGGCGATGGAGCCTCCAACCTGGCCGAGTTCCTGGCCGGGACGGACCCGACCAATCCCGACAGCGCATTGAAGCTGTCCATCCAACCCACGACCGGGGGTCTGCTCCTGCAATGGAATGCCGTGCCCGGTTCGATTTACCAGTTGCAGGCGTCCGAGGACCTGCGCTCTTGGAGTGACGCGGCCGGCCCGGCGTTTGCGCCCGGGGATCGGGCCGCGTCCGTGGTCCCCACCAACGCGACAACCGTGTATTACCGGGTGGTTCGTATCCGCTAAAATTTATGCGCGCCCACTTGTTCCGAATTCTGCTGATCCTGGCCCTGGCGTGGGGCGTGCCGCGCGCCCGGGCTTTCTCCATGCTGGGGGCCTTCGATACGTGGATGGTGCAGGAGATCGGCTATCAGATTCTGGGGCTTGACCAGGGCGGCCCGATGAATCTGGGTGAGGAGCACCGCTGGAACCTGCCTGTCCTGACCTACGGCTTTGACGAGTCGTTCCTGAATTATTTCGGTCAGCGGGGGGTGGAGGAGGTTGAAAAGGCCATCAAGATTTTCAACGACCTGCCGCCGGTCTCGAGAATGAGCCCGGACCTGTCCGAGTTCCCCCTCGACACCCGCCGAATGAACCATCGGGCGAATGCGCTGTTTGTCTTCGACATGAAGACCCAGACGCTGGCCGCCCTGCTGGAGACCCTGGGCGTGGGCCCGGCGGAGCGGTTTGTGTGGACCCTCCGTTCCCGGACCATCATCAACAACATCCCGGTGTACGTGGTGATCAAGCGGAATTTTGACCCGGTGACTTTCAATCCCTCCAGCTACGTCAACGGGGTTCTGTACACCTACCAGATTCTCCAGACGCTGGCCAACCCGGATGTCTGGGAGGCGGTCGAGTTTGAGGTGGATCCCAGTCTGCCCAGCGTGACATCGGTGTCCGCCTTCAACATGTGGAACGGGACGGTGTTGGCTTCGGGGATTTTTGCCACCGTCTCGCCCGGGCTGTTTTTCACCGGGTTGACCCGCGATGACGTGGGGGCGCTCCGGTACATCTATCGGCCCGATAATTACAACATCGAGCCCCTGGCAACCAACGTGGTGCAGGCCCCCCTGGGCACCCAGCGCGGAAATTACGTCATCGGCGTGGACTCCGGGGGCAAGGTTAATGGTTGGGGTGCCCCGCCCGGATTCACCAACGTGGTGGGCGGCACCAACCTGCCCCCGGTCAACGTGGCCCTGCGGCCGGGCGTGGACAAGGTCACTTTCGTGCGGGTGAACTGGGACTCGATGGTGGGGACTTGGGTGACCATGACCAACGTGTTCGAGGACCGTTACATCTCCAACCGCGTGTTGCGAACCCAGTTGCTCCAGCGGGTGCTGTTACAGCCGGACATTTTGTTCGCCGCGGCCGACCTGGGTATCAACCCGCCCGACGGGGAGCCGTTCTTCCATGCGCGCAGCATGATTTTGACGAGTTACGATGCCTTGAACGGAAATGTTACCCTCTCCGGGCCGGGGCTTATTACCCCCCCTGCGACCATCCTGTTTAGCAAACTGGGCGAGTTTTTGGTCAATATCGGGGGCGGGGGTCAAGCCGATGGCTTTCCGGGCGCCATTTGGGGCGCTTACGACGGGTCGGCAACCGAACCGTACATCTTCCCCCAGGGCGCCAGCATTCGGGATTTGGAACGGTTGGTTTTGGAAGGACGAATCCGGGACCGGACGGCGAATCCCTGGCTTTCCCCGTTCATCGTGGTGGGTGCCACTGGTCAGGGAGGTCAGGCGGGCACCGGAGGGACCGGAGGCTTTGGCGGGGGTACGATGCCATGAGGTCTTCCGGATTGACCGACGCACGTCGCACGACCATCTTGCACAGGTTATGAACAGGCTTCGCAAACTGGTTTGGGCTAGCGGATTGCTACCGGTTCTGGTAAGCTGGGCGTCCAGCCCGGAGTCGGTTTACCTGAATCGGGGCACGACCACATATGCCACTCCTTTTAATGCTTTGGGAAGGTTTGACTGGATGCCGGGGCGGGTGCTGCCCGCGCCGACGGTGGCGCCCATCTTCATCAATCCGGGGACCGTCAGTTTCACCAATCCACCCCAAATCAACGCGACGGCTTTCGTGAACCTCGGGAGCTTCGGAGTTCAAACCATTTTGCCGTACGATTTTCAAAATACCCTCTATTTCACCAACCGGGGTGTCATGATCGGCGCGCCGGGATTTCGCTTTGATTACACGGATGACCTGGGCATCCGCCGCCCGGCGAGCCGGTTTGTCAACGAGGCGTCGGGCGCGATTTACTGTCTGGATGCCAATGGTTACTTTGGATATAGCAACACGTTTTTCCAGACCATGTTGCAAATTCGGGCTACCAACGTCACCAGCCCCGGATATTTGCAGGTGGGCAACGCCGGCACTCTGCGGATCGAGGGGCAGAAGGTGGACCTTTCCCGGGGAGGTTTGGAGGTGACACCCATCGCGGGTTCGCCATTTGCCAACGCGTATTTCGATGACACCGGCGATGGCATCCCGGATAGCTTTCTCGGGGACAATGCCATTTATGACCTGTATTGGGGTGCCGGTCTCCAGCCGGTCCCCAATCCAGGGCCCATCAATACGGCTCAGGTTCTACGCTTTCTCGGAGCCGACCTCTTGGCGACCACGCAGTCCCATGTGGTCCAGTCTGGTGCCGGATGGAACAACCTCACCGTCGGATTTAGTACCTTTGTCCCAGGTGAATATTTTACCGCCTTCGCCAACACAGGCGTGGTGGCTTCCGCTTCCTTGACTCTCACCAATGCTGATGGATCGGTGACAAATATTCTTTTGCCCACCAACATTTTCCGTCAGGCCGTGGCGGTGGGGCTCAGCGACACCAACTTTACTGTTCGAACTCGCTTCGGTCCACCTGGTCCTGCAGGGTTGGGATTTGGCCTTGTCGCCGTGGAAATTGCCTCGCGCACCACGAATGTGGCCCAAGGAGCCCCCGCCCTCGACACCCTCTACTTCCTAGACTATCTGGGATATGACACCAATACGCTGGTGCTTACCAACTTGGCACCTTGGACGCCTACGGGACGCCCCTTTGCATACGCGATTTATCGCGAATTGCCCGTCTTCGACGCCTTGGGCAGCTACGGCAACACATCGCTATTTAGTGGTTTCTTGTACAACACAACTTTCTCAAATGTTTACGCCACGAACTTGTACGCAGGCTATCGGGCGGCGATTGATAACATCCAAGCGCGCCCACCAGCTGTATTCGGCGTTTCCCCCACCAACACCCCGGGCCGAATCGAGATCGTGGCGGACACCCTCAATCTGAATCGCACACGCATTCGGGGCGAAACCTTGGTGGAGATCAAAACCGCGCACCTCCAAAACAGCGAAGGTACACTCATTGACGTCGAAAATCTGGTTTGTGATCTCGCTTCCACCAACGGTCTTTTGACCGTGCGCAATTTGGCCAAGGACTCCTTCCATGCGATCCGCGGCGAGTTGCGGGCTTGGACGGGTATCTGGTCCAACCAGTTCGCCTTAGTCTTGTCGAACTGGTTCATTGACCCGAACACCAACTATTTCAATCCGGTTACCAACGCGGTGGACATCAACTTGTATTGCCTGATCTTGAGCGCCGATTTGCTGTCGCGTACTCAGCAGGTGATCACCCATACCCTCGCGCTGAACAGCACCAACGTAGTGGTGGACGATTCATTCTTGGTCGGTGGGAAGATGGAAATTTTGGCGGAAGGCTTGACCGTAAACGGCCGCATAGCCTTGACCAATGAAATCCCCGACTGGACTTGGGCACTGATACCCAAGTTACGGTTTCTGACCAACAACGGTACCCTCCGACCTTGGCGCGTAGGATATTACGGGGCGGATTTCCCTGCACAACGGCGTTTGGAGCGCTTGGTCAATACCGGACGACTGGAAGCTGAGGCGCACGAGATCGTTTGTGAAGATTTCCGGGATTCGGGTGTTATCGAAAACTCGTACGACCTTCGCCTGACCGCCGGCGACGCAAGCCTGGAAGGGAGTCTCCACAACGTCGGCGGCTCGGCTGACTATTCGGGCCGCAACCTTAAACTGCGTAATCATCGCTTGGTCGCCGGGCGCGGATTGACCCTTAACGTGACCAACAGCCTGACCGATGCCGGACCGAAATTCATCAACCAGTGGGAAGTCGCCGACGGCTTTCACCTGCGGCGCCGGCCCCTGACTGGCGATCTGTTTGGAACGCGGATTTGGACCCGCGCGCCCCGTTTCGTGAGTGTCGCCCACACTTGGGCAGCGGAGGATCGGGGTGCTGTGGCGGCGGGGTTCACCAACAACGCGGTCGTGGGTCAACTGCGGCTCGACAGCCAGGCCTTTGGCGAACTGCGTTTCGGTCCCCCGCCAGACAGCACGGGCCCATACGCGCTTTACGTGGACTACCTGGAGTTCAGCACCAATCGTTACGCCGGCGGCCAACCCAGCGTGGCAGAGGCTCCGGAAGACTACCTGATAATTGATCCCGGCTTGACCATCTATTTCGCCCACTCGAACCTGACTCCGGAAGACTTGGACGGGCGCTTTGACGGACGGCTGCGGTGGGTGAAGAGCTTTGCCGGGCCAAATAGCGGGGTGGATGTCGCGCTGCGATCCGGCCGAATCCTCCGGGTCAACACGGGGCTGGCACAAAGCCGGCAAATTGATTCCGACGGCGACGGTATTCCCAATGGCTTGGACTTGTACCCGTTCGACGACTTGTTGATCACGGATTTCCGGCTGCTCAGCGCGAAGCCGCCGGTTGTCGAGTTGTCTTGGCGCGCGGCCGCTCGCACGACCTACCTGGTTTCGTACACCACCAACTTGTTAGCACCCAATTGGCAGGTCGTTGCCCGCGTGAGCAACCCCGAGCCGTCGGTTCAAATCCTGAGTGTCACGCACGGTGCGAACGGCGCTCTACCGTCGGATGATGCACAGCGGTACTATCGTGTTAGTTATGAGCCTTGACAGTCTTTGCGTTGGCTTGCAGCGGTTCCTCCGTGACGTGGTCTGGTCAAGGTGGAAACGACACGGCTTGGGCGGGCTGGCCGTGCTGGTGCTGGCGGCATTACCGGCGCGTTCCCAAACCGATGCCCTTTCCTGGGGGACCTACAAGGTTCATCCCACCCGTGTGTTGGCCAAGTTGGCGAACCCGGTGGCAGAAGGCCCGGCTTTGGCCACGGTGAGCGCGGCAGGATCACGCGTACGGCATCATTACAAATTGGTTCCTGGGTTGCTCCTGTTGGAGGACTCCGTGGGGCGCGCTCCGGCCAGTATTGCCCGTCCGGATGAGGAAAGCCAACGCCAGCGCTTGTGGAATCGCATCCAGGCCCTCAAGGCCTCCGGGCAATTTGAGTACGTCGAGCCGGATTATTACGTACACCTCCTGCTGACGCCGACGGACGCTGCCTTTTTGGATGGTCGATTGTGGGGGCTTAGAAATTTGGGGCAAGACGGAGGACTGCCGGGGGCGGACATTGCTGCACCAGCCGCATGGGATATCACCACCGGTTCCACCAATGTGGTGGTGGCGGTTATAGACACCGGCATTCGTTACACCCATCGGGACCTGGCCGCTCAAATGTGGCAGAATCCCGGGGAGGTACCCGACAATGGTATAGACGACGACAACAACGGTTACGTGGACGACGTGTTCGGCATTGATGCCATCCAGAATACGGGTGATCCGATGGACGACAACGGACACGGCACGCATGTCGCCGGCATCATTGGAGCGGCGGCCAACGACGGCAACCCCCACGTGGGTGTCGCTTGGGATGTGAAACTGATGGCTTGTAAATTTCTGGGCGAGGACGGGTTTGGTTCTACCTCGACGGCGATTCAATGCATTGATTACGCCGTCGAGCACGGGGCCAAAATATTGAACAACAGTTGGGGAGGAGGGCCCTTTTCGCAGGCCTTGTTTGATTCCATCCAGCGCGCGCGCGATCGCGGGGTTCTCTTTGTGGCGGCGGCGGGAAATGAGAACAACGACAATGATCGCAACCCGGCTTACCCGGCCAGTTATCAGCTCGACAACATCCTCTCCGTGGCGGCGGTGGACCGGATGGACCGACTGGCGGTTTTTTCCAACTACGGTGAACGCAGTGTGCATCTGGGGGCTCCGGGAGTGGAAATTTTTTCCAGCGTGGCGAATTTCGACGCCGCCTATGAGTTCTTCGACGGTACCAGCATGGCTGCGCCCCACGTCAGCGGTGTCGCGGCTTTGATCCAGAGCGCTTATCCGGATGCGGACCTAGACGAAATCCGGGATCGGATTCTGGCCAGTACAATACCCATTGCCGCGCTGGCGCGCACCACGAGTACGGGTGGCCGCTTGAATGCCTATCAAGCTCTTACCGTTTCCGGGGAAGGTCTTTTGCAGATCAGCGTGGATCCCCCCTCGGGATCAACCTTGCTTAACGGTTCTGCGCAACCTGTGGTGGTGCGGGTGCGTGATCGGTTCGGGGTTCGGGATGCAACCGTCACCGGTGAGGTGATGGGCGGGGGTCAATTGATCTTTCGGAATGACGGACAGCCTCCGGATGAGGTGGCCGGTGATGCCCTCTACACGACCACGTTGCCGGTACCGACCGGGGGTAATGAATTAGCGTTGGTGTTGACTGTCAGCGCACCTGGCAGAGCGGCCATCACCAACACGGTGGTTTACAACTTGGCGCCGCGGCCGCCGAACGACAATTTTGCCTCACCCCTGAAAGTGCCGGCCAACGGTGCGTTGTATCTTTCCAACAATCGCTTTGCCAGCATTGAACCCGGTGAGCCGGCGCATGCCGGCAATACGAGCCGGGTGGCCTCCTTGTGGTGGTCTTGGACCGCCCCTGTTAATACCAATGTATTGGTGGATGCAACCGGTACCACTTTCCGAAATGTTCTGGCGGTGTACACCGGAAACGTCCTGACCAATCTCCAAGTGGTTGCCGCGTCCACCAACATTGGGGGGCGCCGGGTGTACCTATCTTTCAAGGCCCAAGCCACACGCACTTATGCCATTGTCTTGGCCGGCACCGGCTCCAATGAGGTCGGTTCGCTGCGCTTACGGATTGCACCGGGGGGAAGACTTCAGACTGAACCTCCTTTGGTGACCATCACCACGCCGGTCAGTGGCTTGCGCGTGAGCGAACCCACGCTCACTGTCGCGGGCACCGCCGCCGATACTGGTCCGAACGCATCCGGGGTGACGGAGGTTTTGGTCAGCCTCAACGACGGTATTGCCGTGCCGGCCAACGGCACCACGAGCTGGAGCCGACAGCTCCGGCTGCGTCCCGGGCCGAACCAGGTGCGGGTACGCTCGGTCAACGCTGCCGGGTTGTTCTCCGAACCCAAATCGGTTGACCTGTATTACCTGGTGGCTCGCCCTCCCAATGACGACTTTGTGAATGCTGAGTGGTTGGCCGGCACGGAGGGCATGGTAATGGGAACCAACAGTCTAGCCAGTGTTCAACCCGGAGAACCGCGTCATGCCGGCAACCCCGGCGGCAGCTCCTTGTGGTGGAAGTGGAAAGCGCCGGTTGATGGCTCCTTGCTTGTCAGCACCGAGGGCAGCAGCTTTGACACCTTGTTGGCCGCTTACACCGGCACTTTGGTGAATGCCCTCACCCCGGTGGCCTTTAACGACGATGCCTTTGAGGCGTCCGGATTTAGCAAGGTTCAGTTCCCCGTGCGCGCCCAGACCCTTTACCACATCGCGGTGGACGGTTACAACGCGGCCACCGGCGTGGTGAACATCGCTTACGCGTTCACGCCCGCCCAGGTGTTCAGCGTGGACGTGGAACACAGCCCGGGCGGGATTACCGAACCTCCCGCGGGACGGATTGACGTGTTGGCCGGCTCGGCCCAGCGGCTTTACGCCGTGCCCGACCGGACTCATGAATTTGCCGGCTGGGAAGGCGACGTGACCACTTTCGAAAATCCGGTTTCCTTCCCCGTCACACGTGACCTGCGGGTTCGAGCACTGTTCCGACCCCTGTCCTTTACCGATGACTTCGAGTCCGGCGGGTTGGGCCGCCTGCCCTGGCAGCCCGGTGGCGCGCAGTCATGGTTCGTGACGGAGGAAACCGCCGCCGGCGGCCGTTACGCCGTGCGCTCGGGCCGTATCGGCCACAGCCAGGTCAGCACCCTGCGGCTCACCCAGCCCCTGCGGGCCGGCGCGGCCAGCTTTGACTTCAAGGTCAGTTCCGAGGAGGGCTGGGACTTTCTCGAATTTCTCCTCGACGGCCGGGTGTTGCAACGCTGGTCGGGGAACGTGGAGTGGACCCGGTATCAGTTCTCCGTCCCTGCCGGCACGCACACGCTGGAGTGGCGCTACGTCAAAGACGCCGCCAACAGCGTGGGCCTGGACGCCGCCTTCATGGACAACCTGCTCCTGCCCATCGCGGTGGCCGATGACGGCACCGTGCCGCGCCTGAGCATCGGCCGCGCCTTCACGGGCGGCGTCGAGGTGCGGCTCAAGGGCCAGACCAACCAGCTCTACGTCATCCAGGCCGCCGATGCTCTGCCCCCGCGCTGGCGCGCGGTGCACACCAACGTGGCCACCTCGGGAGAGGTGATCTTCATTGACCCCGAGTCGGTCACCAATCCGCAGCGGTTTTATCGCGGCGTGCGGCCGTGAGGGAAATCCGATCGGGCTGCTGGTCGGTCTGATCGGTCGGGTCCCTCATGAAACTCCTCGGCCTGACCGGCGGCGTGGGCATGGGCAAGTCCACGGCGGCGGAGCACCTGCGTGCGCGGGGCTTGCCGGTGGTGGACACGGATTGGGTGGCCCGCGAATTGGTGGAGCCGGGGCAACCGGCCCTGGCCGAGATTGGCGAGGTGTTCGGACCGCAGGTGCTGGATGCTCAGGGGCGATTGCGCCGGGAGGTCCTCGCCCGCATCGTCTTTGCCGACGAGTCCCGGCGACGCGAATTGGAGCGCATCCTGCACCCCCGGATCCGGGACGCGTGGCGGGCGCAGGTTGAGGTTTGGCGCGGCGAAGGGCGGCCGGCGGCGGTGGTGGTCATTCCCCTGTTGTTTGAAACCGGCGCCGAGGGACAGTTTGACGCCACGATTTGCGTGGCCTGCTCGGCGGCCAGCCAGCGGGAGCGTCTGGCGGCCCGGGGTTGGTCGGAGGACGACATTGCCCGCCGCCTGGCGGCTCAATGGCCGATCGAGCGCAAGGTGGCGGCGGCGGACTTTGTGGTTTGGGCGGAGGGAGGCGTGGCTCACACGGCGGCACAACTGGATCGCATTCTTGCCCATTTGGAACTGGCCGGGCCGGGGCCGCGACCTGCGCACGGCGTTTGAGTGCTGGCGTGTGAATTGCTGAATCCAGCGCCGGAGCCGCGGGGTCAAATGCCCTTGCGAGCGCCTTTTTCGTTGCCCTAGAGTCATTGCAAGCGATTTCGTCATGAAAGCCTTACCGCGGATCCTGGCCGTTGTTGCCCTGGTGTTGGTGGCCTTGTCTTTCTGGCCCCGCCACCGTGGAGTGACCGTCCCGCCCGTCCCCGCCCCTCGACCGCTGGTGAAAGCGGACCCGGCGGTACCCAACGGCTTGTTGTCCTACGCCGCGGCCCGCAGGGAAGCCGGAGACTTGTCTGGGGACGCGACAGCAGGACCGACCACCCCGCCGACAGGCGCTGACCCGAGAGCGGCCGGTACGCCGCATGATCAACTGGCCGCGTGGGTCGAGCGCTTCTTCAACGAGGGCTGGAACGCGGCCGACCCGTCCGCCCTGCTGGCCGAAGGCGAGGCTTTGGCGAAGGCGCGCCGCGAATATCTGGCGCGCGAAATCGAGGAAAACCCGCGCGCCGCGCTGGAACACGCCGTGCCCTTCCGCTGGCGGCAGGTGCTCCCGGCCGACATCACCCGGCATTTCGAGGAGGTGGTCAGTGGCGTGGCCCGCTACGAGGTCTTCATGGCTTCGCCGGTACCGGGCGCCGATTACACCCGGTTTGGTTGCACCACGTACCGGTACGCCACGGTCAACGGCCGGACCTACCGGGCCTACGTCTATGGGACGCGCCTCAGCCAGATGACCCACGAGCGCTTGCCGCTCCACGGCATTGCCGTGGACGGCGCGCTGGCGGTACATGAGGAGCCGGCGCGGCTGCTGGACGCCGACGAAACCGCCGCCGTGCGCGCCGCGGGTGGCGCCGCTTCGGCCGGGGCGTGTGCCGTGTGCGGGCGAACCGCCGATGGCGGGTTGCTCCTGGACGTGGCCGGCAGCTACGTCGAGGTTTGCGACGGCTCCGACGCCGCCGCGCTCAACCGCGCCCTCAAGGGTCTGGGAGCGCCGCAACTGGCCGGGGCGGCCCTGGCCGCGTTGCCCGTCTGGACCAATGCTCCGCCCAGTCCGCCGCTGCCCACCTACGGCCCGCGCCGCACGCTCTACATGCGGCTGGTGTTCCGCGACGACATCACCATCCCCATCAGCGAGGCCCAGGCGGCGGATGAGATGCAGCAGGTCAACCAGTTCTACATCGAGGCCTCGTACAGCAAGACCGCGATCATCCCCACCATCACCCCCATCCTGACCCTGCCCCATCCCAAGGCCTGGTACTCGAAACAGGGACCCGGGGCGCTCATGGCCGATGCCCTGGCCGAAGCGGCCAAAATCGGCTACGCCGCCGAGAACTTTGAGTTGTTGCTCGCCCGCTTCACGCCCGTGCCCGGGTACAACTGGGGTGGTCTGGGCGGCGGCAAACAGGCCTGGCTCCAGTACAACGGCGTCGGCCTGGCCATCCATGAAATCGGCCACTGCTACGGTCTGGGCCATGCGAACTTTTGGGAAACCCGCCGCGCGCCCCTGCCGCAACCCCCGCCCGACCGCTGGGACACCGATTCGGTCATCGGCCACGACAGCATGATCGGCGCGGGCGACGACATCGAGTACGGCGATCTGTTTGACGTGATGGGCGGGGGGGGCGGTGAGTATCAGGGTGGGCGCGGGCCGGTGACCAATCAGCCCATCAGCCGCTTCGCCGGCCATTTCAATCCCATCGGCAAAAACCTCCTGGGCTGGTTGCCCGACTCGGCCATCACCCTCACCACGCAGGCGGAAAACCGGACCAACCGGATTTACGTGCACGACACCCCCAACCTGGTGGAAAACCGCGCCTACGCCCTCAAGCTCCGCAAGGACGAGCAACGCTCGTACTGGGTGAGCGCGCGCGCCAAGATTCCCAACAACCGCTGGGTGACCAACGGCGTGACCGTGCACTGGGGGCCCTGGCCGCAGTTGCTGGGCTACAGCACGCTCATTGACACCAGTCCGGGCACGCCGGAAGGCCGCGAGGACGCCCCGCTGGTGATCGGCCGTACGTTTACCGATCCCGAAGTGAATTTGCACATCACCCCCGTGGCCCGGGGCGGCAGCGGCCTGGACACCTGGTACGACGTGGTGGTCAACCGCGGGCCGTTCCCCGGCAACAACCCGCCGCGGGTGAGCCTGGGAGTTTCCACCAATCGTGTCGCACCCGGCCGGCCGGTCACATTCACCGTCACGGGCGTGGACCCCGACGGCGACCCGCTGGCCTACTACTGGGACATCAGCGACGGCACCTTCGGCACCAACGGCCCGACCCTGACCCGCTCCTGGGTGGTGGAGGGCGATTATCGGGTGCGCGTCGAAGTCAGCGACATGCGCGGCGGACTGGTGGTCCTGCACACCGTCGTGCAGGTGGGCAACCGTACCGGCTTCCGCATCAGCGGTACGGTGCTGGACAACTTTGGCCAGCCGGTGGTTGGAGCGCGCGTGGGCAACGGTGCCCTGACCAACACCACCGAGTTGGCGGCCAATTACCAGGCCACGTTCACCGACAGCGAGGGCCGGTTCACCCTCATCAACCAGGCACCCGGCGACTGGGCGGTGACCGCCTTCAAGCACGGCTACCGGACCGCGCCGTTGAACTTCAACACCATCGTGACCGTGGTGGACCAGGACGTAAACCTGTTGGAGTTCCTGGCCGAAGAACAACCACGGGTCACGGTACGCACCGCTGCCCACGCCGACCTGATTCGCGGGCGGCCGGGGATTTTTGAGTTCCGGCGCACCGGCGACACCAACACCCAGTTGCGCGCGGTCTTCACCCTGGGCGGTACGGCCCGGGAGGGGACGGACTTCACCCGCCTGACGAACACCACCACCCACACCAATCCGCTCCAGACCCTGCTCGCGCCGGTGAACCTGCGCGTGCCGTTTTACGTGGTGGACTTCCCCACCGGGGTCTTCGCGACCAACGTCGTCATCCAAACCGCCACCAATGCCAACGCCGTGGATGACAAGTACCTGGCCGCCGCCGTCATGTACGCCCTGCAAAAAGAGGCCGTTTATCAGACCAATGTGGACGACGGCCAGGGCGGCCAGACCAACGGCATGGCCACCAACTACACCCTGCTGACCGGCTGGGAGGTGATCAACTTCAACGGCGAGGACACCTGGTTCCAGACCTACGGCGAGTACATCGTGGGTTCGCCCGGCGAAGCCACCATGCAGTTCAAGGCCGCACCGGCCACCAACCCGGTCGTTTCCATTGTGGCCGTGGGCAAAGCGCTGAGCGAAAACAGCGGCGACTCCGGCCTGTTCCTCCTCACCCGCGCCGGCCTGACCAATGTCGAGGTGAATGTCCGTCTGAGCTTCGCCGGCACGGCCACGTATGGCGAGGACTACCGGCCCCTGCCGAACCTGATCCGCATCCCGGCGGGGGTCACGGTGGTCCCCTTGTTCCTGATCGCCATCCCCGACCTGTACCTGGAGGGCAACGAGACGGTGTCGGTCACCATCGAACCGGACGCGGCCTACCGCATCGGCAATCCACGCGCTGAATTCATCATCGGCGACAACGACCTGCCCACCGTCATCGTCACCGCCACCGATCCGGTGGCCTCGGAAACGGGCACGGACACCGCCACCGTGGTCTTTACCCGGATCGGGGATCTGACGCGGGAGCTCACCGTGAACTACCTCGCCGGGGGCTCGGCCGTGAGCGGGCGCGACTACCGCTCCTTGCCCGGCCAAATCGTCATCCCGGCGGGGCAACCCACCGTCAGCCTCACCATTCAGCCGCGCAACAACGGCCTCAACGACGGCGGAAACACCCTGGACATCATCCTCTCCGACAGCCCGCTGTACAACGTGGGCGTCCCCGGCGTGGCCACGGTCTTCATCCAGGACGGCGCCCGGCCCACGGTGAACATCCGGGCCACGGTGACCAACGCCGCCGAGCCCAACACTGCGGGCGAGTTCCTGCTCACCCGGCAGGGAGATCTGCGCGGCGAACTGGTGGTCAACCTCAAGGTGGGCGGGACCGCGCGGCCCGTGGCCGATTACGCGCCGATCGCCGCGCTGGGACGCATTCCCGCCAACGCCGCTTCCGTGGTCATCCGCGTCAACCCGGTCAATGACAACCTCCGCGAAGACCCCGAAACGGTGATCTGCGAGGTGCTCCCCGGCACCAACTACAACGTGGGACCGACCAATCAGGCCACCGTCACGATTGACGACGACGACGGCGGAGCGTTGCCCGGCGTGGGCTTTACGCTCCTTGGTTCCACCGTGGTCGAAGGCGCGCGCACCGGCCTGGTGGCGGTGTCGGTCAGCGCCAACCCCAACGAAGACGTGACGGTGGACTGGCGCGTCACCGGCGGCACCGCCGTGCCCGACCTGGATTACCCCGGCACCAACCTCTCCGGGCGCCTGCTCTTCACCAACGTGCCCGACCCGGCCATCAGCAACCGCGTTCAACTCATCGCCTTCCCCATCCTTGATGACACCAACGCGGAGCCGGACAAGACCATTGTCTTCACCCTGGTGGAGCCGGCCCCGCTGGTCAGCAACGAGGTGGTCACCAATGAAGTCACCCTGACCAACGACCTGGGCGAACCCATCGGTACCACCAACGTGCTGGTCACCAACACCATCATCACCCCCGTGCCGCTCAACGCCGTGCTCGAGGCCTATCGCTCGCACACCCTGACCCTCCTCGACGACGACTCCAGCAGCGTCAGTCTGGAGCTGGTGGACGGCGTGGCCACGGAAGAAGGCCGCAAGCGCGGGCTGGTTGTGCTCCGCCGGGTTGGCTCGACCGAACGCGATCAGGTGGTTCGGCTCGCCGTCACCGGCAGCGCCAGCAACGGCAGCGACTACGAAACCATCCCGCCCGAGGTGATCATCCGGTCCGGGGAGTCGGAACTGCCCATTCCGATCATCCCCGTGGACGACCCGATCCAGGAATTCATGGAGGAGGTGCGCCTGACCATCGTGGCCGCGCCCGGCGCCACCGTGACCAACGGCGGGCCGGTGAAGGTGAACATTGTGGACAACGACGGCACGGTCGAGTTCCGCAGCCCCGCCTATGCCGCCTACGAAAGCGCCGGCCTGGCGGAAATCGTGCTGCGCCGCACCAGCGACACCAACGGCATGGCCAGCGTGGCCTGGCAGGCCACCGCCGGCACCGCCACGCCCGCCGACTTCGTGCCCACCAATGGCGTCGTCACCTTCGCCCCGGGCGAAAACTTCAAATCCTTCTTTGTCGAGTTGCTCGACGACCGGGAGGTCGAGCCGGCCAAGACCGTCAACCTCACCCTGCGCAATCTCAGTGACGGTGTGCCGCTGGGCGGCCAGATCGAGGCCACGCTGACCATCCTGGACGACGACACCGTGGTCGCGCTGCTCACCCCGAGCGTGCTGGCCATTGAAAGCGATCCCACCGCCGGGTTCACCGTGTCCCGCTACGGCGTGATCACCAACCAACTGCGCGTCGAACTGGCCGCCACCACCAACGGCACCGCGGTGGACGGCCTGGACTTCATCGCCACCAACTACCCCGTCGTTTTCCAGCCCGGCCAGACCTCGGTCGTGGTGCAGGTGGCCCTGCTCGATGATGTGGAATTCGACGGCGACAAGCTCGTGACGGTGACCCTGACCAATCTCGACCTCTCCGCCACTTACGGCACGCGGACCAACGGCACCATCACCGTCCTGGACGACGAGTGCGCGGTGGAGTTTGCCCTCACCAACTACACCGTGCGCGAGTTCGCCCGCACGGTGGAGGTGACGGTGCAGCGCACCGGCAGCGCCATTCACCCGGTGCGGGTGGACTTCGAGACCGCCGACGGCACCGCCCGGGCCGGTCAGGATTACGTGAGTGCCCGCGGCACGCTGGACTTCGCCGGCGCGGACTACATCCGGGCCACGGACGGCTCCGGCGTGATCTTCCTCCAGCCGGGCGAGACCAACCGCACCCTGAGCATTCGCATCCTGGATGATGTGCTGGGCGAAGGCGACGAGGACTTCCGCGTGCGCCTGGCCAACGCCCGCCTGAACACCTCGCTGGGCCTGCCCGGGACCGTGATTTTGGGCGCGCAGACCAACGCCACGGTCCTCATCCGCGACAACGAGACGCCGGGCAGTGTGGACTTCGAGTTCAACCCCGGCGAGGGCGCCAATGACACCGTGCTGGCGCTGGCCCTCCAACCGGACGGCCGCGTGCTCGTGGGCGGACGCTTTACCGAGCTGGACCGCGTCACGCTCAACCGCATCGCCCGTCTGCACGACGACGGTTACCTCGACACCTTCCTCAACCCCGGCGAGGGATTCAACGACACCGTGCGCGCCCTGGCCCTGCGGGCGGACGGCCGCATTGGCGTCGGCGGCGAGTTCACGGTCTTCAACACCCGGCCGCGCAACCGCCTCATCCGCCTCAACGCGGACGGCGCGGCCGACCCCGACTTCAACGTGGGCTCGGGCGCCGACAACGTCGTGCGCGCCCTGGCGGTGGATGCGAATGGGAGTCTCCTGGTCGGCGGCGAGTTCGGCACCCTGGGCGACCGTCCGCGCACGCGGCTGGCGCGCGTGTTAAATGACGGCGCGGCGGACCCGACCTTCAACCCGGCCCTCGACGGCGGGGTGCACGCGCTGGTTGTGCAGCCGGACGGCAAGATTCTGGCGGCCGGCGCCTTCCGCACCGCCGGCGGTCGGTCGCGGCCCCACCTGGCCCGCTTCAATGCCGACGGCACCCTGGATGCCGCCTTCAATCCGGGCAGCGGCCCGGACCGGCCCGTGCGGGCCCTGGCCCTGTATCCGGATGGCCGCCTGCTCATCGCCGGCGAGTTCCGCCAGGTGGCCGATCAGCCGCGCGGCGGGGTGGCCCGGCTCAACCCCGACGGAACGCTGGACATGACTTTCAACCCCGGCGCGGGCGCCAACGGCCTCGTGCACGCCGTGGGGCTGGCCCCGGACGGCAAGGTGCTGCTGGGCGGCGCGTTCACCCAGTACGACGGCGTGGAGCGCGGGCGCGTGGCTCGGCTCAATCCCGACGGCTCGCTCGACCCGGCCTTTGACCCGGGCACCGGCGCCAATGACACGGTCTTCACCCTCCTGGTGCAGCCGAACTCCGCCGTGCTCATCGGCGGCGACTTCACCGAGGTGGACGGCCTGCCGCGCAATCGCATCGCCCGCCTGCACGGCGACGAGCGTTTCCGCCTGAACACCCTCCAGTTCAGCGCCCCCACCTACACCGTGGCCGAAGACGGCCGCGTGGCCACCATCACCGTCGTGCGCGCGGGCGACCTCACCCAGCCCGCTCAGGTCAACTACCACACCAGCGACGGCACGGCGATTGCCGGACAGGATTACGACGCAGCCCGGGGCACGCTCACCTTCGCGCCCGGGGAGACGGTGCAAACCTTCCCGGTGCGCATCCGCGACGATGACCTCGGCGAGGGGGACCTCACCGTGAACCTGCACCTGACCAACCTGCCTCCCGGCTACTCGCTGACCGCCCGGCTGAACGCGGTTCTGATCATCGTGGACAACGAGAGCGCCGTCGCCTTCGACGCCGCCGCCTACAACGTCCGCGAGTCGGACGGCGTGGCGACCATCGCCGTTCGCCGCACCGGCCCCACCAACACCGTGGTGAGTGTCGAGTACACCACCGCCGACGGCACAGCCGCGGCCGGACGAGATTACCTGCCGGCCACTGGCACGCTGACCTTTGACGTCGGCGTGACCGAGTTGCGCATCGAGGTCGCCGTGCTGAACAACGACCGGGTGGATGGGGACCGCACCGTGCACCTGGCGCTGGCCAACCCGCAGGGCGGCGCGGTTCTGGGCCGGCTGAACACCGCCCTGCTCACCATCCTCGATGACGACCGGGTCGAGAACTACGCCCTGAACATCACCCCGCCCGTGGGGGGCACGGTCACGCCGCCCTCCGGCCTGTACCCGGCCGGCTCGACGCAGGCGGTGACCGCGCTCCCGGAGGCGGGCTTTTTCTTCGCCGGCTGGACCGGCACGGTGAGTTCCGCCGCCAATCCGCTGTTGCTGGTCATGGACCGCAACCACGCGCTGACGGCGCGGTTCCGGCCGCTGGCCTACACCTACACCTTCGAGCCACCTTTTGGCGCGGCCGACCTGCGGCAGCCGCCGTGGCAGAGCGCCTCCACCCAGCCCTGGCAGTTGCAATCCTTCACCGCCAGCGGCGGCCGTTTTGCCCTCCGCTCGGGCACGATCGGCGACGGCCAGGAAAGCGCCCTCAGCCTCACCGTCGAATCGCGCGGCGGGGCGGCGGCCTTTGATCTTCGCGTCAGTTGCGAGGCCAACTGGGACTTCGCCGAGTTTTACGTGGACGGCCTGCGCTTGGAGCGCTGGACCGGCGAGGTGCCCTGGCAGACCTACCTGTTCAACCTCGCGCCCGGCACCCACACGCTCACCTGGCGTTACGTGAAGGACAACAACTTTGCCGGCGGCCTGGACGCGATGTTCCTCGACAACCTCTACCTGCCCGTGACCGGCGCCCCGCCGGGCAACGAGGCCGCGCAACTCCGCCTGCTGGCCGTGCCCGGCGGACTCCAACTCTGGATCACCGGCCGCGCCGGCCTCACCTACGCGGTCGAGGAAAGCGGCGATTTGGTGAACTGGACCCGGCGCTCCACCCACCCGAATCCTTCGGGCACAATCGTGGTGAACCTGCCGATCGAGTCCGCTTCCGGAGCGCGCTTCTTCCGGGTGGTCACGGTGCCGTAAACGCGCCGTCCGCCCGGTTGAACTTCCCCCCGCTGGCGCCCGCGGCGTCCAAATCCGCGGCGGTGCCGGTGTGCGTGGAGAGCCGCACCGGCGCTCGCAAGGCGGGCCGCCGGGTTTTTGCTTCAGGACCCCGGCCGTTGAAACGCGGCGTCGTTGTCCGGGAGGAGGTTGTTTGCGAGGCACTGGAACCAGTCGCGCACGGTGCGGGGCGGTTGCGCTCCGGTGAGTTCCTCGCGGAACAGGCCCTCGATGGCGCATTCGCCCAGGGCCCGGTACGCCTCGAATTGGTCCTCCTCGTAAATCTGGTCGCCGGTGGTCTGGTGGGGAAAGTCCGGGTGCTGCCGCCGGTAATCATGCACGTAGATGGGTTCGCTGCCGGTCAGGGCCAGCTTCACGTAGAGCATCCAGCCCGGGTGTGCGCTGGGGCCGGCGGTGGCGCCTCCGGCGGGGTCCGGCGCGTAGTCAATTTTCACCAGGATGGCGTGGGCGCGGCTCAGGCCGTTGGGGCCGATTTGGAGATCGGCGGGGTCGAAGTGCAGCCGTACGCCCAGATCAATCTCCGCGTAGCGTTGCAGCCGGACCAGGTCGGAGCATTCCATGCCCGGTTCCTGGCCGCCGTCCACGCACACGATGAACTTGCAGCGGCGCCGGAGCAGTTCGTATGCGCCGAGGTTCTCGATGTGCCCACCGTCGGAGAGGTACACGTAGCGGCCGCGCTCATCCATTCGCCCCAGCATTTCCCGGAAGAAGTACCACGGGCCGGCGCCCTCGAGCAGCCGGGGCCGGACGGGCCGGCCGGGATGGCGCAGCCAGTAGCCCAGCCGCACGTTGAACAACGTCATCAAAAACCGGAAGTGCGGCAGCGTGCGCCAGCCCATGACCGGCGACGCCGCCGCGCCCGACACGGCCATGGCCGTGCCCAGGTCGAAATGCGGGTCCGCCCGCTCCAGGTCCGCCGCGCGCGCGTAGCCCGTGAGCGGCGAGCCGTAAAAGTCCCGGCTGACCAGGAAGAAATCCCCGCCCCGGCCGCGCAGGTTCTTTTCCCGGCTGCTCGGCGCGTTGATCGTCATGTTGACCAGGTGATACGGCGCGGTGAGGTCCGCGCCCAGCTCGGAGAGCTTCACCTGCTTGAGGATTTCTGTGCGGCCTTGGACCTGCTCACCGGCCAGGGCGCGGACCAGGGCCTTTTTCCGGCCTTCCGCCTCGGGAATACGCCGGGCCAGGTAGCACTCGCACAGCCGGTTCCGGTAATAGCGGTGCGGCGCCAGCGTGTTGATGTTCACGAACAGCCAGTCCCAGACGGTCAGGCCCAGGGCCACACCCAGGACGACGGGCGCCGGCCAGGTGGCCGTGTCGCCGCGTCCCAGCCCCAGCTTGTTGGCGACCAGGAGGAAAACGAAGAGCAACAGCAACGGGCCGGTCAGGATGAACAGCCGCACCACCAGCGCGCGCAACCGGGGCCAGTGCGGCGTCAGCCAGGCGCCCAGCGCGGCCAGCGCCGCCCCGGCCACGCCGGTCAGCGACGCGGGCAACAGTTCGGCCACCGACCCCAGTTTCCCGCCTCCCGCCTGCCAGCCGGCCAACCAGGTTCGCAGTCCCTCATGCCCGTGGAAGAGCGCCGGCACCAGCCACACCACCCCGGCCGCCATCCCGAGCACACCCAGCCCGAGCGTGAGGTTCTCCCACAACCCGCGAAAGATCGCCCCGGCAGACCGGGGCGGCCGGCCGTGCGTGACCAGTTGGATGCCCGGCAACGCGATCCACGCCGCGCCGAACACCCCAACCACCCAGGCCAGCGCCATGCCGGCGGGCGACCCGGGAAACGCCGGCAGTACCGGTCCGCCCGCGCGAACAGCCTCGCCCCAAAGCCACGGCCCGGCCAGGTACGCCAGCAATCCGGCAAACAGCGGCACCGGCAGCAGGATCATCAGATTCCAGAGCACGCCGCTGAATAGCAGCCCCAGGATGCGCAGCCGGCCCGCCAGCCTGCCGTGCAAGAGGTACTTGCTGTGATTGCGCAGGTGCCGCACCAGACCCGACTCGATGCCCGCCTGGCGCTGGAACACGTCCTCCACCCGGGCCTCCGCCGAGTGGGGGGAGGTGGGCCGGGTGTCTCCGGGCCGGCGCGTGCCCAGCGCGCAGCTCAGGAAACTCCCGAAATATCCGCCGCCCGAAACGGTGGACAGGTAGTCGAACTGCGGCAGCAGGCCGCGCCGCGCCAACACCTGCGTCACTCCCAGGCAGAACGTGGCCGAGCGGATGCCCCCGCCCGAGAACGCCAGACCCGCCGCATCGTGCAACTTGAATTCCGGGTGTGTGACTTGGCTGTTGCCGGAAGCCGGCTGGTTTGGGACCTCCGACTTTCTGAGGGCCGCCCGTGACGTGTTCAGCTCTGCGGCGGTGCGCGGACGGTCTTCCGGGTGCAGGGTTTCCAGCGCGATCCGACGGCGCAGCAGGAAAGCGTGCTCGGCGGCGTTGATTTCTTCGGGGCCGGCCAGCCGGACGCCGCCGCGGCTTCGGGTGTGGATCGGCACCTGCTGTTGGATGCCCGCCCGGAGAGAGGCGCCCAGACTCGCTTCGGCCGGTCGGGCCGGGGATGGCTGTTCGGCGATGCCGGCCAGCTCGGCGAGGCGTTGCTGGAGGCCGAGCAACTGCGGTTGCAACTCGAGCAGCTCCTCCCGGAAGAGCCGCCGCGCCTGCTCATCGCGGAAGCGCTGCGCCGTGCCGTCGTTGGTCCCGGGGCACTGCCTGTCTCCGGTGAGCCAGCCGTGCCATCGGGCCACGCGGGGGCGGAGGAGTTCGTTGAGCAGGTTCAGGGTCAGTGCTCGGAACTGCGCCGCCCCGGGATGTAGTTCCAACAACTCGCGCGCCTTGTCGAACAACGAGGTCAGGCTGGCCACCGCCGCCTCCTCATCCCCGGAGCGGTAATGCAACGGCTGGGTGGTGACGCGCGTGGCCAGTTGCACCCACAACGCATGGGCGGGAGCGGCGTTGGGGTTGGCCGTGTTCGGGGAGGCTGGCGATGCGGCGTTCATGAGGCGGCGGAAGACGGCTTGTCCGGCAAGGGCGGGGCCCCGCCGTTGCGGCCCGGCGGGGCATCGGTTCGCCCCGCCTCGTGGACGAGCGCCCGGCAAACCAGGTGCTCAGCCTCGATGGTTTCTTTTTCACCGGCCCAGTTCCCCGGCCCGTCGGGTTGATGGGCCAGGGTCTCGTAAACCCCGACCGCCTCCGCGTAAAACGGCAGGGCGCGGTCGGGGTGGCCCGCGCGAAATTCCAGCCGTGCCAGCTTCACGCAGGTGAGGGCCAGTTCGCGCCGCCACTCGGCGCGGCCCGGCGCCAGCTCCACCAGCCGGCGGCTGAGGTCAAGATCCTCCGCAAATGCGGCACGCGCCGCGTCAAACTCGCCCCGGGCCTCGAACAGGGTCCCGAGCCGATGAGACGCCAGGGCCAGGTCGCGCAAGCGCTCCGGGTGGTTGGGGTCGTGGGCAAGCTGGTGGCGGTGGAGGCGCACGCGGGCCTCGAGTTCATGTTGGGCGCCGGACAGGTCGCCCTGGGCCTGGAGGACGTTGCCCAGACGGCCATGGGCGGCAGCCAGGTCCTGCTGTCGGTCCGCGTTGCTGGGGTCCTGTTCGGCGAGGCCCCGACAAATCTCGAGGGCCTCGCGGTACGCCGCTTCGGCCTGTTCCAGCAGGCCCTGCGCCTCGAGCACGCCGCCCAGGCGCTGGCAGGCCACGGCCAGGTCCCGCAACCAATCCGCCCGGTCCGGTTGCAGTTCCACCAGCCGGCGGCTCAGGGCCAGGTCTTCGGCAAAGGCTTTTTGGGCGGCGGCCAGGTCACCCCGGGATGCGAGGATCGTTCCCAGCCGGTTGCAGGCGAGGGAAAGGGCCCGGAGCCGGTCGGGGTTGTTCGGGTCTCGCTCCAGCAGGCGGCGACAGATCTGCACGCGCGCTTCGCCGGCGGTTTGCGCCCCGACCAGGTCGCCCAGCTTGGCGCGCACGTTGCCCAGACTGCCGTGGGCGGTGGCGAGTTCGGTTTGCCAATCCGGGTTGTCCGGGTTCAGGGCGGTGAGTTGTCCGAAAACGGTCACGGCCTCCTGATGCGCCGCGACCGCCTCGGCCGGTTGGTCGAGGTCTTCGAGCACGTTGCCGACACGTTTGAGCGCCAGGGCCAGGCCCCGGAGCCAGTCGGGGTTGGTCGGGGAAAGGTCCACCAACCGGCGGCTGATTTGGAGGCGTGCCCGGAAGATGGCCAGCGCCTCGTCCAGCCGGCCCTGGGCTTGGAGAATGTCGCCCACCCGGCTCAGGGCCACGGCCAGTTCGCGTTGCCAGCCGGAGTGGTCCGGTTGGCGGTGGGCGAGGTCTTGGAAGATGGCCAGCGCGGCCCGGAAGGCGGTCTCCGCTTCCGGGAGGTTGCCCTGCGCTTCCCGGATTCCGCCCAGGCGGTTGTGGGCCACGGCCAGATTTACTTGCCAGCCGGCGTTGTCGGGTTCGCGCGCGGCCAGCCGACGGGACAGGTCCAGGGCTTTGGTGAATTGTTGCCGCGCGTCCGGCAGTCGGCCCTGGGCCTCGTACACATCGCCCAGGCGGCTGTGGGCCGAGGCCAGGCCGCGCAGCCAGGCGGCTTCGGCCGGGGCCGCGGCCGCGCACTGGCGGAAGATTTCGAGGGCGGCTTCGAAGGCGGCGCGGGCTTCTTCGTGCCGGCCCAGCGCCAGCAGGATGTCGCCCAGGCGGTTGTGGGCGGCGGCCAGGTTCTGTTGCCAGCCGGCGTGTCGGGGGTCCCACTCGGCCAGCCGACGGGAAATGTCGAGGGCCTCCGCCAGGTGTTTCCGTGCCTCTTCGCGGTGCCCTTGGGCCTCAAAAAGACCGCCCAGGCGGCTGTGGGCGGCGGCCAGGTCCTGATGCCAATCTGCGTTGTCCGGATCGAGTTTCACCAGCCGCTGGCAGATGGCCAAAGCCGCCTCGAAGGTCGTGCCGGCATCGTTCAAGCGGCCCTGGGTTTGGCAGATGTCGCCCGTGAGGCTGAGGGCGGTGGCCAGCTCGCGGTGCCAGTCGGCGTTGTCGGGGTCGCGCACGGCAAGGCGTTGCATGAGGGTCTGGTATTCGAGGTAGGCGTTGAGGGCCGCGGCCAGGTCGCCCTGTGCCTGGGCGATGTCACCGAGGCGGCTGTGCAGGACGGCCAGGTCGCGTTGCCAGCCCGGGTGTGACGGGTCGCGTTCAATCAGGTGCCGGAGAATGCGGCGCGATTGTTCAAACGCCTCCCGAGCCTGGTGCAACCGGCCCTGGCCCTCCCCCAGGTCGCCCATGCGGCTCCAGGCCACGGCCAGGTCGCGTTGCCAGCCGGTGTGATCCGGGGCCTGCTCGGCCAACCGGCGGCTGGTCTCCAGGTATTCGGTAAAAGCCGCCTCCGCCTCGGCACGCCGGCCCAGCGTTTGAAACACGTCGCCCATCAGACAACAGGCGTCAGCCACGGCTCGCGGATCGGCCACGGCGCGGGCCTGGTGGAGGAGGTCCTGGGCCTCCTCGAGCAGGCGCGCGGTTTCCCCGCGGCTGACCCGGGCCCAGGCGATGACCAGGCGTGCCCACACGCGGGGGCGACCGGTGAGCAGGCCGGTGGCGAGCAGTTCGCGGAGCACGGTCGCCAGCGCGTGGCGGGCCTCGGGACGCGCGCTGCCGCTCCAGTCGCGGTCCAGCGCTTCCAGCGCGTCCGCGCCGGCCTCCGGGTCGGCCACCAGCCGATGGTAAATCCATTCGATGCGGGCGGGTGGGGTGGGGTCTGCCTCAAAACACGCCGCCGCGCGGGCGGACAGTGCGCGGAAACGGTCGGGGGCGTCTTGGGCCAGATGTTTGCGCCAGCCCAGGCGGGTGGCTTCGTGGACGTTGTGGAGGTGGCCCGCGTCGCGGCGGTAGCGTTCCACGAAGCCAAGGGTCTTCAGCGTCTCGACCAGCCGCGTGGCGTCCGTCTCGGGGAGTTCCAGCAACCGGGCCAGCAGACGGTGATCCCACCAGTGCAACACGGCGGCGGCGTCCAGTGCGGCGCGCAGGGGCTGGTGTTCGGCCGGCGGGCGGGTGGTCAGCGCGAACTCCGCGGCGAGGGCGGCCTGGGCGTGCGGGTCGCCTTTGGCCTGTGCCAGGCGGTGGAGAAAGGTGGCGGCGAGTTCAGCCATGATTCAGGAGGACTGAGGGTGGGCTTTGGCGAAGTTGCCGAGGATGGTGCTGACGGTGGCGGGTACGCCCTCGGTGCCGAGCACGATGCTTTCGATGTGTTTTTCCTCCACGGCGGGGTTGATGGCGTGGACCCAGTCCTTCCAGGCACGCAGGTCCAGGATGCGGTCCAGGGCGACGGTCTCGGCGCGAGCCTGCCAGCGGGTCTGGGAGGCGTCGGGCACCTTTTGGCCGGCCACCAGGAAGCGGAGGTGCGGGCATTCCTCGGCCTCGGCCAGCAACTGGGTCTCGAGCCACTCGCGCAGTTCCTTGGTCTCGGCGGCGCGCTCGTAGGTGTCGAGCAGGATGAGGACCGGCTGTCGCGCGGCCCGCAGCGCCTGGGAGAGTTTCCAGCGGTTGGTGACCGCGGCGAGGCCGGGAAGCTGGTGGCCCAGGTCCGCCGCCAGTTTGTCCAGTACGTTGGCTTCGGTCAGCAGCGCAGAGTCCTTGAAGTCCAGATAGGCCTTCGGCACGCGCAGCAGGCGGGCGTAGCGCTCGGCCGCCAGTAGCAGCGCGGTCTTGCTGAAGCCACTGGGGCCTTGGAAGATGAGGATGCGCCGGATGGCGTTGGCCGTGAGGAGCAACAACACCGAGGGCCACTCGCGTTGGGTGCGATCCGCCAGGCCGTGGCTGAAGGGGATCGGTTCCTTCGGCCAGGCCGGACCGGCGGGCGCACCGCCGGCCGGGGCGGGTTTGAGGTCCGGGCGGACCAGATAAAGCCGGTCGAGGATCAACTCGGCGGCCTGCAGCGCCGACCGGCCGCGCACGTCGGGCACGATGGCGGTGAAGAGGATGCCCGCGACCTCTCCCTCGCCGACCCGGAGGGGCAGGACGGCATCCCGCTCGCTCGGGTCGGATGAAGCACGCGCCTTCATCAAGCGGGCCCGAATGGCCTCATGTTCCGCCAGTGTCCACGGCTTGCTGCCATAGCGCTCGGAGACGCACACGACCGTCAGGGCGCAGCCTTCCCCGTAAATCTTCTGGAGCTTCAGGTCGGCGTCCGCTCCGGCAAGGTAGGGCTCGAACCACTCGTCGTAGAAAACCGTGCCCGTCCCCAGCGCGGCTTCCACCGCCTCGGCAATGGCGCGGACCAAATCCCGCTGCTCCCCGGCAAAAGAGAAGGCCACGTGGAATTTTTCGGAGAGCGGTCGCATGGGCATGGGGCAGTGTGGAGCCGCCGGGGCGGGGTGGCAACCTGCAAAGGCAATTTTCGTGCGGGGGAAGGAATTCGGCTTTGGCCGGTTCGGCAGCCGGGAGCGCGGAGGCGTTCAAGCTCCTTGCGGCCGGTGGTGCAGGACGGCCGCGCCGCCGCGCGGCCCTACCAAGACGCCAGAGGGCGCCGCGGTGCCGGCGCCTCTTTGCCGATGGGGCAAGCCATTCCCGGCCGGTGGACGAGAAGATGATTGGTGCTCGATTACCGCAGCATCTGACCGGATCCCGGGCGGTTCGCTGGGCTCAAAGAGGGCGGGGCGCCCGTGCCCGGGCGGATTTGGGGCCGGTCTTTGGTCCGCGATGGCCGATAGCAAGCGGCGGCGTGGGCGCGCGCGGACGAGCTCAGTTGTTTGCGGCGGCGGCAGTGTCCCTCTCCCAGGGCACCACCCACTTGTAGATGGTGTGCTCGCGGTCGCTGCCGTAGCCGAGATCCTCGGCGGTGGCGCCGCGCGAAGAAACTTTCATCCGGTGCACCAGCACGGGTTTGGCCCCGCGCATGTCAAAGTCGTGCGACACGATGCGCGAGCCGGGCTTGAGCTTTTCCAGTTGCGGCATCAGCCGCACGTTCAGTTCGGGCAGCAGGTACAGCGTCACCACCGTGGCCTCACGCAGGTCCAGCTTGAAGATGTCCGCCTGTTTGATGGTGACCAAATGCTCGACCTTGTTGGACTTGACGTTGGCCAGTGATTCCGCGACCCGCTTGGGATCAATGTCGAACCCGTAGGCCTTGACGCCGTATTTTTTGGCGGCGGTCACCACGATGCGTCCGTCTCCGCAGCCCAGGTCATACACGATGTCCCCGGGCTTGATTTCAGCCAGCTCGAGCATTTTTTCGACGACCGGTTGCGGCGTGGGCACAAACACCACATCCGGCTCGCGTTTTTCCTTGTCCGACGGTTCGAGCAGGGGAGCGGCTGCCCCGGAGCCTCCCGGGACCTGAGCCCACAACCCGACCCCCAGGCCCGCTGACAGCAACAACAACCAGGGCCATCGGCGCCGGCGCAAACGGGGGCTGCGGCTTGTAAAACGGTGGTCCGGGGATTCGGCTGAGGTGGCTTTTGTCATGGCGGACTCGGTTTAGTCCCTGGCTGGCGATTTGCAAGCCCGCAGGCAGCGTGGAACTGCAGGTCGCGACGTTGCCCTTCAAGAGCAGGCGTTGGTTGGCTTGCTGTCGGAGCGCGAAGGGCGGAGCGCCGTTGCGCCCCCAGAGGTACGCCGGTCAGCAGCGTCACGGCAACGAGGTGGTCAAGCTTTGACTTCGCAACAGGCACTTTGGCCCGCCGGCAATGGGCGACCCATTTGAACGGCGCAGAACCGGCGTGCTCTGGAGGTCGGCGCTGCTCCAGCGGGCTTTCCGAGGCATCGCCTTTTGGACCACGGCAAAAGCCTGCCGTTCTTGCTGAAATTGGCCGGGTGGAAAATCCGAGTGTTGGAGAATAACCACGTCTGTTTGTCCCGGAACACCGCCGCCGCGCTGCCTTCCAGGCAGACGCGCCCCTGGCAAAGCACACAGGATACTTGCTGCTGAAACAATCAAAATTTCCACTTGACGCCATTTGATTCGGGCCTTTGTTTGGTACCGTAATCCAAGCCCACACCCAGGTCAGGCACATGCGAAACGCCACTTCGATGCAAACGGGTCGTCATCCCGCCAGCAAAGACACCGCCAGCGCGCGTGGTCCGCTAGGCTCAATCCCAAGGGCAACAAGCTCGGCGCCTCCGGAACATGGTTTGCCGCGCCCGCAGGCCGCCGCCTTCACCCTGATCGAGCTGTTGGTGGTAATCGCCATCATCGGGGTGCTGGCGGGGTTGTTGCTGCCCGCACTTTCGGCCGCCAAGAGTCGGGCCAAGACCACCCGCTGCACGGCGAACTTCCGCCAATTCGCCCTGGCGCTGCCACTCTATGCCCAGGACCACGCCGACGCCCTGCCGCCCAACGCCGACGGCCGCGAGGAGGCCCTGGGGGCCAAGTGGGTGGAGGGCTGGCTGGGGTTGCCGGGGCCGGACTGCACCAACACGCTGTACCTGCGCCGGAGCCTGCTGGCGCCGTACCTGGGGGAGGAGATCAAAATCTGGCAGTGTCCGGCAGCGGGGTTGGTGACGGTGGCGGGGATCACGCAGCCGCGGGTGCGCACCCTTTCCCTGAACTGTTTTGTGGGCAGTCCGGTGGACAGTCCGGCGGCGCGGACCTGGCGGCGGTTGGGGGAGATTACTCGGCCCAGCCAGATGTTCAGTTTCATCGACGAGCGGGAGGCGACGATCAACGACGGGAGTTTTGGGTTGCAGTGGGCGTTTGCGGCGGGACGGCCGGAGCTGTGGGTGTTGCGGGACAAACCGGGGACGCGGCACGGGGGAGGGGCGGTGTTGGCGTATGTGGACGGGCATGTGGAGCGGCATCGGTGGCGGGATGCGCGGACGCTGGACCCGCCGCGGAATGATGCGCCCAGTCCGGGCAATCCGGACCTGCTCTGGCTGCAGGAACGCGCCACCGAGCGGCCGGGATTGGGACCGTGAGCGGAGCCGGTGGAGGAAGGGAGCCCGGGGAGGCGGGTGAGGTGCTGGGGGGCAAGTTGTGACGAGGAACTTGCCCGTGTTCCAAGGGCCGTTTGGGGGTCGCGAGAAAGGCTGGTCATGAAATCCAAGGCCGGCGGCCATCCTTTGCAGCACCGTCAGGCTGCCGGTGATACGGCCGATCGGCAGGCGGTGCTACGCGGGCGGCATTGCCGTGCCACAACGTAGCGGCAGCCATCCTGGCTGCCGGAAAGGGCGGCAACTTGCCGCCCGGACCAGCGGCGCCGGCTCCGCGACACCCCACCCGAGATGGGGCCGCGCGGTGTCACGGCCCGCGGCAACCGCCGCGGGGATGCTTGGCGCAAAGGCAGGCGGGAGGCCCGCTGCTCCTTTGGTGGGCGGCCGCGGCGGCCGCGGACGGCACCTGCTGGGGCCGTTCCCGGCGCGGCAGAGAGGCATTCCCAGACGCCCCGCGTTGGCCGGGCATGCCCGGCACGGACGCCTGCTTTGGGAAGAGCGCCAGTCCTTGAGCGGTTTACTCCGCCCGCCAACGGGCCGTCGGCGAGACCGCAGACTCCCGGTCCGCGCTAGCACAGAGGCCAGCCGTCAGACGGAGACCTGCCGCTACTGCAGCGGCCACCCGCCAGGCTGCCGGAGTAGAATCCGGCCGTGCGGTGGCTGCCAGTAGCACGG
>CALFAV010000009.1 GCA_937946835.1 uncultured Verrucomicrobiae bacterium | reverse complement strand
CCCGGCTCGACGGCAGGCCGGAGGCCCGCCGCGACCCGGGTGCCGGCTGGCAGCCGGCGATACGGCAGACTGGCAGTCTGCGCTACGGCGTTCCCGCCGGGCGGGTCGGCCGGCTCGACGGCAGGCGGGACGCCTGCCGCTACCGGGGCGCCGATGGAAGGCCGCGTTCCAACGCGGCCCAAGGCCGGCGGGAAGCCGGCGCTCCAGTGGCCGGGCGAGCGGGGTGCCCGGCTCGAGGGCCGGGGAGATGTCCGGCGGGGCCGGAACGCCGGGGAGCGCTCCCGCGCCCGCCGTTGGGGGTGGTTGGTGGGGGCCGGGCTGTTGCTGGCGGGGCTGGTGAGTCAGGCGCTGGCTCAGGTGCAGGTGACCCCGGTGGGCCAATGGCCCGGCTACGCGCGGGGGCGGGCATTCGCGGTGGCCGTTTCCGGGACTTATGCCTACGTGGCGGATGGGAAGTGGGGCTTGCAGATTTTGCGCATTGACGGCTTGCCGCGGCTGGAAATCGCTCGGGTGCCGGAGGGCGTTGTGTTGAGCTGGCCGCTGAGCGCCCGTGGTTATGGGTTGCAGTGCACCCCAAGTCTCAGCCCGCCCGCTTGGCAGAGTCTGACCAACGCGCCGGAGATTTCCGCAGACCGGTATGTGCTGAGCAACGCCTGGAGCGGGCCAAGCCGGTTCTTCCGCCTGGGCCGCCGTAAACCCACGCAGGGTGGGAGAGGGATGCTGCGGGAATTGAGGAAGCGGGCAGGGGGAATCAAATTTCCCCGGGCGCAAAGGAGTGGAGCGCTCGGAACGGCCGGTGGGTTTGAGCCGGGGGCCGAGGATCTGTTGGCCCCGGAGCCGGAAAACGGGTGGGTGGACCGGGGCACCACCGACGCGGCGGCGCGCTTCTAGCGCCTGCCGGTCGAGTAGGCGGGTGACCGGCGGAAAGCGGGCGTCGCGCAGACCGGTGGTTTGCCGTATCGCCGGCTGTCAGCCGACGGGGGATGCCGGTTTCCAGCCTGCCCGGGGCCGCGGCGCAGCGCGGCCCTAGCCCGGAATCGGTAGGGCGCCGCGGTGCCTGGCCGCACTTCCGGGCGGTTGGAAGCCGCCTTCTCCGGCAGCCGCGATGGCCGCCCCACCGTGGACAGCCCGGGATTGTGCGGGTGCTGGGCCTGCCCCAGACTGCCGCGCGGATGCCCGTTGCGATTCCAGACTCCGAGCGCCGGCGCGAATCCCGGCAACGAGGTTTTGCGGCGCTGGCCGGGTTTTTTCTGGGTCTGGGGTTGCTGAAGTTTGGCAACCCGGCGGTGGTGGACCGGCTGGTGACCCCACCGCGCGGTTACTGGGAATTCCTGCTCATGCCCTGGCCACTGGCCTGGGGATACGCGTTGTGGGCGCTGGTGCTGGTCTTCGGTCTGTTCGTGGCGGAGCGTCGCCTGCCACGCCCCCGCGGGTTGGCGCTGTTGCCCGCGGCGTGGCTGGCCTGGCAGGGCCTGGCCGCGCTGGGCACCAGTGACGCGCGCCTGACGGGGCTGCACCTGCCGTACTTCCTCACCCTGGTGGGCGGTTTTTACCTGGGAATGCTGGCGCTGGCGCCGGTGGGGTCCCTGCGAGTGTTCTGGCTGGCGCTGACGGGGTGTTTTGCCGCGGTGCTGGTGGTGGGGTTTCAACAGCACTTTGGCGGGCTGGAGGCCGTGCGCCAACACGTCCTCGCGCAGCCCGGCGCGGAACAGTTGCCCGCCGATTATCTGCGGCGCCTGGAGGCGCAGCGCATTTTTGCCACGCTGGTTTATCCCAACGCACTGGCCGGGGCGATTTTGTTGCTGCTGCCGCCGCTGGTGGTGGCGGGGTGGGAACTGGGTGCGGGTGGTCCGTCCCGTGTGCGCCGGGTGTTGCCGGTGGCGCTGGCCGGCGGGGGTCTGGCCTGCCTGTACTGGACCAAGTCCAAGGCCGGTTGGCTGCTGGCGCTGGGTTTGGTGCTGGTGCTGGGTCTGCGGCTGCGGCTGCCCGCGCGGTGGAAGTGGATACTGGCCGGGCTGGTCCTGGCGGCAGGGCTGACGGCCTTTGCAGTGCGCTTTGCCGGTTATTTCCAGGGCGGAGCCGCCAGCGCGGGGGCGCGGCTCGAATACTGGCGCGCGGCCTGGACCACCGCCTGCCGGTATCCGGTGCTGGGCAGCGGCCCGGGCACGTTTGCCAGCAGTTACCGGCCGCTGAAGCCGCCGGGGGCGGAGATGACCCTGCTGGCGCACAACGACTATTTGCAGCAGGCCAGTGACTCGGGCTTCCCGGGCGCGCTGCTGTACCTGGGTTTTTGGGCCGGCTCGCTGGGACTGCTGGCGCGTCGGGTGTGGGCCGAGCCGTTGCCCTTTGCCGTGTGGCTGGGCCTGCTGGGCTGGGCCTTGCAGGGCTGGGTGGAGTTTGCCCTGTACGTGCCGGGGGTGGCGTGGACGGCGTTTTGGCTGCTGGGTTGGTTGTGGGGGCGGGCCGCGAGGAGTGAATCCGGTGAAGCCGCCCCGCTGCCCGGGCGGGCTGCCGGGACCGGTGGGGGTCTTGGCCCGGCCGGGAAGCGGACTTCCCAGCCCGGCGCGGTGGGTTTAACCTGAGGGCATGTTTAGCCCGGACCGCCTGTTGCGCACACCTTCCCTACCGGCGCGCCCGGTGTGCCGCAGCAGACGCTTCCCCAAGGTGTGGACAATCTTCCACCGGGTTCGACCCCGGCCCGGCCATTCATGACCGCTCCCATCCCAGAACTGGGCAAGCACGCCGGTCAGGTGGTGCGCGTGACCGGTCTGGGACCGGTGCGGCTGTTGCGGGCACTGGCCCAGAATCCGGAGACCGCGTTGTACCTGACCGACCAGGAGGGGGTGGTGGTGAAGGTCTTCGACCTGAGCTGCGGTCGGCCGGACGAGGTGGGCTACGGCCCGTACATGAATTTCCGCTCCGAGTTGGCCACCTTTGAAGAGCTCCAGGGGCTGGAGACGCTCCGCCTGTTTGTGCCCACGTACTTTGGCGGCGATCTCGACTACGAGCATCAATACGCCTTCATTGCGATGGAGCGGTTGCGCGGCCACAACTTGCGCGCCTGGGGCGAGGACCTGGCGGCCGGCGGCTACGACGCGGCGGCGCTGGACGAACTGCGCCGGGCCCTGCAGGAGGTGCTGGCCATCGTGGACCTGTTCCACCGGCACGGGCTGGTGCTCATGGACTTCAAGCCCGACAACGTCATCCGGCTGGACGACGGCGCCATTCGGCTGGTGGACCTGGGCGCGTTTTTCACTCCGCGGCACCGCCACGCGCCCGGGGAGTTCCTCTACGCCGCCACGCCGGACCACGCGGAGGTGGTGATTGATGTCTCGAACCTTCAGGCGGGGGTGCCACCCGGTCCGGCCTCGGACATCTTCTCCGCCGGCGTGGCCCTGTTTGAAATGGCCACGGGGACCTCGCGCCTGGTCATGGACGCGAGCACCGCCCGGGAAATGCTGGCCATGCCGGGGCTGTATCGGTTCCGGGACTCGCAAATCGCCGACGTGTGGAAGGCCTTCCCGCACCTCAAAGAAGCCCTGCCGCTGGTGCAAACCCAGCTCCGCGAACACCGCCTGCTCTTCGCCGAGTTCTGGCACCTGCTCAAGGCCTACCTCGCCGCCCGCCTGCCCGAGTGGGAAGGCCTGGATGCCGCCCAGCAGGGACAACTGCTGCTCAGCACCGGCACCACGTTCATCCAGGAACAACTGCCCGCGCCCCTGACCTGGCTGGCCGGCCCCATCGCCCGGGCCACGGTTCTGCGCAGTTTGCGCATCAGCCGGGTGGGCGAACTGGCCCAATTGCTGGGCAACCCCGCCCCGGAACACGTGCGGGCGGACGTGATCACCCACAACTGCCTGCTCCGGCACCTGGAGGCCCTCGGTCTGCCCACCGATTTCGCCGGGCGCCTCAACGTCTGGGACGTGCGCCCGGACCGCCGCACCGGTCACTGGGCCGTGGCCGCGCCGGCCGCCTGCTGGGAACTGGGCGACAACGCCCCGTTCGTGTACCTGCGCCGCCATTACACCGACGAGCAGGGCCACACCTACTGGCACGCGGTGGACGAGTTCGACGCCGACCTCACCCCCCACGGCCGCGCGAACCTGGCCCAACTGCGCCACGACCACCGCGCGTGGCTGGGGACGGCTCTGTCCGCGAACCCGCGAGCGTGAGGACACGGGTTTGCAGCGCCTGCGCCTTCGCAAAGTGCGCCGATGAACGCACTGGTGTGAGCGGCCACCGCCGGCGCGGCCGGCGCCACTTCACGCCAGACCCAGGCGCGCGCGGCCCTCCGGCGTCATCATGGCCGGACTCCACGGCGGGTCCCACACCACTTCCACCGTCACCTCGCGCACCCCGTCCAGGGCGCGCAGGGCGGTGCGCACACCTTCAACCAGGCTTTCATGCATCGGGCACCCGGCCGTGGTGAGGGTCATGACCACGCGGACGTGGCCGTCCCGGATTTCAGTGCTGTACACCAGCCCCAGGTCCACCAGGTTGCAATTCAGTTCCGGGTCCACCACCTGGCGCAGGGCGTCGAGAACCGTGGTTTCGTCGAGCGGTTTCATGTTCGGGAAACGCTGGCCGGCGCGGCCCGGGGCGGCGCGAGGGGTTCGAGGCGGGGCCGCCAAAAGTGGCGGAGCATGAGGCCGAGGTTGGTCACAAAGACCCCCAGACCCAACGCCAGGACCAGCACCGCCACCCGCACGCCGCCGGTGCTGGCCAGGGCCGCCGCAAGGGCACCGCCCAACACTCCGGCGAGTACCAGCCCGAGGCTGACCTTTTGCAGGCGCTCCGAGTACAGGTCGGCCAGGGCCGGCACCCGGAACCGGCCCACGTGCCGGGCGTAGGTGTGGTACCAGACCTGGAAAGGTACGATCTTGTACAGGAAGCCCAGCACGGTCAGACTCACCACGCCCGCCAATCCCAGCCAGCCATAGACCGTTTCCAGTTGCGTGGTCAGCAGCGTGGCGGGCAAGCCCGGCCACGCCAGCAGCAGTCCCAGCAGCGCGGTGGGCGCCAACAGGCCCAGCGCCACCAGGAAATGCCGCAGGCCCCAGTCCAACCCGCGGCGTTGGCGGGCGCGCAGGATGGCGCGCAGCTCCAAGCCGTAGAGGATCAGCCCGGTGGCCAGCACCCCTCCGGCCACAAACTGGAAGCGACTGCGCCCGGTCAGGGTCACGACCAGCGCGGCCAGGCCGAGGTTGAGCAGGCCCAGGGCGGCCCCGGCGCGCCGCGGGCTTTGCAGCTCGCTGAGCGCGAACATGGGCAGCAGCTTGAGGCTCACCGCCACGATCAGCATCAGGAAAAACCCCACCCCGCCCAGGTGCGCGTGGGCGTGCATCACCGCCAGCGGATCAAAGCGGCCCAGCCAGTGGGCCGTGGCTTGCAGGGCGATCAAGGGCCACCGCAGCCAGTGCCCCGGCGGGAGGGTTTCCAGCGACTCGTAGGTGCACTTGGCGGCGGCGATGGCCAGGCCGGCCAGCACGGTCAGCCCCAGCCAGGCCAGTGCGGCGGTGATGCCCGTGGCCACGACGTTCCAGCGCGGCACCGTCCGCAGCGTGCGCCCCAGGTTGTACAGGAACAACGCCACGCCCGCGGCCAGCGCCGAGCCGAAGTGGCCGACCTGCTTGAGGTCCCAGCGCCAGAACATCCAGACCATGCCGGCCACGCCGACCAGGTGCAGGACAAAATGCCAGGCGGCCAGCCGCTCGCTGTGCAGGCGGGTCTCGAGCGCCACCGGCACCAGTTGATACATGGCGCCCATGGCCACCGAACCCAGAAACCCAAGCACCCACAGGTGCGTGGCCGCCACGGTGTACTGGTTGTAATGGTACGCCGCCAGAATGTCCGGTCGCACCCCCAGCAGGACGACGCTCCCCACCAGCGCCAGCACTCCCGCCATCACAAAACGCAGGGGCAGCGTGACCGACGGCGCAAAGGCCGTGGCCGGGCCGGCCCCACCAAGGGGCGCGGCGCGGCGGGCTCCGGCCGGGGGGGGCGGGGACGCGTGCTCCGGCGCGACCTCAGGCGCGGCGGATGAGGGTGAGGAAACTGCCATCGGTTTGCTCCTGCGTTTCCGCGGCGTAACCGCGCTCGGTCAGGATCGGGAAAAGGTGCATCGGCCGGCGGTCGGTCCGCGCCCGCAGCGTGGCGCCGGCCGGCAGACTCGCCAGGGCCTCGAGGATGCGCATCATCGGCTGGGGCGGCTCCAACCCGCGGGCGTCCACTTCGATCGGCTCCGCACTCATTGCGCGCCCAGCCTGGCCGGGCCGGGCGGGCCGCGCCTTGATGGAGGTCAACCGGGCCGCCAACTCCCGGGCCGAACCGGGCCGCCGGCCGGGCGGTGGGTTCAGGCCGGACCGGGGAAAAGCTCCCGCAAAAATTTCAGGTTGGCCCGGTAGCTGGACACCAACGGGGCGCCCGGCGGGAGGGCGCCTTCGATTTGGATCCAGCCGGAGTAGCCGATGTCGTCCAGGGCGGCGCGCACGCGCCGGAAGTCCACTTTGCCCTGGCCGAGCAGGGCCCCGTTTTCCTTGGCGTGCAATTCGCAGATCAGGCCCCGTTTGCCCAGCCGGCGGATTTCGTCGTAGATGTCGTAGCCGCGGTCGTTCGAGTTGCACACGTCGTAATAGACCTGCACGGCCGGCGAGCCGACCCGCTCGATGATGTCCAGGTGCTCCTCGGCGCTGAGCCAGGATTCAAGGCCCAGGATCACCCCGGCCTTCTCGGCGCGGGGCGCGAGGGTTTTCAACCGGCGTACCACCTCCGCCGTGCCGGCCGGGTCATCCCTGAGGTCGCCCTTGTGGAAAAAGGCCAGCAGGATCACCCGCACACCCAGGGCCGCCGCCACGTCCACGGCATCGCCGACCCACGCGATGGTCCGCGGGTCGGATTTGAAGGGGATGTTGTTCAGTTCGCCGAGGGCCAACGAGGCGATGGCCAGACCGGACTCCCGGGCGGCGTCCCGGTAGGCCTGCTGCATCGCGACCTGGCGCAGGTGCATGTTGTCTTTCTCGGTGCCCAGGCTCACCTGCACGCCGTCCAGGCCGATTTCCCGGGCCACGGCGAAGGCCTCCGGGGTGGCCATCTTGCCCAGTGACCAGTCGCAGGCGCCGATGCGAAAGCGACGCGAGGCCGGGTCGGCCCACAGGGGGGCGAGGGGAGCGGCGACCAACGCGGCCGCCGTGCCGGCGGTGCGGGTCAGGAACGCACGGCGGGAAAGGATTTGCATGGGCCAAGCATGACAGATGAGTGACGCTTCGCAACCGCGGAGCGGGAAAAGCGGCGGCGAACCGGGGACGGGTTCGAGTTGCGTTTTGGACACGGCAGGAATATGACTCCCCCATGTCGGCGGAAGTGGGCTACCGGTACATCACGCGCCTGCCAAATGGGCGCTCCGGCGCGCCCATCGTGGAAGGCACACGCATCGGCGTGCACGACGTGGTCGGGCTAATTCTCAACGGCGCCACTGTGGATGAAGTGGTCCGCAGTTTTCCCGAACTGAAGCGGGCCCAGGTCTTTGAATGCCTGGCCTATTACGAGGATCACCAGGGGGAGATTGATTGGCGCATCGCCGCCCAAATGGCCGGAGCGGAGGATGACCTTTCTGCTCGACCATGAGGTCCCCATCGAAGTCCAGCGGCTGCTCCGTCGGGCGGGCGAATCCGGGCTCCAGGGCAACATTTGCTTCGCATAGCCCTCACGGACACAACAATTCACTCCCACCCCCCTTCGACCACATCCAGGTGCTCAAGTTTATTGCCACGCGGTCACCGGAACGAGCATCCTCGCTTGGCGCAGATAAGAAGCCCGAGGAACCGCGCGTGGTCTGCTTTTCGGTGTCCACTTTCGGGCGGCTGCATACGACCTGGGCAGCAAGCTGCCCACCAATTGAAATGCAGCCGTTGCTGATGAACGTGGAATCGTCCCGGTCTTCAAAAGCCGTCAGCTTACCCCACCACCCACAACTGCGCTGAAAACCGACCCGCACCAGAAACAAATCCGGAACGGATGGCGAGTGGGAATGTAGGCGCACTTTTTTCCCATTGGTCGGCGTCGAGTACGGCCCTCACCGCGCGATCCATCCCCCGCCCAGCACGAGGTCGCCGTCGTAAAAAACGCAGGCCTGGCCGGGGGTGACCGCCCGCTGCGGTTCATGCAGTTCGACCCGGGCGCCGTCGTCGGCCAACGGCGTGACGGTGGCAGGGGTGCCGGGGTGGTTGTAGCGAATTTTGGCGGTGGCCTCGAAGCGGGGCGGCGGGGTGTCGAACGGGATCCAGTTGCAGCGCTCCAGGCGGAATTCCCCGCGCAACAGGTCCACAGCCCCGCCCACCACGACGCGGTTGTGCGCCGGGTCCAGGTCCACCACGTACCACGGGCCCGGGGCAGACAGTTGCAGGCCGCGCCGTTGACCGATGGTGTAAAAGGCAATGCCCTCATGATGTCCCAGCACCCGGCCGTCGCGGTCCACCACCTCGCCGCGCTGCGGGGCCACCAGCCCGGCTTTTTTCAGGAAGCCGCCGTAGTCGTTGTCCGGCACAAAGCAGATTTCCATGCTTTCCTCCTTCTGGGCGGTCTTGAGGGCGCGGGCCCGGGCGACCTGGCGGGTTTCGGTTTTGAGCAGGTCGCCCAGCGGGAACAGGCAGTGGGCCAGTTGCTCCTGCCGGAGCGAGAACAGGAAGTAGCTCTGGTCGCGGCGCGGGTCGCGGCCGCGCCGGAGCAGGTGGCGGCCGCTGGCGGGGTCGCGCTCGAGGCGGGCGTAATGGCCGGTGGCCACGAAGGCGGCGCCCAGCTTGCGGGCGCGTTCGATGAGGGTGCCGAACTTGAGCTTCTCGTTGCACAGCACGCAGGGGTTGGGCGTGCGGCCGGCCTGGTATTCCGCGGCGAAGTAGCGGATGACCTGCTGCCGGAACTCCTCCGCCTCGTCCACCAGGTAAAAGGGGATGCCGAGCCGGTGGCAGACCGCGCGGGCGTCCGCCACCGCCTGGGGCCCGCAGCACTTGTCCTCGGCGCGGGCCAGGCAATCCTGCGGCCAGAGCTTGAGGGTGATGCCGATGATCTCGTAGCCCTGCTCGAGCAACAGGGCCGCGGCGGTCGAGGAATCCACCCCCCCGCTCAGTCCCACAATGACGCGTGTTTTCCGGTGCTCCGTCACGGCCGGAACTTAAGGGCGGGTCGGCCGAAGTAAAGCCGGGGGCGACCGGCGGATTTTTCCCCCAAAGCACTTGTGCGGGTGCCGGGTCGGGCTACTGTTGCGGGCAACAAAAGAACTGGGCAACAAAAGAACTGACATGGCACACACCTTCAACAACGGACCGGTCCTGGCCAAAACCCTGGAGCTTTGCCAGACCATCCTCGACCAACCGGAATTCCAGGCCCTGCAGCGGGACATCGAGACCTTTCTGACCGATGAACCGGCCAAGCAGTTGTACCGAACCGTGGCCGAAAAGGGTGAATACCTGCACCACAAGCAATACCAGGGGCTGCAGCTCGACCAGGAGGAAATCGCCGACTACGAGAAGCACCGTGAAGCGCTGCTGGCCAACGGCGTGGCCATGGCTTTCCTGCAGGCGCAACAGCACATGCGCGACCTCCAGGACACGGTGACCAAGTACGTCACCAAGACCATCGAAATCGGCCGCCTGCCCGCGCCCGAAGATTTCGAGAGCTGCGGTTCCGGTTGCAGTTGCGGCCACTGACCGTCGGCCGGTTTGCTCCCGCTATACCCCCGCCTCTCCCCACCGCCGTCGCTCGCACGAGGGACGGCGGTGGTTTTTTATCCCGGCTCGCCGGCCCGGCAGGCGGCGGGGACTTCATCGCAGGGGCGAGAAGTCGGTGGCCTGCAAAAACACCGACTTCACCCCGCCCGGCACGGTCAGGCTGCCGCCGGCCTTTTCCTCCGATTCCCGGCGCGCCTGCTGCCACGCGGGGTCGGCGCCGAAGTTTTTGAACGCCTCGGCCGCCGCCTCCCGGGTGGGGTGGCTGACGAGGTAGATGAGCGTGTCCGCCGCCCCCGGCTCGCCCGGGGCGGGGGTCCAGTAGGCCACGTTGCGGATGCCGTGCTTCTCGAAGAGCTTCACGGTGTGGTCCCGGAACCGGGCGTGCAGCGCTGCCAACCGGCCGGGGGCGGCGGTGTAGGTGCGCAACTCGAAAACCCGGGGTCCGCCGGGGCCGGGGAGGGCAATCGCCGGGGAGTAATCCGTGGCCGTGAGCAGGCGCACTTCGATCTGCTCGACCAATTTGCCGTTGGCCTCCGTGCTCCGGTACACCGCCTGCCATTCCGGGTCCGCCATGAACGCCTTCCAGGCCCGCTCCCGGGCGTCACGGTCGGGATGCGCCAGCACGTAAATCAACTTGGCGCCCGCGCCGTCCTTTTCGTCCAAGGGCGTCCAGTACCCGAGGTTGGCCATGCCGTGGCGCTCGAACAGCCGACAGGTGTGCTGCCGGAACCGCGCCAGCATGGCGTCGAACTTCCCGGGCGCGGCCGTGTAAATGCGCATCTCGTACAGGCGGGTGTCCGCGGCCCGCGCCGCGGCAATCAGAACCAGGAGGGAACCCAGGAGTGACAGGTTTTTCATGGCGGTGGGTAATCGGTGCGCGGGCATCCGAGCCGGATTGGACCCCGGAGTCAAGGCGGGAACGGGGGAGTTACCGGGCGGGGGCGCGGGCCTGCTGGAAGTCGTACACGAAGATGCCGTAACCGACGCCCGCTTCATCGGTCGTGCGCGCCAGTTGAAAGGCCATGTACCGGCCGTCGTCGCTGACCACCGGGTTCGAGGCCTTCCAGCCGGGCGAGTCACTGAAAAACGTCAGCCGCTCCACCGGCTGACCGTCTTCCAGGCGCAGCTTCCAGATGTCAATGTACCGCCAGCCCTTCTGGTTCTGGCGGTCGCTCTCGATCAACGTGTGGCGGCCGTCCGGGAAGATGCCCTCCGGCTCCTCGTACACGTCGGGGGTGTTGGTGAGGTTGGTCACGCGCCCGGTCTCCAGGTCCAGCACCCCCACCTCGGTGCCCTGGTAGCCGTAAAGTGAAATCGTCAGCCGGCGCTCGTCCGGCGGGATAAAATTCTGGGTCTCCAGCGTGCAGCGAAAGGGCAGGTCCCGGCTGTCCAGCACCTGCCGCACGTGGGCCAGCCGGGGCCGACCGTCTTCGTAAACCAGGTCCGCCACGTGAATCTGCGAAACCCCGGGCGGGAGCCGGTCCGGGTACTGCGCGCTCACGTGGGTCCAGGCAAGGCGCAAGCGGGTGCGGGACACGGCCGGGCCTTCCGAGCACTTGGTGCCCAGCGGCACCGGTGGCCGGCGCAGCGAGCGGTCCAACACCCACAGCTCGGCCTTCTCGGTGCGGTTGAGGTGCGGATGCTCCGCGTCGAAGCTCCGGCAGCCGGACAACAGAATGTCCCCGTTGGCCAGGTACAACGCCCGGGTGAACCCGCCGTGGTAAAAATGGTGCGTGACCGGCCGAAGGATCCCGGTGGCCACCTCCACCTCGAACACGTCGCCATAGGTTTTCTCGACGAAGAGAATCCGCCGGCCGTCGTGCGACCAGTCCGCGCGTTCGCCGAACCAGGTCAGCCGCCGAATGTGCGGCGGAAGCTGGTCGGCCGGATTCGGGCCGTCCGGGGGTGTTTCGGCGGCCCAGACCCCGGCCAGCAACCCCAGGCCGGCCGCACAGAGAATGGCATTCATGGTGGACAGCGCATTCAACGCCCCGCCGGCGCGGCGGACAAGTCCAACCACGGTTTCCCGGCCGCCTATGCCGAATTCGTCTTCGTTTGGTCCTTTCCCCCGGACCGGTCCCCGGAGTAGGCTGGCGGGCCGATGGAAAACGCATCCTCCCAGTCGCCGCAGGCCGCCCTGATGCCCGCCTCCCTGCCCACCGTGCTGCTCCGGCCCGGGGAAGCCGACCGCATCGTGGCCGGGCACCCCTGGATTTACGAGGGCAACATCCTGCGCCTGACCCGGCCGGCCGGGGACGGCGCCGTGGTGCAGGTCAAGGACCATCGCCAGCGTTTCCTGGGGGTGGGCTTTTACAACGGGCGCTCGAAGCTGCGGGTGCGTGTGCTCTCGAACCGCCGCGAGCCGCTGGACGGCGCCTTCTTCGAGCGCCGCTTCCGGGAGGCGGCCGCCTGGCGCGAGCGGTACCTGCCCGGCGTGGAGGCCTGTCGGCTGATCAACGCGGAAAGCGACCGGCTCAGCGGACTGATCGTGGACCGCTACGCGGACGTGCTGGTGCTGCAAACCTCCGCGCTGGGCATGGACCAGCGCAAGCCGCTGCTGATCGAGTGCCTGCGCCGTGTCTGGTCGCCCCGGGCCATCGTCGAGCGCAACGACACCGCCGGCCGCCGTTTCGAGGGCCTGCCCGAGCAGCACGGCCTGTTGGCCGGCGAACTGACCGGCCCGGTCGAGGTCACCGTCCACGGCCTGCGCTTTGCCGTGGACCTGCTGGGCGGACACAAGACCGGCCTGTACCTGGACCAGCAGGAAAACTATGGGCGCGTGGCCGAGTTGATCCGCCGGCGGCCCGGCGCGCAGGTGCTGGACGCCTTCAGTTTCGTGGGGGGCTTTGGCCTCATGGCGGCGCGGGCGGGGGCGGCGCACGTCCACCTGGTTGAACAGAGCGAGGAGGCCCTGAACGCCGCCCGACGCCACGCCGAGGTCAACGGGTTGACCGAGCGTTGCTCCTTCGAGGCGGCCAACGTGTTTGACTGGTTCAAGGCCCGCACGGCCCGGGGTCCCCACGAGAAACTCGTCCCGCCCTACGACGTGATCATTCTGGACCCGCCGTCCTTCACGCGTACCCGGGAGGCGGTGGAGGACGCGCTGCGCGGCTACAAGGAAATCCACCTGCGGGCGCTCAAGCTGCTCAAGCCCGGCGGCCTGTTGGCCACGTTTTGCTGCTCGCATCACGTGGATGCGGGGACGTTCCAAAACGTCATCCTCGCGGCGGCCTACGATGCCCGCCGACCGCTGCGGCGCGTGGCGGTGTTCACCCAATCACCCGACCACCCGGTGGTGCCGGCCATTGCCGAAACCGAGTACCTCAAGGGCTACGCCTTCGAGCTGATGGAGTAATCCCCCCCGGGGTTCTCCGCGCCGGACGAGTGGCGGGGCGGCCGGGATGCCGGTGCGCCATTTTTACGGCGCGCCCCGGATCAGGGGAGCACTTCGCGCGCGCGGTAAAAGCTCACCGGGTACCCGGGCGCGGATGCGTCCACAAAAAACCACCAGCCCTCGGCCAGGGTGTTGGTGCCCAGCGAGACCCACTCGATGAGGTTGGTGCTGACCTCGAGGGCGAAGGTGCGGTGGCGCTCGGCGTGCAGGTACAGCTCGAACTCGCCCCGGGCGTTCAGCCCGCGGGCCTCCAGGGAGGCCGGAATCCGGTCGGTCGGTTCGCTCGTGAGCGTGTACTCGTCGAACAGCAGGTAGTTGTCCCCGGGCCGCCCCGGGGTGCGGAGGACCCACACCGCGCCGAGGTCCGAGAGGTCCAGTCGCGCGCCGGTGGTGGTCAGGGGCTGGGCGTCCACCACCACCTGACCGTTCATGACCGCCTGCCAGTTGTTGCGGGCAAAGTTCATCCAGATTTCCAGCCGGTAAATGACCTCGGTGCTGAAGGTGAAACCGGTGGAACGGAACCCGTTGGTGTCGTCCAGCAGGTAATTGATCTCGAGGGACGCATTGTCGAAATCCAGGCTGAACAGCCGGTGACCCTCGGTGTTGTAGGCGCTCCAGCGGAAATCGTCGTACTCGCCGTTGGTCGAGTCCACGATCTGCATCCAGACCGAAAATTTCCACACCGGCCGTTCGGGCGGGGGCGCGGGCACGCGGAACGGCCGCCACACGCTCAGTGCGGTGTCCTTCGGCGCCGGCGGCGCAAAGCCGAGAAACGCCTGTTGCCCCATTCCCTCGAAGAAGTCCCGCACCAGCCCGTTGCCGCCCGAGCCCTCACCCAACCAACCTTGCTGCCCACGCAACGGTTTGCCGGCGTTGTACCCCTCGCCGGCTTCGAAACCGGTGTAAAAGAGGGTTTGGGGCACGCCCTCCGCCGTCGCGGCATTTCCCAAAGCCACACCCCCCAGGACCAGCGCCGCGCCCAGAAGAACAGCCTTCATTCGCCGGGAATTTCGAGCCTGCGGTCCGCCGACCCCGGCCTTAATTCTCGCGCCAGGCGCGGCCGCCGTTTCCGCCGGAGCGCTCACCCCCGTTCCCGTTCCCGGGGCTGACGACGCTGCCGCCCGAACGCCCCGCGGGTGCGCTCTGTGCCGGTGGGCTGCTGACACCCGGCCGCGAGGCCGGCGGGTTGAAGCTCGGGGGGCTGGCCGGCGCGGCGGACCGGCCCGGACTTGAACCCGATATGCCCGGCGGGGCTGACCGGACCGGCGGCGTAAAGCGCGACACGGGCGCGCCGCTTGACTCCGGAACACCGGAACGCACGGGCGGATTGAAACGCATCCCCGGGTCCGTACCCGACGGGGGCGGTGTCGGGAAACTGCGCCCGGGCGAAGCTCCGGGTGGGACCGGAACCCGGGGAACCGGCGGTGCCGCCGGTTCCACCGCACGGGGGGCGGGCAAGGACCGTTGCGGAAGGGCATTCAGCTCCGGGCGCGGGTTGCGTCCCGGCCCCGGGGATGGAGTGGCCGGGGAGGGCGCTGGCGGTGAGGCCCCCCGACCGGGAGAAGTGGTTGCCGGCGGACTGTTACGCTGCGGTGCGGACGCCGTTGGGGCGGCGGGAGCGCGCGTGGGCGGCGCGGCTCCCTCTTTGACGCGCGGTTCATTTCGAGAAGGCGCCTCGGGTGCCCCACTCCGCGGCACGGAGCGCGACGGGGCGGACAGTTCAGGCGGGCGTGCCGGCGCGGTGCGGGCCGGGGGACTGGCAGTGGGCGTGCGCTGCGGGATTTCGGTGCGGACGGGCACTTCAACGCGACCGGCGGGGCGGGTCGGCGTTGGCGGAGTCGTGGGAGCCATTCCGGGGCGTTGGGCGGCGCCAAGCGATGGGCTTGGAACCGATGGGCCTGAAACCCGTGACGGCGTTGCCTGGTTCCGGGTTGGCACGGGCAATTCGTCCCGAAGGCGCGCCGGCCGGTAGGGCGCGTCCCCGGGTCGGGCCGAGGCGAGTTTCAAATCGGGCGGCACCTGTGGGCGATAGACGGCCAGCTTGCCCTCCGGAGTTGCGGTGCGCTCGGGCACCAGGCGTCGGGTGTCCGCCGCCGACACGTCGGCCAACTCCACTTTGCGCAATTCCCGCCGCACCCGGCTGGGCAGGGATTGGGGCGGTACCCCTTCGTGGACAATCGTGTTCCGGCTTTTGTCCAGGTAGTAGTTGTTGATGATGGTGGTTTGGTTGTACACCACGGCGGCCCGGTGCGGCGGCAGGCAAAAGCGATGGGGATGCGGGCGCCACCAGTCATCCCACCCGAAGAAGACGAAGCTGTTCCAACCGAGGTGGAATCCAAAGCTCACCGATACCCGGCTGCCCCAGTAGGTCAGGCCGAAGCCCGGATGCCAACCGCACCCCGGCGGCAGCGGCGCCCAGCCGCAGTACGCGTCCGAATAACGCCATACCACCCAGGCCGGTGCCCACACATGTCCCGGCACCCACACCCACCCGCAGACCGGGCTCAGGTACCAATTGCCGTAATGGAACGGCGCCCAGCCCCACGTGTAGTACGACTGCCAGTACCAGCCGGCCGTGGTGTACACCCAGCGCCCCCCGTGCAGGTAGGGGCGCCAGGAGCGGTCCACCACCGCCACGGTGGGGCGCCAGCACCAGCCGTACGGCTCGATGTACAGCCAGGTCCCATACGGTGAGAGCGCGCTGTAGAAGTAATTTTCGGTCACCGGCGGGGCACTGGGCGGCGGCGCGGACGGCGCAGACGGTGGAGGTTCAGCGGCGGGAGGAGCCGGGGTGACCGTCTGATCGTAGGTGGAAGACGGCGCCGGGGCGGTTGCCGGGGATGCTTGGGCCGTTGGCGGGGGGGGGGCTTCCGCGGCGGCCTGGACCGCGACCGGCTCGGCGGCCCGGGCCGGTGCGGGTGTCGCACCCGCGCGTTTGAGCATGGCCGTGACCACCTCATCGGGCACGCCCAGGTCCTTGAGGTAAACGATGTCGTCCGCCTCGAGCTGGAACGTGTTGGTCGTGGTGTTCACGTACTCGAGCAGGACCGCGGGGGCCACCTGCGCGTTGACCATGTCCACCACGGCCCGCACTCCGGGGGATAAGTCGGCGGGCGGTTGCGGGGCCACCTGAGCCAGCGGGGCATTGGTGGCGGCGGGCGCGGGAGCCGGGAGCTCGGCCGGAGTTGAGGCCACCGGCGCGGGTGGAGGCGCGGCCGGGGGTTCAACCGGAGCCGGAGTGACCGGGGCTGGAGTAGTCGGCGCGGCAGTGGCGACAGCCGGCGTGAAGGCGGGTGGCGTCGGTGCCGCGTGCGCCTGAACCCCGGCCGGCGGCGGGGACGGGCTGGAGACCGGCTTGAGAGTCGGCCAGGCAGCCGTGCTCTTGGTTTCGGGGCTTCGACAACCGGTCCAACCCAGGACCAGGGCCGCAGCCAGGGCCAGCAGGCCCGGAAAGTGCGCGCAAGTTTTCATGGAAGCGAGGTCCTGTGCCGGTGAGGTCACCCGCGATTAAACCCGGGATGTCAGACCCCCGGCGGGTTTGTCCACTGCCGGAAACTTCGTGGTTTCACCAGGTTCATGTTGCGCTCGCCGGGTGCCTCCGGGCAGGCCAGGTGGCTTTGCGTGCCGGGGCAGCCCGGCTAATTACACCCAGCGGGATTGACCCGGCACCCGTCAAGGTTATTCACGGCCGGCGTCTTCGCCAGTGCGCGCCGCGACAATTTGCGCCGGCAGGCACCGGTGGTTTTCCCCGTTGACGCCGCCCGCAGGTCCCCCTAATTCCCGGGCGTGTGGTGGCTGATGCCTGAACTTCCTCCACGGGCCGGGTCGCAGGTGCGTCTCCGGCCGACCAGCGCGCCGTGAGAAAACCCTCGCTGCTGATCATTTTTCTCACGGTCTTCATTGACCTGATCGGCTTTGGCATCGTGCTGCCGTTGTTGCCCCGTTACGGCGAACGTTTTGGCGCCCAGGGCTGGGTCCTCGGCGCGATCATTGCCTCGTTTTCCGTCATGCAGTTGGTCCTGGCGCCGTGGTGGGGGCGGCTCAGCGATCGCATCGGCCGGCGGCCGGTGTTGCTGGTCAGCAATGCCGGTTCGGTGGGGGCCTACGTTCTGTTCGCCCTTTCGGCCCGGCCCGCGCTGTCGTCCGGCGCCGCGCTGGCCCTCCTGCTGGCCTCGCGGATCTTTGCGGGGGCCTGCGGGGCCAACATCGCCGTGGCCTCGGCTTACATCGCCGACATCACGCCCCCGGAAAAACGCTCGAAAGGCATGGGCCTCATTGGTGTGGCCTTTGGCCTGGGCTTCATCTTGGGACCGGCCCTGGGCGGCTTGAGCGCGCGGGCGTTTGGCCTGAGCGGCCCCGGTTGGGTGGCTGCCGGCCTGTGTGCGGGGAATTTCCTGCTGGCCTGGTTCATTCTGGCGGAAAGCTGCCAGCCGGGCGCAAATCCGGCCAAGGTTCGTCCCCGACTCGGGCAAATTGCGCACACCCTGCGCCTGCCCCGCGTGGGGCTGCTGGTGGGGTTGTACTTCCTGGCCACGCTGTGCTTCGCGGTCTTCGAGACCACGCTGCCGCTGTTGTTGGGCTCACCCGGGTTCCACCCCGATGATTTCGTGCAACCCCACGCCCTGGCCCGGCGGTTGAGCCGGCCGACCGACCCACACGCGGCGGCGATTTGCGCGCGGTTGTCCCCGGACTTTCGCGCAGCGTTGGGCCGGGCCGAGTCCCTCCCGCCCGGTCGCCTTCGACGGATGTTTTTCAGCGAATTCAACCGACTGGCCGCCGGCCCGCTCCTCTTGAGGGAGGAAGAATGGGCCGGGCTGGAATTGCCGGTGGCGCTCCGCGGTTCCCCGGCTTCCCCCGCTACCGGCGAGACACGGCGCCATTGGAACCGGCGACTGCTTGAGGCCGTGTTCCCGGACGAAATCCGGCGCCAGCGGTTTTACTTCGATGAAACCCGATTGGGCTTTGTGTTCGCCTATTGCGGGTTGGTCTCGGCGTTCATTCAGGGGGGCCTCATCGGGCGTGTGGTCAGGCGCTACGGCGAGCCGCGGGTGATTGTTGCCAGCCTGGTCGTTTTTGGCGCGAGCATGGCGTGGCTGCCGTACACGGGAGGACTGGGCGCCCTGTTGGCCGCGCTGGGTCTGGTTTCGGTCGGCTCGGCCCTGAACCGTGCGCCCACGCTGGGCCTGGTTTCGATTTTTTCCCCCCCGGCCGAGCAGGGCGCCACTTTGGGCGTGGTGCAGAGCGCCGGCACGCTGGCGCGCATCGTGGGGCCGGTGCTGGCCACGACCCTGTTTGCCGAACATCCGCACGGGCCGTATCTGCTGGCCGCCGGTCTGGCCCTGGCGGCGGCGGCGCTGGCCCGACTCAAACTCCCCCGCACCGTCGCGCATCAGACGGAAGATCCCACCGCGGGCCCACCAGCCCGTGTGCTTCCCTGAATTGGCGGGCACCTCCGTGCGGGTGTTTCCCGCATGAGGGCAACACTCCGGGGAACCCGGGGAAATCGCGGTGCCTTTTTGCGGCCTGGGAGCTCTGCTTCTGGCAATCACCTACCGGCAGACGTTGGTCAACGTCCGCACCGCCCGGCGGCCACCGGCGCGGGTCAGCCCATGAGAGATGGTCGCCCGCTTCCGCCGGGGCTTTCAAAAGGGCAAGCACCCAAGCCGCAGAACAATCTGGCGGGACCTGTTCCACCAGGCCCTGCCTCTGCACCTCTCCCGGCGGAGACCTGACGAGGCTCCCGTCCGCGCGTCGCGCCCCCCGCCCTACGGGTAGTGGCTGGCGGCGCTGCCGGGCCGAGGCACCCCGGGTCGGTTGGGGCGGCTCATTGGACTTCCTCGATTACGGCGCGCGCGTACCGGATGGTCAGCGGCGCATCCGCGGGCGTTCCGAGCAAATCCAGCATGGTGGATGGGGGCGAGCCGGCCCGGGGGGTGGCGGTGAAAAAGTTGTTCAACGGATGCTGAAACGGCACGCGGGTCGCCGCGGTGGGAGTGCCGTCCCGCCGCACTTCGAGCAGGCGGTTTTCGGAAACCGTCCGACCCGCGGAATCGCGGCCGCTCACGTAGTAGATCACGTACAGGCGACCGGCAGGGGTGACCTGGAACCGCGGCGCGGTGGGGATTTCCTCCGACACGCCCTCCTCGGCGATGGCCAGGGTGCGGCGCAGGAGGATTTCGCCGTTGCGCAGCCGGGCGTAGTTGATGGCGTGGCTCTGGCGGGCCCGGGGGAAAAAACGCTCGCGCAGGCGCTCGTCAATCGCGCGTTCGGCCCACACCAGATGGACCACTCCCTCGGCGTCCAGCCACAGGTCGCCGGGGGTGATCCAGCCACAGGTGGCCTCCCGGCTGGCCACCTCGACCCAGTCGGCGAATTGCCCGGTGAGGATGTCCCGCGACCCGGTGTAAAAGAGCCGGCGGAAGTCGTAATCCCAGTCGCGGCCGGTGAGTTGTTTTTTGAAGGCCCGCCATTCGGGGTTGGGCTCGACAATGTCGCTGACCCCGCAAAAGTGCACGGCCCGGTCGCGCAGCAGCACGTTGGGGTAGGCCACGCGGATGGGTTGGGGCTGGGCGTAGTCCGCCCCCCAGGGCCAGCGCAGTTGGCCCCGCGCCAGCCAGAGACCCGATTCGCTCAGGAAGGTCCAGGACACCGCCCAGGGCGAGGTGGTGTGCACAAACAGGAGCAGTTCCTTGCGCGCGGCGTCGGCGGCCAGGCTCCGATAGGAATGCTCGGTAAATTCCGGTTTGCCTTCCCATTCCGGGACCAGGGTGCGCCGGAGGCCCTCCAGCTCGTCGGCCTGGAAGACGATCAACTCGGGCCGCGCCGGCCCCTGCGGTTGATCGGGCACCAGCGTGGGGTGGGTGGACAAAAACACCCGGCCATCCCCCAGCACGGCCAGCGGACAGGGCTCACGGGTCAGATACAGCACCGAGGCGCGCACGCGCTGCCAGCCCTGGTCGGCGCGCTCGAACAATGTCCATCGGCAATTGTTCAACGGCCGCGCCCCGGGCACCACCTCCAGACCGGAGGCCACCAGCCGGTCCCCGTGCCGCACCAGGCAGGTCGAGCCCCGGCACCACATCGGACCCGCCCCGTTCTGCGGGTCCTGATAATCGTACACCTTTTCCTCGACCTCGACCCGCACCCGGGGCGGTTCGGCCGGCCGCGCCGGTCCCGGGACGGAGAGGCCCGCCAAGAAGGCCAGCAGCATCGTGACCCCCGGCCCTGAACAAAGGAGACCGGAGCCGGCGTTTTGTCGTGGTGGTTTGTGCATGCCCCGCGCATCAAAACCGGTTTCCGCCGCCTTGTCCATGCCCCGGCAAGGCAAAGACCCGCGGGACCGCACCACCAACCCCGCGGGAGACCCGGAGGCTTATGCGGGCATTAAATCAGTTGACGGGCGGACAAAAACGTGTTCAATTCTGCTCATGCAAATCGAGAGCCTCAAAGTCTTTTGCGACCTGACGGAAACCGAAAGTTTCACCAAGGCGGCCCAGATCAACCACATCACCCAGTCGGCGGTGAGCCAGCAGGTCAGCTCGCTGGAGCGGCAGTTCAAGGCCCTGCTGATCGAGCGCAGCAAGAAGAAATTCCGGCTCACGCGCGAGGGCGAGCTGTTGTACAAGGCCAGCAAGGAGATCGTGCAGATCTACGAGCGGCTGCACAGCCAGCTTCAGGAGCTGCGCAACATCATCTCGGGCACGGTGCGCGTGGCCACCATTTACAGCATCGGCCTGCACGACCTGCCCCCGTACCTCAAGCGGTACCTCAAGAGCTATCCCACGGTGAACGTGCACGTCGAGTACCGCCGGGCCAACCAGGTGTACGAGGATGTCCTGGGCAACGTGGTGGACCTGGGGCTGGTGGCCTATCCCACCCGCGACCCCAAACTGGAGGTCGTCCCGCTGCGCAAGGAGCCGATGGTCCTCATCTGCCATCCCGAGCATCCCCTGGCCAAGAACAAGAGCGTGAAAATGAGCGCGCTGGGTGGGCAGAAGTTCGTGGCGTTCGAGGCGGACATCCCCACCCGCAAGGCGCTCGACAAGGCCTTCCGCGAGCACGGCATCCAGGTGGTCCCGGTCATGGAGTTTGACAACGTCGAGACCGTCAAGCGGGCGGTGGAAATTGACGCCGGCGTGTCCATTGTGCCCCGGACCTGTGTCAAGGACGAGGTCGAGAAGGGCACCCTGGTGGCGATCGAAATCAGCGATGCCGACCTGTCCCGGCCCCTGGCCGCGCTCTACAAGAAGAACAAGGTGCTCTCCACGGCCATGAAGCAGTTCCTGGCCCTGTTGAAGGAGCCCCTGCAGTAACCCGCCCGCGCGCGGCCGACCGATCAATCCACGCCCCGGCCCGCACCAGCGGGCGGCGGGGCTTTTTTTCCGTTTGCCGACCCGGCCCCGTTCGCCCACAAGTACGGTATGCGCACGCGCTGGTTGGTCGTGGGACTGACGGCGTCCCTGCTTCTGAACGCCGCCCTGGTGGTGGGCTGGCTGCGTTCGCTCCAGCCCCAACCCCCCGCCCCGCGCACCGTGGTTCGCCGGCCGGTCATCACCAACCTCCTGCGCCCGCTGCGCACCAACGTGGTGTTTGCCCCCCGTTTGCTGAGCTGGCGCGACATCGAATCCGAGGACTACCCCACCTACATCGCCAACCTGCGCGCCATCGGGTGCCCCGAGGCCACCGTTCGGGACATCATCGTGGCCGACGTCAATGAGCTTTTCGCCGCGCGGCGCCTTGCCGAGGTCCCCGACCCGCGCCGCGAGTGGTGGCGTTCGGAGCCCGACCCCGAGCTGGTCCGTCAGGCCGAAACCCGGCGCTCGGCACTCGAGGCCGAGCGTCGCGCCCTGCTGGCCACCCTGTTGGGGCCGGATTGGGAAACCCATGACCTGACCGCCCAGGCCGAGGAATCTCGCCCCCGCCTGGACGGCGAAATCCTCGGCGCGCTGCCCGCCGAAACGCGCCGCCGGGTCCGCGAAATTGAGCAACGTCACGCCCGGCGGCTCCAGGAATTCCAGGCCTCTGCCGAGGCGGGCGGAACCAACGCCGCCGCGTTCTCGCGACTGGAACGCGAGTGGCGCGCCGAACTGGCCCGCGTGCTCACCCCCGAGCAACTGGAGGAGTACCTGCTGCGTTACTCGACCGGTGCCGAACGCCTCCGCGCCGAACTGCGCGGTTTCAACGCCACCCCCGAGGAGTTCCGCGCGCTCTACCGGGCCCGCGAGCACTTCGAGGGGCAACTGGAGTCCCTGGCGGCCGCGCCCGGTTCCCCTGCGGATCTCCGGCAGTTGGCCGACCTGACCCGGGCCTACGAAAGCACCCTCGAACGTACCCTCGGCCCGGCGCGCTACGCGCATTACCGGCTCCTCCAGGACCCCCTGTTCCGGCAAACCCGCCAGGCCGCCGAGCGTCTGGGGGTCGAGCCGGAAAAACTCATCCCTTGGTACCGCGTCAACCAGCTCGCCGCCGAGGAGCGTCAACGGGTCCTCGCCGATCCGACACTCTCGGGCGAAGACCGCGACCGCGAGCTGGCCGAGTTGTACACCGCGCACCTGGCCAGCCTGCGCCAACTGCTGGGCGAGGACACCTTCCTGCGCTGGCAGGCCGAAGGCCCTCCCTGAGCCGGTCCCCGGCCGAACCACCGCGGCTCAGACGCTCCGCGACCCTTGCCGCACCCGCCACCACCCCTCCAACCAGTACAGGGCCAGCGCGCCCCAGATCAGGGCAAACGCCCCCGCCCGGTCCCGGCCGAAGGGCTCCCCGTAAACCGCCACGCCGAGGAGCAACTGCAGGCTCGGGGCCAGGTATTGAAGCAATCCCAGGGTGGTCAGGCTGACCTGCCGGGCGGCCGCGGCAAACAACAGCAGGGGCAACGCCGTGGCCACGCCGGTGAACAACAACAGCAGGGTAATCCCCGCGCCCGCGTGACCGAAGGCCGCCCGGCCGGCGGCTTCACGAGCCGCCCAAAACCCCAGTGCCGGCACCACCAGTAGCGCTGTCTCCACCACCAGTCCCGGCAACGCCGGCAGGCACGCCTTCTTTTTCAGCAGGCCGTACACCGCAAAACTCCCCGCCAGGACCAGCGCCACCCAGGGTACCGCCCGCTCCCGCGCCGTGAGCCAGACCACGGCCACGGCCGCCAGCAGAATGCACAGGACTTGCGCGCGCCGCAGCCGCTCCCCCAACACGGCCACCCCCAGGGCCACGCTGACCAGCGGATTGATGAAGTAACCCAGGCTGGTCTCGACAATGCGTCCGGCGTTGACCGCCCAGATGTAGGTCAGCCAGTTCACCGCCAGCAGGGCCGCGGCCGCCATGGACACCCGCAGCCCCCTTGTCCGCAAGCCGGCTTGCAACGCCTGCCATTCGCGGCGCGCGCCCACCAGCGCGAGCAAAAAAACCAGCGACCAGACGATCCGATGCGCCAGGATCTCCGGAGCCGGCACCCGATGCAGCGCCTTCCAGTAAACCGGCAGCACCCCCCACAAGCCATAAGCGGCCACTGCCAGCCACACACCTTGTCGCGTTGCCGTCACGGCCTCAGGCTGCCGACCGCCCGCTCATGGGCAAGTGGTTTGATCTCCTCGGGCCGGGTGGTTTGCCAACCCGGTCCGCGCAATCTGAAACCCCCGGTCGAAGCGCCAATGCCCCCCGGCGATGGCCTCGAATTCCTGCGGGCAGATTCGCCGCGCTCCGTCGGAGCCGGCAAGGCGGCACCCCGCCTTCTCGCTGACCGGAAATCCGGACTGCTGCCCGCACCCGGAACGGGCAGGTTGCGCCCGGGCGGGTCTCAGCCCCGGCTCCAGGGATGCCAGAGCAAAATCACCACCCCCAGCGCAATTCGATACCAGCCGAAGCCGCGAAAGGTGTGCGTGCGCACAAACCCCAGCAACCACTTCACCGCCAGAAACGACACCAGTGCCGAGACCGCCGTCCCCAACGCCAGCATGGCCCAGTTTTCTGGCGGGGTGCCGGCAGACGCGCCCAGCAGGGCTTTGGCGATCTTCAACCCCCCGGCGGCGAGCATGGTCGGAATGCCCACCAGAAACGAAAACTCGGTTGCCGCCGGTCGGCTCAGTCCCAGGGCCAGCATGATCAGAATCGTGGCCCCGGACCGGGACAGTCCGGGAAACACCGCCGCCGCCAGTTGCCCCAGCCCCACGGCCAGGGCCACGGGCCAGGTGATGTCCTCCCGGGCCGGCCGGCCGGTCAGAAGCTGTTCCAGCAGGAGAAACAGCCCGCCGCCCACGATCAGCGCCACCGCCACGGGCAGCGCGCTTTCCGGCAGTTTGAACCCCAGCTTGTCCAGCGCCAACCCGCCCGCGCCGGTCAGGGCAAAAGCCGCGGCAAGCTTCAAGGTGAAGTCGCGCGCCCCCGGATCGCGCCCGCAGCGGGCGATTTGCCGGAACCGCTCCGGGAAAAGGGGAATCACCGCCAGCACCGCTCCGCTCTGGATAAACACGTTGAACAGGTCGCTTTGGCGGGGCAGCCATTGCTGCGCCAGCAGCAGATGGCCGGTGGAAGAAATCGGCAGGAACTCGGTGATCCCTTCAATGATGCCCAACAGGATGATGGCGAGCCAGTCCGGCACGCCGCGTTTAGACGCCAAAGCCCGGTCGCTGGCAAGCGGCAACTGCGGCGCGGGGATTTTGCCCCGGCCGGCCGGCCCACCCGGCCCGCAAAAAAATCACTTTCGCCCGCCCCCTTATGCGCTAGAGTAGCGGCTAGGTATGCCACGTCTCGCCGGTTGGTTGAGCTGGTTTTTGGCGGGAAGTCTCCTCCACGGGACGGCCCGGGCCGGGGCGCGTCCCGGCGGCGTGGACTTCGGTCGCGAAATCCGCCCCATCCTCTCCGACAACTGCTTTGCCTGCCACGGGCCGGACGAAAACACCCGCAAGGCCGGCCTGCGGCTGGACCTGCGCAGCGGCGCCCTGGCTCCGCGCAAAAACGGTCGCCAGGCCGTGGTGCCCGGGGACCCGGACCACAGCACCCTCCTGGCGCGCGTGACCACCAGCGACCCGGAGGACGTCATGCCTCCGCCCAAGACCGGCAAGAAACTGACGCCGGAGCAAATCCAGAAACTGCGCGACTGGATCGCCGCCGGCGCCGAGTGGCCGGAGCACTGGGCCTTTGTGCCGCCCCAACGCCCCGAGCCGCCGGCCGTCAAAAACCCCCACTGGCCGCGCAACGAGGTGGACCGCTTCGTCCTCCACCGCCTGGAGACCGAAGGGTTGAGCCCCGCACCCGAGGCCGAGAAGAGCACGCTGATCCGGCGCGTGTCCCTGGACCTGACCGGCCTGCCGCCCAGCATCGAGGAGGTGGACGCCTTCCTGGCCGACAACCGGCCCGACGCCTACGAGCGGCTGGTGGACCGGCTGCTCAATTCGCCCCGTTACGGCGAGCACCTGGCCCGGCAATGGCTGGATGCCGTGCGCTACGCGGACTCGCACGGCTACCACATTGACGCCCAGCGCGACATCTGGGCCTACCGGGAGTGGGTCATTCGCGCCTTCAACACCAACCAGCCCTTCGACCGCTTCACCATTGAGCAACTGGCCGGCGACCTCCTGCCCGAGCCGACCACCGACCAAAAGGTCGCCACCGGCTACGTCCGCTGCAACATGAGCACCGGCGAGGGCGGCGCCATCGAGGCCGAGTATGCGGCCAAGTACGCCTTTGACCGGGTCGAAACCACCGGCACGGTCTGGATGGGCCTCACGCTCGCCTGCGCCCGCTGCCACAGCCACAAGTACGACCCGATTTCGCAGCGCGAGTACTACGGCCTGTTCGCCTTCTTCAACCAACTGGACGAGCCGGTCATGGACGGCAACCGGCCCAACCCCGACCCGTTCCTCAAACTGCCCACGCGCGAACAAACCGAGCGCCTGGCCTGGCTCAAGGACAAGATCACCGAGACCCGCCGCCGCCTCGGCGCGCCGGCCGAAATCCTCGACGCCGCCCAACAAACCTGGGCCGCGGATTGGCACGGGCGCCTGCGCGAAGGCTGGCAAACCGCGCCCCCGCTGGCGGCGCGCTCGCCCCGGGAGGGCGGAGCGGAATTGCGCGTGCTCGAGGACCAATCCGTGCTGGCCGGCGGTCCCGCGCCCACCAACGACACCTACGAACTGGAGTTCCGGCCGGCCGCCGGGCCGCTGGCCGGCCTGCGCCTGGAGGTGCTGCCCCACGAATCCCTGCCCGGCGGCGGCGCGCGCCATGCCGACGGCCGGTTCCGCCTTTCCGAGTTCGAGGCCGAATTGCTCCCCCCCGGGGAAAACGCCAAGCCCCAAAAGCTGACCTTCGCCCGCGCGCTGGCCAGCACCCATGAGGGCGAGCACGAGCCGGGCCGTGCGCTGGACGGCAAACCGGAAACCTTCTGGCAGGCGACCGCCACGAATCCGGCACCCGTGGTGGCGGTCTTCCGCACGAGTCAACCGGTGGATGTGCCGGCGGAAGCGCGCCTGCGGATCCGGCTGCGTTTCGAGGCCGGTGAGGAAAAAGAGAACCACGCCCTGGGCCGGGTCCGCCTGGCCCTCGCCCAGGGGGCGGAACTGGTGTCCGCCCTGACTCCGCCGCGCTTCGAGCCGTGGCGGCTGTTGGGGCCGCTGCCCTCCGGCGGTTTGGCGGCCGGCTTTGCCAAGGTCTTCGAGCCAGAGACCACCCTCGACCTCGCGCGCCGTTACCCTGGCGTGCGGGAAGAGGTGGGCTGGCAGGAGCGGGGTGACCTGGGCGACGGCGGCACGCACCTGTTGGTCAACGAGCTCCACGGGGTGCACGGGGTGTACTACCTGTTCCGCCGACTGCACGTGCCCGAGCCGACCGTGCTGGACGTGGCGCTCCGGGCCGACGACGTCTTCAAGCTCTGGCTCAACGAGCGGTTGGTGCACGAGCACGGCACCCCCGAGCCCTACCCCGGGGTGCGCACCCGCCTGCGGCTCGAACTGGCGGCCGGGGAAAACCGCCTCCTGATCAAGGTGGTCAATCACCAGGGCGCGAAATACTTCGCTTTCGACCCGACCCTGGCCGGCCCGCAACGACTGCCGCCCGACCTGGTCGCCATCCTGTCCGTCACCGCCACGCCCACCGGCCCGTGGGCGGTGCCGGTGCGGGATTGGTATCGTCGCCAGTTCATACCCGGCTACCGCGAGGAACAGGACCGCCTGGCCACCTGGCTGGAGGAGGAGCGGGCGATTGACGCGGCCATCCCGACCACTCTCATCGCCAAGGAACTGGCCCAGCCACGCGAGACGCGCCTGTTGATCCGGGGCGAGTACGACAAGCCCGGCGACGTGGTGGCGGCCGGGGTACCGGCCATTTTGCCGCCGCTGCCGCCGGGTGCGCCCACCAACCGGCTCGGACTGGCGCAATGGCTGGTCAGCCCGGAGCACCCGCTGACCGCGCGGGTGATCGTCAACCGCTACTGGCAGCAATTTTTCGGCGTGGGTCTGGTCAAAACCGCCGAAGACTTCGGCGTGCAGGGCGAGCGGCCGTCACACCCCGAATTGCTGGACTGGCTGGCCACCGAGTTCATCCGCTCCGGCTGGGATGTCAAACACATGCAGCGGCTCCTCGCCACCTCGGCCACGTACCGCCAAAGCGCCCGGGTCACGCCTTCCTTGTACGAGCGCGACCCCGAAAACCGTCTGCTGGCCCGGGGGCCCCGTTTTCGGCTTGAGGCGGAGGCCATTCGGGACACCGCGCTTTACCTGGGCGGATTGTTGGTGGAGCAGTTGGGCGGCCCGAGCGTCAAGCCCTACGAGCCGCCGGGCCTGTGGGAGGCCGTTTCGTTCAACAACTCCCAGAAATACGTGCCCGACCGCGGTCCGGCCCAATACCGGCGCAGCTTGTACACGTACTGGAAGCGCCAAAGCCCCCCGCCGAACCTGCTGACCTTCGACGCCCCCACGCGCGAGTACTGCGTGGTCCGCCGCCCGCGCACCAACACCCCGCTCCAGGCGCTGGTGGTGTTGAACGACCCCCAGTTCGTCGAAGCCGCCCGCGCGCTGGCCTCGCGGATGCTCCGGGAAGGCGGTCGGGAGCCGGCCGAACGGCTGGCCTACGGCTTTCGGTTGGTCACCGCTCGCCGCCCGGACCAGGCGGAGTTGAAGCTGCTGCAGGACCTGCTCGAGGCCCAGCGGACCGCTTTCCAAGCCGACCCCGCCGCAGCCCGGGCCTTCCTGGAAGTGGGAGATTTTCGCGCCACGGACCTGGACCCGGTCGAACTGGCCGCCTGGTCCAGCGTGGCCAACCTGCTGTTGAACCTCGACGAGGCCCTGACCAAAGGTTGAACCCGATTCCACCCCCCACCATGGACCCGATTCGCGAACACGCCCTGCTTTTGACCCGACGCCATTTCTTTGGTCGCCTGGCCACCGGCATCGGCACCGCCGCCCTCGGGACGTTGCTCAATCCCGCCCTGTTGGCCGGTCTCACCGCGCCCAAACGGGTTGGCGGCCTGCCCGGTCTGCCCCATTTCGCGCCCAAAGCCCGGCGGGTGATCTACCTGCACATGGCCGGGGGGCCATCGCAGCTCGAGTTGTTCGACCATAAGCCCGCGCTCGAAAAATACCACAGCAGCGAACTGCCCAACTCGGTTCGCATGGGCCAGCGCATCACCACCATGACCTCCGGTCAGAGCTCGTTTCCGGTGGTGCGGTCGCTCTTCAAGTTCAGCCAGCACGGCCAGTGCGGCGCCTGGATCAGCGAGCTGATCCCCCACATCGCCTCAATCGTGGACGAGCTGTGCATCATCAAGACCGTCAACACCGAGGCCATCAACCACGACCCGGCCATCACCTACATCCAGACCGGGTTCCAGCAACCCGGCCGGCCCTGCCTGGGTGCCTGGCTCAGCTACGGCCTGGGCAGCGAGAACGAAAACCTGCCCGCCTTCATCGTGATGATCTCCAACGGCAAGGAAAGCGACCAGCCGCTCTACACCCGGCTGTGGAGCTCGGGCTTCCTGCCCTCCGAGCATCAGGGCGTGCAGTTCCGGGGCGGCGGCGACCCCGTGCTGTACCTGTCCAATCCCCCGGGGATCACCGCCGAGATGCGCCGGCGCCTGCTCGACAGCCTGGCCCGGCTCAACCAGCGTCAGTACGAAGCCTTCGGCGATCCCGAAATCCCCACCCGCATCGCCCAGTACGAAATGGCCTTCCGGATGCAGACCTCCGTGCCCGAACTGGTGGACATCTCGAAGGAGCCGGCCGAGGTGCTCGAGTTATACGGCCCGGACGTGAAAAAGCCGGGCAGCTTCGCCTTCAACTGCCTGCTGGCCCGCCGCATGGCCGAGCGCGGCGTGCGGTTCATCCAGCTCTACCACCGCGGCTGGGACCAGCACGGCAACCTGCCCCGCCGCATCCGCGAGCAGTGCCAGGACTGCGACCAGCCCAGTGCCGCACTGGTCAAAGACCTCAAACAGCGCGGTCTGTTGGACGAGACCCTGGTCGTTTGGGGCGGCGAGTTCGGCCGCACCGTCTATTGCCAGGGCAAGATCGAGCCGGACAACTACGGCCGCGACCACCACGGGCGCTGCTACACCATGTGGCTGGCCGGCGGTGGCGTGAAGGCCGGGTTGGTTTATGGCGAGACCGACGATTACGGCTACAACATCGTCGAAAACCCGGTGCACATCCACGACCTCAACGCCACCATCCTCCACTGCCTGGGCATCAACCACGAGCGCCTCACCTACCGCTTCCAGGGGCGCGACTTCCGCCTCACCGACATCCACGGCGAGGTGGTGAAGGGGATTCTGGCGTAAGCACCGGCGCTGCGGTCCCCCGCGCTCTGGCAGTCGGCCCGCTCCAGAACGCCGGCCGAAGCAAGCCGGGAGCGCCGCGGCTCAGGCCGGCGGCAGTTTGGGGGCCACGCGTCGCGCCAGCCCCGCCGCGCGCACCACCCGCCGCCGGTGAAACCCGCGCGCGATGACCTCGTGCCCGTCGTGGGCCTCGACGTGGAATGACACCACCGGACCGTCCACCGCCACCACCCGCGCCCGACAAGTGACCGAGACCCCCACCGGCGTCGGCGCCAGGTGCTGCAGCTCCACCTCCGTGCCCACGGACACTTCGCCAGCCCCCAGCCGGGGCGACAGCGCCCGGATGGCCGCGTGCTCGAGGAACCACAACACCCACGGCGTGCTCAACACCGGCGGCATCGCCGGGTCAAAGCTCACCGCGTGCTGACTTTCCACCTGAAAGGTCAGCTCGCCCGCGTCTCCGGGTCGGATGCGTTCTGACATGGTATGCCCCGGAACTTTGCATCTCTCGTGCCGGCGAGGCCAGAAGGAAACCAGCCGCTCTCCTCCACCTTCAGGGCGACAGCACCGCCCGGTAAAAACGAACCTCGCCGCTCACGGCGGGCACCGGAATCACGCTTCGGCCGGCTTCGCTGGTCACCTCCGCCACCGTCTCCCAGACCCGCCAGTCCGACGTGACCTCCAACCGGTACACCAAGCCCGGCTCCCCCAGCACCTCCACCCGCACCCAACCCGGCTCGGCCCCCCGGGCGGCGCGCAGTTCCGCGGGCCGGCCGAAAAACCGCAGGACGTCCCCGAGATACGCCGCGCGCAACGCAGGGTCCACCACCGTCTCAAACGGGAAACCCCAGTACACCAGCCGGCCGCGCCCGTCGCGGGGCGCCTGGGCCACCGCCGCCGCGCCGCCCCGTCCCCCGCGGTAGCGCAACACCACGCTCGTTTCCACCCCCACCGGCGTCAACACGTCCGGGGATCCCACGCGGTAAATGCCGCCACCGCCATCATCAAAAACCGCCGGCGCGCGCCCGGCAAACAGCGTCCCGGGTACCGGCTCCGCTGTGGCAGTGTCGGCGTTGTCATCCGCATCGCTCGCCAGGCGGGCCCCGAGCACCTCGCGTAGAAACGCCCGGTCGGCCGGGCCGGGGCCGCTGGCCCGGTCCAGGTCCCAGGCGATCTCGGCGCCGCTGACCCACAAATGGCCGCCCGTCGCCCGAAACGCCCGCACCGCCTCCTGCTCCGCCGCGGTGAAGGTGCGGCCGGCGGTGGACTGGTTGCCGGCCGCCCAGATCACCAGGGCATAATCGCCCAACCGCACGGCCCCCGTGGCCACGTGGTCGCGTTGGCAGGAATCGAAAGGCCGGTTGAAGGCGTCCAGCGCCTGTCCGTGCGGGACCACGTAATCGAAACTGTTTGCCCGGCCAGGCCACACGCGATCGGCCGCGCCGCGGTTGCGGTCATGACCGGGGGGACGGTAATCGCCGGGGGTCAGGTCCTGCCGCAGGTTCAGGGCGCGGTCCAACCGGGTAAAGCCGTTGACCAGCAAAATCCGGGACTGCCCCGGGCCGGGTGCGCGGGCGCCCACCACGGGCGAGGGCAGCGACTCGCCGCCGGCATTGGTGGCCGTGACCCGGAAAAACCAGGCGGCCCCGGGCTCGAGGTTGGCGAAGAGCACCGCCGGGATTGCGGCGGGCACCGGGTCACCAAAACCCCGGCCGTCGCGCGACCGGTAAACCAGATACCCCTCCGGGAGGCCGCTGCCCGCCCGGGCCACGGGAGGCGACCAACTCACCCGGATGCCCTCCGGCGTGGCTTCGGCGCGGGGCATGGTGGGCGGTTCGGGCAGGAAGACCAGGGGCGCGCCGTCGAATTGGGCGAAGTACCGCACCAGGCCCTGGTATGCCGCGCGGGCGCAGGCCAGGCGCACCGCCGGTTCACGCAACAGGCGGGCATCCAACTCGGAGTCGTGAAAGGCCACCTCCACGAGGGTGGCGTCCATTTCGTAGCGGAGCGCGTCGCCGCGGATTTCGCCGAAGGCAAAATCGCTGCGGGCCAGCGTGAGGTTGTCGCCGCGGTCCCACCACGGGGTGTCCCAGAGGGCGTTGAGGCTCACCAGATCGTTGTTGATTTCCCGGGCCAACAGTCGGGCCAGCGTCATCTGCCGGGGCGAGGTGCTGGTGCCCGGGAACCGGGTCTCGTCGTTGTATAGCCCCAGCACGCCGCGGCCGCCACCGGCGTTGGAGTGAAACCCGACATACACCCGCTGAGTGGAGCGGCCGGCCTCGCTCCGGTTCATCTCGGCGGCCATGCGCGGGGGCGTGCCCACGTTGTCGCTGCCGTCATCGTTGGGGCCGTCATAGAGGGCCGGGTCCTGACCGGTGCCCAGCGCCCGTTGCACCCAGTACCGGCTGGCCTCCTCCTCGCGCGGGTAGGTGGACACCCCGCCGCCGCGGTCCACGTCACCCATGCCATTGCCGAAGCGGACGGCGTCGGCGATCACCACCCCGGTTTCGCCCGGCGCGGCGGCGCGGTTGCTGATCCGGACCGCGCCGCGTTCCGGGTCGCGTCCGGCCGCGAAGTGGTACGTGCCCAGGTACACCCAGCCCTTGCCAACCAGGTGATGGGGGACGCGCACTTCGGTCACTCCGCCGGTGTGGAGGATTTGGTACAATTGCCGCACCCGGTTTGCGCCCGACGCCGCCCAGGCATAGACGGGATACAGCCCGAAGGCCGGCAGGCGCGGGGCGTAGGTGGCCACGGCGGTTTCCGTTGCGGTCACCGCCGTGAAGCGATATGGCACCGCGCCGGGCGGGCCGAAGTACACCGGGGCGGTGCTGTCGTTCCAGACGCCGGTGAAGGTCACGTCCGGATGGGTGTTGTCGAGCACCACCTCGTTGGTCTGGAAGCCCACCGGCCGCAGCGGCACAACCGTGGCTCCGGCCTGAAAGCAGTACCCGGCAAAAAGGGTCATCTGGTCCAGGTTGCCGCAGTCCTCGTTTACCCGATTCACCACGCCGCGCTGGGTGCGCCAGCCGGCCTCCGTCCAGGTCCACCCGTGACCGGCGGACATGAAAACGATGCGCCCGGTCAACGCGCCCACCGGTTGGGCGGCCACGGCGCGCTCGGCCGGAAAGGCGGCGGGGGCGGGCGCGGTGGCCCCTGGTGCTGCGGTCGGGACCCCCACATCCTCCGGATCCGGGGATGGCTCGAACGGGTGATACGCCGCCTCCTCCTCTCCGGCGTGGACGCAAACCAATCCTGCTGCACCCAAGAGCCACCCCAGCAGCAGCGCGCACCAAAAGAAATCCCCGCGAACCCGCCGCACCCGCCCCAGCAGGCCGCCTCCATTCCTCACCGGGGCCCCAACCCCGCCAGGGCGGCCCAGCCCGGACGCGGCAGGGGGCGTTGCGCTCCGGAGCCGGGCCCGCGCCGCGCGCAACGGTCGGGAGAGGCCCGGGCGGTCGCGGCGTCGCCCCCTTTCGCTTCCGCGGTCGCGGTCAGGGACCGGCTCGGCCGCAATCACACGCTTGGTTGCCGATAAGCCCATTCGAGTTGAGCCGCGTGGCTTCGCCAGCCTGCCGGGCAAGGTTCGGAGCGCAAGACAGGAGTGGGGCGAAGGCCGGCCTACCGCCGGACAGCTTGCCTCTTTGGCCTCTTGATTTGACGGGTGGCCGCTGCAGGGCGGGTGAACCGCAACCGCGCCGGGGGAAGATTCGGGGTGAGGGCCGATGGTTTTGGTTTTGTGGCTGGCCGTCGCGACCGGCGGTCCCTAGGATACGGCCATGCAACGCATTGCACTCCTCCTGGCCGGCCCGGCCACCGCCCTGCTGGTTTCCCTTCCTTCGGCGCTGACCCACTCGGCAATCGAGCCGGTGCCCCGCGGGGAGGACTGGTGGCAGCAGCGGCATCGGGCCATCAATCAACGCGTGGCCGAAACCGGCGAACAGGCGCGGGTCATTTTCATCGGGGACTCGATCACGCAGGGCTGGGAGGGGGCCGGCAAGGAGGTTTGGGAACGCTACTACGCCCCGCGCAAGGCACTGAACCTGGGTATCAGCGGCGACCGCACCCAGCACGTGCTCTGGCGGCTGGACAACGGAAACCTGGACGGCCTCAAGCCCCGGGTCGCCGTGATCATGATCGGCACCAACAACTCCAACGGCGAGGACAACACCGTCGAGCAGATCGCCGACGGGGTCCGGGCCATCGTTGCCAAACTGCGGGCGCGTTTGCCGGAAACCAAGGTGGTGTTGCTGGCCATCTTCCCGCGGGCGGAAAACCCCGGCCCGCAGCGCGGCAAGGTGCTTCAGGTCAACCAGCTCCTGCAACGGCTGGGCGACAACCGGGACGTGTTTTTCGTGGACTTCGGGTACAAGTTCCTCAACGACCAGGGGCTGATCCCGCGCGAGTTGATGCCCGACTATCTGCATCTCACCCCCGCCGGCTACGCGCTCTGGGCCGAGTCCATCGAGGGGCTCCTGGCACACCTGCTGGGCGAATCGCCGGTGTCCGCCACCTCCGGCGCCCGCCTGACCGGAGAATGGATTTGGACCATCCGCGGACCGGACGGCAATCCGGTGGAAGCGCCCCTCATCCTCAAGCAGGACGGGGCGCGGGTGACCGGCCGGTTCGCCCGGGGGCCGGACCGATGGCTGGAAATCGAGGACGGCAAGATCAACGGCGACAGCTTTTCCTGGACGGTTAAACGCGACCGCCCGGACGGCAGCGTCATGGTGTACCGGATGTCGGGCACGCTGGACGGGGACAAGATCACGGGCAAGGTCACGACGGTGCTGGAGGGCAGTGAAACCACCGCCGATTGGAGTGCCCGGCGGAGACCGGAGTAGCCGGCAACACGGTGCCAACTGCATCGGCGACCCGCGGCCTCCGAACCACCCCCGACCCCGACTGTGCGCATGAGCGAACCGACAGTGCCCACCCCCGCCGCGCCGGCGAACAACCGCATGCCCCGCAGCGTGGCCTACATCGTGGGCAACGAGGCGGCCGAGCGCTTCAGCTACTACGGCATCCGCAGCATCCTGGCCGTGTACATCACCGGCGAGGTGGTCAAGGGCGGGCTGGGCCAGACAGCGGACACCTCGACCACCATCATTCACCTGTTCATCTTCGCGAACTACTTCCTGCCGCTCCTGGGGGCGTGGCTTTCGGACCGCCTGATCGGCCGCTACTACACGATCCTGTACCTGTCGTTGATCTACTGCGTGGGCAACGGCGTGCTGGCGTGCAGCGACCTGTTCCAGACCGTGGACGCCAAAATGGCCTGCCTGGCGGCCGGGCTGGGGTTGATTGCGCTGGGGTCGGGGGGGATCAAACCGTGCGTGTCAGCCTTCATGGGCGACCAATTCCGCCCCGAACAGGGCCACCTGCTGCAAAAGGCCTACGGGGCGTTTTACTGGGCCATCAACTTCGGCTCGTTTTTCTCGTTCCTGGTGGTGCCGTGGGTCAAGGACCATTACGGCTACGGCCCGGCCTTCGGCGTGCCCGGCGTTTTCATGCTGCTGGCCGTGGTGATCTTCGTGCTGGGCACGCGGCAGTACGTGCGGGTGGCGCCGGCGCGGCACACCCGTTCGTCGGGGTTTGTGACGGTGTTGCGAACGGCCTTTCGGCACCAGAACCGGCTCCCGGTGGGCGCCCTGATCAATGTGCTGGTCTGTCTGATCCTGCCGGCGGTCCTGATGGCGGGCTTTGCGGCGCTGGCCTTTGTCCACGAATGGACCCCCGGGCTGCGCGCGGTGGGCTGGGGGGCCCTGGCCGCGGTGGGCGTGTGGTACCTGTTGATCCTGGGACTGGGTCTGCTCGGCCGACTCGAACTGCCGGAGCGGTTTTGGGAAGCGGCGCGCGGCCGGCACACCGAGGAGGAAATCGCGGCGGCCCGGTCGGTCAGCCCGATTCTGTTCGTGTTTGCGCTGGTGCCGGTGTTCTGGGCGTTGTTTGACCAAACCACCTCCACCTGGGTGCTCCAGGGCAAGCAGATGAAGGAGGAGTTCATCGGGAATTTCCGCATCGGCGCCGAACAGATGCAGTCGGCCAACCCGGCGCTGGTGATGATCCTGGTGCCCCTGCTGACGCTGGGGGTGTATCCGCGCCTGGGCCGGTGGGCCACGCCGCTGCGGCGGATGAGCGCGGGGATGTTTTTTGGCGCGGCATCGTACCTGATCGTGGCCTGGCTGCAACGCCGCCTGGAAGCCGGCGAGCAATTCAGCATCCTGTGGCAGCTCCTGCCCTACGCGGTGCTGACCACCGGCGAAGTGCTGCTTTCCACCACCGGGCTGGAATTTGCCTTCGCCGAAGCCGCCCCCACCATGCGCAGCACCATCATGAGCTTCTGGCTGCTGACCGTGGCTTTCGGCAACCTGCTGGTCAGCGCCATCACCCAGGTGCTGGGCGCCGGCGCCGAGGCGGGGTCGGTGACGCCCGAGCGGTTTCTGTTGTACGCGGTGCTCACCGCGGTGGTGGGGGTGTTGTTCAGCCTGGTGGCCGCACGCTACCAGTACCGTCACCCCTCATTCCGCAAGCTGGCCGGGGAGGGGTAACGCCGCCGACCGCGCCTGATCCGGGCAACTCGGCGGGTTGTTACCCGTAGATTTCCCGCAGTTCGCTGGGCGAAACAAACACGAGCAAACAGCCCCGGGCCTCGCGCTCGTAGCTCGGCCCCTGCAGGGGGCAAACCATGTAGTTTTTGCCCCTGGGATAAAGACAGCGAAAAGCCACCAACCCGCGGGCTTCGAGGGCATCCGGGTTCCATTTGCACTCGACGGCGTCAACGATGCCGCGACCCCGGGGCACGACAAAATCCACCCCCCCGATGTTGTTTGTCGCGCCAGAAGTGAATCCGGGGAACCTCGCCGGCAACAAGGGATTCGAGCACCAGGTGTTCCCATAAAATCCCACAATCGTCTTCCCGCAAACTGTCCCAGCCGCGGGCGTGGCAAACCAGGCCGGTGTCGAATCCATAAACCTTGGGTTGGGCCACGATCTCGCGTCGGCCTCCGCCCGCGTAACGCCGCAGCAGGCGAACGGTGTGGGTCGTTGGGTACACCTCCAGCCAGTTCGTGACCGTGGGGCGGCTAACCCGGCTTTCGGCGGCCAGTCGGCTGAGGTCGAGCATTCCGCCACTCTGCCGCAAGAGCAGTTCGAGCAGGTGCAAAAAGCCGGTGCGTTTTTCCAGACGGAAGAGCTCCTGCACGTCCCGCGCATAGTAGGAATCCATCCACTCCGCATAAAATTCCGGCTCGGGCTGCGGGGCAAACAAAGCGGGAGGCAGCCCCCCGCGCCGCAGCCGCTCACGCGGGTCGGCGATGCCAAAAGCCGGCAGTTCCTCGGAAAGGACGGGCACCAGTTCCACGATCCGCTTCCGTCCGGCGAGGCTGTCCCGGAATTTCAGGGTGGCAACCGGGGTGGAGAAACCGGTGGCCAAAATCTTCAGTTGCGGGAACGCATCCGCACCGATCTTCAGGAGCCTGCTGGGGTCGGGCAATTGGTGGACCTCATCGAAGATCACCCGGCTTTTCTGGACGGACCGGTAAAAGCGCTCCGGGTCACGCAGACACTCCGCCACGCTGGGCAGGCCACAGTCGAGGAATTCCGCGTCGGACAGGCGCTGCGCCAGCACCGTTTTGCCCACCCGCCGGGGACCGGTTAATCAGACAATTGGCGCCCGGGTCCAGGCCTGAACCAACCGTTGACGCCAAAAAGGGCGGTCAATCATTGGAGCCGGACTTTACATTTAGACGTCCAAAAGCAAAGTCTAGCTGTGCCGTCATGGTGGGTTTGGCGGCCGGTTGCCAAAAAAAGCGCCGGAGTGGTGAAGCCCCACTCCGGCGGGTGAAAAGGCGCCTTCCCCCAGGTTACCGGGCCGCCGCGTACAACCGGGCCACCTCGGCCCAGTTGACGACGTTCCACCACGCCTTGAGGTAGTCGGCCCGGCGGTTCTGGTACTTGAGGTAGTAGGCGTGTTCCCAGACATCCACGCCCAGGATGGGCCGGCCTTCGCACCCGGCCACGGCCCGGCCCATGAGCGGATTGTCCTGATTGGCGGTGGAGGCGATTTCGAGCCTGCCCCCGTTGACCAGCAACCACGCCCAGCCGCTGCCGAACCGGCCCATCCCGGCGGCCTCGAATTTGGCCTTGAACTCGTCAAAGCTGCCAAAGGCCGCGTTCAGAGCCGCCGCCAGTTCGCCGGTGGGCGCGCCGCCGGCATTGGGGGCCATGATCTTCCAGAAGAAGGTGTGGTTCCAATGGCCCCCGCCGTTGTTCCGCACCGCGGTGCGGATGTTCTCCGGCACCGAGGCCAGGTCCGCCAGCAGCGCCTCGAGGGACCTGGCTTCGAGCGCGGGGTTGCCGGCCAGGGCCTTGTTCAGGTTGTCCACGTAGGCCTTGTGGTGACGGCCGTGGTGGATTTCCATCGTCATCGCATCAATGTGCGGTTCCAGGGCTTCTTTGGGATAGGGCAGGGGAGGGAGTTCGTGTGCCATGGTTGTGTCTTTTAGGTTCGGTGTTGGTTTGACTGCGTTCGATTCAAATCGCCCCCCAAAATAGCAGCCTTCAGGCGGGGCACAAGCCGGCGCACCGCGGCCCGGCACAACCGGCCCGGGATTTCCGGCTTGTCGCCCGCCGTGCGGGCCGGGGATAAACCCCAGCCGTGGACTGGTTGGGGCAAGCCGACACCGCCCTGTTCCGGGTGGTCAACCAAACGCTGATCCACCCGTGGCTGGACGTGGCCATGCCGTGGTTCAGCGGAAACCGGCTTTTCTTCCCCGCGCTGGTGGCCGTCCTGGCGCTGCTGCTGTGGCGCGGCGGCGCACGGGGTCGGGTGTGTGTGGCGCTGCTGGTCGTGGCGCTGGCGGCGGGCAACACGGCGGTGGACCTGCTCAAGGAGGCGCTGGCACGCCCGCGGCCGTTCGCCGATCTGCCGGACACGCGGCTGCTGCTGGGCCGGGGCAGCAGTTTCAGCCTGCCCTCGGGCCACGCGGCCAACTGGTTCCTCGCCCTGGCCGTGGCGGGTTGGTTTTACCCGCACAGCCGCCGGGCACTCTGGCCCTTGGCCGTGGCGGTGGGGTACTCCCGCGTGTACTGCGGCGTGCATTATCCCGGCGACGTGCTGGCCGGCGCGCTGCTGGGCTGGAGCATCGGCCGGGGTGTGCTTTGCCTGGCCGATGGCCTGTGGCGCGGCGCGGGCCGGCGGTGGTTTCCCCTTTGGTGGCAACGCCTCCCCTCGCTCCGCGAGCCGCAGTTCCACCCGGCGGCCGCAGGTGATCCGGCGGAACCGACCGCCCTGCGTGACGCAGCCGCGGAAGCCGACCGCCATTGGCTGCGGCTGGGCTACCTGCTCCTCGGGCTGCTGCTGGTGTTCCGGCTGGGCTACATCGCCTCGGGCGTCATCGAGTTGAGCGAAGACGAGGCCTACCAGTGGCTGTGGTCGAAGCACCTGGCGCTCTCGTACTACAGCAAGCCGCCGATGATCGCCTACCTGCAATGGCTGGGCACCCGGCTGTGGGGCGACACCGAACTGGGCGTGCGGTTCATGGCGCCGGTGATCGCGGCGGTCACGGGGCTGCTGGTGCTGCGTTTTTTCGCCGCGCAGGTCAATGCCCGCGCCGGATTCTGGCTGGTGGTGCTGTTGACCGTGACCCCGCTGACCGCCGTGGGCGCGGTGCTGCTGACGATTGACCCGCCGCTGGTGCTGTGCTGGACCGCCGCCATGCTGGCCGGCTGGCGGGCGCTGCAACCGGACGGCCGCACGCGCGACTGGGCGTGGACCGGGCTTTGGCTGGGCCTGGGGTTTTTGAGCAAGTACACGGCCCTGTTTCAACTCGTGTGCTTCGCCTTGGTGTTTGTCCTGCGGCCGGACGCGCGGGGCCACTTGCGCCGACCCGGCCCCTGGCTGGCGCTGGCCATTGTGCTGCTCTGCACGCTGCCGGTGCTGATCTGGAACGCGCAGCACGGCTGGATCACGGTGACGCACCTGAGTGACCGGGCTGGTTTGGAAACGGCCTGGCGCTTCACGCCCCGGTACTTCTTCGAGTTCCTTGGCGCGGTGGCGGGGCTGTTGAATCCGGTTTTCTTCGCCGCGGTCCTTTGGGCGACGGCGGGCATCTGGCGGCAACGGCGGGCGCAGCCGCTGGCGTTTTACCTGTGGTTGATGGGCGCGCCGTTGCTGCTGGGACACGCGCTGTACACGGTGCGGGCGCGGGTGTTGCCCAACTGGATTGCCGCGGCGGTGGTGCCGCTGTTTGCCGCGACGGTGGCCCATGCGGCCGCGCGGTGGCCGGGCGGCGCCCGCAAACTCCGCGCCGCGCTCCCCGGTGGGGTGGCGTTGGGTCTGCTGCTGGTGGTGCCCCTGCATGAAACCCGCTGGCTCGCCAGCCTGATCGGGCAACCGTTGCCGCCGCGCCTGGACCCCCTGCGGCGGGTGCGGGGCTGGAGTGAAACGGCGCGGGTGGTGGAAGCCGAGCGCCAAAAGTTGCTGGCCGAGGGCCGGCCGGTGTTCCTCATCGGCAATCACTACGGCATCACCGGCCAGTTGTCGTTTTACCTCCCGGAGGCCAAAGCCGCGGTCCGGGCCGGCCGGCCGTGGGTGTTCTTCCGCTCAAGCGAGGTGCCGCTGAACCAGTTCTTTTTCTGGCCGGGCTACCGGGACCGCCAGGGCCAAAACGCGTTGTTCGTCATGCCCACTGATCGCCCCCGGCCCCCGCCGGAACAGCTCGTGGCCGAGTTCGAGTCGGTCAGCGACCTCGGGCTGCACCCGGTGGTGTACCGCGGGCAGGTGTTGCGCCAGGTGCAACTGTATGCCTGTCGAAACCTGCGTTGACCCGGGGGCACCCGCCGCCGGCGTCGCGACCCTTCGCCACACCTGGCCGGTGCGGGAGTACGACCTGGCCGCCACGCTCGAATCCGGCCAGGTCTTTCGCTGGACGCCGGAAGACGGCGGCTGGGAAGGCATCGTGGCCGGGCACTGGGTGCGGTTGACCGCGACGCCCCACACGCTCACGGCCGAGACCTGCGTGCCACAGACGGACTGGAACTGGCTGGCCCGCTGGCTGCGCCTCGGGGATGACCTGGGGGCCATCGTCGCCACCTTCCCGCCCGACCCGCCGTTGCAAGAGGCGGTGAGCGCCTGCCGCGGCTTGCGGCTGTTGCGGCAGGACCCCTGGGAATGCCTGGCGAGCTTCATCCTGTCCTCAACCAAGCGGATCCCGCACATCCGCCGCATCGTGGGAACCCTGTGCACGCGTTTTGGCCGCCCGGTGCCGGTGCCGCCCGGCCGGGCGCCGGGTTTTGCCTTTCCACCGCCCGCGCGACTGGCCGGGGCGACCGAGGCTGAACTGCGCGCGTGCGGCATGGGGTTCCGCGCGCCGTATCTGCGGGCGGCGGCGCAAGCCGTGGCCACCGGCGTCCTCCGGCTGGAGACACTGCCGGAGCTGCCGCTGGCCACGGCGCGCCAGCGGTTGATGGCCCTGCCCGGGGTGGGGCGGAAGATCGCCGATTGCGTGTTGCTGTTCGCCGCCGGCTTTGACGCCGCGTTTCCGGTGGATGTGTGGGTGCTGCGGGCGTTGCGGCAACTGTACTTCCCGCGCCGCCGGCTGCCGCCGCGCCGGCTGCGGGCGTTCACCGAAACACATTTCGGCCCGTACGCCGGGTACGCGCAGCAGTACCTGTTTCACTACATGCGGGTGCGCCTTGGTCGCAACGCCCGGTCCGATCCCGCCGGCCCCACCGGGCGGTCCGGCGGCGGTCCGGCGGCGGGCACACCGGCCGGATTTTGTCCTCAAGTCGGACAATTCAGCCGTTGACCCCCCGGCGCGCATTAGGTTGAGTTTGGGCTTCCGCGCGGGAGGATGAGTTCCCCCGCGCCGGGCAGCACAACACGAAAACGATTATGGCTAAGGCGACGAAAACCCCGAAATACGTTTACCTCTTTGGCAACAAGAAGGCCGACGGCGACGGCTCGATGAAGCCCCTGCTCGGCGGCAAGGGCGCGAACCTGGCGGAGATGGCCCGCATCGGCCTGCCCGTTCCCCCGGGCTTCACCATCACCACCGAGGTCTGCACCTACTACTACCAGCACAAGAAGACCTACCCGAAAGAGCTCGAGCCCCAGGTCCGCGCCGGCGTGGCGCACATCGAAAAGATCATGGGCACCCGCTTCGGGGACACCGCGGCGATGCCCCTGCTGGTGAGCGTGCGCTCCGGTGCGCGCGACTCGATGCCGGGCATGATGGACACCATTCTCAACCTCGGCCTCAACGACCAGACGGTGCTGGCCCTGGTCCGGGCCACCAACAACGAGCGGTTTGCCTGGGATTGCTATCGCCGTTTCGTGCAGATGTACGGCGACGTGGTCATGGGCGTGCAAAAACGCCCGGGCGAAGATCACGAGCCGTTCGAGACGGTCATCCATGGCCTCAAACACGAGCGCTACGGTGCGGACATCGAGGACACCAAGCTGACCGTGGACGACCTCAAGGAGCTGGTCAGTCGTTTCAAGGCGCTCATTCACGAGCGCACCGGCGGTCGGGAATTCCCTCAGGACCCGTGGAAACAGCTCTGGGGCGCCATCGGCGCGGTGTTCGGCTCCTGGATGAACGACCGCGCCATCGTGTACCGCCGCAAGTACAACATCCCGTCCGAGTGGGGCACGGCGGTCAACGTCCAGGCCATGGTCTATGGCAACACCGGCGAACGCTCCGGCTCCGGCGTCGCCTTCACCCGCAACCCCGCCAATGGGGAGAAGGAATTCTACGGCGAGTTCCTCATCAACGCCCAGGGCGAGGACGTCGTGGCCGGCATCCGTACCCCCGAGCCGGTCGCCGACCTCAAGAAACACCTGCCCGAGGCCTTCAAAGAACTGGAGCGCATCCGCGCGATCCTGGAGAAGCATTTCAAGGACGTGCAGGATTTCGAGTTCACCATCCAGGACGGCAAGGTCTTCATGCTTCAGACCCGCAACGGCAAGCGCACCGCCTTGGCGGCGCTGAAGTTCTCGATGGACATGGTCAAAGAGCGGCTCATTGACTGGAAAACCGCCATCCGCCGCAACCCGGCCGACCAGTTCGACCAGTTGCTCGCCCCCATCTTCGACCAGAAGGCCGAAAAGGCCGCCGAGGTCATCGCCACCGGCCTGCCCGCCGGCCCCGGGGCGGCCTCCGGCCGGATGTATCTGAGCTGGGAACGCGCCGTGGCCGCGGCCGAAAAGGGCGAAAAAGTCCTGCTGGTGCGCAACGAAACCACGCCCGAGGACCTGCGCGGCATGATCGCCGCCGAGGGCATCCTCACCGCCAAGGGCGGCGTCAGCTCCCACGCGGCCCTGGTCGCCCGCCAGATGGGCAAGGTGTGCATCACCGGCGCCGGCGCTCTGCAACTGGACTACGAAAAGCGCACCCTCACCGTCAACGGCCGCACCTGGAACGAAGGCGACTGGCTGTCCATCAACGGCACCCTCGGCAACGTCTATGCCGGCCAAATCCCCACCGCCGCCTCCGAGATCGTTCAGGTCCTCATCGAAAAGACCCTCGATCCCAGGGCGGCCCAGACCTACCAGATGTTCAAGACCTTGATGGACTGGTGCCGCAAGGTCACCCGCCTCGAGGTGCGCACCAACGCCGACACCCCCGAGCAAACCGAAAACGCCCTGGCCTTCGGCGCCACCGGCATCGGGCTGTGCCGCACCGAGCACATGTTCTTCGAGGGCAACCGCATTGACGCCATGCGCGAGATGATCCTCGCCGACAACGTCGAGGACCGCAAAAAGGCGCTGGCCAAGCTCCTGCCCTACCAGAAGAGCGACTTCGTCGGCATCTTCAAAGCCCTCAAGGGCTACCCCGCCACGATCCGCTTCCTCGATCCGCCGCTGCACGAGTTCCTCCCCCACGAGGAGGCCGCGCAGCAGGACCTCGCCGCCAAGATGGGTGTCCCGGTGGAGAAAATCCGTCAGCGGGTCAAGGAACTGCATGAGTTCAACCCCATGCTCGGCTTCCGCGGCTGCCGTCTGGGCATCGTGTACCCCGAAATCTCCGAGATGCAGGCCCGGGCCGTCTTCGAGGCGGCCGCCGAGGTGCAGAAGGCCGGTATCAAGGTCCGGCCCGAGATCATGATCCCGCTGGTCGGGTTCAAGAAGGAGCTCGACCTCCAGGTCGAGGTGGTCCACCGCGTGGCCCGCGAGGTGATGGACCGGCTGAAGGTCAAACTCAACTACCTGGTTGGCACGATGATCGAAGTGCCGCGCGGGGCGCTCACCGCCGACGAGATCGCGCAGACCGCCCAGTTCTTCAGCTTTGGCACCAACGACCTGACCCAGACCTGCCTGGGCATGAGCCGCGACGACTCCGGCACGTTCCTGCCCGCCTACACCGAGCTGGAGATCGTGCCGAAGAACCCCTTCGCCACGATTGACCAGAGCGGGGTGGGCCAGCTCATGAAGCTTGCGGTGGAGAAGGGCCGCGGGAGCCGGCCGGACCTCAAGCTGGGCATCTGCGGCGAGCACGGCGGGGACCCGGACAGCGTGAAGTTCTGCCATCGGCTCGGGCTGACGTACGTGAGCTGTTCGCCGTTCCGGGTGCCGGTGGCCCGGCTGGCTGCCGCGCAGGCGGCGCTGGAGGAGGAAGCCGCCAAAACCGCCTCCAAGAAACCGGCGAAGAAGAAGTAACCGCCCCCTCGCAGCGGCGCCTTGGCAGCGCACTGCTGCCCAAGCCTGAATTCACGAATGCCGCCCCGGGCCACCGGGGCGGCTTTT
>CALFAV010000008.1 GCA_937946835.1 uncultured Verrucomicrobiae bacterium | reverse complement strand
AACCACCTCCCCCCGCCCCCCCCGAGCCGATTCAAAAGGAAACTGCCGAGTCGCTGCTGCGCAAGTTGGTGGCGTTAAACGCCCCGGAGTACGCCGGGAGCGTGTTCATCCTGGCGGTCATGCTCGAACGCAAGCGGGTGCTCAAGGTCAAGGCCCGACCGTCGGGGGCCGACCGGCCGGTGTGGGTTTACGAACACGCCCGAACCGGGGAGCTCTTCACGGTGACGGACCCGCAGTTGCGCCTGGATCAATTGGACTCCGTACAGCGCGAAGTGGCCCGGTTGTTGGAACACGGCCTGCCCGCCAACCCGGAATCGGTCGCGCCCGGAGCGCGCGACGAACCGGCCCCTGAGCCGCCCTGCTCCGAACCCGCGCCGGAGGCTTCTCCCCCCGCGAAGCCGCATCCGGAGTCCCCTGCCTCGGAAGTCGCTCCATCCAGGGCCGCCTCATGAGCGAACTCGACCAGGTGCAGCTTGCCCTGGGATTCCGGTTCAAAAATCGGGCCCTGTTGCGCCTGGCATTGACCCATCCCTCGGTGACCCAGGAGCAGGGCGTCAAATTGCCCAACACCAACCAGCGGCTCGAATTCCTGGGGGATTCAGTGTTGAGCCTGGTCCTGACCGCAGAACTATACTGCCGCCATCCTGAATGGGAGGAGGGTGCCCTGACCGAGGCCCGCGCCCGTCTGGTCAACCAACGTTTCCTTGCCGGGCGCGCCCGGCGGCTGGGGTTGGGACCTTACCTGATTCTCAGTCGCAGTGAGGAGGCCACCGGCGGCCGCGACCGAACCTCGAATCTGGCCAACACCCTCGAGGCCCTGATCGGCGCGATGTATCTGGACGGCGGACTCGAAGCGGTGCGCGCCTTTGTGCTGCGGGTGTTCGAGCCGGACTTGAGCAGCGGACCGACCGGCGCCGACCTCGACAATCCCAAGGGCCGGTTGCAGGAGCGCCTGCAGGCCGCCTCGGCACAGTCCCCGGTTTATCAACTCACCTCCGTGACCGGGCCGGATCACGACCGGCGGTACGAATGTGCCGTGTTTCACGAGGGCCGGGAGTTGGGCCGAGGAACCGGCCGGAGCAAAAAGGAAGCGGAAGTTGCGGCGGCACTCCAGGCCCTGGAACGATTGGAACACAACCTCCACAACCCGACCGAAGCCGGCGGCAGAGCGCGCGGCCCGGGACGGAAGGGTTTCAGCAGCCGGTCGTGACTCAAACCTCCGGAGAAATCTGGCGGGGGGTGGCGCCCAGAGCCTGCTCCTGGCGATCCAGGGTGCGTTGCAGGCTGCCGCACATCAGCTCACAAAGCTGAAAGATGGTGGAATCGGCGATGCGGTAAAACACGCTCACCCCGACCTTGCGCCGGTCCACCATCCCCGCGTCGGCCAGGGTCTGCAGGTGGCGGGAGACGTTGGTCTGGGACATCCCGGTGGTGCGGACCAGTTCGCTTACCGAGAACTCGCCGGCTTGCAGGGTTTGCAGCAGCAACAGGCGATGCGGTTCACCAAGCACCTTGAAACGGGCGGCGACCAGACGCAGCGCCTCTTCCGACAAGCGGGGGTGGGTGGCACTGCTTGACATAATCAGCGGGGTTGGACTGGTGTGCGGTGCGGCGTCTTCAAATGCGGTCCGGTCAAGCCCTGCCAAGCGCGCAGCGGGCGTGTGCCCGGTGCGCCCGCCGCTCTGAGTTTCACCGCCGGGCCGGGGCGGGGGGAGCAGCGTCACCGGCGCGAATCCAGGCTTCGTTGAACCGGGCGTGTTTGATGGACTTGGCCGCCGGGTCACCGTCCACGTCCCGGGGCAGGCTGCGCCGATTCAAATGGAAGCTGTAGGTGACGTGGATCGAGCCGTCCCGGGCCTGCATGATCGAGGGGTAATGGAAAGCGCCAGCCTCCGGACCGGGGTCCTCGCGCTCGAGGTGACGCTCCCAGGGCCAGGAGCGGCCGTCATCCTCGGAAAGCCGCACCACCAGGCGGTGCCGGCCGCGCTCGGTGTCGTTGTTGACCAGCACCCAGTGCCCGTTGCGCAGCCGGTACAACTCCGCGCCGGAGCCGGGATTGGGGTGGTCGCTGTCGGTCACCGCGCTCCAGGTTTCGCCCCGATCGGTGGACCAGGCCTGTTGCAGCCGCTTGGGCGGCGGGCCGTTGTCCCGCATGAGGGTGTACAGGCGTCCATCCCGGGTCTGGGCGATGCTTGGTTGGATGTTGCCGGCGCCGATGAGCGGGGCGCTGGTATGCCAGGTGTTTCCCCAGTCGTCCGTGATGGCCATGAGCGAAAAGCTGAACCCGTCGTGGTACACGGGCAGGATCAACCGTTGCCCGTCCAGCAGGAAGGGACGCGCCCGGGGCATCCAGCCCAGCCGGCAGTAGAGTTTGTCGGTGGCGTGCTCGCGCATGGCGCGCAGAAAGTCCTCCGCCTCGCGGCGGGTGCGCTCGGGCAGGTTCAGGCCGGCCACCAGGGTTTCCAGCTCGGGCAGGCGCCGGGCCACGGTCGCGGCGAATTCGGGTCCGGGCTTGAGGTGCACCACCTGACTGCTCTCCCACCGCGGTGGACCGGGGCGGTGGTAATCGGAGGAAATGTGCAGCTTGAGCAGGGCGCTTTCCCAGGTGTTGGCCAGGATGGTGGTGTGGAAGAGCCAGAGCCGGCCACGCGGGTCCACAAACATGCACGGGTTGCCGTCCGGCAGGCCGGGGGTGTCCGCCATCACGAAGGGCACGCTCCAGCTTCGGGCGCCGCGGCGCTTGCGGGCGCCCATGATCTGCACGTCATCGGCGGTGCGCTCCCCGGTGCCGCGGAACCAGCACACCAGCAGGTCGCCGCGCGGAGTCTCGACGATGCACGAGGCGTGGTTGTGCAGCACTTCGAGCGGGAAAATCAGTTCGGACTCGAAAAACGGGCGCTCGGCGCGGGCGGCACAAGCGCCGGACTGCAGGCCAATCAAGGACAAGCCAAGAACGAGGGGCCGAAACGACGGGAATTGCATGGCGGGCAATTAAGGAGCGCTCCGGCCGTCTGTAAAGTTTTTGAAGCGCCGGGGCGAGCGCCAGGGGCCGGGAAGCAAATCGCCCGCGGACTCCGGACCGGGGGGCCGGTAACTAGCCGGCCTCCGGAGTTGTGCTCCGCGGGACCGGGTTTCCGCCCCCGGTTTCCTTGACGCCTCCCTCCCCTCACTTCAGACTGCGCCGACTGTGTTGGCGTACTGAAATCCAAAGGCACACGCATGAGCACGATTGTTGACATCAAAGCGCGCGAAATTCTCGACTCCCGCGGCAACCCCACCATCGAGGTGGACGTGATCCTGGCCAGCGGCGCGGTGGGCACCGCCGCCGTGCCCTCGGGCGCCAGCACGGGCGAAGCCGAGGCCCTCGAACTGCGGGACGGCGACGCCAAACGCTATGGCGGCAAGGGCGTTCTCAAGGCCGTCAAGAGCGTCACCGACAAGATTCTGCCGGCGCTGGCGGGCATGGACGCGCTGGACCAATTGAGCGTGGATCGCACCATGCTCGAGCTGGACGGCACCGGCTTCAAAAAGTCCAAGCTCGGCGCCAACGCCATCCTGGCGGTCTCGCTGGCCACGGCCAAGGCGGCGGCGAATTACCTGGGGCAACCGCTGTTCCGATACCTGGGCGGCCCGAACGCCAAGGTGTTGCCCGTGCCCCAGGCCAACGTCATCAACGGCGGCGCCCACTCGGACGCCCCGATTGACTTCCAGGAATTCATGATCATGCCGGTGGGCTTCGACACCTTCCGCGAGGGCCTGCGGGCCATCACCGAGACCTTTCACGCCCTCAAAAAGGTCCTCAAAAGCAGGGGCCTCAGCACCGCCGTGGGCGACGAGGGCGGGTTTGCCCCCAAGCTCGAGAGCACCGAGGCCGCCATCGAGGCCATCCTCGCCGCCATCAAGCAGGCCGGCTACAAGGCGGGCAAGCAGATTTACCTGGCACTGGATGTGGCCAGCTCCGAGTTCGTGGACAAGGACAAGGAGGGCAAACTCACCGGCACCTACACCTTCAAGAAAAGCACCGGCCAGAAGGTCACCGGCGAGGAGCTGGTGGACTTGTACGTCCGGCTCTGTGCCAAGTACCCCATCCTCTCGCTCGAGGATGGCTGCGCCGAGGGCGACTGGGACAACTGGAGGAAGCTCACCGAGAAACTGGGCAGCCGCATTCAACTGGTGGGCGACGACCTGTTTGTGACCAACGTGCAATTCATCCGCAAGGGCATTGACCTGGGGGTGGCCAACTCCGTGCTCGTGAAGGTCAATCAGATCGGCTCGCTCACCGAAACGCTCGACGCGGTCGAGCTGGCCCATCGCCACGGCTACACCTGCGTCATCAGCCACCGCTCGGGCGAAACCGAGGACGCGACCATCGCGGACCTGGCCGTGGCCACCAACGCCGGGCAGATCAAAACCGGCTCCCTCAGCCGCAGCGACCGCCTGGCCAAGTACAACCAGTTGCTCCGCATCGAACAGCTTCTGGGCAAAAACGCCGTGTACGGCGGCAAGCTCAAAGTGGTTTGACCCGCCGGCGCCGGCCGCCGCGCCCTCCCTCCGGCTGCCGTGAAAGCCCGGGAACTGCTCTATCTGCTGGGGTTCCGGCCCACCCCCCGCCGGTACGGCACGGTGATCCACACCCTGGAGCTGCCCGGGCTGGGGCCGGTGCGCCGCGCCCCATGGCTGCACCCCAAGGAGCGGGCCAAGGAGGTCTCGGAGGAAATGCTGCGCGAGTTGCGCCGGTATCTGGCGCCGGGCGACGTGGCCCTGGACATCGGCGCCCACACCGGCGACACCACCCTGCCGCTGGCGCTGGTGGTGGGCGTCACCGGCTGTGTGCTGGCGCTGGAGCCCAATCCCTACGTGTTGCCGGTGCTGGTTGAAACCGCCGCGTTGAACCCGCACCTGACCCGCATCGTGCCCCTGCCCTACGCCGCCGCGGACCGGGACGGGGAACTGGAGTTCGAGTACTCGGACGCGGGTTTCTGCAACGGCGGGCTGCATCCGGGCATCAGCCGCTGGCGCCACGCCCACGCCTTCCGCCTGAAGGTCCAGGGTCGGGACCTGCCCGCCCTGCTGGAGCGGGAGTACGCCAAGCTGTTGCCCCGGCTGCGCTGGGTCAAAACCGACACCGAGGGCGCGGACCTGGCCATTTTGCAAACCCTGGCCCCGCTGCTGCGCCGTCACCGGCCGTATGTCCGGGCCGAGGTGTACGAACACCTGCCCGCCGCGCCGCGCCGGCAGATGTACCGGCTGCTCGCCGAACTGGGCTACGCGGTGCACCGTTACGGCGGCGACACCTGCTTCCGCGGGGAACTCCTGACCGAGGCGGACATGACCCGCTGGCGGCATTTTGACGTGTTTGCCGTGCCCGCGGCTTCCGATAACTCCGCCCCGGTGGCCACCGCCACCGATTAAGCGGTGCCGGCCGGCAAGCCCGCGTCCGTCGCCCGGTGATGGGCTGCCGAAGTGGGTGCGTCTTGCGCGCGTGGGTCACCGGCAGGTGCTCAGCAACACCAGGGCGTTGAACAGGAGGAACCCGCCCACCACCAGCCAGAGCAACCGGCGGGCACGGCGCACGCGCGGGTCTTCGTGGAGTGCTGCCACGGGGTCGCTCAGTACAGGTGGGCCAGGTCCACCAACCGGCTTTCGCCCTCGCCGGTGTTCACGGCGTATTTCATGCCGCCCCAGAGCGAGGCCCCGCCGTGGGCGCCGGCTTTGGTGAGGGCGTAGAAGCTCACGTTGAATTTCGGGCGTCCCTCCGCGTCGAGCAGCCGTTTCATTTTGGTTTGGGCCGCGATGCGCCGGCAGGCCTGCAGGCAGGCGTCGGTGGGCGCCCGCCCCTGGCGCATCCACTCGACGATCATAACGCTGCTGCAGGCCAGCAGGTTGGCCTCGCCCCGTCCGGTCGAGCCGGCCGCGCCCACGTCGTTGTCCACCCACAGGCCCGCGCCGAGGATGGGCGAGTCCCCCACGCGGCCGGGGATTTTGAAGGCCAGCCCGCTGGTGGTGGTGCAACCGGAGACGCCGCCCCGCACATCCACGGCGTTGCAATTGATGGTGCCGTAGTGGCGGAGGGCCTCCTTGAGGCCCTGGCCGATGTCCCGCGTGTCCAGCTCGTGCGGGGGCAGCCAGTCGTCCAGGTTGCTGAGGGTTTCCTTCCAGCGCAGCCAGGCCTCGCGGGCCTCGTCGGTGAGCAGGTTTTCCTCGCGAAAGCCGTGGGCGCGCGCGAATTTGAGGGCGCCGGCACCCACCAGCAGCACGTGGTCGGTTCGTTCCAGGACCCGCCGGGCCACGCGCGAGGCGTAGCGGATGTTTTGGAGGGCGGCCACCGCCCCGCCCCGACCGGTGGGGCCGTGCATGACCGAGGCGTCCAGCTCGACCACGCCCTCCTCGTTCGGCAACCCCCCGTAGCCGACACTCTGATCGGCGGGGTCGTCCTCGAGCAGGTTGACCCCGGCAATCACCGCATCCAGGGCGTCGGCGCCCTGCTGAAGCAGTTCCATGGCCCGGGTGACGGCTTTGAGGCCGTTCCCACTGGCGATGGCCACGGGGCGGTGAGCGGGTTGGGCGGGAAGCGCGGGAGGCGTGCCGGCGGCGGTCAGGGCCGCCAGGCCGGTGGCGCTCAAAAAGCGGCGGCGGGTCAGGGGCGGGGGCATCAACGTCGGGTTCATTTGGGGTTGTGGACGTGCAGATTGGACCGCGAAGGGGCCGGATTCAAGTCGGTAACCACCCGCGGCCGTTTCGCCAGCCCACGCTGTCGCCCCTCCGGTGCACTCCGCGCGTGACACCCCCGGGCCGGGCGGGCACACTTCCGGCCATGTTGTGCGGTTGGTTCAACGGCCTTCGGGCCTTCATCGCGGTGGGCGCCTGTGCGCTCGCCCTCGCTCAAGAATCCAAAGTGAACACAAATCCCCCCCCTCCCCCGCCGGCCACCCACGAGGTGGCCGTGCTCAAAACCAGCGCCGGTGAAATGGTCCTCGAGTTCTGGCCGGACGTGGCCCCCAACACGGTCGAGAACTTCAAGAAGCTCGCCCGCCAGGGGTTTTACGACGGCACCTGCTTCCACCGGATCATCAAGGGCTTCATGATCCAGGGCGGCGACCCCAAGACCAAGGACCCGGCCCGGGAGAGCGAGTGGGGCACCGGCGACCCCGGCTACAAAATCAAGGCCGAGTTCAACGACCGCAAACACGTCCGCGGGGTGATCTCGATGGCCCGCGCCGCCGACCCGAACTCGGCCGGCAGCCAGTTCTTCATCTGCCTGGACCCGGCGCCGTTTCTCGACGGCAAGTACACCGCGTTCGGCAAGCTCATCAAGGGCGAGGACGTGCTCCTGAAGATCGGCGACACTCCGGTTGGCCCCGGCCCCGGGGGCGAACGCAGCAAACCGCTCCAGCGCGTCACCCTCCAGAGCGTCAAGATTGTCCCGGCCGGCAGCGTCCATTGACGCCCGCCAAGGGCTGGCGCGTGGGCGCTCCCCCCTACGGCACCCCGTAAAGCAGGGAACCGGCTTGGTCCGCCCGGCCGAAGCGTCTCCCCGGATGCGGGACTGATTTCCTTTTCATTTCGCGCCGCGGGTGGAGGCGTGTACAACCCGCAGTCGGGAGAAAGAGGCGGCTGAGTTGAACCGGCTCCGCCCTAGGCGGAGCGAGCCGGTTGTCCAGCAGGGGTTGTGCGGCCTTAAGGGCGTTTGGGCCGTCTTTGATTCAAACAGCGCGTGTCCAGGGGGCGAATTCATAACCAGCGGCGGAAGCACGCAAACCTGCATCCGCTCGGCCTTGTTCGCACCGAGGCTTGATCGGCGGATGCGGACACCGGAGGTCACCAATTTTTTGCTCGGCGGTTGCCGGTCCCGGTGGGCAATGTTCGTTCATGAACACCGTTCCAAGGTCTGCCTGGGCCGCGGCGATCGTGTACGGGTTGGCGGTCTGGACCGGTTGGGGCGCCGCCGCCCGTTTCAACGTCCGGGATTTTGGCGCCGCGGGGGATGGCCGCACCCCGGACACCGCCGCCCTCCAAGCCGCGCTGGACGCCTGCGCGCAGGCCGGCGGGGGTCAGGTGTGGTTGCCGCCCGGCCGCTACCTGTCCGGTACGCTGCACCTGCGCAGCCGCGTCACACTGTGGCTGGACGCGGGCGCGCGGCTCATCGGCACCACCAACCTGGCCGAGTACCGTCACCCGGCGCCGCCCGCGTTCATGCCCGAGGCGCGGTGGGGCAAGTGGCATCGCGGCCTGCTGGTCGGTGAGGACCTCGAAGACCTCACTCTGGCCGGCCCGGGGGTGATTGACGGCAACCAGGTCTTCGACCCCACCGGCGAGGAGCGGATGCGCGGCCCGCACACGCTGGTGCTGGTCAACTGCCGCCGCGTGAGCGTGCGCGACCTGACCTTTGTGGACGCCGCCAACTACGCGGTCTTTTTCATGGTCTGCGACGATGTGGACTTCCGCGGCGTGACCTTCATCGGCGGCTGGGACGGGGTGCACTGGCGCGGCGCACCGGAGCGCTGGTGTCGCAACGTCCGCATCACCGACTGCGAGTTCTACACCGGCGACGACGCCATTGCCGGCCGGTACTGGGACAACACCCTGATTGCGCACTGCGTGATCAACTCCTCCTGCAACGGCATCCGGCTCATCGGCCCGGCCACGCGGCTGACCATCGCGCGGAACCTGTTTCGCGGTCCCGGCGAGCAGCCCCACCGCACCTCCGGGGAGCGGCGCCGCACCAACATGCTTTCGGGGATCATCCTCCAACCCGGGGCCTGGGACGCCACGCGCGGCCGGCTCGACGAGGTGGTCGTGGCGGACAACACCATGGAAAACGTGGCGTCGCCGGTCACGCTTTGGACCAGGCCGGGCAACCCCGTGGGCCGCGTGGTCATCAGTGGGCTCAACGCCACCGGCCTCTACCGTGCCGCCTTCTCGGCCGAGAGCTGGGCCGAGGCGCCGATCACCAACGTGGTCCTGCGCAACGCCCGGCTCGAATTCACCGGCGGCGGTACGGCCGAGCAGGCCCGCCAAGCGGTCAAAAGCCCCGGGGTGGACGCGCGCCCCCTGCCGGCCTGGGGCGTTTATGCCCGCCACGTGGAGAACCTGATCCTCGAAGACGTGCGGTTGAGCCTGGCCGGCGACGACGCCCGGCCGGTCCTCCAGGCCGAATCGGTGGGCCGGCTGGTGCTCGACCAGGTGCATTGGCCGGCGACTTTGACCGCGCCGCCGCCCGTGGTGCTGAGCAACGTGACCCGGGTAATCGGTTGGGAGCCGGAGCCGCCACCGGCGGCCACCCGCCCGTGAATCGGCCCGCCCCGCACTCACCCTGCACCGGGGGGGCATGTTTTCCCGGCGGGCAGTTCCAGCGGTTGCCGGCAAGCCCGGCCACCGGGCGGTAACGGCCAAGAATCCGCTTGCGCCGCCCGGCCCCTTGAACAAACGGTCGCCGTGGAACCGGGAACAAAAACGAATCGGCACTGGCGCGGGGGCAACCGTTCACCCTGCTGATGGCCGACGGCCGGGAATATCGGGTCCCGCACCGCGATTACCTCTCTTTTCCGCCCAAGGCCCCCTACGTGATCGTGTACGACGACGTGGGACACTTCACCGCTCTGCCCCTCCAGACGATGACCGGGTTACGGGTCGCCGTGGCGGAGAACCGGACCTCCGAAAAATAGATTCACGGCGATGCCGCGGGACGAACCGGTCCACCCCCCAAGGCAACTTTTTCCAAGGGAGGCTTCCGGCGGCGTCGGATAACCGCGCGCCGGGGCCGCCGGCTACCCGTCGTGCCGGTGCGTGAGCCGACTCAGTCGCGCTCGACCCCGCTGGTCCAGTACTGGCGGAGTTGGTCCGCCGGCGGGACCTTGAAGGGACGGACGAGGCGGAAGCCCACCCAGGGCGCGTCCGAATGCCACCAGATGCTCTTGGGCAGTTGGGGATCGCGCATCTTCCAGGTGCGGTCCGAGCCGCGGCGGGCGGCGCTGCGGAGGCGGTCGGGCGGGTCATCGTAGGAGCCGCCGCGCACCACGTGGGGGTAGGGTACGGTGGCCTTGTACCAGGGGTCCACCACCCCGGCCTTTTCAATGACCTTGGTGTAGTCGGCCACGTACTCGTCCAGGCACCATTCCCACACGTTGCCGTGCATGTCGTGCAGGCCCCAGGGATTGGGTTTCTTGCGGCCGACCTTCTGGTACTTGAAGTCGCCGTTTTCCTCGAACCAGGCGTATTCACCGAGTTTGGACGGGTCGTCGCCGAAGGAGTAAGCCGTGGTGGTGCCGGCGCGGCAGGCGTATTCCCACTCGGCCTCGGTGGGCAGGCGGTAGAAGTGCCCGGTCTTGGCGCTGAGCCAGTGGCAGTACTTGTTGGCCGAGTGCTGGGTCATGCAGATGGCCGGGTAGCCGTCGCGCCCCATGCCGAAGCTCATCTCGGTGTAGGGTTTCGAAGGCCGGCTCACGGCGTCGGAGATCTGGTTGACCGCCGCCTCGGTGGGGAACTCGGCGCGAAGCTTCTTCTCGTCGTCCGGGTACATGAACAGCTCGTACTCGTTCCAGGTCACCTCGAACTTGCCGATCCAGAAGGGGGAAATCCTGACCTTGTGCCGCGGGCCTTCATCGGGCTTGCGCCCCGGCTCGTTCTCCGGGCTGCCCATCTCGAATTCCCCGCCGGGCACCGGGATCATCACGTAGGTGACCTGGGTGCCGGGGATGGTGTTGGTGTAGGGGCGCATGTCGGTGGGGTCGCGCAGGCCCTCCTGTTCAAGGGTGGCCATGATGCGCTTCCAGATTTCCGGCACGGTGGCGTCGTCGTTGTCCGCCATCGAGCCGATCCGGCCGTAGGTCCCGGCCGCGTAGGTCCCTTCTTTGGGCACGTAAAGCTGGGCGTGCGTGGTGAACTTCGAGTAGTCGGGCGCCTCAAACACCACAAAGCCGGTCCCCTGGGCCAGGGCCCCGAAGAACAAGTCTCCCGGCTTGGGCGCGAGGGCTTGGACGGAGACCGGGGCGGACGCCGCGTCGAAGTTGAACACCTCCGCCGCCTCGCCCTTGCCGTAGAGGACCAGCAGCCGGTCCGCTCCCTGGCCCGGCACGGCCAGCGCCAGCTTGATCGGCTTGCCCAGGTCAAACGCCCGCGCCGCCGCAAACGTGGCCGCGTCGTCCGAGACCGACTCGACGGCGACCACGTGCAACTTCGTGTCTCCGGGCCGGTAGAAAAGCAACTCGGCCTCCGGCCGGCCCCGGAAATGCCCCGCCGCCCAGGCGGCGTCCCTGGGCAATCCTTCCACCGGGCTGAGCAACACGGGTTGTTCGAGATTGGTGAAATCGCCCGCGATCCACGAACTGGAGTCGCCGTTCAGCAGCACGGCCGCTCCCCATTCGCGGCCGCCGCGGCGCAGGGCCACGCGGTTCAGGCGCACGGCCTGTTGCTCGGGGGTGGTTTCGCGGATCACACTGGCCGCACCGGGCCCGCGGGCGTTGCGCAGCAGCGAGACCTTGAACGGGTCCGGGTCGTTGTAAATGCTCACCACCAGCAGATCGTGCAGCGGGGTGTTGCCCTCGCCCCCAATCTCCAGGGCCAGGATGCCATGCGGGCCGAGCAACTCGAAGGGGATCGGCTCGGGCGGGCTGCTCTGGCCCGGCTGCGCCAGCTCCAGCGCGGCCAGTTGGTTGGCATCCGCGGCCACGGCCGCCAGGGCATCGCGACCCGGGTCAAACAGGCGTCCCACCGTCAACCCGGTCAGGTCCTTGACCCCGCACAGCCGGTTGTCCACCCAGAGGAACGTGCCGTCGGCCTGACCGTAGCCGGGACGGACCTTGCCGCTGGCCCGGTCCACCACCACCACGTCCTCGCGGCCGTCACCGTTGAAATCGCCGGTGGTGAAAAATTCGCGTTCGGTCTCGAAGACAAAGCCCGCCGCGGCAGGGCGGAGGGGGATTGCGGCCAGGGTTGCGGCCAGGGTCCAGAGCAGCGGCCGCAGCGAAAGTTGTGGTGTGATCATGAGCGCCATCGGTCGCGCGGACTGTTCCGGCCGGCGCGACAAATGTCAATCCGACGCGCCCTGTCGCCGCCGCTATTCAGCCGCCGCGTGGGCCGGGCAGCCGGCGGGCGCCGGCGCTTCGTTTCCACGGGGGACTCGGACGCTCCGGTGCGGCCGTGGGCCGGGCCTTCCGCACCATCCCGGGCCGGCTCAGATCAACTTGGTTTTGCCCGGCACGGCCATTGGCTCGATGGGCAGCTTCATGTCCCAGGTCAGGTTGTCCGGCACCAGTTTCCACTGGGAGTTGAGCGCCTGTTCCCAGGTCACCTCCTGGCCGGTGTAGGCGGCCAGGCGGCCCATGATGGCGGCGAGGGTGCTGGTGGCCATCCAGTCGCCGTCGTTGATCGGCCGGCCGGCGCGGATGGAGGCGAACAACTCGTCGTGCTCGGTCTGGTACATGTCATTGGCGGGTCCGCGGTAGCGCCAGGTCTCGCCCGCTTTGATGATCGGCGCGGCCCAGCCCTTGATGGTGCCGGTGCCCTTTTCCCCGAGCAGGTAGTCCGAGTTGTCGCTGTAGCAATTGGGGATCTGCCGCTGGGCCATCGTGGCGCGGGCGCCGTTGGGCCACTCGTAAAACACGTCAATGTGGTCGTAGATGTTGCCCTCGTGGTTGGAGATGACGCGCCCGCCCGTGGCCACGGCCCGGGCCGGCGGCACGTCCTTCATGGCCCAGAGAATCTTGTCCACGCTGTGGCAGGCCTGCTCGACCAGGCCGTCCCCGGACAGCCAGACAAAGTTGTACCAGTTGCGGACCTGCCACTCCACGTCGCCCATGCCGGCGGGGCGGCTGCTGGCGGGCGGCATCGGCTTGACCGGGCCGGTCAGGTAAGTGGCGTGAACGGCGCGGATTTCGCCCAGCGCCCCGTCGTGAATGCGCTGGTAAAACTCGCGCCGGGCGAAGTCGTACCGCCAGCAAAAGCCCGCCACCAGCGCCAGGTTCTTTTCCTTGGCCAGGCGGACCGATTCCATCACTGACCGCACCCCGGGCGGGTCCGTGGCCATTGGTTTCTCGCAGAAGATGTGTTTGCCCGCCGCGACCGCGGCCCGGAGATGCTGGGGACGGAAGCCCGGCGGCGAAGCCAGCAACACCACGTCCACCCCGCTGTCAATGACCTTCTGGAAGTTGTCCAGGCCGGTGAAGATGTGGTCGGGCGCGACGCGCACGCGGTCGCGGATTTCGGCATTGTTGCGCAGCCCGTTCAACGCGCCGTCGCACGCCTCCCGGAACACATCCCCCACCGCGGTGAGCACCACGTTCTTGTCGGCCTTGAGCGCCTGGCCGGCCGCGCCGGTGCCGCGCCCGCCGCAGCCGATCAGGCCCACTTTCAGCGTGTCGCTGTTGGCCGCCCGGGCGCGCGCGCCCAGGCCGCCGGTCAACACCGCCCCGGCCACGGCCGCGGAGGAGGTTTTGAGGAATTCGCGCCGGGTGGCCGCAGAGGGGCAGGCAGTGAAAGGTTTCATCGTACGGTGAATTGTTCGCCGCAGTTAAGGCGACCCCCCGCCCCGGGTCAAGCGGCGGCATTGGGCTGGCGGGAAGTCGGCGGCAAAGCTACCCTCACCCCATGAGCGCAACATTCCGCCCGTTTCGTCCGGGACTGACCGGCTTTGCCGCCCTGATGCTGCTGAGCGCGGGGCTGGGGGCGCAGGAGCCGGCGGCCCGAACCCCGCAGGAAATTCTCGGCGCCGCCGTGGGTAAGTTGGCGGCGCTGATCGAGCCACCCGCCGACGCCGCGCCCAAGACCCTTTCGGCCACGCTGCGGCTGGTCGAGGCCGAGGGCCTGGGGCCGAACCTGGCCGGGCGTTCCGCCCAGGTTGCCTTCCAGGCGCCGGACAAGCTCACGGTCACGGTCGAAATCGAGGGGCGCGAACTGCAGGCCGGCCGCAACGGCCAGGAGTTGTGGGTCTTCGCGCCGGGCAAGAAGTTCGGCGTGGTGGGCGTGCCCGAGGTGCCGCGCTTCCGCACCCGGCCCGACAGTGTGGCGACCAACGCCCTGCCCCCGTTCAAGCTGCCGTTGCCGCGCGAGCAGTTGCTCCTGTTGCCACTGATGTTTCAGCTCGAGGCGCGGCCGGCCGAGGTGGTGAACGGCGAGCGGTGCGCGGTGGTGCGCGGCGTCCCGCAACCCCAGGCCCGCGAAGCGTTCAAACTGCCCGAGGGCGAATTCACCCTCTGGGTGCGGGAGTCCGATTCACTGCCCGCCCGTTTGCGCCTGGCCGACACCCGCGGACACCGCCTCACCCTGGAAGCCGCGGACCTCAAGCTCACGCCCCCCTGGCCGGCCCACACCTGGCGCCTGCAGAGCGGCAACCTGTTCACCCTCGAAAAGGTCGCCCGGGCGCACCTCGAGCGGTTCTTCCCCGCCGCCTGGTCGCTGCTGAATCTGCGCGTGCCGCCGCTGGGCCCGCCCACGGGCGAGCGGCGACTCCTCGCCCGCGAGGGGGCCGGGCGGCTCGAGCTTCACGACGGCACCCGCGTGCTGTTCCTGAAAGGCTCGCCCGAAGAGATGGGCCGGCAGCACGGCGTGTTGCTGCGCCGCGAGGTGCGGGACCTGGTGGACAAAATCCTCTACGGCGTGGGCGTGGGCAGCAGCTTCGAGAAAGGCCGCTGGTTCTTCGGCGAAATCGAGGACGCCCAGGCCCGGCTGATGCCGTTCATGGACGAACGCTACCTGCGCGAGATGGACGCGCTGGCGCTGGCGGCGAATCTCGACCGGGAAGAGGTGCGGCTGGCGAACTTTTTCCCCGAGCTGTTTCACTGCAGCGGCTTCGCGGTCTTTGGCCGGGCCACCGCGGACGGCCGGATGTACCACGGGCGCATCCTGGACTACCTGCGCGGGGTGGGCCTGGAGCCGAACGCGGTGGTAATCGTCCACCAGCCCGATTACGGCCACGCCTGGGTCAATGTCAGCTACGGCGGCTTCATCGGCTCGGTCACCGCCATGAACGAGAAACGCATCTCGATCGGCGAGATGGGCGGACGCGGCGAGGGTCGCTGGGACGGCAAGCCGATGGCCCAACTGGTCCGGGAGGTCATGGAAAAGGCCTCCACCCTCGACGAGGCGGTCGAAATCATGCGCCGCGGCCCCCGCACCTGCGAGTACTACTACGTGATCGCCGACGGCAACTCGAAGCGCGCGGTGGGCATCGCCGCCACGCCGGACACCTTCGAGGTGGTGAAACCGGGCGAGGCCCATCCGCTCCTGCCCCACGCCATTCCCGACGCCGTGTTGATGAGCGCCGGCGACCGTTACGAAAAACTCGCCGAGCGCGTCCAGGCCGGCTTTGGCAAACTGGACGCCGCGGGCGCGCGCCGGCTCATGGACCGGCCCGTGGCCATGACCTCGAACATCCACTCGGTGCTGTTCGCCCCCGAGACGCTCGACTTCTGGGTGGCCAACGCGGACTCGGAGAACGTGGCCAGCCACACCCGCTACACCCATTACAACCTGGCCGAACTGCTGCGGGCCGCCCCCGCCGAACCGGCTCCGGTCACCGCCCGTCGCTGAACCGCTCATGCCCGCCGATTGGTCCCGGCTCCTGCGCCTGGCCCAGGAAGAGGTGCGCGGCACGCTGCGCCGGTTGCCCCGCCGCCTGCGCCCCCACGCCGAGCGCCTGCCGGTGGTCTATGAGCCCCGCCCCAACGACGCCATCCTGGCCGACGGCTGGGAGCCGGACCTGCTGGGCCTGTTTGTGGGCAAGGCGTTCGGCGAGGAGGACAGCGGGTGCGCGGACGTGCCCCCGCAGATTCTGCTGTTTCTGGAGAACCTCTGGGACTTTGCCGACGGTGACGAGGCGGTGTACCGCGATGAGGTGCGCACCACCTACCTGCACGAGCTGGGGCATTACCTCGGGCTGGATGAACCGGACCTGGAGGAGCGCGGGCTGGATTGAGCCGCGGCGACGCGCCATGCTGGGGCCATGTTCAACCGCCGCTGCCCCGTGCGCCGCCGCCCGGTCCCGGCCCTGATCGGTCGGCTGTTAATGGCCACGTCTCTCGCTGCGTCAGCCGCCGACCTGCCCCCGGTGGACCCCGCCACCCAGGCCGTCGTGGACGCCGCGGTTGCCGCGGCCCGCGCGCGGTTCACCACCCCCCCGCTGCGCGCGGAGGAACTGGCCGTGACACTGGTGGACCTGACCCGCCCCGACGCGCCGGCACGGGGCAGTTACCGCGGCGACGTGCCCATTTACCCGGCCAGTGTGGTGAAGCTCTTTTACCTGCGGGCCGCGCATCAATGGCTCGAGGACGGCCGGCTGGAAGACACCCCGGAGCTGCAGCGCGCGCTCCGGGACATGATCGTGCACTCGTACAACGAGGCCACGCACTACGTGGTGGACCTGCTCACCGGCACCACCAGCGGGCCGGAGCTGCCGGAGGCGGAGCTGCGCGTGTGGTTCGAGAAGCGCAACGCCGTCAACCGCCACCTGGCCGCGCTCGGCTACACGAACATCAACGTGAACAAGAAGCCCTGGTGCGAAGGCCCGTACGGCCGCGAGACCCAGGCCATCCGCGCCTTCGAGCCCAAACGCAACCTGCTCACCACCGACGCCACGGCGCGGCTGCTCTTTGAAATCGTCACCGGCCGGGCCGTCAGCGCGCGGCGCTCGGCGGCGATGCTCGAGTTGATGCGGCGGGACCTGACCGCCACGCCCGCAGACCCCGACGACCAGGCGCTGTTCAGCGGACCGGCCCTGCCGCCCGGCGCCAAACTCTGGTCCAAGGCCGGTTGGACCAGCGAGACCCGGCACGACGCGATTTACGTGGAGCTGCCGGACGGCCGGAAATTCGTGCTGGTGGTGTTCACCGTGGGCCACGCCCACGAGCGCGGCATCCTCCACGAAGTGGTGCGGGCGGTGGTGGCGGGCGTGCCGGCTGCAACCGGGCGGGCGGCGGGGGCGGGGCCTTGAGGGCCTTGAGGAATTGGGATGGGCCGAGTGGGTGCGGGAACCGGCCCGCGTGCTTTATGCCCGGGAGGTCGGAGCCTCCGTTTCCACCGCGGTGATGTGCAGCCCGCTGAGCGTCACTCCGCTGCCGTCATCGAACCACACCACCACCCGGTTGCCCTTGGGATTGATGGCCGCGTGCTCGGCGGTGGGCACGCGATACCGCTGGCCGCTGCTGGTGACAATGACAAATGGCTCAAACGGGCGGGCCAACAGACGCTGGCGTACTTCTTCAATCATGCCCGTATCTTAAAACCATCTGGGCCACCCGGGCAAACGGGCCGCAAGTACTTTTCGTGACCCCCGGCCACGGTGCGGCCGCCGCTTTTGGGGGGGGCCTCCCAACCTTCCGGATGCGGCCGGCATCGGAACGGGCTGCCGGTGCATTGCCGCGGTCCGGGGGCCACCAACTTATTGCCCGGGCTTGAGGTAGCTGATTCCTGTCATGGTCAACAGGGGCAGGACATGGGGCATGTCGTCGTCGCCCACGACGATCACGGTCGTTTTCCCCAGAGCGACCCGATAACGGTCGGTCACCTTGTACTCCCGCCCGTCCACCATGCGGATGGTGAACGGGATGCCCTCGTTGATGGCCGTTTGCAGGTATTCCTTCGTCATGAGTCCGGCGACCAATATTCAGGTCATCTCCAGGGTGCGCAACCGGCTTCGCTTCACCCCAGCTTCCACGGCGCCCGGTACTCGCGGCCGAGCAGCTTGGCGGCCTCGGCGTCGCCCACGATGACCTCCGCCTTCGGGTCCCACTTGATCTTGCGGCCCACCAGCATCGAAATCAGACCCAGATGCCCGGGAATGGCCGAGCGGTGGGCGGTTTCGACCGGGGTGATGGTCGGCTTCCGCGACTTCACGCAGTCGAGGAAGTTCCGCATGTGGTCCCGCGAGTAATACGCCTTCACCTTGCGCAGATTGTCCGGCAGGCGGGAAACGTCTTTGAGCTCTTCGTTCGAGCAGTCAAAGCCGCCGCGGTCCACCCACACCCAGCCGTCGGTGCCGATCCATTTGGTGCCGCTGCGGATGTCGCGGTGGCCGCCGGCGATGACCATTTCGACGCCCTCGGCGTACTTGCAGGTGATGCGGTACCGGGTGCAGGTGTTCCAGACCGCGTCTTTCGGCGGGAACTCGCCCTGACCCTCGACCTCGACCGGCCCGGTGCCGTCGAAGCCCAGCCCCCAGTGCGCGATGTCGCAGTGGTGGCCGATCCAGTCCAGGAGCTGACCGCCGCCCACGTTGTAGTTCCAGCGCCAGTTCATGTGGACGCGCGGCTTCACGTACGGCTCCATCGCCGAGGGGCCCAGCCACAGGTCGTAATCCAGCTCGGGCGGCGGCGCGGACACGGCCAGGTCCCAGCCGGGGCTGGACGGGGTGAGCTGGGACAGGTGCTTGGGCGCACCGGGCACCCCTTCGAGCTTTTTGAGCAACTCGGGCGCGGTGCCGGCGAAGTCGTGGTGCCCGCTGGGCAGGCCGACCTCGACCCGGGTGACCTTCCCGATGAGGCCGTTGAGCACGATCTCGACCGCCTTGTGGAAGTTCTCGACCGAGCGCTGCCAGGAACCGGTCTGCCAGATGCGCCCGTGCTGCCGGACCGCCTTCACGATGGCCTGCTGCTCGGCAATGGTGCGGGCCAGGGGTTTTTCGCCGTAGATGTCCTTGCCGTTGCGGGCGGCCTCGACCGAGACCAGCGCGTGCCAGGTGTCCGGCAGGGCGAGCATCACGGCGTCAATGTCCTTGCGCGCCATCAACTCGCGGTAGTCGCGGTAGGCCTTGCAGTCCTGGTTGCCGTATTTCTGGTTGATGGTGCGGACCGCCGCCTCGAGGTGTTTTTGGTCCACATCGCAGGCGGCCACCACCTGGCAATCCTTGTGGTTCAGGAAGGCCCCGGTGTTGCCCGGCCCCTGCATGCCCCAGCCCACCACGCCCATCGTGATGCGCTCGGAGGGCGCGACCGCGCCATCCGCCCCGAGCGCGCTGGCCGGGATCAGGGTGGGCACGGCCAGGGCGGCCGAGGAGGAGATCAGAAACTGGCGACGCGAAAGTTTTGCGGGACGAGACAAGCTGTTTTGCATGGCCGTATCATACCCCGACGCGCGGCTTTATCGAGCCGAAAATTATCGGCCCCTTGGCGGCATCCACGGGCGTTCCCATCCCCGGTGGGCCGGGCCGTTCAGCACATGCGGACGGCGGCCGCAGGGGAGTGGGGTCCCCGGCGGGGAAACCGACAACGGCTCCCGGAGTGGGGCGTTCCCCAACACCGGTTGCTTCGGACCTCCGGGATCGCGCCGGTAAAAGCGTCCGGCTGCGTCCGGGAGGTTCGAACGCCCGGGCGCGGCATCGTCGGCTTTGCGCTTGTGTGTACCGGGGCGGGCCGGAAACTCCCCGCCATGTCCACCACCCCCGAGCCTGCGGCCGACGCCGGCCTGCCCATGACCCGGCGCTGGGACCCGGAGAAACTCCGGCGGGAGACCGAGACGCTGGAGCGGTTGGCGACGCGGCCCTGGTGGGAGCGGCTGCGGGGGTATTACCGGTTGACGGGGCCGGCGTGGCTGCAGAGCGCCATGACCCTGGGCGCGGGCAGCGCGGCGGCGTCGGTCGTGGCGGGGGCCTTTTACGGGTACACCCTGCTGTGGGTGCAGCCGGTGGCGATGCTTCTGGGTGTGTTCATGCTGGCGGCGCTGGCGAACATCACCCTCACGCGCGGGGAACGGGCCTACGTCATCGTCCGCCGCGAGCTGCATCCGGCCCTGGCCCTGTTGTGGGCGCTGGCCACGGTGGTGGCCACGGTCATCTGGCACTTTGGCCAGTACGCCCTGCTTGGCGGGGCGGTGTGGGACCTGGCCCAGGTGGCCGGCGCGCGCAACCCGGAAGGCTCGGCGGCGGTGGAAACGGCGGTGCGCCTGGTCGGCGGGCTGATCATCCTGGCCGTGAACATCGGCCTGACCTGGAACTACGGCTCCAAGCCGGCCGGCATCCGGTTCTACGAAGCCGCCCTGCGGTGGTTGATCCGGGTCACGATGCTGGCCTTTCTGGTGGTGGTGGGGATGCAAGCGGTCCGGGGCCGGCTGGACTTCGGCGCGTTGGTCCGCGGGTTTTTCACGTTCCAAATCCCGGACCACCCGGGGGCGTTAACCACGGTGTTGGGGGCAATCGGCGCGGCGGTGGGCATCAACATGACCTTTCTGTACCCGTACTCGCTCCTGGCCAAGGGCTGGGGACCGGCGCACAAGGGCCTGGCGCGTTTTGACCTGGGTCTGTCGCTATTGGTGCCGTACGTGGTGCTGACCTCGCTCATCATCGTGGGCCTGGCGGCGACGCTTCATCACCCCCCCTACGGCACCGTGCTGGGACCGGAGGTGACCCCGGCCAACCTGAAACCCGTCCAGGCCGCGCAAAGCCTGGCCGGTGTGCTGGGCACGGGGCTGGGGCGCGTGGTGTTTGACCTGGGCTTCATCGGCATGGCGTGCGGGGCCATCAGCGCGCACATGGTCTGCTGCGGATTCACGGTCTGCGAGATGTTCGGGCTCGAATACACGCCGGGGCGCTACCGGCTTTTCACGCTCACGCCAGCCGTCGGCCTGTTGGGCGTGTTGGTGCCCAATCCGCTGTGGCTGCCGGTGCTGGCCTCGGCACTGGCGTTTACCATGCTGCCCATCGCCTACCTGGCGTTTTTGATCCTGAACAACAAACGCCGCTACCTGGGCGACGCCGTGGGCCGGGGCTGGCGCCGCTGGGCCTTCAACGCGGGGCTGGGGTTGGCGTTGGGCCTGTCCGTGGTGGGGGCGGCCATCCGGCTCAAGACCGGTGTGGTGGACAAGGTCTTCCCACCGCGCGCGGCAGCGCCCCTGCCGCCCCGACTTGGGCGTTAGGCGGGTTGTTCCTTCCGCGCACCCGTCCCGCTGCGCACCCGGTGTGGCTCGGGCAGGGGCCGAGGGCCGGGCGGCTCAGGCGTGCCGCCAAAGGGCGTCTTCGTGCGGGCTGCCGGGGTGCAGCGGGCCGGGTTGGCGCCGGGCCGTGGCCACGGCGTCCTCTTCGCGTTTGAACAGCGAGAGGCTGTGGGCGGCGCGGTCGCGCAGTCGGGTCAGTTCGGCTTCGGTGATGGGGGCGAAGTCGCGCGCCGCCTCGATGACCTTGTCGAGCACGTCCACGAAGGATACCGGGATGCCGGTGACCACCGGTTCGAGGGAGAGGGTGAAGCGCAGGGCCAGGCGCAGGTCCTCGACCGTTTCGAGGGTGGGGTACCACCAGTTGCGCGTGCGCTCCGCTCCCGGGGCCCAGGCGCCGGCGGAGGTGGGTTTGATGGCAATGACCGCGGCGCCCTGCGCTTTGGCCAGTTCCAGGATGGGCTTGCCGAAGTCAATGGTGAAGTACTCGACGAAGTTGATCGGGAACATCACCGTGTCGAACCGGAAGCCCTTCATCAGCTCCAGTGCGCCCTTGGTGGTGTGGGCGGAGAATCCCAACCAGCGCACCTTGCCCTCCTCTTTGGCCTTGAGCAGGGTCTCCACCGCGCCGCCCGGGCCGAGCGCCTGTTGCACCTCGGCCGGGAAGCGGATGTGGTGCAGTTGGTACAGGTCGAAGTGATCGGTCTTGAGCCGGCGCAGGGAGCGCTCCAGTTCCTCCCGGGCCCCCTTGGCATCGCGCATCTTGGTCTTGCAGGACAGGAAGACCTGGTCGCGCCAGCCGGCCAGGGCCGGGCCCATCTTTTCCTCGGCGTCGCCGTAGGCGGGGGCCACGTCGAAGTAGTTGCAGCCCTGGTCAAAAGCCTGGCGGGCGGCGGTGTTGCTTTCCTCCTGGTTCAGCCGGGACAGCGCCAGGCCGGGAAAGCCGATGATGGAAATTTCGCGCCCGGTGCGACCCAGCACGCGGCGCGGCAGGCCGCTGGGGTGGGCCAGCAGCGGGCGCGCGCCCGGCGCGCCAAACATTTCGGTCCAGTTCAGGGCGGCCAGTCCGGCAGCGCCGCCCACGGCTTTGAGGAAGTTTCGGCGTTTCATGTCGCGGTGTGTTGACTTGATGGGGGTTGACCCGCACCGCCCACAGCGCGGGGCGAGCGGGCGGTGGCTTACGCCGGTCAAAATAGCGCGGGTGACCGTGGTGCACAAAGTTTTCTTGGCTCGCCCGGCCCCGGGGGGCCGGACGCCGGGACGCCCCGCCGTTACCGGGGCGGCGGGGCGAGGTAGTCGTCGGTGATCTTCCAAAACACGCCCTCCTCGCGGCGGAGCGGCCGGCAGGCCTCGTCGCCGGCGTCGCAATTTTCGCGCAGCAACTGCAGCAGGTCCGAGCTCACGGCGGGGTGGTTGAGGAAATACCCGTGGCCGAGCAGGTCGGTGCGCACCCGGGCGTCAATGAACTGCACCGAGCGGGCCTCGCGCATCCGGCGCTTTTGGTCCTCGGTGAAGTCGTTTGGGCGCAACTGACCCAGCCGCCGGACCCCCTCGAACAACCAGTTGGCCAGGAGCACGGCCCGGTCCTTTTCGTGCACATACACCGTAAGGCGGCGCACAGCTTCGGGGACGTGCTCGGCGCCCAGACGCTGACCGGCCACCTCCAGGTCCAGGTCCGGCGCGATCAACACCAGATTCTCCAGCTTGGGCACACGCGCCGGGACCCGCTGCGGCCCGCGCTGTTCGATCAACAATTCCCGCACGGCGCTGGAGGCCACGTCCGTGCCACGGCTGTGGGCGATGAGGTGGATTTTCTCCACCTCCGGGCAGGCCAGGAGCGCGCGCAGCGTTTGCTTGAGATGGCCGACGGTGAATTCGCTCGACTCGCGGTCGTAGGTGTAGCCCCGCACCCCGCCCCGCCCCGCCGGCCAGGTGTAGAGGAGCGGGACCCCCTGGCGGGGCAGGAAATGCCAAAGCTGGGCTGCGACCGTGGCGGCCCAGTGGAAGTCGTTGTTGAACCCGTGCACGAAGACGAAGACCTCCTTGCGCGGGGTCAGGGCCAACCGGCAGCGCACCTCGGCCTGGAAGCGCGCGGTGGCACGGTCCAGGGCGGCCGCTTCGCCCGGGTCGGGCTCCGGACCCGCGGCGGTATTTTCCACCGCGGGCTCGCCGGGCAGGCGCCCCAGTTCCCGCACCCACACCACGCGCACCGGCACGGGGCGCGGGCGCCGGGCGGACCGGCTGAGGGCCACTAGGGTTTCCCAGTCCGGGTCGCGTCCCAGCGCCACCACACACGACCCGTAGGCCAGCGTGGCCGCGCGCCGATGGGTGTAGGCCGGACGCCCCCGCCCGTCCCGCTCCAGGCGCCGGTCGGTCACGTACAGCAGGTCCACACGATTGGTCCGCAGGGCCGGGGGCACGGAGGCAAACGGATTTTGCGCCCGGTCCCGGTACACGTTCGGCGTGGGCATCAGCCGCGGCCCGGCGCAGCCGGTTAACAGCCCGGCGACCAGCAACAGCAGCCACATCCCGGCCGGGTCCATGGTGCCCCGGCGCGGCCCAAGGGGTTTGAACATACCCGGGAGCCTGAAGAGCCGCGGTGCGCGACACAAGTCCGGCAAGATGGGCCGGGAGGCCCCAAGATGTCCCGTCCCGTCGCCCGGGCGGCCGCGCGGTGGCCGCGCCGCGGTTGACAGCGCACCGGCGGCGTCCCATACCGGCTCCATGCGTTTCTTTTCCCGTCTCTTGCTGCCCGCTTTCCTTTTGAGGTGCTTTCACCTCGCCGCCCTGGAAATCACCAGCCCGGACGCGGTGGTGAAATTCCACCTCGAAACCGACGCCGCCGGCCAACTGGTGTACCGCGTCGAGGCCTTCGGTCAGCCCCGACTTTTGTCCGCCCGTGCCGGGATTCTGGTGGACGGCCGCGACCGCGGCCGGGCGGTCGCGCCGGGGGCGCCCGCCACCCGCACCCTCTTCGAAACCTTCCCCTGGCGCGGCCCCAAGAACCGCGCCACCAACCACTGCCTCGCGGCCGAGATTCCCATCCACCCGCGTGACAACGGGCCGGCCTGGACGCTGGAGGTGCGCGTGTTCAACGACGGCGCCGCCTTCCGTTACCGCGTGCCCGGCGCGGGCGTGCGCCGCATCACCGGCGAGGCCACCGCTTGGGAACTGCCGCGCGAGACCACGCTGTGGCTGCAAACCGACACCGACGACTACGAGGGCGAGTACCACGCCGTGAAGGCGGACCAGGTGCCGCTCGAGGAAAAGGTCGGCGACCAAACCCGGCCGGTGCACATCGGCCCGCCGATGACGATCGCGTACCCGGACGGCGCCTTCGGCCTGCTCACCGAGGCGGCGCTGTTCCGGTACAGCGGCCTGACCCTCCGGCCCGAGGGCAACGCCCGGTTCCGCGCCGCCTTCGAGGATGATCCGGAGGGCTGGACGCACCCCGGCGAAATCCTCTCGCCCTGGCGCGTGCTCGTGTTGGCGCGCGACCTCGACGGCCTGGTCAACAGCGACCTCATCGCCGCCCTGAACGAGCCGCCGGACCCGACGCTGTTCCCCGACGGCCCGAACACCGCCTGGCTGCGTCCCGGAAAAGCGCCCTGCACCTGGATGGTCTTCGGCAACGACGGCGCCCAGTGGGAGCGGCAGAAATGGTTCGTGGACGTGGCGGCGGCCACCGGCTGCGAGTACCTGCTGGTGGATGCCGGCTGGCGCACCGAGCGCTGGGGCTGGCTCAAGGACGGCGGCGATGTCTGGGCCCGCGCTGCCGAACTGGTCCGTTACGGCGCCGCGCGCGGCGTGGGCATCGTGCTCTGGCACGCCTTCCCCGAGGGCCGCGACGACAGCCCCGGCCTGACCCGCGTCGAGGCGCGCGAGGAGTTCTTCCGCGAGTGCGCCCGGGCCGGCGTCAAGGGCGTCAAAATTGACTTCTTCAACTCCGAGAGCAAGGCGACCATCGAGGCGTACGAAGACCTGTTGCGCCGCGCGGCGAAGTACCAACTGCTGGTCAACTTTCACGGGGCGAACAAACCCACCGGCGAGGCCCGCACCTGGCCCAACGAAATCACCCGCGAGGGTATCCGCGAGCAGGAGTACGTGCTCTGGGACGTATTGCCGCTGGCCCACTATGGCGCGCTGCCGTTCACCCGCCTGGCCGCCGGGCACGCCGATTTCCTGCCCGGCTACCTCCAGGCGCGGCATCTCAAAAACACCACGCAGGTGTTTCAAATGGCCGGCGTGGTGGTGTTCAGCTCGCCCTTCCTGTGCTGGCCGGACAACCCCGAGGCGTACCTGCACAGCCCGTGGCTGCCCTTCGTGCGCACCGTGCCGGTGAGCTGGGACGAAACCCGCGTGCTGCCCGGCTCGGTGATCGGCGAGACCGTCGTCATGGCGCGGCGCAAGGGCGGGGAGTGGTACGTGGCGGCACTCAACTGCCGCAACGAACCGCAAGCGCTCGAACTTGACCTCGCGTCGCTTGACCTCGCCGGCACGGTGATGACCGCCTGGCGGGAGGGATCCAGCAAGACGGAGGTGCGGATCGAATCCGGGGGGCCGGCCCCGGCGGACGGCCGGTTAACCGTGAAGATGCCTGCGGGCGGCGGCTTCCTCGCCCACTTCGCCCCGCCGCGGCAGTATTCGGGCTGGCGGTGAAAACCAAGCGGCTGGCGTTCGGAAGTGCCGGCGGGTTCGCCGGCGGTTCAAGCCAGTTCCATCAACACCTGTAACTGGCCCGTGTCGTCCGGCACCGGGGGATTGCACTCGGCCGGATCCGGCCGGGGCAGTTCCTCGGCGCGGAAGGTTGCGCCGGCCACGATGGCCGCCAGCGTTTGCTCCAGCTTCGGGAACAATGCCACGGTGGCCTCGAGCACCCAGAGCAGTTCCAGCAACTCCTGGCTCATCGCCGCCGTCCACCGCTCCGGCCGGATTTCATCCAATGGCGACGAAGCCCGGCCCGCGCCGGCTTTCATGCGGTAGCTCAGCCACGATTTGACCACCTGCAAACCCGAGACGCTGAACTCCCACACGGCCTTGGACACGGGCGCGAATTCGCCCTGGCCCACCCGCAGCGTTTGCGTGGCGTCGTTCCAGGCAAAGTCTTCCGGGTAGCGCTCCGGCTGGCCGGGCACGGCCCGGCGGCAGCGGGCGCGGCCCTGCGGCACTTCGCCGGGCCGGTGGCGAGGCGGCACAAAGCGCTCGCCAAAGGTGTGCAGCCAGATCAACCGCCGTCCCAGGCGCACCGCCTGCCGGAACAGGACGCGGCTTTTGGTCACGGGCAGACGCGGGCCGGGGATGGTCAATTCCTCGGAGAAAGTCTCCACGTAGGCCGGCGTGGCCAGCAGGGCATAGGCGTAGGCGAAGAAGTCCTCCGGGCTCACCCGGCCCAGCGCGGGCCGCAGCGCAGTCAGCAGGCCGGTTGTCAGGTTCGGCTGCGTCGCCGCCGCGTTGCGCCAGAGGGGGATGACGTGCCTGCCGCCGAATGAACCGCGGAAGTGATGCAGGTCGGGAACGTAGGCGGAGACAGTGGCCGCCGGGCCCAGCCCGAGCACCTCGGTGAGCAGGCTGGTCAGGTAAACCTGCTGGTCGCTGTGGACGCGCCAGAGCACGGGGCGCAGGTAATCGCCGAGGCGAGGATCCAGCAGGGTGTATTGCCGGTCGAAACTGCGGTAACCGTAGCGCTCCCGCAGCGGGGTCGGTGCCGTGGCCGGGAGCGTGGCGAGTGCGGCCATCCGGCGGCTTCCGTCCAGCGTCGGATATTCCTGGTCCACCTTGCGGTCCCGCGATTCGCGGAAGGCGCGCTTGCGGTCCGCCGCCGGCAGACGGAGGAACGCACGCCACCGCTGTTCCAACACTTCGGCCGTTTCCCCGATGGGCCAGGTGCGCTTGAACTGGACGCCGGAGTGTTGCCATGGGAACAGGTCGGTCAGCCGCGGCCAGGCGAAGTAATTGCCCCGGCCGCGGGGCAGGAACGGTTCCAGCCAGCCGTCAAAACACTCCTGCCAGTGCAGGTCGGCAAAGCGGCGGATGGCGTTGAGCTTGGCGAACTTTTCCTCGCGCGTGCCGGTGAGGCGGGCGTAGCGGACGCGCGCCGGGGTGTGCGGGCGCGGTTGGCCGTAACGCACACCGATGGCAATGGCCACGGGCGTCTGGATGTTGAAAACGTTCTCCGTCTTGCGCGCGCCCAGGTTGTCACCTTCCAGGTCAATGATCCACAGCTCGTCAAACGCCTCGCGCATCTTGCGGCGCATCCCCACAAAGCCCGGCCCGCGCAGATACGAGGCGGCGGTGATGAAGCTGATGATTCCCGGCCCGCTGGCCTCCGGATTCTCAAAGAGCTTCCACAACGCCCAGCGCCAGAAATAGACGTAGTCGTTGTAGAGGTTCTTGACGTGCACGCCCGCCCCGGCCTGCGACGCCGGCTCGATGAAGTCCTGCAAAATGGGTCGCGTGCGCTGGCCGGCGCGGGCGGGGTCGGGATCGCCGTGGCGCACCCAGCCGCCTTTGCGGAGATGCTCGGGCCGCTCCCCGTCGCTGACCTGCTCGCGGTCGTAGGGCGGGTTGCCCATGCAGACCAGCACGCGCGTGTGACGTTTGACGTGCTGGGCGCGGCGGTGCTCCTCGGTCAGGCGGCGGGCGAAGACGTTGAGCACCGGCGGCTCCAGGTGGGGCGATTCGAGCGTGTCGGTCAGATACACGTGAATCCCTTCGGCCGGCAGGGTGCCGCCGTGACTGGTGATGAGCTGCGTCAGCCGCAGGTGGGCCACGGCATACGGCCCGACCATGTTCTCGAAGGCATGGATGTTCTCGGCGCACTTGGAGGCCGCCCCGGCCACGATGCCCGGCCCGAAACGTTCGGCGGCCCGGCCGAGCGCATATTGGGCGGCGGCCAGCGGGTAGGCGGCCGTGCCGGCGGCCGGATCGAGAAAGACGACGCCGTCGTCGGCATAGGAGCGGCGTTTGTGGAACCGGGTTTCCAGCAGCTCGGCCACCAGGCGAACCTGGCACTGGATCACCGCTGGCGGGGTGTAATAAACGCCCCGGTCCTTGCGCAACTGCGGGTCGTAGGCGGCCAGGAAGTCCTCGTAAAAGTAGAGCCACGGGTCGCCGCGCTCGGCCAGTTGGGCCGGGTCCACCGCGGCAATGACGCGCTCGAGCAGGTCCACGGCCACCTCGATTTCCCGGCGGGCTCCGGGCTGGGCGAGCACGCGCAGCGTTTGGGCCAGCAGACCGTGGCCGCTGTCGAGGGCCCGGGCGGCCGAGTCGGTGGTCAGCCGGGTCTCGCCGTTGAGCCGGGCCAACAACAGCGCGTAGGTGAGCGTCTGGGCGTAGGCATCGGCGAACTGGAACTCGGAGGCGTCGGGAAAGAGGTACTCGCGGAACTCGCGGAAAAGCTGGGCGAGATTGGACTCGGAACGCGGGAGGGCGGCCAGCACGTCCTCGCGCGCCAGATGACAAAGCGGGGCGAGGGTCCTGGCCAGTTCGCTTGGGCTGCGCGGCACGATGGGTTGCCAGGCGAAGAAGGCCAGCAGGAGTTGATGGAGTTGCGCGGCGTCGCGGTCGGAGATGGCGGCGGCGCCGGCGGTGGTGATGTCGCCGGTCAAGCGCACCAGGGCCGGCTCGGCCTCCGGCCAGGGTCGGCCGCTGCGGTAAATGGCCCACTCGTTGCCGTCGGTGTAAAGGAGGTTCGGCAGGGCCTGGAACTTCTCCCACTGCCGCTTGTCTGCGCCGGTGAAGCGCTGCGGGCGCGCGCCTTTGCCGGGGGCTTTGAGTTCCACGTAGCCACAAAGCAGCCCCTGGGAAGCGACGCCGATGTCCGGCCGGGCCTCCACCTCCGCGTGCGCCTCGGTGCGGGTTTCAATGCCGGGCGCGGCGGCTTGGAGCACCTGCTGGACACCCGACTTGAGCTGGTCCTCGGGGTTGGCCGGGATGCCGACGCGAAAATTGCGCCGGAGAGCGTCGGCGAACTCGCGCAGCTTGGCAGCGAACTGGCTCATGCAGGCGGCCACAAGGTGCGGACTACTTGCTCCTTGGCAATCCTTTTTCCAATACCCGGAAAGGTGGTCGGCGGGTTACCGCCCCAGCAAGAGCCGGCCAAGGCGCTTCAAAGCCGCTAGCGACAGCCGGGCGGGCGGAAAGCGGCCGGGCAAATCCCAGGTAAATCCCCGGCGTAGCACGGCGCGTTGGTGGCTGAAGCAGTCGAAGCTGGCCCGGCCATGATAGCGGCCCATGCCACTTTCGCCCAGGCCGCCGAACGGCAGGTCTTTGCCCGTGATGTGCAGCACGGTGTCGTTGAGGCAGACACCGCCCGAGCGGGTCGCAGCCAGCACGCGCGCCTGCGTCCGGCGGTCGCGGGTGAACAGATAAAGCGCCAGGGGCGTGGGCCGGTCGCGCAGCCACGTCAGCGCCGCGTCCAGGTCGGCCACCTCAACCACGGGCAAAATGGGGCCAAAGATTTCCTCCTGCATCACCGGCGCGTCGGGTGGCACGTCAGCTAGGATCGTCGGCGCCACATACAGTTCGGCCGCATCATGCTGGCCGCCACACACGATCCGGCCCTGGTTGAGGTAGCCGATCAGCCGGTCGAAGTGCCGGCGGTTGACGATGCGGCCGTAGTCCGGGCTTTGCCGCGGGTCGTCTCCGTAAAAAGCGCGCAGCACCCGCGGCAGAGCCGCCAGCAACGCCGGCGCAACGGCCCGCTCGACCAGCACGTAATCCGGCGCCACGCAGGTCTGACCTGCATTGAGGAACTTGCCCCAGGCAATCCGCCGCGCCGCTACTTCTATCGGCGTATCGGCGCAGACCAGACAGGGGCACTTACCGCCAAGCTCGAGCGTGACCGGGGTCAAGTGTCGCGCGGCAGCAGCCATGACCGCCCGGCCGACCGCCGTGCTGCCGGTGAAGAAGATGTGGTCGAACCGCTCGCGCAGGAGGGCCTCGGCCATCTCCGGCCCGCCCTCCACCACGGCCACGTATTCCTCGGGGAATATTCCCCGCAGCAGGCGCGCCAGCACGGCAGCGGTCTGCGGGGCCAGCTCGGACGGTTTCACCACCGCACAGTTGCCGGCGGCCAGCGCGCCGACCAGCGGGGACAAAAGCAATTGTACCGGGTAGTTCCACGGCCCCAGGATGAGGGCCACACCGTAGGGTTCCGGTTGCACCCAGGCCCGCGCCGGCCAGGCCAACCACGGCGCGCGGCGGCGTTGCGGCTGCATCCAGTCATGCAGATGGCGCAGGGCATGGCGCACGTCGCTCAGCACCAGGCCCAGTTCGCTGGCCCAGGCTTCCTGCGCCGGCTTGCGCAGGTCGGCCCGCAACGCCTCCAGCAGCGCCGGTTCGTCGGCCAACAGGGCCGCTTCCAACCGACGCAGTTGCTCCCGGCGAAAGGACTCGGGCCGCATCGCCCCCGACCGAAAAAAGTCACGTTGGCGGCGGACCAGCGCAGGAATGTCCATAATTGACTTGGGCCAAGTTCGACCTGCCGATATAAGCCCGTCAAGCGATGAACCGGTGGCTGAAGCTCGGAGTGTTGAGTCTGGCGTTGGCGGGGTCGATGCGGGCCGCGGAGGAGGTATCTTCCGCCCTGGCCGCGGGCGTGGCCGCCTTTCAGGAAGGCTATCAAGCCTGGGACACCGGGCGGTTGACAACTGCCGCGGCCGCCTTGCGACAATGCGCCACCAACCAACCCGACTCCGGCCCGGCGTGGTATTGGCTGGGCGTGGCTGAGTTCCATCGGACCTTGGCGTTGCGGGGCGACCCGGATGCGCCCACGGTCAGCCCGCAGGCGACCGCCGCCAACCAGGCGGCGGTGCAGGCCCTCGAACGGCTGCTCCAACTGGACCCCGCCCACGCCGAAGCCCACGCCATGCTGGGCACGCTCTACGGGCTGCGTATCCGGGACAATGCCTGGCGTGGACTGCGGTGGGGCAGCCGCGTCAATCGCCACCGTCAACAGGCCCTGCGCCACGGCCCGGACAACCCGCGCGTTTGCTACCTGTTGGGTGCTTGCCACCTGCAAACCGCCCGCGGCGCAGCCGAGCTGCGCAAGGCGCTGGACGCCCTCGAAAAAGCGGACCGCCTGTTTGCCGCCGAAGCGGACCAGCCTGCCGGCCCACTGCAACCCCGTTGGGGTCGGGCCAGTGCCCTGTGGTTCTTGGGCCGCACTCAGGAAGCACTGGGCGACCGGGAAGCCGCGGCCCGCAGCTACCGACAGGCTTTGGCGCTTCAGCCGGCCAATCACCTCGCCCGGACCCGGCTGGCCCGGCTGGGACTTGATTCACCTACCTCACCATGAGCCAGAAAAAGGTCATCATCATCGGCGCCGGCTTGGGCGGCTTGTCCGCCGCGATCTCGCTGCGGCAGGCCGGCTACGAGGTCGAGGTCTTCGAGAAGAACGCCCAGATCGGCGGCAAGCTCAACGTGCTCAAGGCCCGGGGCTACACGTTCGACCTCGGCCCGTCCATCCTCAGCCTGCCGCACATTTTCGCGCGGCTGTTCGAGCGCTGCGGCAGGCAGATGAAAGATTACATCCCCATCCGCCCCCTGCGACCGCACTGGCGCAACTTCTTCGAGGACGGCGCGGTGGTGGACCTGTATCCGGAGCCGGATCGGATGGCCGCCGAGGCGCGGAAGGTGGGCGAAGACCCGGCCAACGTGCAGCGGTTCCTGGATTACGCCAGCCGGCTGTACGACCTGGTCAACGCCGGTTACTTCGAGCAGGGCTTGGACACTTCCGCCGAGTTCCGGCGGTTTTACGGGCTGGGCAACTTCCTCAAGTTCGACCTGTTCCGCACCATGCACGGCGGGGTGGCGCGGTTTCTCAAGACCCGCCACCTGCGCGACATCTTCGACTACTTCATCAAGTACGTCGGCTCGTCGGCCTACCACGCGCCGGCGTTCATGAATTGCCTGCCGACCATCCAGTTCCGGTACGACCTGTGGTATGTGGACGGCGGCCTTTACGGCATTGCGCTGGGCCTGCAACGGCTCATGGACGAACTGGGCGTGCGCGTCCGGCTCAACAGCGAGGTTGCCGAAATCCGCAAGAACGGCGACCGCGTGACCGGCATCGTCACCCGGGACGGCCAGTTCCACCCCGCCGACATCGTGGTCTCGAACATGGAGGTCATCCCGGCCTACGAAAGGCTCCTGCGCGAGGACGCGGCCTTCCTGCGCACCCTGCGGAAGTTCGAGCCGGCCTGCTCCGGCCTGGTGCTGGAGCTGGGCCTGGACTGCCAGTATCCGCAACTGGCCCACCACAACTTCTTTTTTTCAGCCGACCAGAAGGCGCATTTCCACACCGTCTTCCGCAAACGCCAGTTGCCGCCCGACCCGACCATTTATCTGGTTTGCGCCTCGCGCACCGACCCGACGGTCGCCCCGCCCGGCTGCGACGGGCTGAAGATTCTGCCGCACATCCCCTACATTGATGACGCCCGGCCGCTGGCCCGCGCCGACTACCTGGCCTTCAAGGAGCGCGTGCTGGACAAGCTGGAGCGGATGGGCCTGAAAGACCTGCGGCGGCACATCGTGTTCGAGCATTGCTGGACGCCGCTGGACATCCGCGAACAATACTACTCGAACAAAGGCTCCATCTACGGCGTGGTGGCCGACCGCTGGAAGAACCTCGCCTTCAAAGCGCCCAAACAAAGCCCGCGCTACCCGAACCTGTTTTTCGTGGGCGGCTCGGTGAACCCCGGCGGCGGCATGCCCATGGTCATCCTTTGCGGTCAGAACGTGGCGAAGAAAGTTGTCGCGTGGGACCAGAGCCGGACTGAACACACCCCATGACCCGCGATGCCACACTCCAACTGCTCCGGCAAATGCTCGGCCCGACGGCGCAGTTCCGCCACGGCCAATGGGAAGCCGTGGACCGCATCGCCAATGAACGTCAGCGCCTCCTCGTCGTCCAACGCACTGGCTGGGGCAAGAGCGTGGTCTATTTTCTCGCCACGAAGATTCTCCGCGACGGGGGCGCCGGCCCCACGCTCCTAATCAGCCCGCTGCTCTCGCTGATGCGCAACCAGATACTCGCGGCGGAGCGGTTGGGCATCCGCGCGGCCACGATCCACAGCGACAATTTCGAGGAGTGGCCACAAGTCGAGGCCGCGTTGCGTGAGAACCGCTGCGACGTGCTGCTCGTCGCCCCCGAGCGCCTGGGCAATGCGGAGTTCATGCAGAAACTCCTGCCGCTCATCCAAGGCAGCATCGGGCTGTTCGTGGTGGACGAGGCGCATTGCATTTCGGACTGGGGCCACGACTTCCGGCCCGACTACCGCCGCATCGTCCGCGTGCTGCGCTACCTGCCGCCGCGCGTGCCGGTGCTGTGCACGACCGCTACCGCCAACGACCGGGTTGTGCGGGACGTCGAATCCCAAATTGCCGACCTCCACACCCTGCGTGGCCCGCTGGTGCGCCGGTCGCTGCGGCTGTTCAACATCCGGCTCGACGATCAGGCCGAGCGGCTCGCGTGGCTGGCGCATTTCGTCCCACAACTGCCCGGCAATGGCATCATCTATTGCCTCACCATTCAGGACACGCGCCGCGTGGCTGACTGGCTCCAGCAGAAAGGCATCGCCGTCCGCCCCTATCACGCCGATCTCGATGGCGACCTCCGTGTTGAAACCGAGCAATTGCTCCTCGACAACAAACTCAAGGCGCTGGTTGCCACCGTCGCGCTCGGCATGGGTTTCGACAAACCGGACCTCGGCTTCGTGGTCCATTTCCAGCGGCCCGGCTCGGCGGTCGCGTATTACCAGCAGGTCGGTCGCGCCGGGCGCGCGGTGGACAACGCCTTCGGCATCCTGCTCAGCGGCCGGGAAGATGATGAGATCACCGACTATTTCATCCGCACCGCGTTTCCGCCGCTCGAAGTGGTGCAGGGCGTGCTCCGGGTGCTGGAGCGTGGCGGCGGCATGACGATAAGCGGCATCTGCGCGGAGCTGAACCACGGTCGCGGCGCGATCGAGAAGGCGCTCAAGCTCCTCGAAGTGGACGGCGCAGTACAGTACGAGAAAGGCTGTTGGAGTCGCACCCCCGTTCCGTGGAGCCCGGAAGTCGAACAGTGGGAGCGCGTCACGAAGCATCGCCGCGAGGAACTGGGGCAAATGCAACGTTACGTGGCGCACCGGGGTTGCCTGATGGAGTTTCTGTCGCGCACCCTGGATGATCCCGCTGCGGCACCGTGTGGCAAGTGCATGAATTGCTCCCACCATGAGCACCGCCGTGCCGTGCCGCGCCAAGTGGCGCTGGAGGCCGTGGATTTCCTCCGCGGCGACGCCGTGGTGCTGGAACCGCGCGAACGCTGGCCCAAGCCGGTGCTGGCCGACCTCCACAAGGTCCTGCCGCAAGCAGTCGAAACCGAGCGCGAGGGCAGGCCGAAAACGACCATTCCGGCCAGCTTGCGTGCGCAGCCCGGGCGCGTGCTCTGCATTTACGGCGACGCCGGTTGGGGGCCACTGGTCGCACGCGGCAAATACGAAACCGGCGCGTTTGCGGATGAGTTGGTCGAGGCCGCCGCGCGATTGGTCCGCGACAAATGGAAGCCCGATCCCGCGCCGGAGTGGATTTGTTGCGTGCCTTCGCTGAATCGGCCTGAGCTGACGCAGAGTTTCTCCCGGCGCCTGGCTGCAAAGCTCGCTTTGCCCTTCGCGCCCGTGCTCCGCAAGACACGCCCCACACCCCCGCAGAAAGAAATGCAGAACAGCGTCCACCAAGTCCGCAATCTGCTCGGCGCGTTCGCCGTCGGTGACGCGGTGCCGCGCGGCCCGGTGCTGCTGGTGGACGACGTGGTGGATTCCGGGTGGACGCTGACGCTGCTGGCCGTCATGCTGCAACGACACGGCAGCGGCCCGGTGTATCCGTTCGCGCTCGCCAAGGCCTCGCCGCGCGGCGGCTGAACTGTGATGACCCATGACTCCCCCGGAACTCCTCACCGATGACGGGCTGGCAATGCTGCTGCTCTGCTCTTCCTTCGGCGCCGCCCAGCCCGCGGTGCCGGACGCGCCCGCCCCGTTCACGCTTTCCGAGTGGAATCAGCTTGCCCGCAAGATCCGGGCCTCCTCGCTCAAACGCCCCGCCGCGCTCATGGGACACGACGCCGCTTGCCTCGTCCGCGAACTCCGGCTCACGCCCAACGAGGCGGAGCGAATCGTGCGCCTGCTTGGTCGCAGCGGACGTGTCGCCGTGGAACTCGACGGCCTGTTCTCGCGCGGGATGTGGGTCGCCACCCGCGCGGACCGGCATTACCCGCCCCGCCTGCGTGAGACGCTGAAACACCAAGCGCCGACGGTGATCTTTGGCGCCGGCGAAATAGCCCTGCTTTCGCATCGCAAGGTCGCCGTGGTCGGTTCGCGGAATCTGGATCCTGCCGGAGCCGCGTTCGCGCAAGAGTTTGCCCGCCGCGCGGTCGCCGAGGGTTTCGCCATCGTCTCGGGCGGGGCGCGTGGCACCGATCTGATCGCGATGAACGCCGCGCTCGACGCTGGCGGTCAGTGTGTGGGCGTGCTGGCCGACAGCCTGGAGCACACCATCCGCGCGCCGGAGATGCGGCAATGGCTGCTCGACCGCCGCGTGACGCTCCTGACGCCCTACGCACCGACAGCGGGATTCTCGGTTGGCGCGGCAATGGGCCGGAACAAGGTCATTTACGGCTTGGCGGAACTCGCGCTGGTGGTGAGCAGCGAGCCCGAGAAGGGCGGCACATGGGCCGGGGCCGTCGAAGTCTTGAAAGCGGGGTGGTGTCCCCTCCTCGTCCGCGCCGGTCAAGATGTGCCCAAGGGCAACCGCGAGTTGCTCAAGAGAGGCGCTCTGGCGCTGGTTGAGCCTCGCATGCCGGCGGCGGAAGAGTGGGTCGCCGAGCGAAGGACTGCGCCCGCGGAGCAGGACTTGTTCGCCCTCCGCGAAACCCCGCCAACCGACAAACATTGACCCCAAACCGCCCATAAGACTCATGGAGACGCACAGCCAATTTCGGAATCAATCACCGCGTCGGGTGGCTCTGCTCCTCGAAGTAATACCTCTCATCGGTTGTCGAAAGCGAAGCGGCCTTCCCAGAACGCGCCACGGACTTTGCGAGCGTCAGCCTGAACCCTCAACTCGCCCCGCTTCCACCGAGCCTGACCAGGGCGGCATCGCCCCATTAGAGCTCTGCGGGGATGCCACCATTCGTGCCCGGCCCCATGGCGCTGGACCGTGGAACAACCTTCCGCAGCCATCCGCCTTCCCCAACGTGCCCCCCCACGAGCCCCCCACCGGGGTTCAACACCTGAATTCGCAGCCAAACGCCATGCTCTGGGTTCTCCGCCGAGACCAGTCGCTGGAGAAAACAATCGTTCGATGGGAACCACGGCTGCCATTTTGCTTGTGAGCCTCCTGCTCTGGGCCGCGGGTTTTCTCCTGCTGCCCAGACTGCGGCCTTGTGGCCGGAGTGAAAGCGGCAACCGGTCTCAATCAATCAGCATCATCATCCCGGCCCGCAATGAAGAGCAGAATCTCCCCACGCTGCTGCGCTCTATCGCCACGCAGACCGTGAAGCCGTGTGAAATCCTCGTGGTGGACGACGGCTCGACGGATCGCACGGCCGCCGTTGCGCGGGAACACGGCGCGACGGTCCTGGCGTCGCAGCCATTGCCCGGGGGTTGGCGCGGCAAGACCTGGGCGTGTCATCAGGGCGCGCAGGCCGCGAGGGGTGACTGGCTGCTGTTTCTGGACGCGGATACGTGGTTCGAGCCGGAGGGCCTGTCGCGGATACTCGACGCTTATCGCAGTCTTGTGGCGGCGCATCGGCCAAGCCCGAGCTCCTGCCCGCGTGGCGATTCGCAGCGCCCGACCGAGCCACCAACAGGTGCGCCCGCCGGCGCGTTTTCCGTCGGACCGTTCCACGCCGTGCGCCGGCTCGATGAAGACCTCTCGTTGTTTTTCAACCTCAACATGACCTTCGGGACAGTGCCGGACGGGCTGTTTGGCCAAATGTTGCTCGTGGACCGCGACAGTTACTGGCGCGTGGGAGGGCATGCGGCGGTCAGGGGCCGGACCCTGGAAAACTGCTTTCTGGCGCAGGCATTCCGCGCCGCTGGTATTCCGACCCGCAGTGTCACGGGGCGCGGCGTGTTGGCGTTCCGCATGTATCCGAACGGGCTGCGGGAATTGATTGCCGGCTGGACGAAGGGTTTCGCCGCGGGGGCCGGCCAGACACCGCGGAGCGTGCTGCTGCTGGTGGTGGCGTGGAAGATCGGGCTGATGCTCGCGCCTATCGGCTGGGTTGTGACAGGTAACGGATGGCACTGGGGCGCCGCGTATCTGTTGTGCGCGGCGCAGGTGGGTTGGTTTGCGCGGCAGATCGGCGCGTTTCGCGGGTTCACCGCCCTGCTGTATCCCGTGCCGCTCCTGTTCTTCTTCGTCGTGTTCGCCCGTGCGGCCATGTGCGTCGGCAAACGGGTCACCTGGAAAGGACGGGAGATTCGTGCCGATTGAACTGCCCATCGCCGGGATCATCGCCTTGAACGTGGGCGGCTGGCTGGCGATTCAGATGGGCCTGGCCTGGGGCTTCACGCGGATGCCGGCCCGATGGTTCAACCCCGGACCGGCCTTTCGGTGGGAAGCTGGGGGCCGGTTCTATGAAGCCGTCTTCCGTATCAAAAGCTGGAAGCATCGGCTGCCGGATGCGGCCCGCTGGTTCAAAGGCGGCTTTCCCAAGGGCCGGTTGGCCCGTACGGACCGCGGGCACCTGGAGCAGTTTGCCCGCGAGACCTGGCGGGGCGAGTTGTGCCATTGGGCGGCCCTGGCGTGCACGCCGGTTTTTTTTCTGTGGAATCCCTGGTGGGGCGACCTGGTGGTCATCGCGTACGCGCTGGGGGCCAATCTGCCCTGCATCGTGGTGCAACGATACAACCGGGCCCGCCTGCAACGTGTGAGCCGCCGAGCCGGTTAAAACCGGCGGACCCAAGGGGTGGTTGATCACGAGCCGGCTTCCCGGCCCGGCCAGACCAGGGGGCCGGTCACATTCCGAGCGGTGCCGACCGGTTACCGAGGTCCGCAAGCAATAATTGCGTGCTGATTTTGGCCGATTCAAAAATGACCGGCAGGCCGCTGCCGGGGTGGGTGCCGCCTCCCACCAGATAAAGGCGCTCAAATTCCTCGAACCGATTGCGCGGACGGAGGTGCAGCATCTGGCCCAGATTGTGGGCGAGGTTGAACGTGGCGCCCTTGTAAATTCCCAGACGGTTCTCCCAGTCCGCCGGCGTGATCACGCGCTCGCACCGGATGCGCCGTTCCAGGTCATCCAAACCGATCTTGGCCAGTTGGCGCAGGACCACTTGCCGGTAGCGGTCGCGCTCCCTGGCCCAATCAATGTTCGGATGTTGGTGGCTCACAGGCACCAGCACGTAAAGTGTGCTATGTCCGGGCGGCGCCATGGTGTCGTCGGTGCCACACGGGTTTTGGACGTAAAACGACGGGTCTTCGCTGAGCACATGCTCGTTTTCGATTTCTTCCAGATTTCGCCGGTAGTCGGCAGCGATGTAGATGTTGTGGTGCTGGAGCTGGTCGTAACGGCCCTCGATGCCCAGATACATCATGTAGGTTGAGCAGGAGAATCGCTTGCGGGCAATGACGGCGTCGGTCCATTTCCGTCGCAGCCGATTGGGGATCAGCGTGGTCATCGCGTGGCCGAAATCGGCGTTCACCACCACCGCGTCCGCCGGCTGTTCCCCTTGCGGGGTCCTGACCGCCACGGCACGACGGCCCTCAAACAGGATTTCCTCCGCCGGCTCGCGCAGTCGAATCTCGACTCCCAGATCAGCAGCCACGCGGGCCATCGCCCGGGTCAGGCTGTGGCAACCGCCGATCGGATGCCAGATCCCATGCTCGTATTCGAGAAAGGACAGGATGGAAAACAGGCTCGGGCATTGGAACGGCGACATGCCCAGGTATTTTGACTGGAAGGTGAAGGCCAGTTGCAGCCGCGGGTCGCTGAAGTAACCGGCCAGCTCGGCGTGGAGCGATTTCCACGGCTTCAAATGGGGCAGCACAGCAAGCAGGCGCGGTTGTAGTAAATCCGTCCAGCCCAGGAATGGCGCCTGCAGGCAGGGGGCAAACTTGGCCAGCTTGACCCGATTGTCCGCCAGGAACCGCCGAAAGGCGGTGGCGTCCGCCGGTGCCAACTTGGCGATCTCGGCCGCCATGCGTTCAGGATCCGAAGTGCACAACAACTCACCGCCGGCGCCGAAGATCAAGCGGTACTGCGGATCGAGCCGCCTCATGGGCACTTCGCGCCGCAGATCGCGTCCCACCGCTGCAAAGATCTCCTCCAGGACCTGTGGATAGAGAAAAAAAGTCGGTCCCAGATCGAATCGAAACCCGTCCATCTCCACGGGCGAAGTGCGACCGCCGACCTGCGATTGTTTTTCGAGCACGGTCACCTTGCAACCGGCCCGGGCCAGCAACATCGCCGCGGCCAGTCCGCCCGGCCCGGCGCCCACGATGATCACCCGCGAGGTCATGCCAGGGCGTTTTATCCCTCCGTCAGCAGCGGCGCAATCAGCAACTGGGAAACTTACCGGCCATCTACCCGCGAGGCGGGAAGTCCTCGCGGGGTGCAGTGGGATGTCCGGGACAACCGGCCGGGGCAGGTCAAACGGATGGAAACATCCGCGGCCCCCGAGTTGCCTCGGGCAGCGGAGAACGCCCCAAATGATGCCGCCAGGACGTGATCAAAATGTTCGAGGTAAGCCGCGCCAGTGGTCACGGTGTTGAGCAGATCGCCGCGGTGGGCCTCCACCCTTGCGGTGTCCCACGAGGCAGCGGTTTTCAGACCTCCTTCGGAAGCAGGAATTCTTCACGCAGGCGCAGCCGAGGGATGGAGGGCGCGGCACGGCGGCCCCGTGGCCGCAAAGACCGGCCTCACTCCTCGGCCGGCACCACCAGCCGCTCCAGGAGGTAGTCGCGGCGCTCGGGGGTGTTCCGGCCCATGTAGAAGTCCAGGATGGGCGCGGCCTCGGGCCGGGGCGCGTATTCGACCCGGCGCAGCCGCATGGCCGGGCCGATGAACTGGGCGAATTCCTTCGGGCTGATCTCGCCCAGGCCCTTGAAGCGGGTGATCTCCGGCCGACCGCCCAGTTCCCGCACCGCCGCGTCGCGCTCGGCCTCGCTGTAGCAGTGGATCGTGCGGTCCTTGTTGCGGACGCGGAACAACGGGGTCTCCAGCACGTACAGGTGCCCGGCGTGGACCAGTGGGTCGAAGAACCGAAAGAAATAGGTGATCATCAGATTGCGGATGTGGAGGCCGTCCACGTCCGCGTCCGTGGCCAGGATGACCTTTTCATAGCGCAGGCCGTCGAGACTGTCCTCGATATTGAGGGCCTGCATGAGGTGGTACAGCTCGTCGTTCTTGTACATCGCGTCGCGCTTGAGTTCCCAGACGTTGAGCGGTTTGCCGCGCAGCACGAAGCCCGCCTGGGTGTTCACGTCGCGGCAACTGGTGATCGAGCCGGCGGCGGACTGGCCCTCGCAAATGAAGAGCATCGTGCCCCGGCCGCGGTCGCGCTTTTTGTCGAAGTGTTGCCGGCAGTCCTTGAGCTGGGGGATGCGCAGGCTGATGGCCCGGGGACGTTCACGCGCGAGCTTTTTGACCTCCTGGAGTTCGCGGCGCAACTGGCGGGTGTCCTCGACCTTGGCGAGAATTTGCTCGGCGATGGGCTTATTGCGCCCAAAGAACTGGAGCAGTTCCTCGCGCACCTTGTTGACCAGCTCGGCGCGGATTTCGGTGTTCCCGAGCTTGTTCTTGGCCTGTGATTCGAAGACGGGGTTTTTGAGGCGGATGGCGATGGCGCCGATCATCGCCTCGCGCACGTCGTCGCCCTCGTGCTGTTTGCCGGCGTATTCGTTCACGGCCTTGAGCGGGCCCTCGCGGAAGGCGCTCAGGTGCGTGCCGCCGTCGCTGGTGTACTGGCCGTTGACGAAGCTGTAGAAGGTCTCGCCGTGGCGCGAGTTCGTGTGCGTGAAGCAGAACTCGAGCATCTTGATCGTGTAGTGCAGCGGCGGGTAGATCGGCTCGCTGCCGTCCGCCCGCAGGTCATCGAGGATGAGGTCCATCAGCCCCAGCCGCGATTGGAAGGTCCGGCCGTTGAAGACCAGCCGCAGCCCGGTGTTGAGATAACTGTAGTGGCGCAGACGGCGCTCGACGTGCTCGGGCCGGAACTCGAACTCCCGGAAAATCTCCGGGTCCGGCTCGAACTCGACATAGGTGCCGTCCGGTTCGCGCGTGGCGCCCTCGGTCTGCTTCTTGAGCCGGCCCTGCTTGAAGACCGCCTCGACGTACCGCCCCTCCCGGTGGCTGCGGACCAGAAAGTGCCGGGACAGGGCGTTGACCGCCTTGGTGCCGACGCCGTTGAGGCCCACGCTGAACTGGAACACGTCGTCGTTGTACTTCGCGCCGGTGTTGATGGTGGACACGCAGTCCACCACCTTGCCAAGCGGGATGCCCCGGCCGAAGTCGCGCCCGCGCGCCCGCGGGCCCTCGATCTCGATCCGCACCTCCCGGCCGAAGCCCATGATGAATTCGTCCACCGCGTTGTCCACGACCTCCTTGAGCAGCACGTAGATGCCGTCGTCGTAAGGGGCGCCGGAGCCGAGACGGCCGATGTACCTGCCGGTGCGCAGCCGGATGTGCTCCAGCGAGGACAGTGTCTTGATCTTGCTCTCGTCGTAGGTGTGCCCGGCGGTGTCGGGCATGGTTCGTGTCAGCTCAAACAAAGAAAAACCGGCCGGCGATGCAACGCGGAA